>NZ_AZUV01000032.1:0-57571 GCF_000513875.1 Mesorhizobium sp. WSM1293 | reverse complement strand
CCGGCACCACCACCGACCAGCAGGCCCAGGGCAAGACCAAGATGCAGACCGACGAGCAGGCTCAGGGCAAGGCCGGCACCATCACCGACCAGCAGGCCCAGGGCAAGGCCTCGACACAGGATACGACGTCGACCGGTTCCATCAACAACGTGACGGTGGAGCAGAAAACCCAAGTCACTCAGATCATCCGGGAGACGAAGGTCGAGCCTGTGTCCAATGTCAATTTTGACATCAGCGTCGGCGTCGAAGTTCCGCGGCACAAGGTCAGGCTGCATCGGCTGCCGGCTCGTATCGTCAAGATCGTTCCCGCTTACGAAAGCTACGAGTATTTCGTGCTTGCGGACGGTCGGATCGTCATCGTTGATCCGGATACGTTCAAGATCGTGCTGATTTTGACCTGATATGTCCGACGGGTGGTCCGCCCTCCAGAGGGCGGACCGTCATTGCCGGACTGCTATGGATTCAAAGCAACTCCGAAGAGAACCGCAAGCGGCAGGTGATACAATCTGCCACCGCATGGCGGACTCGGCTAGAGACGCCCGAGCACGACCAGGATTATGACTATAAGCAGCAGAAGACCGAGGCCGCCGCCCCCGTAATAGCCGGTGCCGTAGAATGGCCCGCCGCCAAGTCCACTAAAGCCGCCAAGCAATGCGATAATCAGAATGATGATAAGAATTGTGCCGAGACCCATGACTTGCTCTCCTGTTTGCGGCTTCGCGCCGTGTAGACGGAGCGGCGGTCGCCGGCTGATGAGAATATGAACTCGCTACAAGCCTTCCTGTTCCCGATTGAGACCTCATCGACGCTGCAAGGTCTGGCCGCTCAAAGTTGTTTAGGCGAACAAAGGTCATCCCGAGACGCCCGAGTAGCCCCGGTCTTTCAGCAATCCAGCGAGATGGGCGGCGTTTGAGGCTGCCATTTCGATCGCACCCGAGACTTTTTCCGGAGTTGCCGGCAGGTCGACATAGTTGACGTCCTCCATCGCCTCGCCAACCCAGTAGACCCCGCCATTGGCCGGGATGGTGAAGCCGACATCGTTCAATGCCTGAAAGCATTCCGCGTGGCAGTGATGCGCACCGTCCTCATTACCGACGATGGCCACCAGGGCCACCTTTCCTGCTGCCGGCATTCGCCCTCTGTCATCCGTCTCCTCGAGAAAGGCATCCATCCGCTCCAGGACGCGCTTGGCCACACTCGAGGGCTGGCCAAGCCAGATCGGAAGCCCGAGCACGAAGATGTCGGCCGCCAGTATCTTCTTTCTGAGTTTCGGCCAATCGTCGCCCTCGCCCATGTCGGAGAGCACGCCGGGCTTGATATCGTGGCTGAGCGCACGCACGATCTCGCCCTTCACATCGTATTGCATCAACGCCGCCAGGACATCGGCGAGCAACCGATCGGTGGAGGATTTTTCCCTGTCGTTCGAAGCTTTGAGCGAGCAATTGAGTGCGAAGGCCGTAAGCGGCATGTGAATCTCCCTGCATTGTCCTAATTGCAAACCGCCGCGACGACTTCGCGACTGCCCATTCGCCCGTTGCGGGATCGCCCGGCATTCTAACGCCAGGGTTAAATGCTTGTTCCGCAGGCGGACCAACAGGGCCGGTGGATGGCCCCCTCCTCCTACTTGGTGACGGTCGAGCCGGCTCAGAAAGCGGGCTGGTCCTTGAGCACAGACGTTGGAGAACGGACAGCGGCGAGCGACGCAGACTGAACTGGTGGGGCAACCTATTCGTTCGCTCTTCGTTTTCTTCTGAGTTCCCGAAAATGGATAGACGATGCTCGTCCAGACCCTCGAAGCAGGCGATATGCAGCTGGCGGTATCCACGGCCGGCGATCCGCGCCGACCGGCCTTGATCCTTCTGCACGGCTGGCCCCATTCCCGGAAAATCTATGATGGCGTGATCGATGAACTCGGCACACGGTACTTTACGCTGGCTTTCGATCTTCCGGAGATCGGTGAATCGCGTGGCACTCCGCCGTCGGCGGAAAAGAAGGTTCTTGCCGGTATTGTGATTTCAGCCGCCGAGGCGCTTGGGGCCAAATCCATCGTCGTTGCAGGCTTCGATGTGGGCGGCATGATTGCCTTCGCTGCTGCTCGCCATCATGGCGGTCGCATCGTCGGCGCGGTGCCGATGAATACGGTTATCCCCGGCCTTCATCCATGGACGAAGGTAGTCGCAAACCCGGGCATCTGGCACTTTGCGTTTCATGCGGTGCCTGAGTTGCCGGAGTTGCTGGTGACGGGCCATCAACGCGCCTACTTCGATTTTTTCTTCGATCTGCTCGCCGGCCGTCCCGAAGCATTGACCAATGAAATGCGGGAGACGTTGACGCAGGCCTATGCGAGGCCGGAGGCACTTAAGGCCGGTTTTGATTGGTATCGCGCGTTCAAGCAGGATGCCGAGGCCAATGCCCCGGCGCGCATCGAAGTTCCGATCCTCTATATCCGCGGCGACGCGGATTTTGGATCGATCGACGATTACCTCGAAGGTCTGAGGATGTCTGGCGCAAAGAACCTGCAAGGTCACATGATCGCCAACTGCGGCGAATTCCTGCCGATCGAGGCACCGGCAGAATTCGTCAAGGCGCTGGTGGAATTCGCACCGAGATAGTGAAGCGATCAGCGTTATGCAGGTGCCTACTGGCTCGTGGAAGTTACGCGCCAGACCGTGTTCCCGACATCGTCGGCGATCAGCAGCGCGCCGGATTTGTCGACGGCAACGCCGACGGGCCGCCCGTGCGCCTTGTTGTCCTTGCCGAGGAAACCGGTGACGACGTCCTGCGGCTTGCCATCTGGATGACCGTCTTTGAACGGCACGAAAACGACCTTGTAGCCGTTGAAGCTCTTGCGGTTCCAGCTACCATGCTCGCCAACAAAGGCGCCGTTGCGATAGAGCTCCGGCAGGTTGGTTCCAGTGTAGAACGTCAAGCCCAGAGGTGCGACGTGGGAACTCAAGGCATAGGCGGGAGGGATCGCCTTGGCGACGAGGTCCGGCCGCTGCGGCATCACGCGCGGGTCGACATGCTGACCATAGTAGCTGTACGGCCAACCATAGAACGCGCCGTCCTTGACCGAGGTCATGTAGTCGGGAACCAGATTAGGACCGAGCTCGTCGCGCTCGTTGATCACAGCCCACAGCGCGCCGCTCTGCGGCTCCCAACTCAGCCCGTTGGGATTGCGCAGGCCGCTCGCGAAAATACGATAGCGGCCAGTGGCCCTGTCGACTTCCCAGATGGCGGCCCGGTCCTTTTCCGCCTGGATGCCGTTCTCGGTGATGTTGCTGTTGGATCCGATGCCGACATACAGCCGAGACCCGTCGGGGCTGGCCACGAGAGACTTTGTCCAGTGGTGATCGATAGGTCCGCCGGGCAATGGCGTCAGCACGGCGCCCGGCGCGGTGATCTTGGTGTCGCCCGACGTGTAGGGATAACGCACGATGGCGTCGGTGTTGGCGACGTAGAGATCGTTGCCGACCAGGGCCACGCCAAAGGGCGAATTGAGATGATCGAGGAAGACCTCCTGGACATCGGGCAGACCATCGCCGTTCGTATCCCGCAGCAGGGTGATACGGTTGCTTCCTTCGGTGCCGCCGCCCGAGGTCGCCATCGACTCGATCCAGCCCATGATCAGGTCTTTCGGCCGCTTGATCGCGGCACCGGGCGGCGCCACGGATTCGACCACCAGAACGTCACCATTCGGCAATGTGTAAAGCGAGCGCGGATGCCTCAAGCCCTTGGCAAAGGCCTGGATTTGCAAACCCTTGGCGACGGTCGGCTTCTCGTCTTGTTTCCAACCGACGACCGACGCGACATGCATGGGCGGCACCAGATACTGAATAGGTTCAGGCAGCGTCGGGTTTGCTCCGACCTGATCGGTGGGATCCGGTTCGTTATCGCTGCATGCGGGCAGCGCCAAAATCGATCCGAACAGCAGACCGAGGCTCGCGATACGCCGGATATGTCTGGCGGAGACATTCATTCGACCACCTCCACGTGAGTGCGACCGGAGCTCCATCCCAGCAGTCCCAGCAAGAGGATAACGATCACGGCGACGGCGGACAGGATGAGCCCCGTCGGCACGACCGAGGTCCAGGCATCACGGCTGTGCACCAGTGCGTTGAAGAGCGATATGACGAGCACGACGAGGCTGCCAAGGAGATATGGCCATGCAGGCCCGGCTTGACGGGCAATTCGGCCGGTAGACAAATCGACAAGTGCTGCAAGGACCGCGAGCACGCCTACAACCAGGCCGGCAAGGAGCAGCCAGGCGGAAAAATCTGCCCACATCATTTCAGCGCTTCGCCAATAGGCAACGTCGGTCAGCAATGTGCCGACGAAACATGCGTTTGCGACCGCCATCGGCGTTTTATGGAACGGACGCCTGGCTGCCACCAACACGGATCGGGCACGGGCCATGGACATTCTCCACCTTTGAAGCTGTACCTGTCCTCCAAACCAACTTGTGGTTGGGAGGTTCCCGGAACCGTTTTGCGTTCAAGAACTCGTGATGGCGCTGGCAATGCGACAGAACGGCTCGGCGCGCGATGCTCATGCGGAGTTGGCGCGCAATGTCCTCAAGGTGATCGAGTAGCGGTGCAGGTCAACCGCCGGAATGCTGTGCTCCCATTCCATGCGCGATGGTCCGGTCATGAGATACGCCGACCTTGGTTCGACGACGATGGTCCGGCGGTCCCATTTGGTGCCATTCTTCCGCCGGAGCCGGAAGCTGCAAGGCGCCAGCAACGAAACACCCGCAACGTCTTCGAAATGAGGCTTGTCTCGATGCCAGCCGATGCCGGCGCCGGGCCGGTATTCGTTGATCAACACTTGCGCGAAGGCGTTGGCGGGCCGGCCTGCCAACGCTGCGATCTTGTCGCGCAGGGACAGCAGGAAGTCAGGGATCGGCGGCGCCTCGACGACCTGGCGTCTGTCGTAGTCGTAACGCAGGCCAAAACCGACGACGCGCCGGTTTGCCAGATGGCCATGGAAATCGAACGCCTCGAACGGCAGGCCTTCCAGATGCCGGGCGAGTTCCGTTTCTTCTTGCGCCGTGATCAACTCGGGCTGATAGAAGAAACCTTCCGGCAGGTCGTCGGCAGCACCAAAGAGATCGTGCTGAAGCCCGGATGAGCCGGAGTCGAGTGTTTTCGATTTGGGTGTCGCCATCCCAGCTAAGATGGTGAAGGCCAGCCCGCCTGGCAATATCGGAACCTGGCCAGCCAATCTGCACCCACCCTGCGGACGTCACCCCAACGACGGACAGGGCCTGCCAATCCGGACTTTATCGAGGGACTGTATTCAACTCAGGATTTCGCGAGCATGCCTTGAACGCGACCGAGGGAGTTGCGTGCATGTACGTACGGTTCTTACCAAACCGTGAGCCTTCGTTGCCAGTTGCTTGTCGGCAACTAGATTGGCAACGCGGCATCCCCAAAACATGCCGCAGTGGCCGGCGCGGGTTTAGGCAACGGTGTCTCACCGGCATCATCGCGCCGGCCACTCGAAATGTCCTGTTGTCGGCTCAGTGGCGGAGAAGCCTCCGTTGGCCCGGCGCGCTCAAACGAGAGGCCGCTCCTGCCTCGCGGGATGCTTCGAGCCCAAATCTCCGACCAGCCGGCGGTACTGGGTTTCGGGTGGACCGTAAGAATCTCGCGCCAACGTCATGAGACCGTCTCGATCGCGGATCGTAATCTCTCCGCGGCGCGCTCGGATATAACCATAACTTTCGATCATCTGGAGGCCGACGGTAACCCCCGGACGCCTCACACCAAGCATGATGGACAGAAATTCATGGGTTATCATAAGCCTGTCGCCGACAGTGCGGTCGCTGCACATCAAAAGCCATCTTGCCAGTCGAACTTCCAGGCTCTGCCGCGCGTTGATCGATGCCGTATAGCTTGTCTGAACATGGAAATATTGGACATAGCGCAACAGGAACGACCGCAATGTAGGGCTGTCCTCCAGGGCTTCGACGAAGGGGACAGCCTCTATCCGGAGAGCCTCGCATGTCGACTGGACGTAACAATCAAAGTTGGCCTGGTCGTCCCCCATGACCAGGGCCGAACCGGTCATTCCTTCGAACCCGATGATTCCGACTTCGGCTTCGGTCGCAGGCGAAGTCCTCGCCACTACCGAGGCCAGCCCGCTTTCCAGAAAATAGACGGCTTCGATCTTCTGCCCCGCGGTCTCCAGCGGCGCGCGCAACTCAAGAAAAACACTCACCAGATGCGGACGTAGCCGCGCGAAATCGTCCGCGCTCATCCGGCGAAGCAATTCGCTCTTGGCTTGCAGTGTCTGGTAATCCACGAGACTCTTTTCCCTTGGGCAAGAGCACTGGGATCTCTTAGCCGGCCGCGCCCGTCGAACGAGCGGACGGTAACGAACCATAGACTTCGTCTCGCGCAGCACTAGACGGGCGGGCGCGTTGGTATGAAACCGACAGTTACTGCTGAAGACTCGAAGGCCTTGTTGGCTGACTATCTTTCGCCAGCAAACGAGCCTCCCGCAGGATAGAGGCGCGATCGAACCCGAGGAGCGATATGATTTCGCGTATCTGTTGTTCAGTGGCGCCTGTATCCCGCGCCAGCGCGGTCATCGCGCCCACTGGCAGACCGGGGTGCTCGGGCTCCTTCGCCGTGCAACACCATGCCTCGTGATGGGCAAGAGCGATGGTCACTCCCAAGCGTCAGCGCCCCAACTGTGCTGCTGACGATTTCCTTTTGTACGCTTCCGTACGGAGCTTTGCGAGTCAATTCGGACGGAGGCTGAGTTGAGGCTTCTAGCGTCCTTGCGTCGTCCGTCCGTCGCCCCCGGAATTGTTCGGAACGATTGCTCGGCTGAGAGGTTCAAATATTCCACCCAACAGGAGTCTCGAAAGATGGATCACACCAACCACGTACGCCTCACAAGCACCGAACTGACACCAGACATTCTCGAAGACGCCACGATTTACGACGCAGACGACAACAAAGTCGGCAGCGTTTCGCATGTGCACGGCTCAGGAGCCGCCAGTCAGGTCGTCATCGATGTCGGCGGCTTTCTCGGCATTGGCGCCAAGCCGGTGGCCGTTCCCGCAAGCCAGTTGGAATTCATGCGCGATGAAGACGGCGACGTTCACGCGGTGACGAACTGGACCAAGGATCAGCTCAAGAGCATGCCCGAGCATCACGATGCATGATTTCAAGGACTTCACCTTGAACGGGAGCGGCCACTCGGCCGCTCTCTCTTAGGCGCAACAGGGTGGACAGACGATGCGGCGCGAAACCGGAGCCTGCTTCTGCGGAGGGATCGCCGCAGCCCTGGACGGAGAGCCTTTCTGGATATGCTACGATCACGACGACGATTGCCGCCGGGCCATCGGAAGTCCGCTGACGATCTGGGTTGGTTACCGGCCGAAGCAATTTCAGCTCCTTAGAGGGACGCCGAAGGCCTTTTCCGAAACGCCAGGCGTCACCCGCACGTTCTGCCCAGACTGTGGAAGCTCGATAGGCTATAGCGACGAAGGCCTGCCGGACGAGTTCTATGTGACGATCGGCTTCTTTGACAACCCTGAAGGGTTTCGGCCGCAAGCCCATGCCTATTGGGACCTGAGGCTGCCGTGGATCGAGTTTGATGACAGCCTGCCACGCATCGACCGATATTCAAGGAAGCGCGACCCGAAGTTCGGCAACCCGCGCGACCGGTAGTCGCGGTGCGTGACGCCAGGATCGGCGGAACCTGACGATCGCTAACGGGTTATTCGGGCAGACCTGTCGGGTGCGACCATGCCATCGACCGTGATCCGAAATGCGCAATACGATCCCGCCACCAGGATCCTGTCGGTCTGGTTTGTGCCGAGCGGCAGACGCTACGAATATGAGGATGTTGCACCGGCAACTTATGCCGCTTTCACCAAAGCTTCCTCAAAAGGCCGCTTCTTCAATGAGTTCATCCGCGACCGCCATCGGTACCGCCGCGTGGCGTGACAAGTTTGGACATGAGCAGGCGATGCACGGAACCTGACCGGCATCGTCTCGTTGACGTCTCGTCGTCGAAGCAAGCCAGGCAACGACAGTGTTCATCTGGACATGCTCAGGTGTTCGCACCGGCAAAGATCGATCGGAAAAGGCTTCAAGGGAGTTCAAGAGCCATGACGGCCAAGAGGCAGAAGACCGAAAGCAAGGACAAGAAGGCATTGCGCTTGGCAGAGACCACCGACGTCTCACCCAAGCAGGCCAAGGAGCTCATGCAAAAGCATGGCAAGGACAACCCCAAGGTCGAGAAGGAAGCCAGAAACTTCAAGGCGGAAGGATAGGATCCGCATGAGGCGACCTGTATGGCCCTTGCAGGTGATCGGCCAGGCAATTCGGGATTAAGGGGGTGCCCCGGCCTTTTCGGCCGCGAGCGCAAAAGGAAAGCGCAGCACCAGGTTGCGGTTCTCGTCAAAAATCTCGAAGGTCAATCCGGTACGCAGCGGCCTGCCATGCAGCAGCTCTTCGGCAAGGATTTCCTTCGCCGACGCCATCGCGTTTTCCTCAGCGCTCGCGAGATCAGAAAATTCCTGGCCCTCGGGATCCTCCTGCAAGCTTCCGCTCTCATCTCGAAGGTCGAAAAAGTACCTGGACATGCCGACTGAACTCCTGCTCATCGCGACGGTGGCATCGGAAGCGCCTGCCTCAGACTTCAGTGCCTGATGTCCCCGGATTGTCGAAGAGCACAGCGAGGCCATGCTCGATGGCGCAGGCCGCTATCAGATCATCGAAGGCCTTTCCGGAAACCGGGCAACTTGGCATCACCTCTCGAATTGCGGTCCCGGCCTTGGCGGTAGAGATCACATCGTGGCGTTTCTTGCGTGTCTCGACATATTGCTCGACCAGGATTTTCAGGCGCCTCACCGCAACGTCGTCCGTAAACATGGATTCCTCAGCCAATGCCTGAAGTAAGGCTGTCGGCCTGATCATCCGCCGACGATCTCGGGGTTAGCCGGGATTGCTCGCACAATATTTCTATGGGCAGTTGGTTCCCCCGACCGCTTGCTTGGTAATTTTCGTACAGGGAATACCCTTGCCCGCGCTTTCATCGGGCCGAATCGACAGCCGATTTTCCGATGCCGAGGCGAGCGTTCAGGCTTGCATCACCATGCGGATGTGACGTGCAACGACACTTTCCTCATCGGTCGCAATCACCCGTACTTCCACCTTGCTCTCGGGACGACTGAGGATCTCGGCGTGGGTGTTGTTGGCGCGATCTTCAAGCACCACGCCAAGCCAGGTCAATTTTTCGCATATGGCCTTGCGGATGGTCGCGGACCGTTCGCCGATGCCGGCGGTGAACACCAGGCATTCAAGGCCACCCATCGTGTTTGCAAGCGCCGCGGCCTCTCTCGCGGCGCGAAAGGCGAAAAGCGCCATCGCCTCTTGCGCGCGAGGATCATTGCTCGCTTCGAGCGTCCTCATGTCGCCGGAAATACCGGATACGCCGAGCAGGCCCGACTTCTCGTAGAGCATCGCCTGCAGTTCTTCCGCCGCGATGCCTCTTTCCAGCAGGAAATACAACAGCACGCCGGGATCGATGGCGCCGCACCGCGTGCCCATGACGAGGCCATCCAGGGCCGAAAAACCCATCGTGGTATCGATGCTTTTGCCCCCGTGCAGGGCGCAAAGACTTGCCCCATTGCCGAGATGGGCGACGATCGTGTGTTTCGCCGCGAAAATTGGCGATATCTCGCTGAGCCGCCCGGCGATGTATTCATAGGAGAGACCGTGGAACCCGTAGCGGCGCAAGCCTTGCTCTTCATACTGGCGCGGAAGGGCAAAGCGCCGCACGAGCGGATCGATCGTCTGGTGGAAAGCGGTGTCGAAACAGCCAACCTGTGGCAGGTCCGGTTGCAAGGCGGCTATTGCACGGACGGGCGCGAGACTGCGAGGCTGATGCAGCGGAGCAAGCGGCGTAAGTTTGTCGATGGCGTCGATGATGTCTGGGGTCAGACGGACAGGTTCGATGAACTCGCTTCCGCCATGCACGATGCGATGGCCGGCGCAGATCAGGTTTCTTTCCCCAATTTCGCCCTGCACCCAATTCAGCATCTCGCCTATGGCCGCGTCACGCCGCTTGTCGGCGGTGAGCGGACGATCGCACTGCACCGTTCCGTCGGCCGCTTTTGCGCGCAGTGTGGGTTTGTCGCCCAGGTCCAGCGTGCCGCGTGAAACGAGTTGCATATCCCGTGATGAGACAAGATCGTAAAGCGCGAACTTGATGCTGGACGAGCCGGCATTCAGCGCCAGGATCGACCGACGCGTCATTGGCGCCCCTTTGTCGCGGCTTTGTCGGGCCAGCTCCATTTCTGGATTTCGGGCATGTCTTCGCCGTGCTCGCGCACATAGGCCTTGTGCTTCGCCAACCTGCCGTGGAGTTCGCCGGCAAGCCCTTCGGCCCTTTCGGCCAGTCCCGGCACGCGTTCGATGGCGGCGAGCGCGAGATGGTAGCGGTCGAGTTCATTGAGCACCACCATGTCGAATGGCGTCGTCGTGGTGCCCTCCTCGCGGAAGCCATGCACATGCATGTTGTCATGGTTGGCGCGGCGGTATGTCAGGCGATGAATGAGATAGGGATAGCCGTGATAGGCGAAGATGACGGGCCGTGTTTTCGTGAACAACGCGTCGAAGTCCCCGTCGGGCAGGCCGTGCGGATGCTCCGTGTTCGACTGCAATGTCATCAGATCGACAACATTGACGACGCGGATTTTCAGGTCGGGGATCGCGGAGCGCAGAATGTCTGTCGCGGCCAGTGTTTCCAGGGTCGGCACATCGCCGGCGCAGGCCATGACCACATCGGGCTCCTCGTGCTGAGCAACCGTGCCGGCCCATTCCCAGATGCCCGCTCCAGCTTTGCAATGCGCTCCGGCTTCTTCAATGGACAGCCATTGCGGTCCCGGCTGCTTGCCGGCGGTGATGACATTGATGCGGTTATAGGTTCTCAGGCAATGATCGGTGATCCACAACAGGGTGTTGGCGTCCGGCGGGAAATAGAGCCTTACCGTGTCGGCCTTCTTGTTGGCGACCAGATCGGCAAAGCCCGGATCCTGATGGCTGAAACCATTGTGATCCTGCCGCCAGACATGCGAGGTCAAAAGGTAATTGAGCGAGGCGATCGGCTTGCGCCAAGCGAGCTCGCCGGAGGTCTTCAGCCATTTGGCATGCTGGTTGACCATCGAATCGACGATATGAATGAAGGCCTCATAGCATGAAAACAGGCCATGGCGGCCGGTGAGCAGATAGCCTTCAAGCCAGCCCTGGCAGAGATGCTCGCTCAGCACTTCCATGACGCGACCATCACGGGAAAGATGGACGTCATAGGGCTCGATGCGCTCCATCCAGATCCGATCGGTGACCTCGAACACGTCGTCGAGGCGGTTGGAGGATGTCTCGTCCGGCCCCATCAGGCGGAAGTTTCGCGCCTCGGCATTGAGGCGGAACACCTCGCGAAGATAGCTTCCGCAAATCCGCGTCGCCTCGGCAATGACGCCACCTGGACGCGGCACTTCCAGGGCCAGGCTTTTCCAATCTGGAAGCATCAGATCGCGCTTCAGCAGGCCGCCATTTGCGTACGGGCTTGCGCCCATGCGCCTTGTCCCTGTCGGGGCAAGTGCCGCAAGCTCCGGCAACAGGTGCCCGCTTTCGTCGAACAGCTCTCCCGGTTCGTAGCTTCGCATCCAGTTTTCGAGGATCTTGCGGTGCTCCTCATTCCCTCGAGCGTTCGATACCGGCACTTGATGCGAGCGCCAGAAACCCTCGACTTTTTCGCCATCGACCTCCTTCGGCCCGGTCCATCCCTTGGGGCTGCGCAGCACGATCATCGGCCATTTCGGGCGTTGACCATGCCATCCCGGCGCCCGTGCCTGCTCCTGAATGGAACGGATGCGATCGAGCACCGTGTCGAGCGTCGCGGCCATGGACCGGTGCATGGCAAGCGGCTCGTGGCCTTCGACGAAGAACGGTTCGTAGCCATAGCCGGCGAAAAGGTCTCGCAATTCCTGATCGTCCATGCGGCCGAGGATCGTCGGATTGGCGATCTTGTAGCCGTTTAGATGCAGGATCGGCAGGACGGCGCCGTCCGACGCTGGGTTCAGGAACTTGTTGGAATGCCATGCCGCCGCCAGCGGACCGGTCTCGGCTTCGCCGTCACCAACGACGCAGGCAACCACCAGACCCGGATTGTCGAAGGCCGCACCGAAGGCATGAACCAATGCATATCCCAATTCGCCGCCCTCATGGATGGAGCCTGGCGTCTCGGGCGCGGCATGGCTTGGCACGCCACCGGGAAAGGAAAACTGCCGGAACAGTTTCCTGAGGCCGTCTTCGCCCTGCCCGATATCGGGATAGATCTCGCTATAGGTGCCCTCGAGCCATGTGTTGGCGACCATTGCGGGACCGCCATGGCCCGGGCCGCAGATAAACAGAACATCGAGGTCGCGTTCGCGGATAACGCGGTTCAGATGCAGGTAGAGAAAATTCAGGCCCGGCGTCGTGCCCCAATGGCCAAGTAACCGAGGCTTGACGTGCTCGGCCTTCAACGGTTCGCGCAACAGCGGATTGTCGAGCAGATAGATCTGGCCGACCGAGATGTAATTCGCGGCGCGCCAGTAACGGTCCATGAGGTCGATCCGTTCGTGGCCGATAGCCTGCGGCGTCGCGGCAGCCTTGTCGTTCATCGACATCTCCAGCTTTCGGTTCGCTGGTGATAACTGGGGCATCTTTGCGCTTGAGCAACCCCCGACTGCCGCCGTCCGGGACAGTGTCGCGACCCGAGCGGCCAAGAGAGGTCGCTATCCCGCTGGAGCGAGCGGCTCTGTCCGCAAATAGGCGGGAACCTTGAAGTCCTCCAGCGGTTAGAAACTGGAATCGCGAAGGCCAGGTTCAAGGCAGCTACCGCGAAGGACAACCTCGAAGCGTTGCACCAAAGGGAGCTAAAAAATGCTCGATCTTCCTCGTGCCCGTGATCGAATGGTCAATATCCACGTCGGCCGGCGTGGCATCCATGACCGTGAAATTCTGCAGGCGATGCGCGAAGTTCCACGCGAGGCCTTCGTAGAACCCGGTTTCGAGGAATTTGCTTATGAAGACACGCCGCTGCCGATCGCCGACGGCCAGACCATATCGCAACCCTACATCGTCGCATTCATGATCGAAATGGCGGACGTCAAACCGGGTGACCACGTGCTCGAAATCGGCACCGGCTCGGGTTACGCCGCCGCGGTGATGAGCCGGATCGTCGAACAGGTCTACACCATAGAGCGTCATCCCGGTTTGGCAGAAACGGCGAAACGGCGGTTTGAAAAACTCGGCTATCGAAACATCGAGGTCCGGACAGGCGATGGCACCAAGGGCTGGCCGCAGGCGGCGCCGTTCGATGCCATCGTGGTGACAGCCAGCGGTCCCGGCGCACCGCTCGCCCTTCAGGAGCAACTCGATGTCGGCGGCAGGCTCGTCATTCCGGTCGGCGACGACCCCGATTTGCAACGCCTGCTCAAAGTCACCCGGACAGGTGCCGCAACCTACAGCGAGGAGGATTTCGGCGGCGTGCGCTTCGTCCCTCTCATCGGCGAGCAGGGTTGGTCGGAAAACGGCACCGTCACCAAGGTCGGTCGTCCACTTCGACATCCGCATCCAATCAGCCTGCCCGATATGATCGCGGC
Organism: Mesorhizobium sp. WSM1293; assembly: GCF_000513875.1. Lineage (NCBI taxonomy): Bacteria > Pseudomonadati > Pseudomonadota > Alphaproteobacteria > Hyphomicrobiales > Phyllobacteriaceae > Mesorhizobium > Mesorhizobium sp. WSM1293. The sequence goes on along the minus strand of NZ_AZUV01000032.1, from coordinate 43,899 downwards.
CGCGGCTGAACCGCTGCCCGATTTCGACGATCCGGCCTTCGGCGCATTGTTCGACCGGTTCGCCGACCGGCGCGTCGTTCTGCTTGGCGAGGCAAGCCATGGCACGTCCGAGTTCTACAGGGCGCGCGCGGCGATCACCCGCAGGCTTATCGAACGGCACGGCTTCACCATCGTCGCGGTCGAGGCGGACTGGCCCGATGCGGCGGCGATCGACCGCTACGTTCGCCATCGTCGGCCGCGAACAGGCGCCGGTGCGCCATTCCAGCGGTTTCCGACGTGGATGTGGCGCAACACCGATGTCGCGGCCTTCTCCGACTGGATGCGCCGTCGCAACGAGAAGCTAGAACCTTCGGAGCAAGCAGGGTTCTACGGCCTGGACATCTACAATATGAGCGGGTCCATAGGCGCGGTCCTCGACTATCTCGACCGGGTCGATCCCCAGGCAGCCAAGATTGCACGCGAACGGTATGGTTGCCTGACGCCCTGGCAACACGAACCGTCTACCTACGGCCGTGCGGTGCTCACCGCCGGCTATAAAAAATGCGAGAAAGCCGTGCTGGAACAATGCCGGGACTTGCTCGCCAGACAACTCGATTATGCAAAACAGGACGGAACCGACTTTCTCGACGCCAGTCAGAATGCCCGGCTGATCGCGTCCGCCGAACACTACTACCGGATCATGTACTATGGCGGTGCGGAGTCCTGGAACCTGCGCGACACCCATATGTTCGAGACCTTGGAACATTTGTTGGACGCCGGCGGCCCCAACTCCAAGGCGGTGGTGTGGGCGCACAATTCCCATATCGGCGATGCCCGCTTTACCGAGATGGGTGTCGTCAGGGACGAACTGAACATCGGTCAGCTCTGCCGGCAGCGTTTCGGCGATGAGGCAGCGCTAGTCGGTATGGGCACGCATTCCGGCACTGTAGCGGCCGCAAGCGACTGGGATGGCGAAATGGAGGTGAAGCAGGTTCGCGCGTCGCACGCCGACAGCTACGAACGGCTTTGCCACGATTCTCTCGTGTCGCGGTTCCTGCTCGACCTCGGGCGCGACAAGACGCTGCGTGAGCGGCTGCTGGAACGCAGGCTGGAGCGATTCATCGGGGTAATCTACCGGCCGGAAACCGAGCTGGGCAGCCACTATGCGGACGCTTCCTTGCCCCAGCAGTTCGACGCGTTCCTATGGTTCGACAAAACCGCGGCAGTGACGCCGCTTGGCCCGGAGCATGCAAGAACCGGCGTTCCCGACACCTATCCATTCGGGCTCTAACCGGCGCGCGCGGCGAGCCGATGAAGCAGAGCCCTGGAACCGGAACGGTTATCTGGCTTGCATTTTTAAACTGAAATCCCGTCGAAGGAGTTTTCTCATGACCGGAACCAAACATCCGAAATGGAAAAAACCCAGCGATGCCGACTTGGCGAACAATCCTGGTATCGGGACTTCCAAGGGAACGATCAAGGAAGGCGAAGAGTTCGAGCTTGAAGGCGAGAACACGGTCGAAGGCGATGTCGAGAACGACACGACCGCTGCTGGCGGGATCGATCCAAGACAAAAGATGCGGACCAACAAATAGCATGCCGTTGGCATCGCTGCGATCAACTTCCCCGGAAGGAGTGAACCATGCCACTTGCCCTCAGCAGCGCCGCCTTTGCCGAAGGCGGACCAATTCCCGAAAGATATACACGAGACGGCAAAAACGTATCGCCGCCGCTGAAATGGTCTGGAGTACCGGACGACGCCAAAAGCCTCGTTCTCGTCGTTCAGGATCCTGATGCGCCGAGCGGAACGTTTGGTCATTGGGCGGTGTTCAACATCTCCGCGGAGACAAGGGAACTTCCCGAGGCGGAAAGCGGCAAGCCAGGTCCCGGTGCCCTTAGGCAAGCAACAAACGATTTTGGCAACGCCTATTACGACGGCCCTGAACCCCCGGTCGGACATGGCGTCCACCATTACCATTTCCGGCTGGCCGCGCTCGACACGCCGAGCCTTGCCATTCCGGCCAGCGCAGGCGTCGAGCGCATCTGGCGGGAGGCGCAGAAACACTCGCTCGAGCAGGCAGAACTCATCGGAACCTACGAACGCAATCCGTAAGTTGATGACCGAGGTGGCATTACCCTGCTGCTGCGCGGAACGGTTCTCCTCCTTGCCGGTTGTCTGGGAAAGGAGATGCCGCCATGTTTGGAGATATCATGTGGTTGGTCGTCGTTGCCGGCGGCCCATTGTTGCTGATCGTGCTGTTGGCCTATGCCGTTATCGCACGCCGCCGGCGTGGGCCCGCCGAACGAAGGGAAAGCGACCGGGCGACCGACCGGCTATACCAGGACAAGCGTTGATCCGCATCGCAAGATATCCGATCGGAAGACATCCAATCGGCAAGACAGGGGATCGTAAGCCGCAGCGGGCGACGACGATCCCCAACTGGGTCAGCGCATTATCCTTTGCCGCAACCACGCAAAGAACCTGCCGCTGACGGCTGAGCGGACTCGCGTCGCAGCCCAGCGCGCTTTCATGGTTGAGCCGACGTGGCAATCGCAGACGATGTCGTGCAACTGCCAGTCGTTCAGCTCGAAAAAGCGCTTTGCCTCGCCGTAGGTATCGTCTTTCAAACCCGATGCGCGCAGCACGGGATCTTCGAAAGCAACCGAAATTGCGGTTCCCTCGCCCCGCATCATTGCACGTGCTTCGGGGTGCAGATGTTCGGTGCCTGCAAACGCGCCAAGGCATCGCTCGGGATTACGCTCCAGCAGTTCAGCCCAGCGCTCTATGCGCTGATTTCGTGTCATTGCGGAATATGCAGCCGACGATTCAATCTTGGCGACGGCATGCAGTTGGTCGAGTGTTTGATGTTTCATGGCCAGCTCCTGTTGAGGCAGCGAAGCGCCCACGCCTTCAAGGGAATTACCGCGCCGTAATGCTTCGACAAGAGCGCCAGGCTGGAGAATTCGACACAACCGGATTGGGCCGGCGGGATCATAAACACACGTGCTGCGTTCATCGGCGGGGGCTGCTTGTGACAAGCCGCTGATCCGCGACGGGATGCATCCATGTTCATCCAGCCAATCGACTATTTCCTTGCCGTCTGGTTCGCTCTTGCCGCCGCCTCGACGCTCTATGTCGGCTTCGATCAATACCGCAACAATCCCGAACCGGTGGTGATGAAATGGGGTTTCATCCTGGTGACCCTCTATATGGGTCCATTGGGGCTGCTGCTTTATGTGCTTGCAGACAAGGAGCCACGACCGGGCGAGTATGAAGACTTCACCAGGCCGCTGTGGAAGCAGGGCGTCGGTTCGACCATCCACTGCGTTGCCGGCGATGCGACCGGCATCATTCTCGCGGCAGTCATCACGGCAACGCTTGGCCTGCCGATGTGGCTCGACCTCATCGTCGAATATCTGGCGGGTTTCGCCTTCGGCCTGTTCATCTTCCAGTCGCTGTTCATGAAATCGATGATGGGCGGCACCTACTGGGAGAATGTGCGCAAGAGCTTCCTGCCCGAGTTCATCTCGATGAATTTCATGATGGCCGGCATGGCGCCCGTCATGAGCTTCCTGATGATGGGGCGCGACATGCGCGCGATGGAGCCGACCGAGCTCTTGTTCTGGGGCGTGATGTCGATCGGCGTCATTGCCGGCTTCACACTTGCTTATCCCGCCAATGTCTGGCTGGTCGCCCGCGGACTGAAGCACGGGTTGATGACGCAGCGCCCGCAGGCGGCCGAAATGAGCAGTCGAGAGCCGACCGCCCAGCAACAGCACGCTACGCATCATGCCCGCGCCGGCGATGATCGACGACAAGGCCACGCCAACACATCCCACAAATCCAAACGCAACGGCCATCAGATGGAGACGGACGCCACGACGCCGCAGATAGCAGCCCTCGGCATGGTCTCGGTGCTGGCGCTGGCGATTGGCATGGCCGCACCGGCGAACTGGCTGAACCTGACGCTTTCGGCACGTGACGTCGGCGGGGCGATCATGCCGCAAGGCATGATCATGGGCCGCGACACGCCGGCGGAAGCCATGCGTGACATGGCTGCAACCGATCCGCATCGCGTCACGGCATCCTATGGCCTTGCCGCCAAGGGCGACCAGGAACTGCCATTCCGCCTGGAGAACGGCGTCAAGGTGTTCGACCTCAGGCCCTCAGTGGTCCGCTGGCAGATCCTGCCCAATGTCGCGGTCGACGCCTATGCCTACAACGGCCAGATTCCCGGTCCGCGCATCCACATTCGCCAGGGCGATAAGGTTCGCATCGACGTCACCAATGACCTGCCTGAGGAGACCACGGTGCATTGGCACGGCATGATCCTGCCGAACCAGATGGATGGGCCCGCCGAGATCACCCAGCCGCCGATCGAGCCTGGGCAATCCTATTCCTACGAATTCACCGCGACCCAGCACGGGACCTATTTCTATCATCCGCATGCCAAGCCGGACCGTACCCAGGCGCTGGGGCTCTATGGGGCGCTGATCATCGACCCTGCCAATCCCGCCGACGAGATTCAGGCTGACCACGACTATGTGATCGAACTTCAGGAATGGCTGGTGCGCGATGGACTGACCTATCCTTCGATGCCGATGGAAGGCGGTATGCCGAACTTCTTCACCATCAACGGCAAGGCCTATCCCGCAACCGACGCCATCCCCATGAAGGTGGGCGAGACGCTGAAGGTGCGTTTCATCGGCACCAATAATGGCTTCGTCCATCCCATGCATATCCATGGCGGACCCTTCGAGGTCGTCGCTCGTGACGGTGAGACGCTTCCTCCCTCGGCGCGCTTTCTGGCCGATACGATCAATGTCGGGCCAGGACAGCGCTATGACGTCGTCTGGAAGGCACGGCGTCCCGGCAAGTGGCTCATCCATTGCCACATCCCGCATCACACGACGAACAACAATGTCGAGGAAAAGGGCGGCGGCGGGCTGATGGTCGTGATCGACGTCGGTTAGATCTGCCACCCCCCTGTGGATTTACCTGTGTCATCCGGGGGCGCATTGTTGCGCGCTACTTCTTGATAATGGTTCCGTTGCGCAAGTCGAATGCTTCGGTACCGCGAGCCTGGCGGTAGAAATCATCCTGCAATTCACCCCATTCGCCGAGAAAGGCGCCGCAATTGCTGCAATGAATTGGCGTCGACTCGTTGGCGTCGTCGGGAATGTCCATTTGGATGGTCCCACAAGCCTTGCAATCGAGTTTGTCGTCCAGCCGTCGTCCCATTTCCCAATGATTGCGCATTTTCGACCATGAGCCAATTGTCGATTTCGTACCAAATCGCATCGACCATGGCTCATCGGTCAATCGCGAGAGTCAAAAAGGACGGCCAGACCCAGTTCCCGTGCCAGATCGACGATCGTCTCCATCAATTCATCATCTGTATCCTGCAAATAAGGCGCGTCCCTGCGAGCGGCCTCTATCGCCGCTTTGACCGAAACGATGTCGCCGTATCGCGCACTTCGAAGCTCTTCTGCCAGAAACGCCTTGGCGGTACCGACAGGTCTTATTGCCCATCTGGCGATGCTCATGCGGCTCCCTCCCATGGTCACCTCAGCTTCATTTTGATCCTGTCCAAGGTGCAGATCAATCGATGGTACGATTCCGTACGGAGCTGCCCAACCGGTTGGAGACAGCCGTGTGACGAACGCCTTGGCCAGGTTTTCGGCGTCTCTCTGGGGTGAGTTGGGGCGAAATCGCCCGGTGGGACCGGCCTTGCGGAACCATCGCTCAGCATGGGGGTTTCTTCAAAATCTCCCTCGAAGAATGCAAGGAGCGACCATGCGCATGTTGACGATAGCTGTCGCGCTTTCCGGGGCGGTCACCATTCAGCCCGTCTACGCCCAAACTATCGGACCGCAGCTTCCCCAGGTGACGCCACCGCAGGGCGAAGCGCAGCCGGAGCTGGCGCCGCCCGATCCAGGCTCTGCCGGTTTGAATTTCACCGGCGTCGCCATTGTCGCCGTCGAGGATTTGCCGGACGAAATCAAGGCGCAGGCCGATGCCGTGATTAACCAGACCAGCGCCGAAGATTTGCTTCGCCTGCAAAGCTCCGTCGATGCCTCACCTCAGGCGACGTCGGCTTTGAGAGCGAATGGGCTCAATTCCTCGCAGGTTGTCGCTGCAAACATAGATGGCGATGGCACGCTGACGCTGATCATTCAGACGACGACTTGAGGCATCGAACCATACGCATCACTGAATCGACGAAATGCAGTCGCGGAGAGCAGCAATGGTCGAAGCCGCCGTTCGCAACTTCACCATCAATTTCGGGCCACAGCATCCCTCCGCCCATGGTGTTCTTCGGTTGGTGCTCGAACTGGACGGCGAGATCGTCGAGCGTGCCGATCCGCATATTGGCTTGCTCCATCGAGGCACCGAAAAACTCATAGAGCACAAGAACTATTTGCAAGCGCTGCCCTATTTCGATCGGCTCGACTATGTCGCGCCGATGAACCAGGAGCATGCGTTCTGCCTCGCCGCCGAAAAACTGCTCGACATAACAGTTCCAAAGCGTGGGCAGCTTGTCCGTGTTCTTTTTTGCGAAATTGGCCGGCTTCTGTCGCATCTCCTCAATGTCACGACCCAGGCCATGGATATCGGCGCCCTGACGCCGCCGCTTTGGGGATTTGCGGAGCGCGAGAAGCTGATGGTCTTTTACGAGCGCGCCTCCGGCGCTCGCATGCATGCGAATTACTTCAGAATCGGCGGCGTGCACCAGGATTTGCCTGCGAAGCTTCTCGACGACATCTGGGCTTTCTGCGATCCGTTCCTCAAAGTCTGTGACAACCTCGACGATCTGCTCACCGGCAGCCGCATCTTCAAGCAGCGCAATGTCGATGTTGGTGTGATCGGGCTGGATGATGCCTGGCGCTGGGGGTTTTCCGGCGTGATGGTACGCGGATCGGGCGCGGCATGGGATTTGCGCAAGGCACAGCCATACGAATGTTACCCTGACATGGATTTCGACATCCCCGTCGGCAAGAACGGAGACTGCTATGACCGTTATCTCGTCCGTATGGAGGAGATGCGCCAGTCGGTGCGGATCATGAAGCAATGCCTGGAAAAACTGCGGTCACCCGAAGGCCAGGGGCCGGTCGCGATTCCGAACCAGAAGATCACGCCGCCGCGGCGCGCCACGATGAAACGCTCTATGGAAGCGACCATCCAGCATTTCAAACTTTATACCGAGGGGCATCGCGTGCCGGCGGGAGAAGTCTACGCCGCGGTTGAAGCGCCAAAGGGAGAATTCGGCGTTTATCTGGTTTCTGACGGGGGCAACGTCCCTTACCGGTGCAAAATACGTGCGCCATCTTTCGCCCATCTGCAGGCGATGGATTTCCTGTCTCGAGGGCACATGATCGCCGACGTTGCCGCGATCATCGGGTCGCTCGACATCGTGTTTGGCGAGATAGATCGTTAGTCCTCGGGAGGTTGCGCGCTTGCCCCGCGATGCAGAAACTCCCGTCTCATGCGTGGACGGGAGGCTCTTCATTCTCGTCGGGGTTGGGCAGCGGAGTCTCGTCCGGAAGCGTTTCCGGTTCGGGTTCCTCGATCGGCTCCGGCTTCCATGTTGGAGGCGGCACGGGCATATCGCGATTTGGGTCTGGCTGTCTTGGCTGTGGCATCTAACTATCTCCGTTCAGTCGGAACAACTCGTCCGCCGTGGCATGGTTCCTGGCAGAATCCAGTCATCGAGATCGTTGCGCCCTCAAGGCAGGCGCACGTTGGTCCGCCCACGGATGCCGGCGCAAAAGTTGCAGATCGTTCGGAACCGGTCGGATTTTCGAGCCGTTGTCGTCGAAATCGACCAAGGAGAAGCGTGATGAAGGACAAGTCAGGAGATATCGACCATACACTGCCGCAGGTCGCCATCGACGATCAGCAGGTGCGACAGCTGGCCGCCACGACCGATTTGCCGTCAAGGCAGGCACGCGAACTGGTGCGCCGTCACGGCAACGATCCCCGCAAGCTGGAAGAGTTGGCGAGGTCGATCAACGCCACCAACTGAGTCCAGGCCAATGGGCATCGACGGCGCAAGCCGTTGGCATCAGATTTCCAGCAAGGCGTAGGGGCGGCCGCCAGGTTTGGCCACATGCATGGCGACGTTGTAGACCTTGGCTCCGCCAGGCGTTTGGCCTTCGTAAGAACCGCGATGTGCATGACCGTGCACGACAGCACTGACCTGGAATCGATCGATCGTTTCGGCCAGACGTGAAGAGCCCAGAAACGGAAATATTTCCAGCGGTTCTCCCGCGACGGTGTCGGCAATCGGCGCGTAGTGAAGGATCACCAGCGTGCGCTTGGCCCGCACCTGGCGCATCGCATTTTCAAGTCGCATTGCCTCGTTCACGCTTTCCGCGACCATCGTCTTGATCGCCGGTTCCCCGAATGAGCCGAGCATGCGTGACCCGAAGCCGCCTATGAATCCCTTCACGCCGACAAAACCGACCTCCTCGATTTCGACTGTCTGCCCGTCGAGGAGGTGAACATGCGCCTGCCGCAGGATCTTCGTGACGTCTTCCACCGCACCGGACTCGTAGTCATGGTTGCCGAGCACCGCCACAACCGGGATCGAGCAGTTGCGCAGATCCTCGGCCAGCATCTCCGCTTCACGAGGCTTGCCGAGATTGGTCAGATCTCCCGTGAGAACGAGAATGTCCGCTTCGCTCGATATCTCGCCGAAGAGGTCTCGATACGAGTTTTGTGCATCTTCCCGCACATGGAGATCCCCGACCGCGGCAACTTTGAGCGCGCGTGCGCCGTCCTTGGGCGCGCTGCTCTTGACGGGATCAGCCATCACGGAATTCTCCCACACCACCGACGCCGGCGAAGCCCCATTCCTTGACGTCGATCTCGTAGTCGGTTTGCGAAAGCAGCCGCCCACGGCAGATCTTCATCCTTGGAGACGGCAATTGCCGTTGCTTGGCGAGGCGGTCGAGCAATTCATCGAGCAACCACGCCGGGATATGATCCCGCTCGCTCGGATAGATCCATCTGAAATTGATAAGCTGCATCAACAGAACCTCCCAATGAACCTCCAGATAAGAAAGCAGCCGGTGCCAATCGATCTGATCGCCCGCCTTGAGAATCGTATGAGCGATATCGGCGCCGTCGTGTCGCCCTCTGTCCTGGATAAAGCATTTGGACCAGATGAGTTCGGTCGGGCCGATGATCCGCACCCTGCTGCCCAACAGCTCGGTTTGGCGGGCGTGTTCCAGCCACAGGTCGCCAACAGGCACCGTGCCGTTGGCCGAGCCGAAGATGACGTCGAAGAAATGCGTGCCCTTGAACACCTTGCCGAGCCACCTGTCGTCCTCGATTTCGACGGCATATCCAAGCTGCTTGAAATGGGCGAGGATCCGCGCGTAGTCGCCTGCCTTGCAGAAGATATCGAGGTCCTTGGTCTGGCGGGTGACACCCGTATAGGCGCTTACCGCGTAGGTCCCGGCGACCAGAAAGGGAATGTCGGTGGCGGTAAGCTCGCGGATTGCTTCGGTATAAAATACCTCCGCCTCGGCATTTTTGAGCGTCGGCGCCGCCTTTGCGTCAATCATGGGAAGCGAGACCAGAACGTTTTCAGGCAATGGGCCATTGGTCATGAAACGATGACTCCGAATCCGGCAACCGGCAGTCGCCCGCTGTGGTAACAACGTGAACCCCGCCTGGTTCCGCTACCGGGCGGCCAGCCAAAGGTTCATTCTCGTCACGTACTGGAAATTTCGGGATCGCGCCTGCCGATCCAAGCCCGGCCCAACGTCATCGCCGGCGCGCAAGTCTCTATGTCGCCTCGGAATCGGCCCATGCCGCCGCCAATGTCCCATTGGCCCAAATTTGAAACACCCCGTGGGTGCTCGATCTCGATCGTTTTAGAGTTTATTGGGCTTACCCAATCGGGCACACAAAGCTGAAGCCGAGGCGCTTGATCTAACCGCAGCCGATCGGCGTGCGCCAAGCCACTATCAGGACCATCAAGGCATGACCCCCTCGCCTCCCTTTCTCGGCTTTCCCGACCGTCTCGCAGATAGCCGCGTCCCTCGTGCGGTAATCTTCGGGGCCGGTCACGGCAGCACCTATCCCGGCAACGACAGCAGCGGCTATGCCTTGGCCGCCAACGCCATCCGTGCTGCCAGCCAGGACGATGCCGCGTTCGTCGAGCACTGGGATTTCGATCTTGGCGGCCCGCTGTTCGACGGCAAGCCGGACTCTTGCGTCGACGCCGGCGATATCTTGACCACCATGCATGACAATGCCGGCAACCGGGCCAGGATCGAGGCAAAAACGCGCGAGATCCTGACGTTGCCGGCTGTGCCGATCCTGATCGGCGGCGACTGTTCCATGACCATTCCCTTCCTCGCCGGCTTTGCAGAGCACGGGCCGGTCTGGGTCCTGCAGGTCGACGCCCATATAGACTGGCGCGACGAGGTTCATGGCGAACGCCACGGCTATTCGAGCCCGATGCGCAGGGCAAGCGAGATGCCGCATGTCGCCGGCATGGTGCAGGTCGGTCTGCGCAGCGTCGGCAGCGCGCGCATCGCCGAAATCGAAGCAGCCCGGCGCTATGGCAGCCGCTTCGTGACCGCCCGCGAGGTTCATGCCCAGGGCGTCGAGGCCGCGCTACGGCATATTCCGGAAGCCGCGCGGGTCGTCGTCACCCTCGACTGCGACAGCCTTGATCCAAGCATCATGCCGGGCGTGGCGGCGCGTACACCGGGCGGCCTCACCTACACGCAGGTAATCGACCTGATCGCCGGCCTCGGCAGGCGGGCCAGGATCGCAGGGTTCGACCTTGTCGAGTTCTATCCTCCGGCCGATATTGACGGCCTGTCAGCGCTGACCGCCGCGCGCCTTCTCGTCAATGTGGTCGGCACCGTCGCCCGGCAGGTTTGATGTCAAAATCCCGCTCTTCGCCGCAGAGCGGCCCAAAGGCGCGTGAGCGAGCTTGCGGTTGAAATGCCCTTTTTGACACCTGGGTATTCGATCCTGCCTCGTCCGACCGGCTCGTCGCTCCAGACCAGGTTGAAAGCAATGCCCTTGAGCCCAAGCTCCCCGATCCGGCGTACGATCGTCTCCTGCAGATAAATATCGGATGTTCGCACCCCGTCGGCACGCTCGGGCAGCTTGAATATCTCGGTACCGCCGATTGCGTCCGCTCGAAGGACGAGGCTTTCGATCACCATGACGCCGCCATCGTCAAAGCGAACGATCTTTGAACGTTCCTCGTCCAGCGCATCGATCACGGTGGTGACATTGAAGAGCGATATTGGCTCGTCAGCAGGAAGCGGCAGGAATTCACCGTATGGTTGGAGGGTTGGCCGAAGCAATTTCGACGCCCTCGCTCGCAGGATGAGCACATGCTCGCCAAGCCATGGAAAATCTGAATATTGCCGGAGCGCACCGTCGTCGTGTTCGCGCAGGATCTCCATCCTGGGCGGATGCCATTGTGTCTGCTTCCGGCCGCAGAGCGTCGAAAACAGCTGGTAGTCGTCCGCCTGCCGAGGAAGGACCCATTCCTGTCCTTCGATCACGCTCAGGACATAGATATTCATCCGGTCCCCCGCACATCATCGCCTTGGTAGGCTCGGCCTGCTGCGCTGCTCTTCGCGCGCGTTCTCACCGCTGATCCGCGACGGCCATTTGCGGCACCGGCGGCAATTCGGGTGCATCCATCCCTTTGAAAGGGTCACGCCAGGCGTCGATGTCTTCAAGTCGACGGTACCAGCGGCTGACAGAGGGATAATCGTCGAGCGGCAGTCTGGCGGCGTCGTTGAACGGTAGGAAGGTCGCCATTCGAAAATCGGCATAGGAAACCGAATTGCCGACCAGCCACTGCCGCTCGGCAAGCACGGCGTCGAGTATTGCCGCAGCCGTATGGAATTGGTTCAGGCCCTCCTCCACCCGCTTCTGATCGATCGGGCCGATGCCGTACCGCTGTTTCGTCCCACGTTCGAAATGCACCGTGTCGCAAGCGAGTGCGAAGTGCTCCTTGCCCCAGCTGAGCCACCGGATCATCTCAGGTTCGTCATCGCCGGTGCGCCAGAAATCCGAATGCGCGTGGCGCGACAGCCTGCAGGCTATGGCGTCTGCCTCCCAGAGGCTCTTTCCCTCATCATCCACAAGGATGGGCAGTGAGAGGTTGGGATTTAACCGGCGAAATTTCTCCATTTGCCCGGCAGCGAATGGCGAGGCGAATTCGAAGTCCAGTTTCGTTTCGAGATAGCGTGCGACCGCGACCGCCAATCGAGGATTGGGATTGCGGCTGAAGTACAGCTTCATTGGGCACCGACGATCTGGGCGACCACGCAATAGTCGATCATGAGCAGCCTCTATGCAGCTTCGAAGTCAGCCCAAGCGCCCATGTATCCCAATGGATTGGGCTCGCCTTTCATCATCGTTTTTCGCCAAGCTTCCTGCTCGGCATTCATCAGAGCCAATTCCCAAACACAGGCAATAACAGGTCTCTTAACCGTGTCCATCGGTTCGGTTGCGGAATACAGCTTCCGATAGATGTGCTGACAAAGCACCGAACCCTGTATCCACCAGTGAGCTAAGATGGACACACCGAGCTCACCAGGATGAATGATCACAAAGCCCATGCCATTCTCGTCACCCTCGTCCGCCACACGCGGCAGAACCTCCTGTCGCACGAATGACTGCGCCAGAGTCGCCATGGGTTCGTCGATCTTTTTGTTGTCTGCGACGAGACCATAGACTTTGAGCTTGAGACCACCAATGTCCCATTGGCCCAAATTTGAAACACCACGTGGATGGTAGATCTCGATCGTTTCAGAATTCACTGAGCGCACTCCAATTGGCTATTGGCAGCAGACGTACCTGATAGCTCATCACGCGACTTGCACCCGGCGCGATCAGCATCAGGCCTGGTTTGTCGACAAAATCACCATCGAAATCCACCGGGCTTGCAAGGCCGTGCCAGGGTTCGATGCAAAGGAATGGCGCGCCGCCCGGCTTTGACCAGACGCCCAACTCCCGAACCCCTTGCCAGGACATTTCCAGAGCCGGGCCACGCTCGGCGGCATAACGCACGCTGGAGCTGGCGGGCTGGTCCATGATCATGGCGTCCTCGTCGAACAACCGCTCGGAGAGCGGGAGTATGTTGCCTTCGACAGGCGTGGGCTGTGGCGTTTTCAGCAGCAGTCCGTCCTTAAGGCGGCGGATCGGCGCCGGCTCATCATCGGCAAAGATCAGCCGGTAGTCCGTCTTGGCCTGATCCGGCTGCAAGGGCCAATTGAATGCCGGGTGCGCCCCGATCGATGCCGGCAGGAGCTCATCACCAGTGTTGGTGATGTCGAAAGTCACATCAAGCTGCTGGCGGACCAGCGTGTAGGTCACTTCAAGCCGAAAGGCGAACGGATAGCGCGCCCGGGTGTCGACATCGTCGGTGAGCACCAGCGTGCAGGATCGCGGCCCCTTCCGCGCCCAGGCAAACGGCTTGTCGCGCGCGAACCCGTGCTGCGTCATTGGATAGGTCCGGCCGCGATGGCGCAGATGATCGCCCGCCAGCCGCCCTACGATCGGGAACAGCACCGGCGAGTGACGCCGCCATTCCGGCCCCGCCTGCCACAGGAATTCGAATCCGTGCGCATCTTGCAGCGAAATCAGTTCGGCGCCCTGCGCAACGATGGTCGCCGAGATACCGTCGCCATGAAGCGTTTGGCTGTCCTGTGCCACATTTCCTCGCGGGTCGTTGTTGAAGGCCGGCGGTGGGCAGACTAGCAAAAGCGCTTCGGGACTCAAGGTGCAGCCTGGTTCTGCAGGAACGAATTGTGGCCGGAGGATCTCCCTCCGGCCACCTCTCCGCATCAAGAGCAATAACCCTCGCTCTTGCCCACAGCGGATAGTCGTTATTCGCGTTCGCCGGTGAAATTCAGCAGCAGCTGGAAGATGTTGATGAAGTTCAGATAGAGCGAGAAGGCGCCGAAGACGGCAAGTTTCTGGCGCGATTCCGCGTCGAAATTCTCGGCATACTGTTCCTTGATCGTCTGCGTGTCCCAGGCGGTCAGGCCGATGAACACGGCGATGCCGATCACCGAGATGGCGAACTGCAGCGCGGTCGAGCCGAGGAAGATGTTGACGATGCTGGCGATCACCACGCCGATCAGGCCCATGATCAGGAACGACGAGAACTGGGTCAGGTCGCGCTTTGTCGTGTAGCCGTACAGGCTGGTGGCGCCGAACATGGTGGCTGCGATGAAGAAGGTGCGCGCGATGCTGGTTCCGGTGAACACCAGGAACACCGAGGCGAGCGAGAGGCCCATGACCGCGCAGAAGGCCCAGAACATCGCCTGGGCACTCGCCGCGGACATGGTCTGCATCTTGAACGAGAACAGCATGACGAAGGCGAGCGGTGCCAGCATCACCACCCATTTCAGCGGGCTGGAGAAGATCGGCACGTAGAGCGCCGGCGTCGACGAGATCATGAAGGCGACGAGGCCGGTGACCACCAGGCCGACACCCATGTAGTTGTAGACGCGCAGCATATGCTGGCGCAGGCCCTCGTCGAAGACGGCTCCGGTTTGGGCGCCGGCGCCGACGCGATATCCCAGATTGGGGGTGTTCATTTGCGTTCTCCTTTGTGGATCGATCAGTAGAGCGTCTTGGCGAGCGTCTCTGCGGCGCGGTCGAGGTCGTGGACCTCGCTTCGTCCGACCACCGCATAAGCCACATCGCCGATCTGGAAATAGGCCGATGAAATGTCGCCCGAGGGCGCGATCGTTGGCTTGACGACGTCGAAGGTTCCAGGCCGGATCGCAAACAGCGACACCAGCCCCATGTCTTTCGTCTCGACCGCCATCTCGACGCTCGGACCAAAGCGGGACGGATAGATCTGCACATCGCGGACCTTCCAGTCCTTGGGCAGCGACGGCATGACGATGGCGGTCGCGGCGCGAATCTCGCCGGCGTTGTAATTGGGCGCCTCGGGCTGCGACGGCATGCTCTCGCGCACCAGCGTGGTCCTGTGGGCCCGCACTGCGTCGTCGACATAGGCGGGCGGCTGCGGCGAGGCGACGACCTTGGTCACCGACATCGGCCCGATGATACCGTTCGCCAGCCACCCGGCGGCGACGAAGACAGCAACCACCGCGGCGCGCTGCAGCACACCGAAGATGCGGCCGCGGGCAAGCCCCCTCTCCAGCCGCCGCGCGGCATCGGCGGTCGCGGGCCGTGCCATGCCTTTGGAGCCGGCAAGCGCCACGCGCAGTTCATCGCGGGTCCTGAGATCCGACATCACGCGCGCCGCCGCCGCCGGGCGAGCGGACAAGAATGCCTCCACCTCGATGCGGCGGGTGACGTCGATCTGGTCGTCGACATAGGCGTCGAGGTCGATATCCGTCACGGGATCGACAGTTGCGGTCATGAAGGGCCTCCAACGATCCTGAGGTGGTTTTTTGCCTTCGCCGGCTCCTCCATCTCGCGCAGTGCGGCGCGCGCCCTGCCGATGCGCGACATCAGCGTGCCGAGCGGCACGCCGCTGGCGTCGGCGGCCTGCTGGTAGGAGAGGCCTTCGATGGCGACGAGGTGCAGCGCTGAACGCTGTTCTTCGGGCAGGCTGAAAAAAGCCTGGCGCACCTGCGCCAGGCGCACCGAATGTTCCTGTGGTGCCGGCGTGCTGCCGTCGGCCAGGTATCCAGCCTGTTCGACGCGCGACGCCTCGGACTTGCGGGACCGCATCCTGTCGATGAAGGTGTTGTGGACGATCGACAGCAGCCACGCGCGCAGGTTTCCGCCGGAGCGGAAGGTGCTGCGCCGCTCATAAGCGCGCACCAGCGCGTCATGGACAAGGTCCTCGGCGTCGGTGCTGTCGCGCGTCAGCGAGCGCGCATAGCGGCGCAGCGAACCGAGCTGTCCTATGATGTCAAAGCGTGGCATCGGCGGTTTCATGTCCTGTTTACGGAGCATGTGGGGATTTTAATCCCTGCCCTGCCAATTTTTTCCTTTGGAGGACATCGTTCGAATGCAACGATTGTTGCCGGCATCAATCTTATCATCGGCATCGCCACGATGTGCCATGCCCGGTGGATCGTGCCTACTTCACACGCCTCTTCTCCAGCTTCCGCGCCAGTGTCCGGCGGTGCATGCCGAGCCGTCGTGCCGTCTCGGAAATGTTGAAGTCGGCTTCCACCAGCGTCTCGTGGATGCGCTCCCATTCGAGGTTCTTTATCGAGGTTGGCCGCTCGGCGAGCGGCACCGAAGCATTGCCCTCGACCTGGCCGAAAGCCGCTTCAATGTCGTCTGTATTGGCGGGCTTGGCGAGATACTGGCAGGCGCCGAGCTTGATCGCCTCGACAGCGGTGGCGATGCTGGCAAAGCCGGTCAACACGACGATCCGCATTTCAGGATCGTGTTCGTGCAGCGCCCTGACGCACTCAAGGCCCGAGCCGCTGGCAAGCTTGAGATCGACGACGGCATATTGGAAGGCAACGGTGCCGATCAGCGCCTGCACGCCGTCGACGCTCCGGCAGCTATGCGTTTCGTAATCACGCCGTTCGAAAGACCGGCGCAGTGCGTTGGCAAAGGCGATGTCGTCCTCGACGATCAGCAGCGTGCGTTTAGTCGGCATTGTGCCCTCGCGGAGACAGAGCAGCCAGCGGCAGATGCAACGTAACCGAAGCTCCCCCTTCGGTTCTGTTTCTTACGGTGACGCTACCCCCCAGCTTGCGGATGACATTGACGACCAGAAACAGGCCGAGCCCGCTACCTGGCCGGTTCTTGGTCGACGTGTAGGGCTTGCCGAATTCAGCAAGCATGGTTTCTTCAAATCCCCGTCCCGCGTCGACAACTTCGATGATGAGATCGTTCGCGTGGCGGCTGACGATCAAACCGACCCATAGAGGCGACGCTTCAAGTGCGTTGTCCAGTACATTGAACATCACCTGTTTGAGCGCGGGATCGGAGACGATCTCCTGGTTGGCGCCGAAACGCCTGGTGTATTCGAAACCTTGCGGCAGCCGTGTCGACTTCCATTCGGCCACCAGCTCCGCCAGAAAGGCATCGACGGAGGTGCGAACCGTGCCTTCGCCGCGCAATTCGCCCGACGACATCAGGATTCCCGAAACGATCTTCTTGCAACGGTCCAACTGGCCCTGCATCTCCCGGATTTCCTGCGCCAGATCCGGATCGGCCTCGAGAACCGGCATGCGCTGCCAGTCGTTGAGGATGACGGAAAGCGTAGCCAGCGGCGTGCCGAGCTCATGCGCGGCGCCAGAGGCGAGCAGGCCCATCCTGACGATGTGAGCCTCCTCCGCCGATTGCTGGCGCAAATCCGCAAGATGAGCGTCGCGGGTGCGAATGTTGTTCTGGACCCTGGTGATGAACAGCACCAGAAGCGTTGCCGCCAGGACGAAACAGATGAACATGCCCTGAATGTGCAGGCTGAACAGCCCGGCACCGTGTGCGGCGGGCAGGCTGATCTCACGGTAGAAGGTGGTCAGCGCGATGAAGCACGTGCTTGCAATGAGGACAAGCGCCCAGACCGACCATGTCTCCAGCAGTACCGCGCCCAGGATGACCTGGAGCAGGTAAAGCGAAATGAAGGGATTGGACGCGCCGCCGCTCAGGTAAAGCTGGACCGTCAACGCGGTGACGTCGAGCAGCAGTCCAAGAAACAGCTCGGTGTTGGTGATCGCGTCCTGGCTGCTGTGCCGGCGCAGGCTGGCGACGTTGAGAGCGATCAGCAGCAGGATCACCACTGCCATCGGCACCAGCGGCAGCCCGATGCCAAGCGCGTAGCGGACGAACAGGATCGTCACGATCTGACCGCCGACGGCGATCCAGCGCAGTTGGATCAGAAGCAGGAAATTCTGCTTGTTAGTCTTGTCGTGCAGCGTCATTGGGCCGGGAGGTCCCCAGCCCTGGCCAAGCAGGTCACTCAAGCGGGAGTCCGATCCAGGCGCTGGTTGAGCCGCAGCGCCAGCAGCGTGCATAGCGCTCCCGACAGCAGATAGGCGCCTGACGAGATCAGCCCGAAATGGGCGGACAGGAACAGGGCGACAATGGGGGCGAAGCCGGCGCCGAACAGCCAGGCGAGATCCGAGGTCAGCGCAGCACCTGTATAGCGGTAGTTCTTTGAAAAGTTCGAGGCGAGTGCTCCCGAAGACTGGCCGAACGACAGGCCGAGCAGGACGAAGCCCAACACCATGAAGACGGACTCTCCGACGAAGCCGCCATCGAGCAGCTGTGGCGCGAAACCGCTGAACACGGCAATGGCCACCGCCGAGCCTCCAAGCAAGGGCCAGCGCCCGACCCGGTCGGCAACGACGCCCGAGATCGCGATTGCCGCCAGGCCGAAGAAGGCTCCGATCGTCTCGATGACCAGGAACCGTGCCGGTCCCTCGCGCGTGAACAGGAATATCCAGGACAGAGGAAACACCGTCACCATGTGGAACAGGGCGAAGCTCGCCAGCGGCGCGAAAGCGCCGAGCACGACAGTGCGCCCTTCGGCGCGCAACGTCTCGCGGACGGAAGTCGGCTCCAGTTCCTGGCCTTCGAACAGTTTGGTGTATTCCGGCGTCACCACGATGCGCAGCCGCGCGAACAGGGCGACGACGTTGATGGCGAAGGCGACGAAGAACGGGTAGCGCCAACCCCAGCTGAAGAAGTCTTCAGCCGACAGATTGCCGACGAAATATGCAAACAGGGCACTGGCGACGATGAGCCCGAGTGGCGCGCCCAGCTGCGGGATCATCGCATACCAGCCGCGACGCTTTTCGGGGGCATTCAACGCCAGCAGCGAGGCAAGTCCGTCCCATGTCCCGCCCAGCGCCAGTCCCTGACCGATCCGGAACATGGCCAGCAGCCAGGCCGAAGCCGGGCCGATCTGGTCGTAACCGGGCACGAAGGCGATCGACACGGTCGAGGTCCCCAGCAGGAACAGCGCGATGGTGAGCTTGGCGCTGCGTCCGTAGGCGCGGTCGAGCGCGGTGAAGATCGCCGTCCCGATCGGCCGCGCGATGAAGGCAAGCGCGAAGATGGCGAAGGAGTAGAGCGTGCCGGTCAACGGGTCGGCATATGGAAATACGAGCTTGGGGAAAACGATGACGGAAGCGATCGCGTAGACGAAGAAGTCGAAGAATTCCGACGTCCTGCCGATGATGACGCCAACGGCGATTTCGCCGGGCTTCACCTCATGATGCCGCGCATTGATCCGTCTTGCGTCGGCTTCGATCTTCGAAGTTGGGCTCACAGCATTCTCCGTCGCCCCGCCGCGGTCTCATACGATCGCTTGCCATGTGCGCGGGCCAGATGCTTTGATGACGCCTGCCGCGTCATTGCGGCATTGGACAAATTGTCCAATGCCTTCATCGCCGCGGTACGGTTAGCACTGGGGGGAACAACCGACAGGTCATACATTGAGCCGTCTTCGTACCCTTTTCCTGCTGCCCCTGCTGGCATCGCTCGGCTCCTGCAGCATGGTCGTCCTGAACCCTGCCGGCGACGTCGCCGAGCAGCAGCGCGACCTGCTGATGGTGTCCACGGCACTGATGCTGATCGTCATCATACCGGTGATGGCTCTCACCATATTCTTTGCCTGGCGATACCGCCAGTCCAACCGCGAGGCGCGTTACGAGCCGGATTGGGACCACTCGACCCATCTCGAACTCGTCATTTGGGCTGTGCCGCTTCTGATCATCATCTGCCTGGGCGCAGTGACCTGGATGGGCACCCACCTGCTCGACCCCTATCGTCCGATCGGACGTGTAGCGGCCGGCAAGCCGCTGCCGCCGGACGTGCGCCCGCTTGAGGTCGAAGTCGTCGCGCTCGACTGGAAATGGCTGTTCATTTATCCGGAATACGGCGTCGCCGTGGTCAACGAACTGGCTGCGCCGGTCGACCGGCCGATCAGCTTTCGCATCACCTCCGCATCGGTGATGAACTCCTTCTACATTCCAGCACTGGCCGGCCAGATCTATGCGATGCCGGGTATGGAAACCAGGCTGCACGCCGTCATCAACAAGTCCGGCGACTATGAAGGGTTCTCTGCCAATTACAGCGGCGCCGGCTTCTCGGGAATGCGCTTCGCGTTCCACGGCCTCGACGATGCCGGTTTCCAGGCATGGATCGCGAAGGCAAAGGACAGCGGCGGCAAGCTCGACCGAAACGGCTATCTGGAGCTCGAACAGCCCAGCGAGAACCAACCCGTGCGCCACTATGCGGCGGTGGATAGCGATCTCTACAAGGCGATCCTCAATATGTGCGTCGAGCCCGGCAAGATGTGCATGAGCGAGATGTCGCAGATCGATGCCAAGGGCGGTCTGGGAATGGCCGGCATCCGCAACACGCTTCCGCTGCTGTATGACAAGTTCGCCCGGCGCGGCACGATATTCGGCCCTGCCCCATCCTATGTCGCCAGCATATGCACGACCGAAGAAGCACTGGCCGCTTCGAAGGCTGATCAATCCGCCACGCCGATGACCTCGACGCCGATAGTCGGCGCTGGTCTGCAACGGCCACTGCCCCTGTCGATCCGACTGCCGTCACCTTCCGCAACCGGCACGCTTCGGTCGCCCTTCAACTCCTGAGGCGCCACGCAAGACATGTTCGACAATCCTGCTCTTCTCAAGGCGATCTTCGGCCGGCTTACGCTCGAGTCGCTGCCGCTGCACGAGCCCATCGTGGTCGCGACCTTCATAGTCGTCGCGCTGGGCGGCATCGCCCTCGTCGGCGCGCTGACCTATTTCAAGCTCTGGGGCTATCTGTGGCGCGAATGGTTCACCAGCGTCGACCACAAGCGCATCGGTGTGATGTACATGGTGCTCGGCATCGTCATGCTGCTGCGCGGCTTCAGCGACGCCATCATGATGCGGCTCCAGCAGGCGATGGCCTTCGGCGGTTCGGAAGGCTATCTCAATTCGCATCATTATGACCAGATCTTCACCGCGCACGGCGTCATCATGATCTTCTTCGTGGCGATGCCGCTGGTGACGGGCCTGATGAATTTCGTCGTCCCGCTGCAGATCGGCGCGCGCGACGTGTCGTTTCCGTTCCTCAACAATTTCAGCTTCTGGATGACGGTCGGCGGCGCGGTCATCGTCATGATGTCGCTGTTCGTCGGCGAATTCGCGCGCACCGGCTGGCTCGCCTACCCGCCGCTGTCGGGTATCGGCTACAGTCCCGATGTCGGTGTCGATTATTATATCTGGGCGCTGCAAGTGGCGGGCGTCGGCACGCTGCTGTCGGGCGTGAACCTGGTCTGCACCATCGTCAAGATGCGCGCGCCTGGCATGACCATGATGAGAATGCCGATCTTCACCTGGACCGCGCTCTGCACAAATGTGCTCATCGTCGCCGCCTTCCCGGTGCTGACGGCGGTGCTGGCCCTGCTGGCTCTCGACCGCTATGTCGGCACCAACTTCTTCACGAACGACTTCGGCGGCAATCCGATGATGTACGTGAACCTGATCTGGATCTGGGGCCACCCCGAGGTCTACATCCTGATCCTGCCGGCCTTCGGCATATTTTCCGAAGTGACCTCGGCCTTCTGCGGCAAGCGGCTCTTTGGCTACACCTCGATGGTCTACGCCACCATCGTCATCACCATCCTGTCCTATCTCGTCTGGCTGCATCACTTTTTCACCATGGGGTCGGGAGCGAGCGTCAACTCGTTCTTCGGCATCACCACGATGATCATTTCGATCCCGACAGGCGCCAAGATATTCAACTGGCTGTTCACCATGTACCGCGGCCGCATCCGCTTCGAACTGCCGATGATGTGGACAGTCGCCTTCATGCTGACCTTCACTGTCGGCGGCATGACCGGCGTGCTGCTCGCGGTTCCGCCGGCCGACTTCGTGCTCCACAACAGCCTGTTCCTGGTCGCGCATTTCCACAACGTCATCATCGGCGGCGTGCTGTTCGGCCTGTTTGCCGGTATCAGCTACTGGTTCCCCAAGGCATTCGGCTTCCGGCTCGATCCGTTCTGGGGAAAGATGTCCTTCTGGTTCTGGGTGGTCGGCTTCTGGTTCGCCTTCATGCCGCTGTACATCCTCGGCCTGATGGGCGTAACGCGCCGGCTACGCACCTTCGAGGATCCCTCGCTGCAGATCTGGTTCATCATCGCCGCTTTTGGCGCCTTCCTGATCCTGCTTGGTATCCTGTCCTTCCTCATCCAGATCTTCGTCAGCGTGCGCCGGCGCGAGCAGCTTCGCGACGACACCGGTGATCCGTGGGACGGGCGTACACTCGAATGGGCAACCTCGTCGCCGCCCCCGGCCTACAATTTCGCCTTTACGCCGGTCGTCCACGATCTCGACACCTGGGCGGACATGAAGAATCGCGGTTACCAGCGTCCGTTGACGGGCTTCCACGACATCCACATGCCGCGCAACACCGGAGCCGGCGTCATTCTGGCTGGGTTGAGCGTGGTGCTTGCCGTGGCACTCATCTGGTACATCTGGTGGCTGGCGATCGTGAGCTTCGTTGCTCTGATCGGCTACGCCATCGCGCATACCTTCAATTACGACCGGGACTTCCACATTCCGTCCAGCGACGTCACCCGCGTCGAGGACGAGCGGACACGCCTGCTCGCAGCCACCAGCCAGGCGGGATGAGCACCATGGCACACGCCGACACCGTGATCGACGACACGATCTTCCACCTGGAAGACGACCACGGCCATGCCGAGAGCGGCAGCAGCACCATGCTCGGCTTCTGGATCTACCTGATGAGCGACTGCCTCATCTTTGCGGTGCTGTTTGCAGTCTACGGCGTGCTCGGTGGCAACTACGCCGCCGGGCCCGCGCCGAAGGACCTGTTCGATCTTCCGCTGGTCGCGCTCAACACCACCATGCTGCTCCTGTCCTCCATCACCTACGGCTTCGCGATGCTGGAGATGGCGAAAGGGCGAGTGAGGCCGATGCAGGTGTGGCTGGTGATCACCGGCCTGTTCGGCCTCGCCTTTCTCGGCATCGAACTCTACGAATTCGCCCATTTCATCCACGAGGGGGCGACGCCGCAGCGCAGCGGCTTTCTTTCGTCGTTCTTCACGCTGGTCGGAACACATGGCCTGCACGTCACCTTCGGCCTGGTCTGGCTGGTGGTGCTGATGGTGCAGGTCTCCAGGCATGGGCTGATCGCCGCGAACCAGCGGCGCCTGATGTGCCTGAGCATGTTCTGGCACTTCCTCGACGTCATCTGGATCGGCGTCTTCACCTTCGTTTATCTGATGGGAATGTTGCGATGAGCGCCGGGCACCAAACAGACACCAGCAACCACAGCCACGCGCATCACGGCGTCAATCACGGCTCGCTGGCCGGCTATCTGACAGGCTTCGGCCTGTCCGTCGTGCTGACCGCCGTTCCCTTCTGGCTGGTCATGACCAACGCGCTCGGCAATCAGATGGCGTCGGCGATTGCCATCATGGCCTTCGCCGTCGTGCAAATCATCGTCCACATGGTGTTCTTCCTGCATATGAACACCAGGTCGGAGAGCGGCTGGACCATGATGGCGCTGATCTTCACCCTCATCCTGGTGATGATCGCGCTGACGGGCTCGCTCTGGGTCATGTACCATCTGAACGTCAACATGATGCCCGGCCATGACATGAGTCAGATACCCTGAGAGCGGGACCTGACTTTGGACGAACAGGCGCGGACGACACCGCATCCGACTACAGCCGACGGCCAAAGGGTTACGCGTTCGAGATGGACGCTATTGATGCTTTGCCTTTGCGGAGCCATCGGCATCGCAGGGTTCTCGGCGCTCGGTATCTGGCAGCTGGAGCGCCGCGTCTGGAAGCTCGACCTGATCGAGCGTGTCGACCAGCGTCTCAAGGCAGTACCCGTGGCCGCCCCGGCGCCTTCGGCCTGGCCAGCGATCAACGCCAGGGATGACGAGTATCGCCGCCTCGTCGTCACGGGCCGGTTTCTCGGTGATCGCGAGACCCTGGTCCAGGCGGTCACCGATCTCGGCGGTGGCTTCTGGGTAATGGCGCCGTTCCGAGCGGATGATGGCTTCACGATTCTGGTGAACAGGGGCTTCGTGCCGACGGACAAGCGCGATCCGGCAACCCGCCTCGCAGGCAAGCCCTCGGGCGATCACACCGGAATTCACGGCCTGTTGCGCATCAGCGAACCGAAAGGCGGCTTCCTGCGCACCAACGATCCGGCTGCCAACCGCTGGTATTCGCGCGATGTACAGGCGATCGCCGCCAAGCAAGGCGTCGGGCAGGTCGCTCCTTATTTCATCGATGCCGATGCCACGCCCAATCCGGGAGGGTGGCCGGTCGGCGGCCTGACGGTCGTTTCGTTCCACAACAACCATCTGGTCTATGCCCTGACATGGTTCGGACTGGCCTTGATGGTGCTGGGCGCGGTCGCCTGTCTGTTGCGGCAGGCTGTGAAAGACAGGCCCGGCGGGGGCTGACCGCTGGCCGAGGCAAAGCCGAAATTACACACGGAAGCGCTCATGCCGGCGCAGAGGATGGCGTGATCGCTCTGCTCGTGCCGGCTGGTCATTTCCGACGCGCATCAATGGGTTTCCCCTCAACCCTTATCCATGAGCGCGCAGGGCAGGCTTCCCAGCCGTCTCGGGCTGGAGCACCTAGCTAAAACCGCTGGCGAAACGCGACCGATTTGCGTATCACTCCGCCGCCATTGGAGCCCTATCGATGTTTGAGACCCTGCAGCCCGCCCCCGCCGACAAGATCCTCGCCCTGATCGGCCTTTATCGCGCCGACCCGCGTCCCGACAAAGTCGACCTCGGCGTCGGCGTCTACAAGGATCGCGACGGCAAGACGCCGGTTATGCGCGCCGTGCGCGAGGCGGAAAAGCGCCTGCTGCAGGCCCAGGACACCAAGACCTATCTCGGCCTTGCCGGCGATACCGGCTTCAACACGGTGATGGCCAAGCTCGCCTTCGGTCCGGGCGCCGACATGACGCGCATCCGCGCCGCACAGGCGCCTGGCGGCTCCGGCGCGCTGCGGCTGGTGGCGGAATTGCTGAAGCGGACGCGTTCGGACGCAACCATCTGGCTGTCGGACCCGACCTGGCCGAACCACATGCCGGTGATGCGCGCCGCCGGCCTGCAGATCCGTGAATACCCGTATTTCGACGCCGCGTCGGGTGCTGTTCGCTTCGACGACATGCTGGCGGCCCTGCGGACCGCAAAGAGCGGCGACGTCGTGCTGCTGCATGGCTGCTGCCACAACCCAACCGGCGCCAATCTGGATGCGGCACAGTGGGCAGCCGTTACCGATCTGGTCGTCGAGCGCGCGCTGCTGCCGTTCGTCGACATCGCTTATCAGGGCTTTGGCGATGGCCTTGAGGCCGACGCCCTCGGCTTGCGCCTGCTGGCGGCGAAAGTTCCGGAAATGGTCGTCGCGTCGAGCTGCTCGAAGAATTTCGCCGTCTACCGCGACCGCGTCGGCGCAGCAATGATCCTGGCCAAGGACGGCGCACAGGCAGATGTGGCGATGAGCCAGATGCTGTCGGCGGCGCGCGCCATGTATTCGATGCCGCCGGACCACGGGGCAGCAGCCGTACGCATCGTGCTGGAGGACGCCGCCTTGCGTGCAGACTGGGAAGCCGAGCTTGAAGAGATGCGGCTGCGCATGCTGAGACTCCGTGTCCAGTTCGCCGAAGCCCTGCGCCGGCAATCCAATTCCGACCGCTTCGATTTCGTCGCCAGCCATCGCGGCATGTTCTCCCGCCTTGGCCTCACCGAAGCGCAAGTCGAACGGCTGCGCGCCGAGCACGGCGTCTACATGGTCGGCGACAGCCGCATCAATGTCGCCGGCCTGCCCGAAGACGGCATGGACGAGCTCGCCAAGGCGATCGTTTCTGTGCTCGACTGACGTGGCTCGCCTGTGGACAAGGCACTCTCGCCGGCTGACAGCGTTGGCCGCGCGGCCGGCCGCGCGATAGCATCAGCCCTATGACGCCATCGAAAGACATTTCGCGCCTGATCGAGATCATGGCGGCGCTGCGGGCGCCGAAGACCGGCTGTCCCTGGGATATCGAACAGGATTTCTCGACCATCGCGCCCTACACGATCGAAGAGGCCTATGAGGTCGCGGATGCCATCGCGCGCGGCGACCTCGACGATCTGCGCGACGAACTCGGCGATCTGCTGCTGCAGGTCGTCTACCACGCGCAAATGGCCGAGGAGGCCGGCGAGTTTGCCTTCCCCGATGTGGTGCAAGCCATCACGACGAAAATGATCCGACGCCATCCGCATGTCTTCGGCGACGAAAAGGCCCGCAGCGCCGGCATGGCCAAGGGCATGTGGGAAAAGATCAAGGCAGAAGAGAAGGCAGAGAAACGAAGCGCCCGCCTCGCGCGCGGTCTCGATCCCGAAGACAATGGCAAGGGGTTTCTGGACAGCGTGCCGGTCGCCCTGCCCGCGCTGACCCGGGCGCTGAAACTTCAGGAGAAGGCCGCCCGCGTCGGCTTCGACTGGAGCGAGGCAGCGCCCATCCTCGACAAGATCGAGGAAGAGATCGGCGAATTGCGCGAGGCGCTGGCCAAGGGCGACACCGCCTCGATCAAGGACGAGTTCGGCGACATGCTGTTTGCCGTCGTCAATCTCGGTCGCCACCTCAAGCTCGATTCGGAAGCAGCGCTGAGCGGCACCAACGAGAAATTCCGCTCACGTTTCCATTATGTCGAGCAGGCTTTGGAGAAAGGCGGCAACACGCTGGACAAGGCTGATCTGGCCGAGATGGAAGCGCTCTGGCAGGAAGCAAAGACTGCGAAGTAGTCTCTCTTTTCGGGCAACTCCCGACGGAAAGCCGCTATACACTTTTCCTGGAACTGCTCCGGATTATCCGTTGTTTTTACGACGCAATCTGCTTTCGATCTCTTCGCGCGCGCTTTGCGTGGCCTTCAGCGAGATGGTGGCGCTGCCGTCGTCATTGTCGCTTCGCGAAACCACATCGCCATTGCGGTAAAGCCAGTCGACAAGGCCGAACTGTGCCGGCTCGATCGTCACGGTGAGGTCTTCGAGTTCGCCCGCCATGCGCGTTTCGATGATCGCCTTCAGCGCATCGATGCCCTCGCCGGTCACCGCCGACACCGCAATCGGCGGCGCCTTGTTGGCATCGGCGCCGTCTGCAAGCAGTCGGGTCCGGTTGCCTTCGTCGAGCCGGTCGATCTTGTTCCACACTTCGATCACCCGCTTGGCATCACCAGCGTCAACGCCAAGATCTGCAAGGATACGCTCGACATCCTCGGCCTGGGCGGCCGTGTCCGGATCGGAAATGTCGCGCAGATGAAGCACGAGATCGGCTTCGACCACCTCTTCCAGGGTGGCGCGGAAAGCCGCGATCAGATGTGTCGGCAGGTCCGAAATGAAGCCGACCGTGTCGGAGAGGATGATCGGCGTGCCATGTGGCAGGCGCACGCGGCGCAGCGTCGGGTCGAGCGTGGCGAACAGCATGTCCTGTGCCAGCACATCCGCCCCGGTCAGCCGGTTGAACAGCGTCGACTTCCCGGCATTGGTGTAGCCGACGATCGCCACCACCGGGAACGGCACCTTCCTGCGCTTGGCGCGGTGCAGGTCGCGCGTGCGCCGCACCGTTTCCAGCTCTTGCTTCAGCTTGATGATCTTTTCCTGCAACTGCCGCCGGTCGGATTCGATCTGTGTTTCGCCGGGGCCCCCAAGGAATCCGGCGCCGCCGCGCTGACGCTCCAAATGGGTCCAGCTACGCACGAGGCGGCCCTTCTGGTAGTTGAGATGGGCGAGCTCGACCTGCAGCGTGCCTTCCTTGGTGCGCGCGCGCTCGCCAAAGATTTCGAGGATCAGCCCGGTGCGGTCCAGCACCTTGGCGTTCAGCTCTTTCTCGAGATTGCGCTGCTGCACCGGGGTCAGCGGATGGTCGACGACGACCACTTCCGCATGTCCCTCTTTGACGATTTCCGCGAACTCGGCGACCTTGCCGCTGCCGAGCAGCGTCGCCGGGCGCGGATCGTTGACGGTCACCACCGCGGTGTGAATCAGATCAAGGTTGATGGCGCGGGCAAGGCCAACGGCCTCGTCGTGACGCGCATCAGCCGAACGCATCAGCCGCGGGCGGTTGGTCTCGTCGTCGTTGCGCTGGTGGCGGGTAAGGACGGGCACAATGACCACGGCCCGGGTCGGGCCCTTGGCCTCAGTCCCGGGGTGATGCGCTGGTTTCCCGCGAACGGTGGCGTCCGCGTCTTTCTCACGTGCCAATCAGGCGCCCTGGCTTTCCTCGCCATCGAACATCTGAACCGGCTGGCTCGGCATGATCGTGGAAATGGCGTGCTTGTAGACGAGCTGGGAGTGACCATCGCGGCGCAGCAGGACACAGAAATTGTCGAACGAAGTGACCACGCCGGTCAGCTTCACGCCGTTGATGAGGAAGATGGTGAGCGGGTTCTTGCTCTTGCGAACTGAATTCAGGAACAGGTCCTGAAGGTTTTGCGATCGTTCCGCCATTGTTCTTGTCTTTCGCCGATCCCCTTCGGTTTGCAAGCCAATGCGCCAAATTAACGGGCGCATGTCAAGCTCGCAAACACCGTCTTGTCGTCAGTAACGACAAGCAGAACGAGATATATTGATGTTCATTCCACCTGTGCGGTTATCAGGCTGGACTTTTTTCCGCAATGTCAAAAAAGGCTTGCCGCAACGAAAGTGTTATTGAGCCGGGGTGCCCATTGGCGACCGTGTCGCCATCGATGGTCACCACCGGCATGGCGATCGTCGTTGCGGAACTGATGAACGCCTCGCGTGCCGTCTTGGCCTCGGCGACGGAAAAGCCGCGCTCCTCGATCTTCAGGCCAAGCTTGGCGGCCACTTCGAACATGGTCGTGCGGGTGATGCCGCGCAGGATGCCATGCTCGGCCGGCCTGGTGACCAGAACGCCGTCCCTGGTGACGATCCAGGCGTTGGACGAGCCGCCTTCCTTGACGTTACCTTCGGTGTCGACGAACCAGGCTTCCTGCGCACCGGCTTCCTTTGCCTTCTGCTTGGCCAAGACATTGGGCAGCAGCCCGACAGTCTTGATGTCGACCCTGTCCCAGCGGTTCTCCGGCACGGTAATGACCGCGATGCCTGTCTCGGCTCGCTTTGCACCAGCGGCAGGATCGGCCTTCCTGGCGGTTACCACCAGCGAAGGCTTGGTGTCGGCGGAAGGGAAGACGAAGTCGCGGCTGGCCACGCCGCGCGTCACCTGCACGTAGACCAGGCCATTGGCGACGTGGTTGCGATTGACCACCTCACGCAGAATGAGCGGCAGCACGTGAGAGGTGACCGGCCAGGCGATCGACAATTCGGTCAGCGAACGGTTCAGCCGGGCCAGGTGGCGCGGCATGTCGACGATGAAGCCACGCGCCACTTCGCAGACCTCATAGACACCGTCGGCGAACTGATAGCCGCGATCCTCGATATGCACGGCAGCGTCGGCGTGCGTGACATAGCGCCCGTTGACATAGGCAATGCGCGGCATTGGCGACCCCTCAGAAATTCTCGGGCTTTCTTATGCGATTCCACCGCGGGCGTAACCGGCAAATGGTTGGACCACGCGCGGCTGGTCGGACGTCGCGCTTAGACGCCCAGGGACTTCAGCTTGCGATGCAGAGCGGAGCGCTCCATGCCGATGAACTCGGCGGTCTTCGAGATGTTGCCGCCGAACCGGTTGATCTGGGCGATCAGGTAATCCTTCTCGAACTGCTCACGCGCTTCGCGGAGCGGCAGCGCCATGATGTGTTGGTCGGATTGATTCGGGGTGCGCGGCATGACATCGCCGATCTCGGCCGGCAACAGATCAGCGGTGATCGGCGCATCGACGTCGTCGCCGCGCGCCAGGATCATCAGGCGCTCGACATTATTGCGCAGCTGGCGAACGTTGCCCGGCCAGTTGTGAGCCTGCAGAACGGCCAGCGCGTCGTCGCCGATGCGGCGCGGCTTGATGCCGGCCTGGCGGGCGATCTGCTTCATGAAGTTGTCGACGAGGTAGGGAATATCCTCTCGCCGCTCGGCCAGTCCCGGGACGATGACCGGAACCACCGCCAGGCGATGGTAAAGATCCTCGCGGAAACGACCGTCGGCAATCATCGCTTCGAGGTTCTGCGAGGTCGAGGAGATGATGCGGACATCGACCTTGACCCGCTTGGTTCCCCCTACCCGCTCGAACTGTTGTTCGACCAGCACGCGCAGGATCTTGTTCTGCGTCTCGCGCGGCATGTCGGCCACCTCGTCGATGTAGAGGATGCCGCGATGGGCCTCCTCGAGCGCGCCGACCTTGCGCTCGACGCCATTCGATTCGGTGCCGAACAGTTCGATCTCCATACGCTCGGGCGTGATGTTGGCGGCGCTCAGCGTCACGAAAGGCGCGCCCTTGCGCGCCGACAGCGTGTGGATGGCGCGCGCGGCCAGTTCCTTGCCCGAGCCAGACGGGCCGATGATCATCACGCGGCTGTTGGTCGGCGCGACGCGTTCGATGGTCTGACGCAACTGGCTCATCGCCGACGACATGCCGATCAGATCGAAGGTTTCGCCGCTGCGCAGCTTGAGATCGGAAACCTCGCGCCGCAATTTCGAGGTCTCGAGCGCACGTTCGGCAATAAGGATCAGCCTGTCGGCCTTGAACGGTTTTTCGATGAAGTCATAGGCGCCGCGACGGATGGCGGAGACCGCCGTTTCGATGTTGCCGTGGCCGGAAATCATCACCACCGGCAAGGTCGGATGCATCGTCTTGATCTCGTCGAGCAGCGCCAGCCCGTCGAGACGCGAGCCCTGCAGCCAGATGTCGAGGAAAATCAGCCGCGGCGCGCGATCAGCTATAGCAGCGAGCGCACTGTCGGCATCGAATGCGGTGCGGGTTTCGTGACCTTCGTCGCTCAGTATGCCCGCGACGAGTTCACGGATGTCTTCCTCGTCATCGACGATGAGAATATCAGACGCCATTACCGACCTTTTCAGTTTCTCTTTCGTTTTCCGCCCTGCTTTCGCCGCGCGGAGCCGTTGCGGCCGCAGGCGGCAGGATGATGCTGATCATCGCGCCGCGCCCATCGTGGAAGTCCGCGGGAGCATCGTGTAGTTCCAGCCTGCCACCATGGTCCTCCACGATCTTCTTGACGATAGCGAGGCCAAGTCCGGTGCCCTTCTCGCGTGTGGTCATGTAGGGCTCGAGCAGCCGTTGGCGATTCTCGCGTGGCAGGCCTTTGCCATTGTCGATGACGTCGATTCGAATCGCACCATTCTGGCGCCCGGCCTGAATCCGGATTATGCCGTGCGAACCATCCTTCTGTTCCAATCCGTCGATTGCCTCGGCAGCGTTCTTGATCACATTGCCGAAAGCCTGCGCCATCAGCCGGCTGTCGAACGTGCCCTTCAGTGGCTCGCTGCCGAAGATCCGCTCGAAAGTGATGTCGGCGCGGCTGACCTCGACCAGGAACGAGGCCTCGCGCAGCGATTCGCGCAGATCTATGGCCTTCATCTCGGGCTTCGGCATGCGCGCGAAAGCCGAGAATTCGTCGACCATGCGGCCGATATCCTCGACCTGCCGGATGATGGTGTCGGTGCACTGGTCGAAAACCTCGCGGTCCTCGGTAATCACCTTGCCATAGCGGCGCTTGATGCGTTCGGCCGAGAGCTGGATCGGCGTCAGCGGGTTCTTGATCTCGTGGGCGATACGCCGCGCCACATCCGCCCAGGCCGACGAGCGCTGCGCCTGGACCAGGTCGGTGATGTCGTCAACCGTCACGACATAGGATTTTTCCTCCGAGCCGTCATCGCCGGCCTCGATGGTGATCTGAACGTTGAAGGTCCGCTCGGCGCCGGCGCGGTAGAAGGTCACCTGCTCACGATAGACAGGCTTGCCGGACTTGCGGCCGATCTCGAAGACGCGGCCGACATGCGGCAGCACGGCGGAAAGGTTCTGCCCAAGGGCTGCGCTGGCCGAAATGGCCAGCATCGCCTCGGCCGAGCGATTGACGATGGTAACGATGCCGTAGGGATCGACGCCGATGACGCCGGCGGTAACGCCGGCAAGCACAGCTTCCGAGAAGCGGCGCCGTTCGTCGATCAGGTCCTTGGCCGACAGGATCTCGTTGCGCTGCGATTTCAGTTCGAGAAGCATTTTGTTGAACGTATCGCCAAGCGAGGCGACGTCGCCGTCCGAGGGCCTGACCGGAACCGCGACGTCGAGATTGCCGGTCGCCACTTCGTCGGCGGCGCCGATGAGCTGGCGAATGGGCCGCACCAGACGGTCGGCGACCGCAATGCCGGTCCAGATCGCGGACAGGATGATGATGAGGGTGAGCGAAAGATAGGGCAGCGCGAAGGCCACCTGCGAGGTGCGGCGGTTGTCTTCCAGCCCCCGATATTCATCGGTGTTGGACCTGACGATCTGCCGCGCCTTGATGACCTCCGGATCGACGAGGCGAATGGTATAGAGATAGAGCCCTTCGATCTCACGCAGCTTGACGATGGCGCCCATGATGTTGCGCGTTTTCGGCTCGATCAGCACCGGCTTGCCGTCGGCAGCGCTGGCCACGGCGCCTTCCGGCGGCTCAGGCATGGCAAAATCCGTGTCGGTCTTGGCGCTCATGACGAAAGAGCCGTCAGGTTTGATCAGCGCCGCATGAGCCAGCGAACGGCCCACGGCTTCCTTGTTCATCAGGTCGAGAAAGCCGGTACGATCAAGGCCGTAGAGTGTGCGTGACGCATCGAGATCATAGGCCATGGACAGTGTCGTACCCTGCAGGTTGCGGGCATTTTCCTGAACATAGGCGTCGGCGATCGACAGCGACGAATTGACGATCGTCTTGGTGCGGATCTCGAACCAGCGGTCGAGGCCGATGTCGAGCGTGATCGACGCGATGATGGCCACCATGATGGCCGGAATGGCGGCAACCAGGGCGAACATGGCGACAATGCGCACATGCAGCCGCGAAGCGGCCTTGCCATGCCGGCGCGCCATCAGGATGCGGTGCACCTCACGCCCGACCAGCGCGATAAGAATCAGGACGAAAGCCGCGTTGAGGGCAATCAACGCCAGCGTCGTCGACTCGTTCGGTGTGATCGGCGTGGCGCCAACGAGGATGGTGAACGAGATCGCCGCCGTTATCAGCGCGCCGACGACCGCGATCACGCCTGGCAGCGCAAGCAGCCGGCGCCCGTCACGAGCGCCGGGTTCGCTGAAAAGCGGTTGGTTTGTTGTCGGTGCCTGCGGGGCCATGTCGCCGTCTAGTGCCATGATTGCGTCGGATGTATGCAACGCATTGTGGCGATTATGCAACAAGTGTGACCGAGACGGAAATCTTTCGCGAGCCGATCCCCTGAAAAGAGCGCGGGCTCAGATCAAGGCTCAGCCCTGGCGCGACGATTTGTAGACGTTGACGCCGAGTTCGCGAATCTTCTTGCGCAGCGTGTTGCGGTTCAAGCCAAGCAGTTCCGCGGCCTTGATCTGGTTGCCGCGGGTTGCCGTCATCGAGGCCAGGACGAGTGGAAACTCGACCTCGGACAGGATGCGTTGATAAAGCCCGGCAGGTGGCAAATCGCCGGCAAACGAGGCGAAATAGCGTTGCAGGAAGTGCTCGACCGCCTGGCCGATCGACAAATCGTCGGGAATGAGGTTGCCGCCACCCGGCACCACGGGACGTTCGCCGGTCTTGAGCTCGGCCTCAATGACCTCGGCGGAAATCTCGTCCTGCGAATAGAGCGCGGCGAGCCTGCGAACCAGGTTTTCCAGTTCGCGCACATTGCCCGGCCACGGATAGCGCTTCATCAACTCGATGCCGCCGGAAGAAATGCGCTTGGTCTGCAGGCCTTCCATTTCGCCGAGCTTGAAGAAGTGACGGACAAGGTCGGGCACATCCTCGGAGCGCTCACGCAGCGCGGGCAGCCGGAGCGGCACCACGTTGAGGCGATAGAACAGATCCTCGCGAAAAAGCCCCTGGTTGATCAGGGTGCGCAGATCTTTGTTGGTGGCGGCGACGATGCGCACGTCGGTCTTGATCGGCGTGCGTCCGCCAACCGTCGTGTATTCGCCCTGTTGGAGCACGCGCAGCAGCCGCGTCTGCGCTTCCATCGGCATGTCGCCGATTTCATCGAGGAACAGCGTGCCGCCTTCAGCCTGCTCGAAGCGTCCGGTCGAGCGATTCTGCGCGCCGGTGAAGGCGCCCTTCTCGTGACCGAACAGTTCCGATTCGATCAGGTCGCGCGGGATCGCCGCCATGTTGATGGCGACAAACGGGCCGCCGCGGCGGCGGCCATATTCATGCAGCGCGCGCGCCACCAGTTCCTTGCCGGTGCCGGATTCGCCCGAGATCATCACCGTCAGGTCGGTCTGCATCATGCGCGCCAGCATGCGGTAGATGTCCTGCATGGCGGCCGAACGGCCGACCAGCGGCATTGCATCGGGCTGCTCTTCCGGCCGCGCATCGATCTTCGGCCGTCGCGGCTCGGAAAGCGCCCGGTTGACGATGTTGAGCAGTTCGGTCAGGTCGAACGGCTTGGGCAGATACTCATAGGCGCCGGTTTCAGACGCGCGGATCGCCGTCATGAAGGTGTTCTGGGCGCTCATGACGATGACCGGCAGTTCCGGCCTCGCCTTCTTGATGCGCGGCAGCATGTCGAAGGCGTTTTCGTCCGGCATCACCACATCGGTGATGACCAGATCGCCCTCGCCCGCCGCCACCCAGCGCCACAAAGTCGAAGCATTGGAGGTGACGCGCACCTCGTGGCCGACGCGCGAAAGCGCCTGGTTGAGGACAGTGCGGATCGCCGCATCGTCGTCGGCGACGAGAATATTGCCGCGAACGGTCATTTGCGGTCTCCTTCACCGTCTTCATCGGCGCCGTATGGCGCTTCTTTCCAGGCCGGCATCAGGATGCGGAATGTGGTCCCGCGCGGCGTCGATTCGCATTCGATGATGCCGCCATGTTCGCCGACGATTTTGGCGACCAGCGCCAGCCCCAGCCCCGAGCCGTTCGGCTTGGTGGTGATGAACGGGTCGAACAGGATCGGCAGGATATCTTCCGAGACGCCGGAACCATTGTCACGCACGCAAAATTCCAGCGGCAGCGACACGCGGTCCTGCGTGCCCGGAACGGAAACACGGATGCCTGGCCGGAAGGCGGTCGACAGCATGATCTCGCCCTGCGGGTCACTGCCGATCGCCTCGGCGGCGTTCTTGACCAGGTTGAGGAACACCTGGATCAACTGGTCGCGGTTGGCAAACACCGGAGGCAACGAAGGATCATAGTCCTCCAATATCTTGATTCTCTTGGCAAAACCGTTCTTGGCAATGGCCTTCACATGGTCGAGCACGACATGGATGTTGACGGGGTAGCGGTCGATCGGCCGCTCGTCGGAAAACACCTCCATGCGATCGACCAGCGACACGATGCGGTCGGTCTCGTCGGTGATCAGCCGCGTCAGCGCACGGTCTTCGTCGGAAGCCGACAGTTCCAGCAACTGGGCAGCGCCGCGGATGCCGGAGAGCGGGTTCTTGATCTCATGGGCAAGCATCGCCGCCAAGCCGGTGACCGAGCGCGCCGCACCGCGATGCGTCATCTGCCGGTCGATCTTGTCGGCCATCGACCGTTCCTGGAACATAACCACCACCGAGCCCGGAAATTCCGGTACCGGCGCGACATAGAGATCGACGACCTTCTCGATGCCGAGACGCGGCGACGACACGTCGACCCGATACTCGTTGACCGGTGCCAGGCGCTCGCGCACCTGGTCGACCAGCGTCAGCAGCGGGCTGCCGAAGGGAATGAGTTTTGACAGCGTGTTGCGTGCGAGCATGGTCGCGCTTGAACGAAAGAAGTCCTCCGCGTCGGCGTTGGCAAAGGTGATGAAGCCTTCCTCGCTGATCATGATCACCGGGCGGCGGATGGTGTTGAGTACGATCTGGGCGGCATCCGCCATTTCAGCGCCTTGGCCGGCGGCGGCGTTCATGCGGCACTCCGCAGGGTCAAAGGTTGCGGATCGCGCGAAAACACATCGCGCAGCAAGGCAATGACGCGCGCGGGCTCGAATGCGGTCAGTACGGCCTTTCGGCTGTCGTCGGCGACGCCGCCTGCATGCCGATCAAGATACCAGCCGAGATGCTTGCGCGCCTGGCGCAGGCCGCTTTCGGCGCCGTAGAGCGCCAGCATGTCCTCATAATGGGCCACGATGTAATCGGCGAGCGCCGTCGGGTTCTGTGGAATATTTGGCGTCGCTTCGCCTGTCGCTGCGGCCGCAATGCCACCTGCGATCCAGGGCGCGCCATAATGGGCACGGCCGATCATCACGGCGTCGGCACCCGATTGATCGAGAATGTCGGCCGCTTCCGCCGGCGAAGAGATGTCACCATTGGCGACGACCGGGATGGACACGGCTTCCTTGACGCGGGCGATGGCGCGCCAGTCGGCCTTGCCCTGATAGAACTGGCAGCGCGTTCGGCCGTGCACGGTCACCATGCTGACACCGGCCTGCTCGGCGCGGCGCGCCAGCATCGGCGCGTTGAGCGCGCCTTCGTCCCAGCCAAGCCGCATCTTGACCGTCACTGGCACCTCGACCGCGCCGACAACGGCGTCGATCAGCGACAGTGCGTGGTCGAGATCCAGCATCAATGCCGAACCAGCGTAGCCGCCAGTGACCTTCTTGGCCGGGCATCCCATGTTGATGTCGATAATGTCGGCGCCCTCGCCGGCGGCGATTCTGGCACCTTCGGCCATGTGCACCGCCTCGCGGCCTGCAAGCTGAACCATATGGACGGGCAGGCCGGAGTGGCGTATGCGCAGGTTGAAACCGGCCCTGCCCTTGGCGAGCTCGCCGCTGGCAACCATTTCGGACACGACCAGGCCCGCACCATGCGCGTGGGCACGCTGCCGGAACGGCTCGTCCGTAATGCCCGACATCGGCGCGAGGAACACGCGATTGCGGAGTTTCACGCCGCCGACGTTAAGCGGCGCGGCCAATTTGGTCAAATTAACCATGCACAAAAACCAAGCATCTTCATTCGTTGCACATTCTCTAGCCATATCGGCCGCAATGTGCAACGCGGAATGACGCCACATTAAGGCGCAATTGGGAAAATGCTGGCCTTCGGGATTGGGTGTGGCCAAAGCGCCGCGCGCCCCGTGGGACGCGCAAAGGACGCTTTGGGATTCATATTTGACGCACGATCTTTGCCGAAAACCGATTACACTTTTCGGGATCGTGCGCTAAGCCAATCTGCAATGACTGACGCAAGTGAAAATCACGTTTCGAGTGCGGATGGCAAGGTCGCGGTGGTAATCGTCGCGGCCGGCCGTGGCGCGCGCGCCGGACAGGCCAACGGACCGAAGCAATATCAACACATTGGCGGCTTTGCCGTCATTGCACACACGCTGGACATTTTTCTGGCCCACCCGCGGACCAGCGAGGTCGTCGTCGCCATTCATGCCGACGACCATGAACTGTTCCGGCAGGCGGCGGGCACCAACGCCGAGCGCGTTAGCGCCGTTATCGGCGGGGCGACCCGGCAGGAATCCGTCCGGCTCGGCCTGCTTGCCCTTAGAGACCACGCGCCGGGGCAGGTTCTGATCCACGATGCCGTGCGTCCGTTTGTCGATGCGGACCTGATAGATCGCACCATCGCCGCCATCGGCGAGCGCGAGGGCGCATTGCCCGCTTTGCCCGTCGCCGACACGCTGAAGCGCGAGTCGGCCTCCGGCGTGGTTGGCGAAACCGTTTCGCGCAGCGGTCTTCACGCGGCGCAAACGCCGCAGGGCTTTCCGTTCTGGCCCATCCTTGCCGCGCACGAGAAAGCCCATCATCTGGGAAAAATGGATTTTACCGACGATGCCGCGATCGCCGAATGGGCGCATATTCCGGTCAAGATCGTTCCGGGCTCGCCGGATAATGTCAAACTCACCTGGGCACGGGATATTGCCATGGCGGACCAGCGGCTTTCCGGCGAACGTGTGCGCTTTCCCGACATCCGGACCGGCAATGGCTACGACGTCCATGCTTTCGAGCCCGGCGACCATGTCACACTGTGTGGCGTCGCCATTGCACACGACAAGAAACTGTCCGGCCATTCCGACGCCGATGTCGGTCTGCATGCTCTGACCGATGCGTTGCTGGCGACCTGCGGCGCCGGCGACATCGGCACGCATTTTCCGCCGTCCGACCCGCAGTGGAAAGGCGCTGCGTCGCGGATCTTCGTCGAGCATGCGGCAGGGCTGGTGCGCGAGCGCGGCGGCCGCATCGCCAATGCCGATATCACGTTGATCTGCGAAGCGCCGCGCGTCGGCCCGCACCGCGAGGCGATGACGGCAGCCCTGTCGCAGATGCTGGCAATTTCCGCGGATCGCATCTCGATCAAGGCGACAACCAACGAGAAGCTCGGCTTCGTCGGGCGCGAGGAAGGCATTGCGGCGATCGCCACTGCCAGCGTGGTGTTTCCCGGCGAGGTGCCGGAATGACCAACAGCGACCTGGCAAATGCCTTGCTTAAAGCCTGCCAGAAACGCGGCATCATGCTGGCAACGGCGGAAAGCTGCACCGGCGGCATGATCATCGCGGCACTCACCGACATCGCCGGCTCGTCCGCCGTGGTCGATCGCGGCTTCATCACCTATTCCAACGAAGCCAAGATGGACATGCTCGGCGTTTCCGCCGCCACGCTCGATGCGCATGGCGCGGTTTCGCGCGAGACTGCGATCGAGATGGCGACAGGCGCGCTTACCCGTTCGCGCGCCGGGCTCACCCTGGCGGTTACCGGGATCGCCGGGCCAGGCGGCGGTTCGGCGGAAAAACCGGTCGGCCTGGTCTGGTTCGGGGTTGCGCTGGACGGCCGACCGATTGTCGCCGAGCACCAACACTTTGCAGACAAAGGCCGCGATTTCATCCGTCGCGAAACGGTCCGGCAAGCGCTGGAACTGGGCCTGCAAGCACTCGGATAGGATTATAAAACGTTGGGCGGGCGGACCCGAAAGCCGGATTTGCGGCTACGTTTTCGATTCCGGGCTGCTTTGCCCCAAGTGTGGCTCTGTCCCAGCCAGCAGCCGCTGAATGTTGGCACGATGGCGCATAACCACGTAGATGCTGCCCGCAATCACCAACAACCGATAGGCCAATGGTTGCTCCAGGCCACAGATGAGGGCGATCGCGGTCAACGCCGCTACCATCGAACTCAGGGAAACTATCCGAGACGTAGCCAGCACAGCACCAAAAGCCGCCGCAGCCCCCACACCTACCGGCCAAGACAGAGCCAGCAACACGCCAAGCCCCGTCGCAGCGGATTTGCCACCTGTAAAATTCAACCAGATCGAACGGCCATGTCCCAACAACACGGCAATTCCGGCCAGGCAAACAGCCCAAGGCACCCAAGCTTGCAGGTCAAGCGGGGTCGATGGCGTAACCAACGGCAACGTGATGAACCAGGGATAGAACCAGCGGGTAAAGACGATCGCCGCAGCACCTTTCAGCACATCCACCAGCAACACCACCAACGCAGGCCATTTTCCCAAGACCCGCAAAACGTTCGTTGCCCCGGTGGATTTGGAGCCATGCTCCCGGATATCGATGCCCTTGAGCAGCTTCCCCGCCAGATAACCCGTGGGCATGGAACCGAAGAGATAGGCGATCGCCAGTCCAACGGTGCTCGCTATCCAGAAAAGCATGCGCAAGCCTCAAGACGGTTTTGTACCGTAGATGACGTCGGCGCGCTTCTCAAAGGCTTCGGCGAACATGCGGAAGGCACGATCGAACATGGTTCCCATGACCGCGCCCAGAATGCGGCTCTTGAACTCGTAGTCGATGAAGAAGCGGACGGCGCAACCGGCGCCGTCGGGTTCGAAACGCCAGACATTGCTCAAATATTTAAACGGCCCGTCGATGTACTTCACGTCGATGGTGTTCTCGTCGGGCTTCAGCAGTACCTGCGTCGTGAAGGTTTCGCGGATCGCCTTGTAGCCGATGCTCATGTCGGCAAGGAGAACGGTACGCCCGTCACGCTCCTTGCGCGAGCGAACCGTCAGCGCTTCGCAAAGCGGCAGGAATTGCGGATAGGATTCAACATCGGCGACCAAAGCGAACATCTGCTCGGGTGTATGGGATACGCGTCGGGTAGCTTCGAATTTTGGCATGAAACCGGCTGATTAAGCTGATTTCTTGAGAATCGCTTCCCGTGCCGCACGCAGCTTGGCGAAATCGTCGCCGGCGTGATGCGATGAACGCGTCAGCGGGCTGGACGCCACCAGCAGGAAACCCTTGGTCCGGCCGATCGTCTCAAAGGATTTGAACTCCTCCGGCGTAACAAAGCGGATCACCGGGTGGTGCTTCTTCGACGGCTGCAGATACTGGCCTATGGTCATGAAGTCGACATTGGCCGAACGCAGATCGTCCATCAACTGCAGGATTTCATTCCGTTCTTCGCCCAGCCCCACCATGATGCCGGACTTGGTGAAGATCGACGGATCAAGCTCCTTGACCCGCTGCAACAGCCGGATCGAATGGAAATAGCGGGCGCCCGGACGAACCGTCAGATAGTTCGACGGAACGGTTTCGAGATTGTGGTTGAAGACGTCGGGTTTGGCCGCCACGACGATCTCCAGCGCGCCGTCTTTGCGCAGGAAGTCGGGCGTCAGGATTTCGATCGTCGTCAGCGGCGTCGCCGCCCGGATGGCGCGGATGACCTCGGCGAAATGCTGCGCACCGCCATCGGCGAGATCGTCGCGGTCGACCGAGGTGATGACGACATGGGTAAGGCCCATCTGCTTGACCGCATGCGCGACGCGGGCCGGTTCATCCGGGTCAAGAGCGGTTGGAATGCCCGTGGCGACGTTGCAGAAAGCGCAGGCGCGGGTGCAGATCTCGCCCATGATCATGAAGGTGGCGTGCTTCTTTTCCCAGCACTCGCCGATGTTGGGGCAGCCGGCCTCTTCGCAGACCGTCACCAGCTTGTGCGACTTCACGATTTCGCGCGTTTCGGCATAGCCCTTCGACGTCGGCGCCTTGACGCGTATCCAGTCGGGCTTGCGCAGGACATCCTGATCAGGCTTGTGCGCCTTTTCCGGATGCCGCAGGCGCGGTGCGTTGGCGATCGTATCGAGGACAGTGACCATCGGGAAACCTGGTTCATTGGCGAGCGCCAGTCAGGCGTTCGTTGTCATAACGTCATCTAGGACTTTTCGGCGCAAAGAAAAAGGCCGCTGCGGCGCATGCCGCAACAGCCTTTTTCGCATGGCAGCTCTTCAGGGATGTCAGCGGCGCACCAGGCGTCCCGCCCAGATCAGCAGGCAGGCACCGATAAAGCCGGTGATCAGATAGGCAATCCAGCCGACGCCGAACGGGCCAAAATTGAGAGCCTGCAGAATAGCGTTCAGTACGATCGCGCCGACGATGCCCATAACGATGTTCATGAAGATGCCGGTGTTGCTCTTCATGAACATTTCGGCGAACCAGCCTGCCAGGCCGCCGATGATGATGGCTGCTATCCAGCCGACGCCATTCAGGTGCATATGCCTTCTCCTTGTGTGATGGATGAAAGTGCATCCGCAAACGATGTACCTTGCCGCCGGGTTCCATCTGTAGCAGCGCTTTCAATCTATCACGCGTTGAGCGCGCGGCCATAGGCGTCGAGCACGCTTTCCTTCATCATCTCCGACAGCGTCGGGTGCGGGAAGATGGTGTGCATCAGCTCTTCCTCGGTCGTCTCCAGGTTCATCGCCACGACAAAGCCCTGGATCAGTTCGGTCACTTCGGCCCCGACCATGTGGGCGCCGAGCAATTGACCGGTCTTCTTGTCAAAGATGGTCTTGATGAAGCCCTGATCCTCACCGAGCGCGATCGCCTTGCCATTGGCGGCGAACTGGAAGCGCCCGACCCGGATATCCCAGCCCTCTGCCTTGGCCTTGGCTTCGGTCAGGCCAACCGAGGCGACCTGCGGATTGCAGTAGGTGCAGCCCGGAATCTTCAGCTTGTCGGTGGCATGTA
This sequence comes from Mesorhizobium sp. WSM1293, assembly GCF_000513875.1. NCBI lineage: Bacteria > Pseudomonadati > Pseudomonadota > Alphaproteobacteria > Hyphomicrobiales > Phyllobacteriaceae > Mesorhizobium > Mesorhizobium sp. WSM1293. Next base: position 2,004 of record NZ_AZUV01000032.1, on the reverse strand, counting down.
CGCCAGGAAAATCAGCGATCTTCTCGATGCACACGACACCCTCATGTTCGGCCTTGTGGGCGAGCATCGGCGGGCCGGCGACATCGCCAATGGCGTAGATGCCTGGCACATTGGTCTTGCCGTAACCATCGATGACGACGCAGCCGCGTTCGGTCTTCACGCCAAGCGCCTCAAGCCCGAGGCCTTCGATATTGCCCTGCACGCCGACGGCCGAGATCATCCGGTCGGCGGTGATCTTCTCGACCTTGCCGTCTTTCATCTCGACATGCGCCGTGACCGAGTTCGTGCCCTTCTCGACCTTAGTCACCTTGGCTTCGAGGATGATCTTCATGCCTTGCTTCTCGAACTGCTTTTGCGCGAACTTCGAGACTTCGGCGTCCTCGACCGGCATCACCGCCGGCAGCAATTCGACCACCGTCACCTCGGCGCCCATTGTGCGGTAGAAGGAGGCGAATTCGATGCCGATGGCGCCCGACCCCATGACGAGCAACGACTTCGGCATCTCCTTCGGCACCATGGCCTCGAAATAGGTCCAGATCAGCTTTCCGTCCGGCTCGATGCCGGGCAGCGCGCGTGGCCGGGCGCCGGTCGCCAGGATGATGTGCTTGGCGGTATAGGTGCCCTCGCCCTTGACGCCTTTCGGCACCGGCGGCTGTGGCTCCATCGGCTTCTTGGCCGTCTTGGACACGACGATCTCGCCCGCCTTCGAAAGCTTGGCCTCGCCCCAGATGACGTCGACCTTGTTCTTCTTCATCAGGAAGGCAACGCCGCCATTGAGCCGCAGCGACACCTTGCGCGAGCGGTCAACGACGGCCGATGTGTCCACGCTGACCTTGCCGTCGAGCTTCAGCCCGTAATCCTTCAGGTGATCCGAATAGTGCATGATCTCGGCCGAGCGCAGCAGCGCCTTGGTCGGGATGCAGCCCCAGTTAAGGCAAATGCCGCCGAGATGCTCGCGCTCGACGATCGCCGTCTTGAAGCCGAGCTGCGCGGAACGCACCGCGGTGACATAGCCGCCGGGACCGGAGCCGATGATGATGACGTCATAGTTCTCAGCCACGGGTTTTCTCCTTCACAATTCCAGCATGACGCGCACGACTGGTGTCAGCGCCTCGCCGATGTTTCGCGTATTTTCGGCGTCAAGATGAACACCGTCGAGAGGTGTGGTTTGCGCCACGCTGCCGGCGTCGAAGAAGCCGCAGCCGGCCTCATCGGCGAGCGCGGCATATTGCGGTGCCAAAAACTTCGAGGCGTCGTCGCCGCCGGCAAACATTTCCTTGAATTCGGCATTTTCGGTGCGACTGACGACAGGCGGCGAAACGATGAGGATCTGCGGCGCCGGCCAGTCGAACGGATAGTCGTGACCGCGCACGATGTCGATCAGCCGCTGGATACCCTGCTTGGCCGCGACGGGATTGCCGTGGATCCACGGCTTCATGTCGTTGGCGCCGAGCATGATGACAATCAGGTCGATCGGCGCATGCGTCGTCAGCACCGTTGGCAGCAGCCTGGCGCCGTTGCGATCAGCACCCGCCAGGTGGTCGTCGAAGGCGGTGGTGCGGCCATTGAGGCCTTCGGCGATAACTTCGACGCCACTGCCAAGGCCGGCCTGCAGCACGCTTGGCCAGCGGTCTTCCAGCGCATGGCGGCCACCTTCGGCATTGTAGCCCCAGGTCAGCGAGTCGCCGTAACAAAGAACCGTCTTCATGCACCCACCTGCGCGTCGATCAACCCACGCTTCACCCGCCATCCATGGGTTGTGACCGCCCGTTTCCGAGCAGCCAGTCCGGTGGCGAATCCGGAAATGATGAAAGCGAAGAGGCTGGTGAAGACTATCCGCACCGCCCTCTCGCTTCCCTAAACCAGCATGCCCATCGGGTTCTCGATCAGGCGCTTGAAGGCGACCAGCAGTTCGGCACCCAGCGCACCGTCCACGGCGCGGTGGTCGGTCGACAGCGTCACCGACATCACGGTGGCTATTCTGATCTCGCCGTTCTTGACCAC
>NZ_AZUV01000031.1:0-60932 GCF_000513875.1 Mesorhizobium sp. WSM1293 | reverse complement strand
CTGGCGCATGCCAAGAACCGCCGCCTCCACTGCATCCGGGCTGCGCCCCGGGCTCGTCGTGGGGCGACGCGATTGCTCCGCAAGCCCGGCCTCGCCATGGGCGCGATACCGCGCAATCAACTTGTGACCACAGGTTCGGCCGATCCCGAAACGACGACAAAGCGCACTGACATTGCTGCCTTCCTGCACGGCAAGACGCACAAACTCCAACTTCCCATCCATCACGCTGGTGTCCCCAAATGGCATCGCGAACCTCCCGGCGCAGAGCACGCCAAACTGTTCGCGATGTCCTCGCACACCTGTTCGCGATGTCCCCGGTCCAAACACCCCCTTGAGGGGGAGATGGCCGGCAGGCCAGAGGGGGGCGCTGGCCCGCGAACCTTGCGCCATGACGGCCCGATGCGCTCAAACCACCGGCGGGTTCAACCGGGCAAAGCCTTCCTGCCGCCGATACGGGAAGTACGGGTAGGGCGCGGTGACTTCGCTTGCCGCGTCGAGCTGCCTTATCTGCTCCGGCGTCAAGGTCCAGCCGACGGCACCGAGGTTCTGGCGCAACTGCTCCTCGTTGCGGGCGCCGATGATGACCGACGATACGGTCGGGCGCTGCAGCAGCCAGTTGATGGCGATCTGCGGCACGGTCTTGCCGGTTTCTTCGGCCACGACATCGAGGGCATCCATCACTCGATAGAGATGCTCGTCCTCGACCGGCGGACCGAAGCTTGCCGTGTCGTGCAGCCGGCTCTGTTCCGGCAGGAGCTGGCCACGGCGGATCTTGCCGGTCAGGCGGCCCCAGCCAAGCGGGCTCCACACCAATGCACCGACGCCCTGGTCGAGGCCGAGCGGCATCAGCTCCCACTCATAGTCGCGGCCGACCAGCGAATAGTAGACCTGATGGGCGACATAGCGCGGATAGCCTTGGCTGTCGGCTTGCGCCAACGACTTCATCACTTGCCATCCGGAGAAGTTGGAGACGCCGACATAGCGCAGCTTGCCGGCACGGATCAGGTTGTCCAGCGTCGACAGCACCTCCTCGATCGGCGTGCCGGCATCGAAGGCGTGTAGCTGCAAAAGGTCGATGTAGTCGGTGCCGAGGCGCCTCAGCGCATCATCCACGGATCTGATCAGCCGCGAACGTGACGAGCCGTAATCGCCCGGCCCATCGCCCATCGGCAGCGCGGTCTTGGTCGAGATCAGCACGGCATCGCGGCGGCCTTTTATCGCGTCGCCAAGCACCTGTTCAGAAGCGCCGTTCGAATAGACGTCGGCCGTGTCGAACAAATTGACACCAGCCTCCAGGCAGATGTCGATCAGCCGCCGCGCTTCCCTGGCGTCGCTGTTGCCCCAGGCGCCGAACAGCGGGCCGGAACCGCCAAAGGTTCCCGCGCCGAATGAGAGTGCGGGCACTTTCAAGCCCGATGCACCGAGACGTCGATAATCCATCTTTTTACTCCTGGTGGTATGAAGGGTGTCGGAAGGGTTTGCCGAGGGTAGTCACGAGCGGATGGAGGCAGGTGCGCCGAGCGCCGGGGTACGATCGAGACGCAGCGCCAGTCCGGCCACGCCGAGCGCCGTGAGCGGCAGCAAGGCGGCGACCCAGGTCAGGGCACCCAGGCCAAGCCCTTGGGCAATCACCGCGCCGCCAAGCCAGGCGCCTGCGGCGTTGCCGAGATTGAAAGCGGCGATGTTGAAGGACGAGGCGAGGCTCTGGCCGGCACCTTGCGCCTTGTCCAGCACCCACATCTGCAGCGGCGCCACGGTAGCAAAGGCGGCGGCACCGAGCAGGCCGACATAGATGACGGCCATCACCTGGCTGTGGATGGCGAAGGTCATCGTTGCGAGCACCAGGGCCAGCACCACGAGGCTGCCCAGCACGGCCGGCACAAGCCAGCGGTCGGCGACCTTGCCGCCAAGCAAATTGCCGGCGATGAGACCGCCGCCGAAGACGAGCAGGATCGGCGACACGGCTGCTTCCTTGAAGCCGCTTATCTCGGTCAGCAACGGAGCGATATAAGTGAAGACGGCGAAGACGCCGGCATAGCCGAGCACGGTGGTGGCGAGGCCGAGCAGGACGGGGGTGCGGCGCAAAACGGCGAGATCGGCGCGCAGGTCGCTCTTTTCGGGCGCCGTCCGGCTGCGTGGCACCAGAGCCAGGATGACGGCGAAGGCGGCCACACCGACCACTGTCACGGCCCAGAAGGTCGCGCGCCAGCCGAAGGCCTGGCCGAGCCATGTGCCGAAGGGCACGCCGAGGATGTTGGCGATGGTCAGGCCGGTGAACATCAGCGCGATCGCCGAGGCTTGTCTGTTGGGCGCGACCAAGCCGGTGGCGACCACCGAGCCGACGCCGAAGAAAGTGCCGTGGGCAAAGGCGGTGATGATGCGGGCGCCCATCAGCGTCCAGTAGTCGGGCGCCAACGCGCAGGCGAGATTGCCGAGCGTGAAGATCGCCATCAGCGCCAGAAGCACGGTCTTGCGCGGCCAGTTGCCGGTGGCGATGGTCAGCAAGGGCGCGCCGATGACGACGCCAAGCGCATAGCCCGAAATGAGCTGGCCGGCAGCCGAGATCGAAACGCCGAGATCCTTGCTGACATCGAGCAGCAAACCCATAATGACGAATTCGGTGACGCCGATGCCGAAGGCACCGGCGGCGAGGGCGTAGAGAGCAAGAGGCATGGCGGTTTTCCACTTCGATGCGAAGAGCGCCGTCCCGCGCCCCGACCCCTGAGATCGTGCTTCCCTGCATTGTGAACCAGACTTGCCTTGGGCATATTTTCTGTGAAATAGATTCATAAATGGCCAGGCCCGAGATCAATCGCTCCGGCGAGATCGAAGTGTTCGTGCGCGTCGTCGAGGAAGGCAGTTTCTCCTCCGCGGCACGCGCGTTGCGCATGACGCCGTCGGCGGTGAGCAAGCTGATCGCGCGGCTGGAGGCCCGGCTTGGCGCGCGGCTGGTCAGCCGCTCGACGCGAAAGCTGCAACTGACGCCGGAAGGCACAGCATTCTACGAGAGCGGCCTGCGCATCCTCGCCGACATGGCGGCAGCCGAGCAGGAGGCAGCGGCGGGTGCTTCACCGCGCGGACGTGTGCGCATTAACAGCTACGTGCCCTTCGGGGTGCATCGGCTGGTCCCGCTTCTGCCTCGGTTCCTGGAACGCTACCCCGAGATTTCGGTCGATCTGGTGCTGACCGACAGCGTCGTCGACCTGATGGCGGAGCGCGCCGATGTTGCCATCCGTGCCGGGCCATTGAGTGGGTCACGGCTGGTGGCGCGCAAGCTCGGGCAAAGCCCGGTGGTCGTTGTTGCAGCACCTTCTTACCTCGATACGCACGGCATACCGCTGACGCCAGCCGATCTCGACAGGCACAACCGCATGGGCTTCGGCTTCGTCAGGCACCTCGATGGCTGGCCGTTCCTCGACGCGGAAGGCCGCGCCATCATGATTCCGATCACCGGCAACACGCTGGTCAGCGATGGTGAGGCGATGCGGCTCATGGCACTGGCGGGCGCGGGCATCGCCCGGCTGGCGCGCTGGCATGTGGCGGAAGACATAGCGGCCAGCAGACTGGTGCCGCTGTTGGAGGCATTCAATCCGGGTGACGAGGAGCCGACCCACGCCGTCTATGTCGGCCAGGGCCGGCATCTGCCGGCGCGGGTGCGCGCCTTTCTCGACTTTCTGGTCGAGAGCGTCCGGCTGACCTGACATCTCCGGAGCCACGGCTCCCGAGATGTCAGCGTGGGCTGTATTTATGCTTTCGGCGTGAACGCCGCCGGACGGCGGCCCGCTGCCTGGCGCTCCAGCATCCAGCCTGGATATTCGGACGGCAGCGCGCTGACCTCGTCGAGGCGGGCGAGATCGTCGGTGTCGAGCTTCACTTCAGTCGCTGCGAGGTTCTGTTCAAGCTGGTCCATGCGGCTGGCGCCGATGATGACGCTCATCACGAAGGGCTTGGCCAGGACATAGCCGAGCGCCACCGTGGCGACGCTCACATCATGTTTTTTGGCTATGTCGCGCATGACGGCAACGGCCGCCCAGGCGCGGTCCTCATTGACCGGCGGGAAGTTGAAGGACGCGCGGCGGCCTTCGCCATTGCCGGGTGCGCCGGGGCCATATTTGCCGGAGAGCAGGCCGCCGGCCATCGGCGACCACACCATCAGGCCGAGTTTTTCCTCGTTGAGCAGCGGCACGATTTCGCGCTCGAGATCGCGGCCGGCGATCGAATAATAGGACTGCACGGTCTCGAAACGGGCGAAACCCTTGCGCTCGGCGATGCCGAGCGCCTTGGCGGTGCGCCATGCCGCCCAGTTGGAGACGCCGACATAGCGGACCTTGCCGCTGGCAACGAGATCGTCGAGCGCTCGCAGCGTCTCGTCGATCGGCGTCACCGTGTCGGTGCCGTGCAACTGATAGAGATCGATATGGTCGAGCTGCAGCCGTTCCAAGCTGGCATCGATCGAATCCATGATGTGGCCGCGTGACGAGCCGCGCTGGTTGGGGCCTTCACCCATGGCGCCATGCGCCTTGGTGGCGATGACCACATTCTGCCTGTTGATCTTGAGATCCCTGAGCGACTGGCCGAGCAACCGTTCGGATTCGCCAAAGGAGTAGACGTCGGCCGTATCGAAGAAATTGACGCCGGCGGCAAGCGAATGGGCAACGATCTCGTTGACGCCCTTCTGGTCGAGGTTGGCGATCAGGCCCCATTGGGCATTCTGGCCGGCGGCGCCGAAGGTCATGGTGCCGAGGCACAGTTCGGAGACGAACATCCCCGTATTTCCAAGCTGGTTGTAGCGCATGGTGGCGGCTCCAGAGAGTTTGTGACGACCCAAAGCAAATAGGAACGGTACGTTTCGTTTCCAGTCCTGGAGCAACGAGCCTGTCGGATTGGCCCAAACGCCGTTGCGTCTCAGCGAGTGCCGAAGATCGCCGAACCGACGCGGACGCTGGTGGCGCCGAAGGCGATTGCTGTTTCGTAGTCGCCGGACATGCCCATTGAGAGTTTGGCGACGTCGGCTTCCTTGCTAAGCTTCTCCAACAGCGCAAAATGCGGACCGGGATTCTCGTCGGCCGGCGGGATGCACATCAGGCCTTCGATGGCGAGGCCGTGCACGTCGCGGCAGCGGGCGACGAAGGCCACGGCGTCGCGGGGCTCGATGCCGGCCTTCTGCGGCTCGGAGCCGGTGTTGACCTGGACATAGAGTTTTGGCGCGCGGCCCTGTTTGGCGATCTCCTTGGCGAGTTCGGCGGCGATCTTCTCGCGATCGACCGTCTCGATGACGTCGAACAGTGCTACCGCTTCCCTAGCCTTGTTGGATTGCAGCGGGCCGATCAGATGCAGTTCGATGTCGGGAAATGCGTCCTTCAGATCAGGCCATTTGGCTTGCGCCTCCTGCACCCGGTTCTCGCCGAAGACGCGCTGGCCGGCTTCGATGACCGGGCCGATGTCGGCGGCATCAAAGGTCTTTGAGACCGCGACCAGGATCACGGCGCCGGCTTCGCGGCCGGCCTCGCGTTCGGCGGCGGCGATCTTCGCCTTGACCGCGAAAAATTGCTGAACGGCGTCACCCATATGCAAATCCTGCTGTTTTGACCGGCGTTTTTGTCAGACGCGGTACCCATATGGTTGACGGGTTTGCCAAACCATGGTGAACACCCGGACCACATTCCCTGAACTGCCGAGCCATCGCCCGCAGTTCGCGCATGCTTTTAAGTGAAAAACGTCCCATGGCAACCGAACGATACAATCCGCGCGCGTCAGAGCCCAAATGGCAGAAGGCCTGGGACGCCAAGAAGCTGTTCGAAGCGCACAATGACGATCCGCGCCCGAAATACTACGTGCTGGAGATGTTCCCCTATCCGTCGGGGCGCATCCATATCGGTCATACCCGCAATTACACGATGGGCGACGTGGTGGCGCGCTACAAGCGGGCCAAGGGCTTCAACGTGCTGCACCCGATGGGCTGGGACGCCTTCGGCATGCCGGCCGAAAACGCGGCGATGCAGAACAAGGTCCACCCCAAGGAGTGGACCTACCAGAACATCGCCACCATGCGCGAGCAGCTCAAGGTCATGGGGCTGTCGCTGGACTGGGCGCGCGAATTCGCCACCTGCGACGTCGATTACTACCACCGCCAGCAGATGCTGTTCCTCGACTTTGTCGAGAAGGGGCTGGTGACGCGCAAATCCTCCAAGGTCAACTGGGATCCGGAGGACATGACGGTGCTTGCCAACGAGCAGGTCATCGACGGGCGCGGCTGGCGCTCGGGCGCGCTGGTCGAACAGCGCGAACTGACGCAGTGGTTCTTCAGGATCACCGACTTCGCCCAGGATCTGCTGGATTCGCTCGAAGGCCTCGACGAATGGCCGGAAAAAGTGAAGCTGATGCAGCAGAACTGGATCGGCCGCTCGGAAGGCCTGCTGATCCGTTGGCCTCTGGCCGACGCCTCCGATGGCGAGCATGAGCTGGAAGTCTATACGACAAGGCCCGACACCATCTTCGGCGCTTCCTTCATGGCTGTCGCCGCCGATCATCCGTTGGCCAAGAAGGCCGCTGCGCACAATCCGGCGCTGGCGAAGTTCATCGAGGATATCAGCCACATGGGCACCTCGGTCGCGGCGCTGGAGACGGCTGAGAAGAAGGGTTTTGACACCGGCCTCCGCGTCGTCCATCCGTTTGACGACAACTGGACGCTGCCTGTCTATGTCGCCAATTTCGTGCTGATGGAATACGGCACCGGCGCCATTTTCGGCTGCCCGTCCGGCGACCAGCGCGACCTCGACTTCGCCAACAAATATGGCCTGCCGGTGATTCCGGTGGTGATGCCGGAAGGCGAGAATCCGGCGACGTTCCAGATCATCGATGAAGCCTATGTCGATGACGGCGTGATGATCAATTCGCGCTTTCTCAACGGCATGAAGCCGGATCAGGCTTTCGACGAAGTCGCCAAACTGCTGGAGCAGAAGACGATCGGCAACCGGCCGATGGCCGAGCGCAAGGTGAATTTCCGTCTGCGCGATTGGGGCATTTCGCGCCAGCGCTACTGGGGCTGCCCTATCCCGATGATCCATTGCGAGGCTTGCGGCGTGGTGCCGGTGCCGAAGGCGGACCTGCCGGTGAAGCTGCCCGACGATGTCGATTTCGACCGCCCGGGCAATCCGCTCGACCGTCATCCGACATGGCGGCATGTGAAATGTCCGCAATGCGGCAGGGATGCGCGGCGCGAAACCGACACGATGGACACGTTCGTCGATTCGTCGTGGTATTTTGCCCGCTTCACCGCGCCGTGGGCACATGAACCGACCGATCCCAAGGCGGCCAACGAATGGCTGCCGGTCGACCAGTATATTGGCGGGATCGAGCACGCGATCCTGCATCTGCTCTATTCGCGCTTCTTCACCCGCGCCATGCGCGAGGCCGGCCATGTCGATCTGGCCGAGCCGTTCAAGGGCCTGTTCACGCAAGGCATGGTGGTGCACGAAACCTATCGCGTTGGCTCGGCATCGAACGGCCGCTGGCTGGCGCCCACCGAAGTTCGGCTGGACGACGTCGACGGCAAGCGCAGCGCCATCGAGATCGCCACCGGCGAGACCGTCTCCATCGGCCCGCTGGAAAAGATGTCGAAGTCGAAGAAGAACACGGTGAGCCCGGAAGACATCACCGATGGCTACGGCGCCGATACGGCGCGCTGGTTCATGCTGTCGGATTCGCCTCCCGAGCGCGATGTCGAGTGGACCGACGATGGCGCCGCCGGCGCGCATCGCTTCATCCAGCGCATCTGGCGCCTGGTGTCGACGGCGGCCGAAACACTGGCCGGCATCAAGCCCGTGGCGGCCAGCAGCGGCGAGGCCGCGGTGGTTTCCAAGGCCGCGCACAAGATCCTCAAGGCGGTCGGAGAGGATATCGAGAAGCTCGCTTTCAACCGCGCCATCGCCCGCATCTACGAACTGGCCAACGCGCTGACCACGCCGCTTAACGAGGTGGCCGAAGGCAAGGCCGATGCAGCGCTGAAAGGCGCCTGCCGGCAGGCGGTGGAGATTCTCGTGCATCTGATCGCGCCGGTCATGCCGCATCTGGCCGAGGAGTGCTGGGCAACGCTCGGCGGCACCGATCTCGTTGCCGAACGGCCGTGGCCGGTCTTCGATCCGGCGCTGGTCGTCGACAACGAAGTCACCTATCCGGTACAGGTCAACGGCAAGAAGCGGGGGGATTTGACAATTGCCCGCGACGCGGACCAAGGTGCGGTCGAAAAAGCGGTATTGGCTCTCGACTTCGTGCAGAAAGCACTCGAAGGGAAGGCTCCGCGCAAGGTGATCATCGTGCCGCAGAGGATCGTCAATGTCGTTGCCTGATCGGGAAAAGACAGAGTTGAGCCATTTGCTGCGCCGCATGGCGCTTGCCGGCCTGATAGGTTCGCTCGCGCTTGTCTCGGCCTGCACGGTGCGGCCGCTCTATTCGAGCGCGCCACTGTCGGGTTCGCAGGCCAGTGCCAGTGCCGAACTGGCGTTGATCGGCATCAAGCCGGTCAATACGCGTTACGGCCAACAGGTGCGCAACAATCTCATTTTCGGGTTTGGACGAGGCGCCGGCGAGCCGGCCTCGCCGGCCTATTCGCTCAATCTCGGCGTGACCGAAGCGGTCGAGTCCGCGGCACTTGTGCAGGTCGGAACCGACGAAGACGAGCCGACCGCCGGTTCCGTGACGCTGACCGGCAGCTATACGCTGGCCGATGCGAAGACCGGCGTGGTGATCGCATCCGGCAAGCGTTCGATCACCTCGTCCTTCGACAGGCCGCGTCAGGAATTCGCCGCATACCGGGCGCAGATCGACGCCGAGAATCGCGCGGCGCGAGAGTTGGCGGAAGCGCTGCAGCTGTCCATTGCCCAGGACCTTGTCCGGCACGGCAAGACCGGCTAGCGCACCTCATCTGCTTCACGAAAACGGTCTGGCGCCCCAGGCATGACGGGATGATCGTGGGATCATGACCAGATTCCCGAACAGAGCCAGATTCTGAACAGAGATTGTCCGAAGAGACCCATCGGCCTGCTATAGCACAGCGAGTAGATCGCGCCACAGCGGTGGGTGCGGCGAGGCGACGATCGTGCCACGTCGCTCGCAGACTGCCACGAAGATTTTGGCGCTCAGGATCGTCGGCGACCCATCCGGGAAGCAACTGTTAACCACTCGCTCCCTATTGCTCGGCAGACATTTCAGAGTGAGTCTTGAGAATGGAAGCCAAGCGTTTTTCCCGGGTCAATTTGTCGACGGCCGCATCGCCTGATGATCCCGAGGGGAAGCGCTCCGAGAGCATCGGCGACAGGGGTGGTCAGCGAAGTTCTTCCGCGGCAAGCGACCTTGATCGTCCGGCTCGCAAGGAAACGGCCGGCCGGCAGCCCGCCACACGCCAGGCCGGCTATTCCGCGCCGGTGGTCGATCTCGGCGGCAACAAGCGGCCCTATATGGAGCCGCGGAGTGGCTCCGACGACACGCCTTCGAAAATCGGCGATATCGAGAGCCCTGCCTGGCAGGAATATTTCTTCCTTGCACCCAACGTGCGTTTTACACGCACGCCGGATTATGAGGCCAGGAAGCATCATCCGCAGCACGAGCGTGTCGTCGAACACGGCGCGACGCGCCCGGCACAGCAAGCCGTTGCGCAACCCATGGTCGGCAGGGCGTCCTCCGCGCCCTCGCTCCTGGCATTGCCGGCGTCGGTGAAAAGCCCTGCCTCCCAGCCGCAGACTGGGCAGGCCACGCAAGGGCCACTGCCGCCGGCTGCTGCTTTTGTCCCGTCCGTGCGCGCCAGGGAGAAGGTGCCAGCCGTTGCGCCGGTGCCGCCGAGGACGGTCGCAACGGGACGGGCATCCGCGCGTGCGTCCGTTGCTCCGGGCGCCCCGACCAAAACCGAAAGGCAGCGCTGGCCCTATCTTTCGGATCATGCCTTCTTCGAGGCTATGGCACCCTATCTGGTCGACGTTTCGCCGTCGGCCCGGCAAACCGGTTCAGCGTCGCCTGCGCCGCTCGCCGCAGCGCCAGTCACCACCATGCCGATCGACATCCGCCCGACGACAGGGACCGATGCCACCGCCTTGTTTCGTGTCATCGACTGCCTGCCGGGCCAGGCCTTGAAGCCGTTGCCGGATGTTTGGCCGGCCAATTCGAACCAGGCCGTCGCCCAACCTGACGTGCCGGCGAGCAATGCGCTGTCGCCGGTCCAGCCTGTCATAATTCCAGCCGCCAAAAGCGATGCCGTTTCCGCGCCGGCCGCGCCAAATGCGAACGTCCCTGCCAAGGCCGTTGGCGCCCGCTCTGCACGCTTGCCTGGGGCTGGAAAGGTGGTGCTGTCAACCGCGGGCGATCCCTACGAGCTTCCCTCGGAAGAGCTGTTGCAGCAGCCACCGGAGGGACAAGGTTTCTACATGTCGCAGGAGCGGCTCGAGCAGAACGCGGATCTGCTGGAAAGCGTGCTCGAAGACTTCGGCGTGCGTGGCGAGATCATTCATGTTCGTCCCGGCCCGGTCGTCACGCTCTATGAGTTCGAACCGGCGCCGGGCGTCAAATCTTCTCGCGTCATCGGGCTTGCCGACGATATCGCCCGCTCCATGTCGGCGATTTCGGCGCGCGTCGCCGTCGTGCCCGGCCGCAACGTCATCGGCATCGAGCTCCCGAACGAGATGCGCGAAACCGTCTATTTCCGGGAGCTGATCGAATCGGAGGGCTTCCGCAAGACGAGCTGCAAGCTGGCGCTGTGTCTCGGCAAGACGATCGGCGGCGAGCCTGTCATTGCCGAGCTGGCGAAGATGCCGCATTTGCTCGTTGCAGGAACCACCGGCTCCGGCAAGTCGGTTGCCATAAACACCATGATCCTGTCGTTGCTCTATCGGCTGAAGCCGGAAGAATGCCGGCTGATCATGGTCGATCCCAAGATGCTCGAGCTGTCCGTCTATGACGGCATTCCGCATCTGCTGACGCCCGTCGTCACCGATCCCAAAAAAGCCGTCACCGCGCTGAAATGGGCGGTGCGCGAGATGGAGGACCGGTATCGCAAGATGGCCAGGCTCGGCGTGCGCAACATCGATGGCTACAACGAGCGCGCCGCCGCTGCCCGCGACAAGGGCGAAACCGTCGTCATGACGGTGCAGACCGGCTTCGAAAAGGGCACCGGCGAGCCGCTTTTCGAACAGCAGGAAATCGACCTCGCGCCGATGCCCTACATCGTCGTCATCGTCGACGAGATGGCCGACCTGATGATGGTCGCCGGCAAGGAGATCGAAGGCGCGATCCAACGTCTGGCGCAGATGGCACGCGCTGCCGGTATTCACCTGATCATGGCAACGCAGCGCCCCTCGGTCGACGTCATCACGGGTACGATCAAGGCCAATTTCCCAACCCGGATTTCCTTCCAGGTGACATCCAAGATCGACAGCCGCACCATCCTGGGCGAGCAGGGCGCCGAGCAGCTGCTTGGCCAGGGCGACATGCTGCACATGATGGGTGGGGGACGCATTTCCCGCGTGCACGGTCCCTTTGTCTCCGACGCGGAGGTCGAGCATGTGGTCGCGCATCTGAAGGTACAGGGCCGCCCCGAATATCTGGAAACCGTGACGGCCGACGAGGATGAGGAAGAGGAGGAAGACGACCAGGGCGCGGTCTTCGACAAGGGATCGGTTGCAGCCGAAGACAGCGATGCGATCTACGACGAGGCGGTCAAGGTGGTGGTGCGCGACAAGAAGTGTTCGACCTCCTACATCCAGCGCCGCCTCGGCATCGGCTACAACCGCGCCGCATCCCTGGTCGAGCGTATGGAAAAGGAAGGATTGGTCGGCGCACCCAACCATGTTGGCAAACGCGAAATCATCATGGGCCGGCGCCAGCCGGCGACCGTGCCTGAGGATGACGGCGCGGACTGAGCGACCCCGGCCGTTATGGGATCATGCTTCAGGGGATGCTTCAGCTGCGGGTCAAGCTCGTGAATTCCATCACCTATCCCAGCCTAAACCTTAAGCATCTACACTAGCGGTTAGTGACGGCCTTTCCAATGCTGACGACCACATAGGATAACCGGCCAATGACATGCCCGAAGAAATAGATGCACAGTCCCAAATATGTAAGCAACGCAATCACAAATAGCTTCTCACCTAACGCAACATTCGTCACGAAGCCTTGAGGCAACAGGGCAAGAATCCAACCGAAGTGAAGGCCCCAGCTACACCCCCATTGACCACACGTCCGGTTGGCACTCAGCACCGTTGCGCCAAGCCACACGACCGAAATCACTATGAAACTCACCCACGAATAACGTTTGTCCCGAATGAGGCCGTAGATTGAAAATGCCTTTGCGAAAGCGAGTCCTATTGATGCAAGAACAGAAAAGGCGATTGAGATTAGAAGGCTCATGTTCGACCCAGTAGCTAAAACATCGAAGCTACAGCCAGCACCTTTACAAAGGGTTCGACCAAGTCATCGTTTTTTAAGTTCGTCGAAGGGCATCTCTCTAGCGTGATATCCAGGGTATGCTTCAGCAGCGTGTCGATCTGGTGAACTCGATCAAATATCCTGTTTTGAACTTGTCGCTCTCGATTTCAGCTGGATGCAATGCTGCGATGCAGTAAAGCCAAAAGAGCTAGTGCAAGGCACGCAAAAACAAAGACATGGAAAGTCACCCCACCCGCAGCACATAAAAAAGACCGGTTGCCCGGTCTTTTTTCACTGCAAGCGCATTGGCCTCAGCCGATCGCCATCTCAGCCAATCGATTGGCCGGTCTTTGCCCAGTCGGCGAGGAAGGCGGCGAGGCCCTTGTCGGTCAGCGGATGGTTGACCAGCGCCTTCAGCGTCGCCGGCGGGGCGGTCACAACATCGGCGCCGATGAGTGCCGCCTGCTTGACGTGGTTCACGGTGCGCACGGAAGCGACGAGGATCTCGGTCTGGAAATCGTAATTATCATAGATCTGCCGGATTTCCTGGATCAGCTCCATGCCGTCGATGCCGATGTCGTCGATGCGGCCGACGAAGGGCGAGATGAACGAGGCGCCGGCCTTGGCCGCAAGCAGCGCCTGGTTGGCCGAAAAGCACAGCGTGACATTGACCAGGCGGTTCATCTCGGTGCGGATCGTCTTGCAGGCCTTGAGGCCGTCCAGCGTCAGCGGCACCTTGATGCAGACATTGTCGGCGATCTTGGCCAGAACCTTGGCCTGCTGCATCATCTCGGAATATTCGGTGGCGGTGACTTCAGCCGAGACCGGACCCTTGACGATGTCGCAAATCTGTTTGGTGACCTCGGCGATCTTGCCGCCGGATTTGAGGATCAGCGACGGATTGGTGGTGACGCCGTCGAGCAGCCCCAGATCGTTCAGCTCACGGATATCCTTGACGTCGGCGGTGTCGACAAAAAATTTCATGGCGGGTCTCCTGAAGATTTTCATGTGCATGTCATGCACATTTGGGGTCGGCCTTTGATCTAGACCAAAGTCAGGGCAAGGTCACGCCTCATGATCGAAGATTCGCCCTTTGTCGCAGCCGCACCGGTGCTGGTGCCGATGCCCGCCGAACGCCCCTACACCTACGCCGTGCCGGCCGGCATGCGCGTGGTGCCGGGCTCGATCGTGCGTGTGCCGCTCGGGCCGCGCCAGGTCGCCGGCATCGTCTGGGATGGCGCGGTCGAGAAGGTCGACGCGAAAAAGCTGCGCCCCATCGAACAGGTCTTCGACTGCCCGCCGATCGACCGCGCGATGCGCCGTTTCGTCGACTGGGTGGCGCAATACACGCTGTCGCCGCCGGGGATGGTGGCGCGCATGCTGCTCAGGGCGCCGGAAGCATTCGACCCCGAACCGTGGATCGAGGGGCTGCAGCGCACGCTTCTCGCACCCGACCGCATGACGGGCGCCAGGCAGCGCGTACTGGAGACGGCCGAAGGCGGGCTCGCGTGGACGCGATCCGGCCTCGCCCATGCCGCAGGCGTGTCGTCGACGGTGATCGACGGCCTGAGGGCGCAAGGCGTGTTCGAGACGGTGATGATCCCGCCGCGCCCGGTGGTGGCCGCGCCCGATCCCGGCTACGCCATACCGGAACTGATGCCGGACCAGAGCGCCGCGGCGCAGATGCTGCGCGCCAATGTCGCAGCCGGCGTGTTCAACGTCGCGTTGCTCGACGGCGTCACCGGTTCGGGTAAGACCGAGGTCTATTTCGAGGCGGTGGCGGCTGCGCTCGACCAGGGCAGGCAGGTTCTGATCCTGCTGCCGGAAATCGCGCTGACGCATGCCTTTCTCGAGCGCTTCCAGCAGCGCTTCGGGGCGAAGCCGGGCGAATGGCATTCCGACCTGCCGCCGCGGATGCGCGAGCGGGTTTGGCGGCAAGTGGCGGAGGGCGGCGTGCGCGTCGTCGCCGGCGCACGCTCGGCGCTGTTCCTGCCGTTCAAGGAACTCGGCCTGATCGTCGTCGATGAGGAGCACGATCCTGCCTACAAGCAGGAGGACCGCGTCTTCTACAATGCGCGCGACATGGCCGTGGTGCGCGGCCATATCGGCAGCTTTCCGGTGGTGCTGGCGTCGGCGACACCATCGGTCGAAAGCCGGGTCAATGCGAGCCAAGGTAAATACAACAGAGCCGTTCTTTCCGCTCGCTTCGCCGAGGCAGCACTTCCTCATCTGAAGGCGGTCGACATGCGGCGGGCGCCGCCGGCGCGCGGCGGCTTCCTGTCGCCGGTTCTGCTCGATCAGATGCGCCAGACGCTGGAGAGGCAGGAGCAATCGCTGCTGTTCCTCAACCGGCGCGGCTATGCGCCCTTGACGCTGTGCCGGGTTTGCGGCCATCGCTTCGGCTGCCCGGTCTGCTCGGCCTGGCTGGTCGAGCATCGCTTTCGCGGCCAGCTGGTCTGCCATCATTGCGGGCACAATGAGCGCCGCCCCGAGGCCTGCCCGGAATGCGGCACGCTGGATCATCTGGTCGCCTGCGGACCGGGCGTCGAGCGGATCGCCGAAGAGGTCGTTACGCATTTCCCCGACGCGCGCACCATCGTCTTGTCGTCGGACCTGATGGGCGGCGTGCGGCGGCTGCGGCTGGAGCTGGAGGCGATCGCCGATGGCGAGGCCGACATCGTCATCGGCACGCAGCTCGTCGCCAAGGGCCACAATTTTCCCAACATGACTTTGGTCGGCGTGGTCGATGCCGATCTAGGCCTGGCCAATGGCGATCCGCGGGCCGCCGAGCGCACGTTCCAGCTGCTCAGCCAGGTGACCGGCCGCGCCGGCCGCACCGGCAAGAAGAGCCTTGGGCTTTTGCAGACCTTCCAGCCGGATCATCCGGTGATGCGGGCGATCGTTTCCGGCGATTCGGAAGCCTTTTACGAGCGCGAGATCGCCGAGCGCGAACGGGCGGCCTTGCCGCCTTTCGGCCGGCTGGCCGGCGTCATCGTCAGTGCGGTGACGCGGGCGGAAGCCGAGGGCCATGCCCGCGGCCTGCGCCGAGCCGCGCCCGAGGCGACGGACCTGTTTGTGCTGGGGCCGGCCGAGGCGCCGCTGTCACTGCTCGGTGGGCGCCACCGCTTCCGGCTGCTGATCCAGGGCGAGCGGCGCGCCGACATGCAAGGGTTTATTCGTGCGATGCTGGCCAACGGGCCGAAGCAGCGCGGTTCGGTTCGGGTGCAGGTCGATATCGACCCGCAGAGTTTTTTGTGACTTTGGAGTGCATTAGTCTGGTGCTGGCGGGTCTTGAAGTATGTTCCAGCACCAGACGTCTAGCGCTTCGAAATGCCTGATGTTGGCTGTGATCACAGTAAGTTCGTTGATTGCCGCTGTAGCGGCGATCAGTATGTCCGCAAGACCCGGATTCTTCCCTTGGGCAGAGGCCGCTTCCTCCATCTGGCCTGCTCTTCGCGCCACATCGGCGTCGACCGCCAGGATTTGATCTGCGAATCCTTCAATGACATTGTTGAGCCAATCGGTGAGACTCTCCGCTCGTTTTGTAGCCCCCGCGCGATAGAGCTTGCATATCCCTTTCTCGATTTCAGTAATTGCTATGGCAGGGACGAACAGCGTCTGCTTTTCACCTTGGGTTGTGATCCAAGTGGAGACCTCTCTTGCTAGGGCGGGCCTTCCAGGTGCGAAGGCGGATAAAATAGACGTATCGATAAGATAGCGGCTCAAAGATCGATATCCCGCGACGGTGATGGATTCCTCTCGAGCTCGATCCCTCCGGGATATGTCAAAAGAAACTCTCCGAAGTTGCGGCGCTTGACGGGGTAAAGCTTCTGCATGTCCTCGACAGAAACGATCGCCGCAGCTGGCTTGCCGTGCTTCGTAATGATGGTTGGCTCACCGTTTTCCGCGGCTTCGACGAGCGCCGAGAACCCGGCTTTGGCTTCTCGAACCTGCATCGTTTTCATAGCGGCTCTCCTTGTGGTCTCATGTGGTCATAATATAGGAATTGCCCTGGGAAAGGAACAGCCATCATGAAAACCCTTGGCCTTCTCGGCGGCATGAGCTGGGAATCCACCGCCATCTACTATCGCCTGCTCAACGAGATCGTGCGCGATCGGCTGGGCGGCTTGCATTCTGCCAAACTCCTGCTGTGGTCCTTCGACTTCGCCGAGATCGCCGAGCGGCAGCATCACGGCGATTGGGACGGTGCCGGCGTGCTCCTCGTAGAAGCGGCGCGCAAGCTTGAGGCCGGCGGCGCGGAAGGTCTGCTTTTGTGCACCAACACCATGCACAAACTGGCCGATCAGGTGCAGGCGTCGGTGTCGATCCCGCTGATCCACATCGCCGATGCCACCGCAGTGGCGGTCAAGCGTGCCGGAATGCAGCGTCCGGCGCTGCTGGCGACGCGCTTCACCATGGAGCAGGATTTCTACAAAGGCCGGCTCGCTGACAGATTTGGCTTGGACCCCGTGGTGCCTGATGCGGCCGGGCGCGACATGGTGCACCGTGTCATCTACGAGGAACTGTGCCAGGGCATCGTCACCGAAACATCCAAGGCGGCCTATATCGCCGAGACAGAACGCCTGCGCCGCGAAGAGGCGGCCGACAGCGTCATCATGGGCTGCACCGAGATCACCATGCTCATCGGCCAGCAGGATTTCGACATCCCGGTCTTCGACACGACGCGCATCCATGCCGAGGCGGCTGTGGAATTCGCGCTCGGTTGATGCGCGCTGCCTAAAGTACCTGGACCCATCTGGCGCGGGGGCTTTCCTCCGTTAGAATGCCCGGAATTTCAAAACAGGCATTTCGAGGGGACAAGATGGATTTTGCGCTTCCATGGCCGACGAGCCAGGGCGAATGGCTGGCTTGGTCGAGCGCCGTCTTCACGGTGCTGCTCGGGCTTTTGTTCTTCCTGGCGCCGGGTCTCGCCTTTCGTGCCCTGCGCCTGCAGGTCAAGCCAGAGAAGGCTGCGGCGATCGCCGAGGGGCGCGGCAGGATGTCGGGCTTTTATCTGGGTGTCGGCCTGTGCTGTATCCTGCTGGCGCAGCCGCTGATCTACATGGCGCTTGGCTTCTCCTGGCTGTTCACTGCCTTCGGCCGGCTGCTGTCGATGATGTCTGATGGCGCCAACACGCCTTTCAATTGGGTTTCCATTGTGCTGGAATTGGTCCTGGCGGCGTTGCCGCTCGCCTTCGCCTTCGGCTTTCTGCCCTGAATCATTGGGTATTCCGCGATCGAAGACGGGCGACTTTCGCCGGATGCGACAATAGTGCCTGAAAACCATGCGGAACGACGCATTGCGGTCTTAAAATGCCTGTGCTAGACGGCAATCGACTTTCGGCCGGGGATAGCGGAAGCCGCGCCTCCGTGCTCGAAAAAATGCAGTAAGGTCAAAGATTTAGCCAGAGTTTTTGCTCGCGCCAACAATCTACGGCCTGTCAGACAAGAGAAAAGACGGTCCGTGGCTCAATCGTCATCGCCAATCTCAGGTGTCGCAGAACGCTATGCGGGTTCGCTGTTCGAACTCGCCCTGCAGGCAAATTCCGTGGCCAAGGTCGAAGCCGACCTCAACAGTTTCGAAATCATGCTCGCGGGCAGCGCTGATCTCACCCGGCTGATCAACAGCCCGGTGTTCTCCAGCGAGGACCAGGCGAAGGCCATCGCGGCGATCGCTGACAAGGCCGGGATCACCGGCCTTACCGGAAATTTCCTGCGCGTCGTCGCCCGCAACCGCCGGCTGTTCGCCATTCCCGGCATGATCAGGGCGTTCCGCCAGATATCAGCCGAACACCGTGGCGAGACCGCTGCTGAAGTGACGTCGGCTCACGCGCTGACGGCTGTCCAGCAGACCGAACTCAAGGCGGCGCTGAAGAGCGTTGCCGGCAAGGATGTGGCTATCTCCGTCACCGTCGATCCGTCGCTGCTCGGCGGGCTGGTGGTCAAGATGGGCTCGCGCCAGATCGATACGTCGCTCAAAACCAAACTCAATTCGCTCAAGCTTGCACTGAAAGAGGTCGGCTGATGGACATCCGCGCCGCGGAAATTTCCGCAATTCTGAAAGACCAGATCAAGAATTTCGGCAAGGAGGCCGAGGTCTCCGAAGTTGGACAGGTGCTGTCCGTCGGTGACGGTATCGCTCGTGTCTACGGCCTCGACAATGTTCAGGCCGGCGAGATGGTCGAATTCCCCGGCGGCATCCGCGGCATGGCGCTCAACCTCGAAGCCGACAATGTCGGCGTCGTCATCTTCGGCGCCGACCGCGACATCAAGGAAGGCGACATCGTCAAGCGCACCGGCGCCATCGTCGACGTTCCCGTCGGTCCAGGCCTGCTCGGTCGCGTCGTCGACGCGCTCGGCAATCCGATCGATGGCAAGGGTCCGATCAAGGCAGTCGAGCGCAAGCGCGTCGACGTCAAGGCGCCCGGCATCATTCCGCGCAAATCGGTGAACGAGCCGATGTCGACCGGCCTCAAGGCCATCGATGCGCTGATCCCAGTCGGTCGCGGCCAGCGCGAGCTGGTCATCGGCGATCGCCAGACCGGCAAGACCGCCATCATCCTCGACACGATGCTCAACCAGAAGTCGGTGCACGACAACGGCCCCGAGAAGGAAAAGCTCTACTGCGTCTACGTCGCCGTCGGCCAGAAGCGCTCGACCGTCGCGCAGTTCGTCAAGGTGCTGGAAGAGCGCGGCGCGCTCGAATACTCGATCATCATCGCCGCCACCGCTTCCGACCCGGCGCCGATGCAGTTCCTGGCGCCGTTCGCCGGCTGCACCATGGGTGAATATTTCCGCGACAACGGCATGCACGCGCTGATCAGCTATGACGATCTGTCGAAGCAGGCCGTCGCCTATCGCCAGATGTCGCTGCTGCTGCGCCGCCCGCCGGGCCGCGAAGCCTATCCGGGCGACGTGTTCTACCTGCACTCGCGCCTGCTCGAGCGCGCCGCCAAGCTCAACGACGATCTGGGCGGCGGGTCGCTGACCGCTCTGCCGATCATCGAGACGCAGGCCAACGACGTGTCGGCCTACATCCCGACCAACGTGATCTCGATCACCGACGGCCAGATCTTCCTCGAAACCAACCTGTTCTTCCAGGGCATCCGTCCTGCGGTGAACGTCGGTCTATCGGTGTCGCGCGTCGGCTCGGCCGCGCAGATCAAGGCGATGAAGCAGGTTGCCGGCTCGATTAAGGGCGAGCTCGCGCAGTACCGCGAAATGGCGGCCTTCGCGCAGTTCGGCTCGGATCTCGACGCTGCCACGCAGCGCCTGCTCAACCGCGGATCGCGCCTGACCGAACTCCTGAAGCAGCCGCAGTTCTCGCCGCTGAAGACGGAAGAGCAGGTCGCGGTGATCTTCGCCGGCGTCAACGGTTATCTCGACAAGCTGCCGGTCAACCAGGTCGGCAAGTTCGAGCATGGCCTGCTCAGCCACATGCGTGCGGCCGGCAAGGACGTTCTCGACGCCATCCGCAAGGAAAAGGCACTGTCGGACGATCTGCGCGCCAAGCTGAAGGCCGAGATCGACGCTTTCGCCAAGACCTTCGCCTGAGCGAAGCGACAAGACGGGATCAGGTTTGAAGCATGCCTTCATTAAAAGACCTTCGTAACCGTATCGCCTCGGTCAAGGCGACGCAGAAGATCACCAAGGCGATGCAGATGGTCGCTGCGGCGAAGCTGCGCCGTGCGCAAGAGGCTGCGGAAGCGGCGCGCCCCTATTCGGAGCGCATGGGTTCCGTGCTGGCCAACATCACCCAGGCGATCGGCGGCGGTGGCGATGCCCCGGCGCTGATGACCGGCACCGGCAAGGATGATGTGCATCTGCTCGTCGTCTGCACCGCCGAGCGCGGCCTGTGCGGCGGCTTCAATTCGCAGATCGCCCGTCTTGCCCGCGACCACATCCGCAAGCTTTTGGCCGACGGCAAGCAGGTCAAGATCATCTGCGTCGGCAAGAAGGGTTTCGACATCCTGCGCCGCGACTACGCGTCGCTGATCATCGATCGCGTCGATCTGCGCGAGGTCAAGACACTCGGTTTCGTCAATGCCGATGCCATAGCCAAGAAGGTCATCCATCTCTTCAACGAGGGCGGCTTCGACATCTGCACGCTGTTCTATTCGCAGTTCAAGTCGGTGATCAGCCAGATCCCGACCGCGCAGCAGATCATTCCGGCGGGCGTTGCTTCGGCTCAGGCGGAAGTGACGGATGGCGGCAACGCTGTCTATGAATACGAACCGGAGCCGGGCGAAATCCTCTCCGATCTCATTCCGCGCAACATCTCGGTGCAGGTTTTCCGGGCACTGCTCGAAAACGCGGCCGGCGAGATGGGCGCCAAGATGAGCGCCATGGACAATGCGACGCGCAACGCTGGCGAGATGATCAACAAACTGTCGATCACCTATAACCGCCAGCGGCAGGCGCAGATCACCAAGGAACTGATCGAAATCATTTCGGGCGCCGAGGCGCTCTAGGCGCGGTCCGCGGGTTTTTTGCCCGCGACCGGACCGCGTGAGAAACAAAGGACGAAAAAGGGTAAAGACGATGGCGAAAGCAGCGACCCCCCAGAAGGCAGCCCCCAAGGCCGCAGCCGCGAAGGCAGCAGCCCCCGCGAAGGCGGCAAAGGCTCCAGCAGCAGCCGCGAAGGCGGCCCCGGCCAAGGCAGCAGCACCGGCGAAGGCCGCAGCTGCCAAGACATCGGCAGTGGCCAGCAAGGCAACCGGCGTTGTCGGCAAGGTCCGCCAGGTCATCGGCGCCGTCGTCGACGTGCAGTTCGGCGATCACCTGCCGGCGATCCTGAACGCGCTCGAGACGACCAATGTCGGCAACCGTCTGGTGCTCGAAGTCGCCCAGCACCTGGGTGAAAACACCGTGCGCTGCATCGCCATGGACTCGACCGAAGGTCTGGTTCGCGGCCAGGAAGTGCGTGACACCGGCGCGCCGATCACCGTGCCGGTCGGCCCGGGCATGCTCGGCCGCATCATCAACGTCATCGGCGAGCCGGTCGACGAAGAAGGCCCGGTCGACGCGATCGAAATGCGCTCCATCCACCAGCCGGCTCCGACCTATGTCGAGCAGTCGACGGAAGCACAGATCCTGATCACCGGCATCAAGGTGCTCGACCTCCTGGCTCCCTACGCCAAGGGCGGCAAGATCGGCCTGTTCGGCGGCGCCGGCGTCGGCAAGACCGTGCTGATCCAGGAACTGATCAACAACATCGCCAAGGCGCATGGCGGCTATTCGGTGTTCGCCGGCGTCGGCGAGCGCACCCGCGAAGGCAACGATCTGTATCACGAGTTCATCGAATCCGGCGTCAACAAGAAGGGCGGCGGCGAAGGCTCCAAGGCCGCGCTCGTCTACGGCCAGATGAACGAGCCGCCGGGCGCGCGCGCCCGCGTCGGCCTGACCGGCCTGACGGTTGCGGAGTATTTCCGCGACCAGGGCCAGGACGTGCTGTTCTTCGTCGACAACATCTTCCGCTTCACGCAGGCGGGTTCGGAAGTGTCGGCTCTGCTTGGCCGTATCCCGTCGGCGGTGGGCTATCAGCCGACACTCGCCACCGACATGGGCGCGTTGCAGGAACGCATCACCACCACCACCAAGGGCTCGATCACGTCCGTGCAGGCCATCTACGTGCCCGCCGACGACTTGACCGATCCGGCGCCGGCGACCTCGTTCGCCCACCTTGACGCGACCACGACGCTGAACCGCGCCATCGCCGAAAAGGGCATCTATCCGGCCGTCGATCCGCTGGATTCGACCTCGCGCATGCTCGACCCGCTGGTCGTCGGCGACGAGCATTATGGCGTCGCCCGCCAGGTGCAGTCGATCCTCCAGCGCTACAAGTCGCTGCAGGACATCATCGCCATCCTGGGCATGGACGAGCTGTCGGAAGAAGACAAGCAGACCGTGGCCCGCGCCCGCAAGATCGAGCGCTTCCTGTCGCAGCCCTTCTTCGTCGCCGAAGTGTTCACCGGCGCCCCGGGCAAGCTGGTCGACCTCGCCGACACCATCAAGGGCTTCAAGGGCCTCTGCAACGGCGACTACGATCACCTTCCGGAAGCTGCCTTCTACATGGTCGGCGGCATCGAGGAAGCGGTCGAGAAAGCACAGCGCCTCGCGGCTGAAGCGGCGTAATCAAGCGAATAGCGAATAGGGAGTAGCGAATAGGGAATATGGGCCGGCGAATTCTTCTTCTGACTACTCGCTGCTCGCTATTCGCTATTCGCTAAATTGATAATGGCTGAAGCTTTCAAGTTCGAACTGGTCTCGCCGGAGCGCCTGCTTGTTTCCGAGCAGGTTGAATCCGTCGTCATTCCGGGCGCCGAAGGCGAGATGACCGTGATGGCGCATCACGCGCCGGTCATGACCACGATCAAGCCGGGTGTCGTCACCGTGAAAACCGCAGCGGGCGGCGAAGAACGCTATGTGGTGTTCGGCGGCTTCGCCGACATCGTTCCGGCCGGCTGCACGCTGCTGGCGGAATCGGCTGTCGCGGTGAAGGATGTCGACCGCGCCGATCTCGCGCGCCGCATCCAGGAAGCCAAAGAAGACGCCACTGATGCCAAGGACGACGAGGCTCGCAGCAAGGCGGAACAGTTCCTTAGCCAGCTCACCACGCTGGAAGGCGCCATCCTGCCGGCTTGAAATTCGGTTCGATGAAAGAGTAAAAAGCGGGGCCTTGCCTCGCTTTTTTGTTTAAATGCCCAAGGCTGCGAAAGCCAATGTCGGGCCGTCTCGTCGCAGGTGGACGAGATGCACGGCCACGAGCTCGATCAAGGTCTGGCGCTCGGCATGGTCCCTGGCGAAGCCGGCGAGGTCGAACACCGCGGTCACGGTTTCGTTCGCCGGCAGTTGCTCGCCCAAAAGTGCCGTCAACGCCGCGTCGAGCGGATCGGTGAAATGGCCCTCCGGCAAGGTTTTTCCTCGTGCGGCGCAAGCAGCGATCCAGGCAGCCACCACCAACGTGAGATGGACCAGCTCGGTACCGGCTTCTAGACATTCGATGGCGGAAGCGACGATGCGCTGCGGCAATTTCTGGCTGCCGTCATTGGCGATCTGAGCCGTACGGTGGGCAAGTGCAGTGTTGGAAAAACGCTCAGCGAGCTCCGCGGTATAAGCGCTCGTGTCGAGTCCGGCATCCTCGGGCAGGGTCGGGATGGCTTCGGCCCACAATGCATCGACGAATTGCCGGATCGCCGGGTCGGCGAAGGCGCGGTCGACGGTGGCATGACCGCTGAGCAGGCCAAGATAGGCGATGGCCGAATGCGAGCCGTTGAGCAGCCTGAGCTTCATGTCCTCGAACGGGCCGACGTCGCGAACCATGGTGACGCCGAACTGTTCCCAGTCCGGGCGGCCCGCTGGGAAATTGTCTTCGACCACCCATTGGCAGAACGGCTCGGTCATGACAGGCCAAGCGTCCTCGGCACCGAGTTCTTCAGCGATCCGCGCCCGATCGGCATCGGTGGTTGCCGGCACGATGCGGTCGACCATGCTTGAAGGAAAGGCGACCTGATGGGCGATGTGATCGGCAATTCCGACATCACTCGATTGGGCGAGCCCGGCATCTCGCAACTGGGCGAATTCAACCAACAGCCGATGCAGCGTGGCGCCGTTGGCCGGCAGATTGTCGCAACAGAGCACGGTAAAGGGCGGCGTGCCGGCGGCGCGTCGCCGGGCAAGCGCCTCGGTCAGGAAACCATGCGCCGTCTTCGGCATCTGCGGATTGGCCAGATCATGGGCGATATCGGGATGAGCAGCGTCCAATCCGCCGCCAGCCGCCCTCAGATAGGCCTTTTCGGTGATCGTAAGCGTGACGATGCGGGTGCGCGGATCGGTCAGCGCGGCCAGTACCGCGCCCGGATCCTCCGGCGCCACCAGCATCGCGGTAATCGAGCCGATGACCTGAAGTTTTTCGGTTCCACTGCTTCTGATCGCCAGCGTATAGAGCCCATCCTGCGGCGTGAGTGCGTCGCGCGTGTCGGCGCTGCGCAGCGAAACGCCTGTTATGCTCCAATCCGTCTCGCCGGCCGCCAGGCAATCGTCGACATAGGCGGCCTGGTGGGCGCGATGGAAGGCGCCGACGCCAAGATGCACGATGCCCGGGACGATGCGGCTGCGGTCATACGAAGGCGTCGCGATCGAAGCCGGCAGTGCGCGCACCGTCTTCGTGGAAAGGCGTTCGGTCGTCGTGGTGCGACTGGTCTGGTCGGATGACATGAGTGGCCTCGGCAGGGATCGGCAAAGCGGCGTAACATTCGATTTCCCGCCACACAATGGGCCGAAAAGTCATCATACAACAATCTAATTTTTGTATGTTGACATTATTTCTTGCCGCCCCTACCGATAGCGGCCCTGGGAGGATTGCCGTGCCACTGACCGATGCGGATCTGCTGTTTCCCGCCGATGCGCATTCGCGCTCGGTTGCCCGCGATCTCTATGCCGGGATCAAGGACCTGCCCCTGGTCAGCCCGCATGGCCACACGGATCCGCGTTGGTATGCGCTGAACGAGCCTTTTCCGGATCCGGCGCAACTTCTCATCGTTCCGGATCACTACATTTTCCGCATGCTGTTCAGCCAAGGCATCCGCCTTGAGGATCTCGGCGTGGCGACGCTGGACGGCGCGCCTGTCGAGACAGACGGCCGGACGATCTGGCGTCGTTTTGCCGAGCACTATTATCTGTTTCGGGGCACACCGACCCGGCTGTGGTTCGATCATGTGCTTGCCGATCTGTTCGGCATCGACGAGCCGCTGACCGCAGCGACCGCCGACCGCCACTACGATACCATCGCGACGCTGCTGCAGTGGGAGAATTTCCGCCCGCGCGCCCTGTTCGAGCGCTTCAACATCGAGGTCATCGCGACCACGGAAGGCGCGCTCGACGATCTCAAATGGCACCAGATGATCCGCGACAGCGGCTGGCAGGGCCGTGTGGTCACCGCTTACCGTCCCGACGCCGTCGTCGATCCCGACTTCGAGGGGTTTTCAACCAATCTCGACCGGCTCGGCGAGATCACCGGCTGCGACACCGGCAGCTGGGCAGGCTATCTCGATGCGCATCGCCAGCGGCGCGCCTTCTTCAAAAGCTTCGGCGCGACCTCGTCCGACCATGGCCATCCGACGGCCGAGACCGCCAATCTTTCGGATGCTGCAGCGCAGGAGCTGTTCAATCGCGTTCGCCGTGGCTCCGACGACGAGCGCGAACGGAAACTGTTCCGCGCCCAGATGCTGACCGAGATGGCCAAGATGAGCCTCGACGACGGGCTGGTGCTGCAGATCCATCCCGGCTCCTGGCGCAATCATTCGTCGGCTGTTTTCCAAAAATTCGGCCGCGACAAGGGTTTCGATATCCCGACCCGGACCGACTATGTCACGGCGCTGAAGCCACTGCTCGACTGCGTCGGACTTGAGCGCGACCTCACAATCGTTCTCTTCACGCTCGACGAAACAAGCTATGCGCGCGAACTGGCGCCACTCGCCGGTGTCTACCCGGCGCTGAAGCTCGGGCCGGCCTGGTGGTTCCACGACAGCCCGGAAGGCATGCGGCGCTTCCGCGAGATGACCACCGAGACCGCCGGCTTCTACAACACCGTCGGCTTCAACGATGACACCCGTGCCTTTCCCTCGATCCCGGCGCGCCACGATGTGGCGCGGCGGGTCGACTGCGCGTTCCTGGCGCGTCTCGTCGCCGAGCATCGGCTGCGCGAGGACGAGGCGCATGAGCTGGCGCGGGAGCTTGCCTATACACTTGCGAAAAAGGCCTACCGGCTCTGAGCCGGGCGCTTTGGTTTTTAAAGGGAGGAAGTCATGTTGCATCTTTCGAAATTGACGGCAGTCACATTCGTTTTCGGCTCGTTGCTGGTCGGCATCGCCAACGCCGAAACCGTGCTGCGGTCGTCCGATACCCATCCCGACGGCTATCCAACCGTCGAAGCGGTCAAATATATGGGCGAGCTGATCAAGCAGCGCACCAATGGCCGCTATTCGGTCGAGGTCTATCATTCGGCGCAGCTCGGCGAGGAGAAGGACACGATCGAGCAGACGCAGACCGGCGTCATCGATCTCAACCGCGTCTCGATGGGGCCGTTCAACGGCATCGTTCCGCAAACCGCGGTGCCGTCGCTGCCCTACATGTTCCGCTCCGTCGAGCATATGCGCCATGTCATGGACGGGCCGATCGGGGACGAGATCCTGAAAGCCTTTGAGACTCACGACCTTGTCGGTCTCGCCTTCTACGATTCCGGGGCACGCTCCTTCTACAACACCAAGAAGGACATCACCTCGATGGCCGACATGAAGGGCATGAAGTTCCGCGTCATCCAGTCCGACGTGTTCGTCGACATGGTCAATGCGTTGGGCGCCAACGCCACGCCGATGGCCTATGGCGAGGTCTATTCGGCTTTGCAGACAGGCGTCATCGACGGCGCCGAGAACAACTGGCCGAGCTTCGAATCCGCCAAGCATTTCGAGGTCGCCAAGCATTACACGCTCGACCAGCACCAGATCGTGCCCGAGGTTCTGGTGATGTCGAAGGCGAGCTGGGACAAGCTCGCCCCGGAAGACCAGGCGATCGTGCGGCAGGCGGCCAAGGACAGCGTCGTCAAGATGCGTGAATTGTGGGACGCGCAGGAGAAGAAGTCCCGCGACATCGTCGAGAAAGCCGGCGTCAAGGTCAGTGAGATCGACAAGCAGCCGCTGATCGATGCGATGAAGCCCGTCTACGAGAAATATCTCTCGACCCCCGAGTTGAAAGATCTCGCCGCGCGCATCCAGGCGACCAAATAATCCGTTCGCGGCAATGGTGGCGCGAGCTTGTGCGCCACCGTCCAGGGGGAAGCGCGCATATGAAACCATTCTGGCTGGCAATAGAACGGCTGCTGTCAATGCTGGCGAGGCTTGCGCTGTGGGTCAGCGGCATCGGACTGACGCTGATGACCGTGATCATCTTCTGGCAGGTGTTCTCACGCTATGTGCTCAACAGTTCGCCAAGCTGGACGGAACCCTTCTCGGTGATTTTGATGGGGTGGTTCATCTTTTTGGGCGCGGCCGTCGGTGTCCGCGAACGCACGCATCTGGGCTTCGATGTGCTGCTCTATTTCCTGCCGCCCGCCGCAAAGGCGGTACTGCGCAGCATTTCGGATGTCGTCGTGCTCGCCTTCGGTCTCGGCATGATCGTCTACGGCGCCCAGCTCACCCGGCTGACATGGAACACGGTGATGCCGTCTCTCGCTTTCCCGGGCGGCGTCAGTTTCCTGCCGGTCATCCTGGGCGGCGCGCTTGTCTGCCTGTTTTCGCTCGAGCGGCTTGCCGGGCGGTTTGCCGGACTGCCGGTCGATGCCGATCAATACGCCACGGGCGAGGAGGGTCTCTAGATGGCATTGACGGTTCTGTTCGGCACCTTCGTCTTTCTTCTGATCATCGGCACACCGATCGCCTTCTGCCTCGGTGTCGCCAGCTTCGCCACGGTTCTGGTGCTGGGGTTGCCGCCGCTGGTGGTGTTCCAGCGCCTCAACTCCGGTGTCAGCGTGTTTTCGCTGATGGCCATCCCGTTCTTCATCTTCGCCGGTGACCTGATGGTGCGCGGCGGCATTGCCGCCCGCCTTGTTGCGCTCGCCGGGGCGTTGGTCGGCCACCTGCGAGGCGGGCTCGGCCAGGTCAACATCGCCGCCTCGATCATGTTCGGCGGCATTTCCGGCTCGGCGGTGGCCGATGCCTCGGCGGTCGGCGGGCTGATGATCCCGCAGATGAAGGCGCGCGGCTACGGCGTCGATTATGCTGTCAACATCACTTCGGTCGGCGCCATCATTGCGCTGCTGATACCGCCTTCGCACAACATGATCATTTATTCGATTTCGGCCGGCGGCCGGATCTCGATCGCCGATCTGTTCACCGCCGGCATCATACCGGGCCTGCTGCTGGCGCTATCTCTGATGGTCACGGCCTATTGGGTCGCCAGCCGCCGCGCCTATCCGACCGAGCCGTTCGCCGGCTTCGGCAGGGCGTTGCAATTGCTCGTTGCCGCAATTCCCGGGCTGATCCTGATCGGCATCATCTTCGGCGGCGTTCGCTCCGGCGTCTTCACCGCCACCGAAAGCTCCTGCATCGCCATCGTCTATGCTTTCCTGGTGACCCTGCTGATCTATCGCTCAATGAGCTGGAACGACTTCGTCACCGCGACCACCGCTGCCGTGCGCACAACCGCAATGGTGCTGATGATCATCGGCTGCGCCGCCGCCTTTGGCTGGCTGCTGGCCTATCTCCGGGTGCCGGCCGCTCTGGTCGCCTTCCTGCAGTCGGTATCCGACAACAAGCTGGTCATCCTGCTGTTGATCAACGTCGTGCTTCTCATCCTCGGCACGTTCATGGACATGTCGCCGCTGATCATCATCACCACGCCGATCTTCCTGCCGGTGGTCATGGCCTACGGCGTCGATCCGGTGCATTTCGGCGTGATCCTCATTCTCAATCTCGGCATCGGCTTGTGCACACCGCCGGTGGGGGCAGTGCTGTTCGTCAGCTGTGCGATCGGCCGGATCCCGATCTGGACGGCGATGCGTTCGATCTGGCCATTCTATGGGGCGGCTTTCGCTGTGTTGATGCTTGTCACCTACGTGCCGGAAATTTCGTTGTGGTTGCCGCACCTGTTCCACTAGAGCAGTTCACGGGAACGGCGAACTGCTCTAACCCTTTGTTTTGACGCAATTCCGGACGGAAACCGTTTCACATTTTTCCTGGAATTGCTTTAGGAGACCATCACGTGTCCGCTGCATCCGCCGATCTCAGGGTCGAGAGAAAACCCAAGCTGTCGGAGACCGTCGTTGCGGCGATCCGCAAGCAGCTGCAGGCGGGCGAAATCCTGCCTGGCCACAAATTGCCGACCGAGAGCCAGCTGACCGAGACCTTCGGCGTCAGCCGCACCGTCATCCGCGAGGCGCTGGCCAAGCTTGCCGCCGACGGCCTGGTCGAGTCGCGTCAAGGCGCCGGCGTCTTCGTCACCGAGCATATCTCGACGATGTTCGGAGCGCTTGCCGC
The DNA here is from genome assembly GCF_000513875.1 of Mesorhizobium sp. WSM1293. Classification (NCBI taxonomy): domain Bacteria; kingdom Pseudomonadati; phylum Pseudomonadota; class Alphaproteobacteria; order Hyphomicrobiales; family Phyllobacteriaceae; genus Mesorhizobium; species Mesorhizobium sp. WSM1293. Next base: position 31,491 of record NZ_AZUV01000031.1, on the reverse strand, counting down.
CGACATGGGAGCCAAGGATTCGATCGCGCTCAACGTGCTCGAGGTACGCCTGGCAATCGAGATCGAGTCGGCCGGGATCGCCGCTATTCGCCGCAACGCCGCGCAGGAGGCGGCGATCCAGGAAGCCTTCTTCGAATTCGAGCGGCTGCTGCTTGCCAGCGAGCCGACCGGCCCGGCCGACCTCGCCTTCCACCGCGCCATCGCCAGCGCGACCAACAACCCGTTCTATGTCGAGATGCTCGACGTGCTCGGCCGGCGCGCCATTCCGTGCGACGTGACCTCGCCCTGGTCGACCGAACTGGCGCAATCCGACAGCTACCAGCGCGGGCTGCAGCGCGAACATCTGGTGATCCTCAATGCGATCACATCGGGCGATGCCGAAGCGGCGCGCGAGGCAATGCGCGCGCACCTCACAGCCAGCCAGCAGCGCTACCGCGAACGCCTGCATGCGCGGCAGGCTTTCTATGCCAGTTCGGTCAGGGCAGCCGCCGGCGAATGACCCATTTCAAGTCAGGACGAAAATGAGCCAGAGCCATACCGATTACACATCCCGCTTTGCCATAGACCCGGTTGCCGCCGCGGCGATGGGAACCGATGAACTCCGTCACAATTTCCACATTGACGGCCTGTTCCAGTCCGGCCGCATCAGCCTGACCTACACCCACTACGACCGCATGATCGTCGGCGGCGCCGTGCCGATAGGCTCGCCGCTCCAACTGGAGGCGATCAAGCCGACCGGCACCAAAGGTTTCCTCGACCGGCGCGAGTTGATCGCCGTCAACATCGGTGGCGTGGGCGTCATCACGACCGGCGGCCAGTCCTTCGAATTGCAGGCGCGCGACATGCTCTATCTCGGCATGGGCACACAGGATGTGTCCTTCGCCTCAGCGGACGAGGGGGCGCCGGCGAAGTTCTATCTGCTCAGCGCGCCGGCGCATCTTGCTCATCCCAGCCGGCTGATCCGCATCGGCGATGCAAAGCGCCTCGATCTTGGCAGCAAGGATGCCTGCAACGAGCGTTCGATCTTCCAGTTCATCCATGCCGATGGCGCGAAGACCTGCCAACTGGTGGTCGGCATGACCCAGCTGGCGCCGGGCTCTATCTGGAACACCATGCCTTGCCATGTGCATGACCGGCGCATGGAGGCCTATCTCTATTTCGACCTGGCCGAGACGGCGCGCGTCTTCCACTTCATGGGCGAGCCGGACGAAACGCGCCATATCGTCATGGCCAACGAAGAGGCCGTGCTGTCGCCGGGCTGGTCGATCCACTCCGGCGCCGGCACTTCCAATTATGCGTTCATCTGGGCGATGGCCGGCGACAATGTCGACTACACCGATGTCGACCCGGTGGCGTTGGGCGATCTGCGGTGAGCGACCCCTTCAGCCTTGCCGGAAAACGTATCCTGGTCACCGGCGCCAACACCGGCATCGGCCAGGGCATCGCCGTATCGATCGCACGCGCCGGCGGCACGGTGATCGGCGTCGGTCGCTCGTCGATGGACGATACGGCCAGAAAGATCGCAACGATGGGCGGGCAATTCGAGGCGGTGAGCGCCGATCTTGCCGACACGTCAGCCGCCGGCCCCTTGCTCGACCGCGTCTGGGACGAAAGCGGCCCGCTCGACGGGCTGGTCAACAATGCCGGCATCATCCGGCGCGCCGATGCCGTCGATCTCAGCGAGGCCGATTGGGACGACGTCATGGACGTCAATCTGAAGACGGTTTTTTTGCTCTGCCAAAGCTTTGCCAGGCGTGCCTTGGCCGCTGAGCGGAAAGGCAAGATCGTCAACATTGCCTCGGTGCTGAGCTTTCAGGGCGGCATTCGCGTGGCGTCCTACACCGCCTCGAAGCATGGCGTGCTCGGCATCACCCGGCTGCTTGCCTGCGAATGGGCGCAAAAAGGCATCAACGTCAACGCTATCGCGCCAGGCTATATCGAAACCAACAACACGCAGGCGCTGCGCGCCGATCCCGACCGCAGCGCCGCTATCCTGGCGCGCATCCCGGCCGGTCGCTGGGGCGAGGCGGGCGACATTGGCGATGCCGCCGTCTTCCTGCTGGCGCCGGCGTCGAACTACATGCATGGCGCGGTGGTGCCGGTGGATGGCGGCTGGCTGGCGCGCTAGCGTGGTTCGTCGTTTCGCGGAAACGCTGAACCGCGCTATCTCATTGTTTTAACGCAATTCCGGACGGAAAACCGTTTCACACTTTTCCTGGAATTGCTCTGAGGAGACAACGATGACGAAGCCGAAGATTTTCGCGCATGCCGGCGAGGGCGCCTGGACGACAACGCCGGACGGCAACAGGCGACGCGTTCTCCTGCACACCGACGAGCTGATGCTGGTCGAATTCGGCTTCGACAAGGGTGGCGTCGGCGCCCTGCATTCGCACCCGCATGTCCAGGCAAGCTACGTCGCCGAAGGCCGCTTCGAGGTGACCATCGACGGCCGGAGCGAAATCGTTGGGACGGGCGGGAGCTTCATCGTGCCGTCGGGCCTGATGCACGGTGTCAAGGCGCTGGAAGCGGGGCGGCTGGTCGACAGCTTTACGCCGCACCGGGCCGATTTCCTCGTCTGAGCGCGCCAGCGCCACGCGTGCCCGCTCGTGCTGCTCTCTTGGGTTTCGGTTGCCCGGTTAGCGGATTCCAAAGAAACGGCGAATTTTTTCCCTTGGCCTCATCTGTTCACGCCGGAAGGCTAAAAGATCGGCTTCCAGTTTGGAGTTCTTTTCTCTTAGCGTTTTGATCTCAGCAGAGAGCGCCCGATCGTATTCATTGGATTGCAGGATGGCAGGGAGTTCCAAAAGATGCATGCTCCCTTCGGTCGCAAGGCGTTGAAGGCATTCGATCATAAGCGAGCCACCTGCGTGAGGTGAATGTGCCAAATAGTGATAGCTCTGATTTGGCCTGATAACAGCAATCCGATCAAGGATAAACTGGTGGAAAAAGAAACGCTCTTCAGCGGTGCTACAGACCGGCATTACAGCCTCAAGAAGCCCGGTGTATAACGTGGTCCAGGACCCGCGTTTGCGCTCATCGGGCCATTCAAACCACTGTTTGTGATAGTTTTCTTCATGGTCCAGGCGATAGTAGAGCGTCTCCGGAATCCGAATGAAACTGCCCCACCGCAAGACCTTTGCCAACCATACAAATATTTCGGAAAGCCCACGATACTCATCGGCTCGAATGAGCCCGGCCTGCCTGATGGCGTCGCGACGGAGCAGACCCCGCACGGCCACAGGCTCCTTTTGCTCAATGTGCTGCCGGAGGCGGTGAAGTGTGTCCCCCTCGATCGACGCGGCTATATCCATACCGGTCCGTCCACCCATCCATTTACAGTCGGCGTAAACGGCCGCCGCATCTGGCTTTTCCCAGGCGGTACGAACCAATCTTTCGAAGAAGTCCGCTGTGGTTGTGTCGTCGTGCTGACGATAGCAGAAGAACTCGCCGAGTGGCTGTTTCAGCAACCAGTTAAGATTTCCAAACCAGTCGAGCCGTTCTTGATGGACAATCATTCTAAACCGATTGTCGTCGAGGAATGGCCGGCATTTCTCGGCCGTTGCGAGGTCGTTTCCGTCGACTGAAATTATGACCTCGAAGTCACGGAAAGTCTGTTGCTGAAGACATTTGAGTGCTCCCTCGATGTATTTCGTACCGTTATATACGGGCATCCCTACCGTAATTGTCGGCGTCAAACGTTTCATTCGCGATCCTTTGAGGTGTTCAGACGTCACCCGCTATCCTGGTCGCACACTGGTCGGCAAAATATGGTGCCATGGTGAGTTTGCCTGGATCTATTGAGTGATAGTTGCCCTTCGAAGTAATTCCAATCTGATATCGTTGATGCAGTTCGCTGTTGGTATCGTAGATGTCCGTTTCGCCCCAAGCAACGATAAGTCCACCTTTGACCAAGGCATCCGGCAAGTTCGCCGCATCGACTGCGGCTAGCGAGGGGACGATCTCCGTCATGGCGGCAATTGTTCGTGTGAGGATTTTTGTGCGGAGCGGCTCTGGCGGAAAGGTATCCCAGACCGGCGGCGTCACCTCGGTTGAATACCCATGGATGCATTCCGGGTACCAGGTAAGATATGTCAGCCGATCAGGATAACTGACCACTTCCCCGAATGGTCCAGAGACAAAGGTCGCACTGGGAGGACGCTCAAGTCCGTCCGGCAAGGTGAAGCTGATTCCGTATTTTAAGCGATGAAGCCAAGGCCGTGTCGGTTTCAGCCCCATTGTCGCATCAATCGCCAAACGCCCGTCCCAAAGAGCGTTCACTACGTGATCGAAAGCATCTACTTGAACGAAACCAGCCTTCTCACTCGTAACGCACAACCTATCATCGACGCTGTCAACCTTTGAAACCTGATGTCCGTGACGCACTTCGATGCGGCGATGGTCGGCAATTGCTCTCCTAAGGACCGATGCCAACGCTACCGGATTGATGGCGACTTCCGGCGTGTCGAAAGCTGCAAGCGCTGCGTCCGGGTTGAATCTTGTATCCCGCTCGCTGCTGGTCCATGCTCGCGGAGGCGCTGAAATATCCAATCCGAAGTAGTCGAACTCGCGTCCAGTTGATGCTTTCACAATCAACTCATGAACGTCCCGGAGATAATCCTCAACCGCTTGGGCCGAATGTTGGCTGTCTCGATGGACGACGTAAGCCGCGGGAACCGAGGTTGCTAAGGCGTGCGTCTCTATGCCTAGGTGCCGATGCATGAACGGTGCGAAGGCGAGAGCACCCTTCATCATGATCCGAGCTGTCGATAGGGACGGGTCACCCGCATACATGTATCCAAGATGGATCTTCCCCTCGTTCGCGACAGCTGTTCGACTGAGAATCGCATCGTTTCTATCGAAAAGGACTACGTCCATGCCTCGCTCGCCCAAAGCTAGAGCTGCGCAGCAGCCTTGAAGCCCCCCACCTAAAATAGCCACTCGCATTCCGGACCCCTAGCAACACAGCGCTGCGATCGACACTCCACAGGATTCCTTGATATCAAGGAGGCGCACTCGTCAACGAATTTGGTCATCTCGCGCCGCCGCGATCGCGGCACGTATCTAGGCAGCCGCCGGGTTAAGTGAGCGATATTGGCGACGCCGCCGCGTTTCCTGCTAGCGTCGGCGTCCGGCCATATGCATAGCGCGGTGTTTCGGGTGGTAGGTGGCTGGCAGGCGGGTAGAAGATCGAGTCGTGTGTGGAATGACCCGCACCTCAAAGGAGGCGCGGGTCTGTTGCCTGGGCGCTTGTGGCGCCACGGTACTCAAGACATCACCGCAGGATGAGGACCCTGCCGCACCGTGGTGAAGATAGTCTTAATGCGTCGGGGCTGCGTAGCACAACGAACCGGAGGCTGTGCTCGCTCCGTCAGGTGATGTGACGCAAGAGGCTGAAAAGCCGTTCGAACGTCTTGCCGTAGGGCGGGCGCAGCAGGCTTCCCGCGCTCAGCCGCGACTGCATGAAAACCGGTTTCTCCTTGCTGAAGGTCCGAAATCCCCATTCGCCGTGATAGGCGCCCATGCCGCTGGCGCCGACGCCGCCGAAGGGCTGGTTTTCCTGGACCAGATGCAGCATGCAGTCGTTGATGGTGACGCCGCCGGCAATTGTCTCGTGCAGGATGCGTTGACGGTTGCCGCTGTCGCGGCCGAACCAGTAGAGTGCCAGCGGGCGGTCGGCCCCGTTCACATGGGCGATCGCCTCGTCGATCCCGGTGTATTCTACGATGGGCAGCACCGGCCCAAAGATCTCTTCGCGCATCAGCCGCAGGTTTGCGCCGGCATTTTGGACCAGGGTCGGCAGCAGTTTCCGGCTGGTGCCGCCGAGTTCCTCGCCGGCCGGGTTGATTTCGGTGACATCGGCGCCGGCGTCACGCGCTTCAGTGATCATGTCGCGCAGGCGCTGGTGGTGCCGGTCGCTGATGATGGCGGTATAATCGGGGTTGTCGCGCAGGGTCGGGTAGAGCTTCGCGATCGCCGTTGCGAGCTTGGCAGCGACCGTGTCTGCCTGTCCCTTCGGCACCAGCAGATAATCCGGCGCGATACAGGTCTGCCCGGCATTCAACAGCTTGCCGTAGGCAATGCTGGATACTGCCGCGTCGAGGTCGCATGACGGATCGAAGATTGCCGGCGACTTGCCGCCGAGTTCGAGCGTGACCGGGGTCAGGTTGGCTGCCGCGGCGATCGCGACCTGGCGTCCGACAGCGGTCGAGCCGGTGAACAGCAAATGATCGAAAGGCATCGACACGAAGGCCTTTCCCATCTCCGCGTCGCCGCTGATGACGCTGAGCTCATCGGGTGCGAAATGCTCGGCAACCAGTTTGGCCAGCAGCACTGAGAATGCCGGCGTCAATTCGGGAGGTTTGATGAGCACGCGGTTGCCGGCCGCGAGTGCCGCGGTGACCGGCGCGATGGCGAGCTGGAAAGGATAATTCCAGGGCGACACGATGCCGACGACGCCGAGCGGCTGCGGGACGAGGCGATTTCTGCCGGGCAGGAACGGCATGGTGGTGGCGACGCGACGCTCCCGCATCCAGCCCCTGAGATGCGACAACGCGTGGCGGATGCCGGCGCGTACGACGAACAGTTCCGCAAGGCGCGTCTCATGCGCGGAACGGCCGCCAAAGTCGGTGTCGATGGCGGTGCAGATATCGACCTCGTGCCGCTCGGTGAGCGCCAGCAGGCGTGTGAGGCGATCCTTGCGGACGCCAAAGTTGGGGAAAGGCTGCGCCTCGAAGGCGGCGCGCTGCAGGTGAAACCGCTCGCCGAGAATATCCTGTCTGGTCTGCAGCATCGCGCCCTCCCTGGCTTGCCGGGCCGAGCTTACATCGTGATGCGTGGCGGAATCCAGCGGGTGCCCCTGGGGAAGACCACGTTCCTATGACGAGTTGGCACAAGGCGGCAGTTGGGGACCCCTGTCGATGCCGTCGCTCAAATGCGTGGCCCATCGACTGCGCGAAGTCCTGTCTGGATAAATGCCTCCAGGAGGGGACGATTGTCGCCCTTCCGCCAAGCTAGTGCGACCTCATAGGGAATGGGAGAGCCGGCGCCAGCCAGGTCTCGAAACGCCACGCCTTCGCGGACTGTCTCGCCAAACAGGGCCGGCACCAGGGCAACCCCAAGGCCTGCCGCCACAAGACCGACGATGGTCTCCATCTGAACCGCGCGCTGGGCAACCCGTGGCGTGAAGCCGGCTTGCGCGCAAGATTGCAGGATCGTTGAATGAAGGCCGGGGCCTTCACCGGGCGGAAAGAGGATCCAGGGTTCGTCAGCGAGCGCGGCCAAAGCGATCGGATTGCCCGGTGCTCGAGCCAGCTCGTGGCCGGCTGGAATGGCCGCAACCAGCCGACTCCTGGCCATGGTTTGCAACATGATGCGTTGCTCGGCGCTGGACGGGAGCGGCAGAGCGACGATCCCGATATCCATACGGTCGTCGATAAGTGACGCTACCTGCCGGGCTGTCGGGGCTTCCTCGAGCTCCAGCACCACCGACGGGTAGCTTTCCCGGAATGCGGCGATCAGAGTCGGCAGCAACTGACGCACGGCACTGGCGACAAAGCCGATGCGCAGCGACCCAATCTCGCCGGCGCCCGCGCGTCGCGTCAGAGCCATGGCGCGTTCGGCCTGGGCGATCGTTCTCTGCGCTTCTTCCCGCAGCACCTCGCCGGCCACGGTCAGACTGTCGATTCGATTGGTGCGCTCGAAAAGCCTGACGCCAAGCTCCTCCTCCATCTGCCGGATTGCGGCAGTCAATGGCGGCTGCGCCATGTTCAGCCGTTCTGCTGCCCGCCGGAAGCTCATGGCTTCGGCAACGGCGAGGAACTGCTGGAACTGGCGCAAGCTCAACATGCGATATGTTTATCATATTACAAGGGCACATAAACAGTATTCGACATATCGCTCTCTCGCAACCATCTGGAGGGCATCGTTCGAAGCATGGGAGTTCGAAATGTCGAAGGACAAAAAAGTCGCAGTCGTAACCGGCGGAGCCAGCGGTATCGGGTTCGGCATAGCGCAAGCTATGCAGCAGGCGGGTTATGCGGCCGTTCTCATAGGCCGTGACGAAGATCGCCTCCGCGAGGCCGCGAAAAGGCTCGGCCCGCACGCCTCATGGCGGCGGGCGGATGTGGGAAAACGTCACGAGGTTCAAGCGGCGTTGGCTCCCCTCGACCGGGTCGACGTCCTCGTGAACGCCGCCGGATTCACCCGAAGCATCAGCCTCTCGACTCCGATCGAGGACGCCGAGGCCGATTGGGATGCCCTCATCGAGGCCAACCTTAAAGGCAGCTTCCTGATGACGCACGCAGTGGCGCCCTTGCTCGCGAGCCCTGGAGGGCGCGTCATCAACATCGGTTCGATTGGCGCGCAGACCGGCGGCAGCCGGCCAGGCAGCCTTGCTTATGCAGCCGCGAAATCCGGCCTGCACGGCCTGACCTACGCGCTGGCACGCGAACTGGCACCACGCGCCATTACGGCAAACGTCATTGCTCCGGGGTTCATCGCCGACACGGGATTCACCGGTGCCTGGCCGCAGGATCGCGTCGCGGCGATCGTCGCCGAGACGCCGATGGCGCGGCCGGGAACACCGGCCGATATCGCGGGAGCGGTGCTATGGCTCGCCTCGGACGCAGGCTCCTTCGTCACCGGCGCAGTCATTCCAGTCAATGGCGGGTGGCGGATAGGCTGAGACCGTTGTTGGTGTCGTGCCGACGAGCGACCCTGTTGTGATCGGATGGCCGCTGGGCTAAGCCAAAGTACCGCTACAGAGAGTCGTCTTGACCCGTTTCCACATCCTCTCCAGTCTACGAAATTCCAGCCCGGTGTCCGCCTGATGCTGATGTCGGTGACGAGCATCTTGGCCATGGACTCCAAGCGGCGCGTTCCGCGCCGCGCGGCCCAGCGGAATTCCGGATGAAGGGCGCTCACAGGCTTGAGGCTGCGTTTGGGGCGGCTGCGCGAAGGGTTGTGCGGGAGTTCCTGCGGTTCGTGCCGCTGTCTCTGAGACAGCGCATGCAAAGACGCAGATATGCACGCGCGACGCCCGCCAACAGAATTTTCATTTCGGGCTGCGCACGCAGCGGGACGACGCTGACACAGCGGCTGATGAGGTGTTTCGAGGACATTTTCGTCCATCCGCCCGAAGCGCGATACGCAATGCTGGACATGCTGGACCGGCCGGAATCGAACCTCGTCGTCAAGCGCGATGCGCGCGGTTTTGCGCATCTGGCGAAGCTACCGACCTCCATCGGCTTGATCTATTGCGTGCGCCATCCATTCGACACGCTGACAAGTTCGCATCCGCAAACACGCAACCAGCGTCGGTTCCACGTCACGCCGCAACGCTGGCTGACCGAATACGACGCGCTGATCCGGCTGAAGAAGGCACAACCGCACCGGCAGATCCTTTTCGTCCGCTACGAAGACATGATCGGCGCGCCCGATGCGCAGCAGGACAGAATCGCGCAGTCATTCGGACTGACACCGCGCATTCGTTTCAGCGAGGACCCGGACAATCCGATCCGGGTGGCTTCGTTGAGAAAATGGGAACGGAATGAAGAATTCAGGACCTATCTCGGCGGCTTGCCCCCGGCATTTCTCGCCCGCGTCCAACGTTTCTGCGCCGAGTTCGGCTATGACATGCCAATAAGCACGCCGACCGTGGACGCGCGGTGATGCAGGCACCGGCGGCCCTCGCGACAGAAGAGCTGGATCCCAAGCGGCGCGTGCTCAAGGACGTGTTCGGCTTCGATGATTTTCGCCCCGGGCAGGCCGATGTCATGGACGCGCTGCTGGCCGGGCGTCATGTGCTGGCTGTGATGCCGACTGGTGCGGGCAAATCGCTTTGCTACCAGGTGCCGGCGCTTGTCCTGGGCGGGCTCACCATTGTCGTTTCGCCGCTGGTGGCGCTGATGCAGGATCAGGTCGCCGCCTTGCGGCTTGCCGGCGTGGCCGCCGATACGATCAATTCCTCGATCGACCGCGATGCCAATATTGCCGCATGGCGTCGCGTCGCCTCGGGCCAGACGCGCCTGCTCTATCTCGCGCCGGAGCGGTTGATGACCGAACGGATGCTCGAGGCGCTGGCCAGGCTCGATATCAGCCTGATCGCCGTCGACGAGGCGCATTGCATTTCGCAATGGGGGCCGGCATTCCGGCGCGAATACGAGGACCTGTCGCGTCTGCGCGGCATCTTTCCCAGCGTGCCGATCATCGCGCTGACGGCAACGGCGGACGAAGGCACGCGCACCGACATCGAATCCCGGCTGTTTGCCGAGCGCGTCGAGACCCTGGTGCTGGGCTTCGACAGGCCGAACATCAAGCTTGCCATCGAGGCCAAGCAGGACAGCAAGCGGCAATTGCTGCGCTTCGTCGAGCGCCATCCCGGCCGCAGCGGCATCGTCTATTGCCTGTCGCGCAAGAAGACGGAGGAGATGGCGGCCTTCCTCGAGAAGAACGGCGTCACCGCGCTCGCCTATCATGCCGGCATGAGCAAGGAGGCGCGTGACGCCAACCAGAACAGCTTCATGACCTTGTCCGGCGTCGTCATGGTGGCGACCATCGCCTTCGGCATGGGCATCGACAAGCCTGACGTCGCCTATGTCTTCCACACCGACATGCCGGGCAGCCTGGAGGCCTACTACCAGGAGATCGGCCGCGCCGGCCGCGATGGGCGGGACGCCGAGGCGCATATGCTGTTCGGCCTTGGCGATATCCGCATGCGCAGGATGTTCATCGACGACGAGGATGCGCCGCCCGAGCACAAGAGGCGCTCGCATGGCCGGCTCGACACGCTGATCGGCTATTGCGAGACGGCGCAGTGCCGCCGCCAGGTGCTGCTCGGCTATTTCGGCGAAGAAGCGCAGCCTTGCGGCAATTGCGACACCTGCCTCGACCAGGCACCGCGCGCCGATGGCGGAGCCGAGGCTCGGATCATCCTGACGGCGATCGCCCAGAGCGGTGAGCGTTTCGGTGCCGGCCATATCATCGACATCCTGCTCGGCCATGAAACCGAGAAGGTGCTTGCCAGGAACCACCAGAGGCTCACGAGTTTCGGCAGTGGTCTGGCGCACAAGAAGGATTTCTGGCTGTCGCTGATCCGGCAACTCGTCGCCGGCGGGTTCCTGATGCCGGATCCGGCCGGTCATGGCGGCCTTGCCATCGCCGAAAAGGGTCATGCGCTTGGCCGTGGCGAGGTGCCGTTCCATTATCGTGTCGAGGTACGCAGCCGCGCCTTGCGCGGCAAGATGCGCTCCGGGCAGGATCTCGGGCAGTCGGCTGTGGACACCGGGCTACTGGCCGCGCTCAAATCCTTGCGCCTGCGGCTCGCCAAGGAGCGCCAGGTGCCGGCCTATGTGGTGTTCTCCGACCGCACGCTGATCGACATGGCAGAGCGCCGCCCGAACGACCTCGACGCCTTCGCTGAAGTGAATGGGGTTGGGGCGGCAAAGCTCAAGGAATTCGGCCAGGTTTTTCTGAGTGCGATTGCCGAGCACCGGTCGGGTGAGGCGGCCTGAGGTCAGATCAGCGACTGGTCACGCGCCGTGAAGCAGAGGGATCTTCGGAGAAGGCATCCGCTCCGAAACCTCCTGTGCCGCCGCCGCCCATTCCTCCACCGCCCATGCCCCCAGGGACCGATTAGTTCAACGTTTTCTGGCCGGCCGGTCGACAGATCAGGCCCAGACTGAGGCGTGCATCGACTTCATGGCCGAGCATTTGCAACCGCAATAGATGCCGCTGTCCGCTTGCAGGCACCTATCCACTGCAAGCGTCGCGGGCGACCCGCCGGGCGTCAGTCGCGCGATGTGGACAGTCCCGCGAGAAGCGGAGCGTAGGCGGCGAGCCTGCGGGATACGAACTCAGTGAAGAGCCGCACGCGCTTCGTCTTGCGTGTCTCCCCATGTGTGAGAAGCCAGAGCGTTCCGTACAGGTGCAGGTCGGTGCCCGGCACCCTCACCAGCAGGGGGTCGGCATCTCCGACGAAGCACGGCAGTGTCGTGATCCCGAGACGTTGCCGTACGGCAACGATCTGCGCCTCGGCGTCCGTGATCCTGAATGGAACTCCCGTGGTGCCAACCTCACCCGCGCTGGCCCACTCTGGAATTCCATGAACGCTTATGACGATCCACCGGATGGGATCAGGTGCGCCCGCACGCCACGCGGCCAGGCGATCGCGGGACATGTAGACGCCGCCAAACACCTCCGCTCCCTTCAGTCCGTGAAGATTGAGCGGCAGGTTTTTGCGGTCGTAGACGACGCGGATCGCCACGTCGGCCTCTCGGTTGGTCAGATTTGCCAGCTCGCCGGACGACAGGATTTCCATCTCGATGTCTGGATGCAGGTGCGCGAAATCGGCGAAGTCCGGCATGAGCAGGTGCGTCGCGAGGGGCGGTGCCAGCGTCACCCGCAGAAGCCCGCGTACGCTCTGGTCGCGCCCGAAGACGCGCGTCTCCAGCTGGTGCGACGACGCTTCCATCTGGTTCGCGAGCTCGAGGACCTCCTCGCCCGCAGCGGTCAGGCGGTAGCCCGAAGGCAGCTTTTCGAACATTTGCGCCCCGAGGCGTTCCTCAAGCTGTGCGATGCGTCGCAGCACGGTCGAGTGATTCACCCCGAGCTGCGCGCCGGCAGCCCGCACCGAGCCTCCGCGTGCGACGGCTAGAAAGTAGCGAACGTCATCCCAGTCGATCATGGTGCAATCCGGCACCGCGCGGTGCGCCTTCCAAAGCCCGTATCTACCACATCCTACAGCAGTAGGGGCGGGATATCGTGGCCTGTGTCGACAAGGGCGACGCTATTCCGAACGGCGGACACGGATCGTCGCGGGCTGGCGTCAATCCTGAAAGCGGATCGATTCTGCACCACCGATGTGCGCGCTTCCGCACTCACCGCGCGACCCCGGCGGGCCCATCTAGAGGTTCTCGGGGCGTCCCCGAACGACCAAAGACAGAGCCTGGAAGGATTAAGTCATGGGAAAACTGGACGGTAAGGTTGCGGTTATAACGGGTGGTGCCACCGGCATCGGCCTCGCCGCTGCAAAGCGCTTCATCGAGGAGGGCGCCTTCGTCTTCATCTTCGGCCGCCGGCAGGAAGCGCTAGACGCCGCTGTGGCCGAGCTCGGGCCCAATGCCCGCGCGGTGAAGGGCTCGGTCTCGGATGAGGCCGACCTCGATCGGCTCTACGCGGCGGTGAAGGCCGAGCGCGGAACCCTCGACATCATCTTCGCCAACGCCGGGGTGGGAAGCCTGCTTCCGCTCGGCAAGCTCACCGCCGAGCACATTGACGAGACCTTCAACACCAATGTGAAGGGTACGATCTTCACGGTCCAGAAGGCGCTGCCGCTGATGGGCGAGGGCGGTTCGATTATCCTGACCGGATCGAGCGCCGGCACCACGGGCGCGCCCGCATTCAGCGTCTATAGCGCGAGCAAGGCGGCCGTGCGCAACCTCGCGCGGACCTGGGCGGAAGACTTGAAAGGCACCGGCATCCGGGTAAACGTGCTGTCGCCCGGGCCGACGGCGACCGAACTCGCGAAGGCAGCGATAGGCGAGGAGGGCTTGAAGGTCTTCGCCTCGATGAATCCGCTTCAGCGTATGGCCGATCCAGCGGAGATCGGGGCGGCGGCTGCGTTTCTCGCGTCGCCCGACAGCAGCTTCATGACTGCCAGCGAGGTCGCCGTCGACGGGGGCTTGGCGCAAATCTGACCCGCTACGCCCCGCCGTTCATTCCATTCGATATCCCGAGCCCGCAGGGCCTGGTAAACTGAAGGAGAGTATACATGAGCTACGCAATTATCGGCTTCGGCAAGATCGGCCAGGCTCTTGCCAAGGCATTTGCCCGCAAGGGCCTCGAAGTGTCCGTGGCAACCACGCGCGACCCGGAAAGCTTTGCATCCGACGCGGCCGCGATCGGACCCACGATCATCCCGAAAACACTGGCGGACGCCGTCAAGGCGGACATCATCTTTTTGGCTGTCCGCTTTGAATCGCACCCGGATGTCGCGAAGGCGCTGCCAAGCTGGGAAGGCAAGACGATCATCGACGCGACGAACGTGTTTCCAGTCCCCGAAGAGCTGGACGGTCTGCCGTCCTCCGCCTTCGTCGCGAAGGCGTTCACCGGCGCCAAGCTCGTCAAAGGCTTCAATCACCTGATTGCGGCCACCCTGGCTGCCGATCCGATCGTCGAGGGCGGGCACCGGGTCGTCTTTCTATCGAGCGACGACGAGGACGCGATCGCTCCCGTGGCGGCCTTGGCCAGACAACTCGGGTTCGCACCGGTCAAGCTGGGGAAGCTCAACGAGGGCGGCGCATTGGTGCACGCACGTGGCCGCACTTGGGGCCAGCTGATCTTCCAGGACCTGTTCAAGAAGGAGCAGTAACGGATTTATCGTGCGCCGACAGAGTGGCAGGCGTTCGATGCCGGCCACATCGTCGGCAACGAGCCAAGCGCGCGAAGGGACGTGCTTGAAAGCTTACATCTGCCTGGGATCCTTCGGCCGACATGTGCCGGCCCCCCCATGCTTCATAGTGGCAAAAGCTGATGTCCCAGCCGGCATCGCGTCTTTTGGAAGTTGCCTCACGACCGCCCGCGCGGATGGGTCCGAAGCCACCCCAACTGCCATCCGAGCCTTTGTAATTTCCCATGACGCGATAATTGCAGTTGTTCACGACGACGTTGCCGTCCATCGACACGCATGCCGATACGACAGTGGAAAGGCTGAAGAAAGCTGCGATGGCGAGAGAGGCTTTGCGCGTCGTGGTCTCCTAACTGGGTTCGGCGAACCAACCGTTACGAGATCGTGGGCCGGGCCTCTTCCCCATTTGGGCTAAACCGGCTGGTAAATTCACAGCGGCATGGCTGCGCTTGCGGACAGAAGCGATGTGCGGAGATGCCGAATGGGCCTGCCCATCGCCGAAGCTTTACGGCCTCCGCGAAGGCCAGAGTGTCCCGGCTAGGGCGGCTTTGTCCTGCTGCGGATATGCGGCAGGCGGCCCAGGAAATGTCCGGTTTTCTCGGGATTGAATGGCGGAGAGGGAGGGATTCGAACCCCCGATGGGCTTGCACCCATGCCGCATTTCGAGTGCGGTGCATTCGACCACTCTGCCACCTCTCCGCGGTCATGGTCGGCCGTTGCCGGCGCGGCGCACTAGATAACGGCTGAACGGGCAGGTTACAAGGCCAATCCGTCAGTTATTTGGCTTGCCGGACAAGCAGCGGATTCGCGACGGTTCAGCGGCGGCGAGGCCTGGGTAGGTTGGTAACCAGTCACGCGTGCTTGCCTCGACGATGGTCACGTCGTGCAGTCGTGCTGACACGCTCGATCCTTCGGCCGCCAACAACAGTCCCGACAACAGCTGTTTGCCTTGACTCGCACTCAACCTTCGGTTAGGGACAGCGCGCAATCGGCGTGGAGGGTTCTTCCGCGCCGCTTGTTTTTTGAACCCGCAGACTGACAAAAAGACGGCTGAACCGCCAGAGGCGGCTCATCAAGGCCGACCGAACAGCGAAAGGCAAAAAATGTTCGCAGTCATTAAAACGGGTGGCAAGCAGTATCGCGTTGCCGCCAACGATCTCCTGAAGATCGAAAAACTCGAAGCCGCTGTCGGCGATATGGTCGAGATCGGCCACGTCCTCGCACATGGCGAAGGCGAGAATGTCACGTTCGGCGCGCCGTTCGTCGACGGCGCGGTGGTCACCGCCGAAGTCGTCGAGCAGGGCAAGAACCGCACCGTCATCGCCTTCAAGAAGCGCCGCCGGCAGAATTCGCGCCGCAAGATCGGCCATCGCCAGCTTTTGACCACCGTGCGGATCTCCGAGATCCTGCTGGGTGGCGCCAAGCCGACGAAGACGGCAGCGGTCAAGGCGCCGAAGAAGGTGAAGGCCGAGGCCGCCACCGAGGTGCAGGCGGAAGCCGCGCCGAAGAAGGAGCCCAAGGCCAAGGCAGCCGAGACAAAGGCAGCCGAGACCGCGGCAGCGCCGCTGTTCAAGGCGCCCAAGGGTGAGCCGGACGATCTGACCGTGATCAAGGGCATCGGCCCGGTCGCGGCCAAGGATCTCAACGAGCAGGGCATCATCACCTTCGCGCAGCTCGCCAAGCTGACCGACAAGGATGTCGCCAAGATCGACGAGCACATGCCCTTCAGCGCCGACCAGATCAAGGACTGGCGCGAGCAGGCCAAGGAATTGGCGGCGAAGTAATTTTCTGGCGACCAGGTCGCCGGATCGGACTTGAAACGGAACGCGAACGCGTTCATAAGGCCTTTTAGGCGCCTTGCGGCGCAACGGAGTTAGTTAGATGGCACACAAGAAAGCTGGCGGCTCGTCGCGCAACGGTCGCGACTCGCATTCCAAGCGTCTGGGCGTGAAGAAGTTCGGCGGCGAAGCCGTCATCCCGGGCAACATCATCATTCGTCAACGCGGCACCACGTGGCATCCCGGCGTCAATGTCGGCATGGGCACGGACCATACGCTTTTTGCGCTCGAGACCGGCGCCGTGACGTTCAACAAAAAAGCCAACGGCCGAACCTACGTATCGGTCAACCCGATTGCCAAAGCCGCGGAGTAGCCGGTTCCGCACTAGAACACCGGCGCCCATCTCGGGAACCGGTGTCTGGCAAAGCCAGGAAAAGGATCAGGGGAGATGGGTTTCCATCTCCCCTTTTTCTTGTGCCTGGAGGACTTTCAAATGGTTGCCGAAGCGGAAGACTCAGAAGACGAAAGTTACGCGATAGACTGCCCGGTGCTGGTCACCGAGCGGCTGGTGATGCGGGCGCCACACGAGGGCGATATCGCGCAGCTGGTCGAGCTTGCCGACAACCGCCATGTCGCCGAAATGCTGGCACGCATGCCGCACCCCTATGGCGAGGCCGAGGCGCGCGCTTTCCTGGCCATGACCAAATCGCGTCGGGCCGGCATTGCTTATGCCCTGACGCTGGCTGGCACCGACACCTTCGTCGGCTGCGCCGGCCTCAACACCACCGATCGCGGGCTGGAGCTCGGTTACTGGATCGGCGAGCCGCACTGGAAGAAGGGCTATGCGACGGAAGCAGCGCACGCGCTGGTCGATCTCGCCTTCCAGAGGACGTCGATCCAGGTCCTGCATGCCTCGACGCGGGTCATCAATCCGGCCTCGCGCCGCGTCATCCACAAATGCGGGTTCCAGTATGCCGGCCAGGGCATGCTGAACTCGATCGTCGCCGGCCAGGTTCCCGTCGAGCGCTACCGGCTCGATCGCAAGACCTGGACCAGCCTGCGGAACTGGGTGCATTTCTGATGGATGACGGCGGTCAAGCCAATGGTCGACAGCAGCGATATTGAAACGGCCGCGATCGCGCCGATGACGCCTGGGGATATCGAAAGCTTTCATCGCGCGCTCGATGTCGTAGCGCGTGAGCGAAAGTACTTGTCCTTCCTTGAGGCGCCACCGCTGGATCAAGTCAGAAGTTTCGCAATGGATCGTATCGGGAGAGGCGATCCGGGGTTCGTGGCCGTTGTTCGTGGCGAGGTCGTCGGCTGGTGCGACATCTCACGCCATGATCGGCTCATCCATGCCCATCGCGGCTCCCTCGGGATGGGGATTGTTCCTCCCTATCGGGGGCGAGGGCTTGGACTGCGGCTCATCAATGCAACCTTGGCGCAAGCGCGCAGGGCCGGTTTCGTCCGCATCGAACTCTCCGTGCATTCCGACAATGCTCGCGCCATCTCTCTCTACGACAAGGTCGGGTTTGTCAGGGAGGGCGTGCAGCGCGATGCCGTCCATGTCGACGGGGAATACCGCGATACGATCATGATGGCGATCGTCGAACGCGAAAACGCCGCCAGATGAATGGCCATCAGCCCAGTTCGGCCCACACCGGCAGATGGTCCGAGCCGACTGCCTTTCGGTCGACCCACAGACGCTGCAGGGATCTGGCAAGCGAAGCGCTGGTAAAGATATAATCGATGCGCTTGTGCCGGCTGGGATCGGTGGGTTGCTTGGGATCGACCCAACTGATGAGATCGTCGCCGGTGGCGTTCAGCCGCAAGGCGGCATCGACGGCGAAGTCGGCGGTCAGCGGCATGCCGAATTCATGGTCCGGCCGGCCGGCGAGTTCGACATATTCGGGTGAGCCGGCCAGCATGTTGAAATCGCCCATGCCGACAAAGGCTTCGGGATGCGGCAGTTCCGGCAGGCCGATCTCGGCGACGCCGGACAGTGCTCCGCCTTCGAGCGCATAGTTCAGCATGCGTTGGCGCAGGAACTGGATCTGGCTGGCGCGTTCGAGGGGGCTGCGGTGATCGAGATGGATGGAATAGAAGCGGATGAAACCAAGCGGCGTCTCGATCAGCGCTTCCAGCGCGCCGCGCTGGAAGTTCATCATCTCGAAGCTGCGGCTGCGCGGCAAAAGCAGGTTGCGCGACAGATGAATGGGCGTCCTAGACAGCACCATGTTGCCGAGCTGGAAGGTTTTCGTCACGGCACGGCCGTTGTCGATGTGCGAACCGATATTGGCCTCGAAATTGCTGCCATAGACGGCGAAATAGTCGGGCAGCGCCTCGCCGATCTCGGCGACCATGTCGCGGCCGCCATTCCGAGGATTGTTGCGGGTCACCTCCTGCAAAGCGATCACGTCGGCGCCGCGCACGGCATCGGCGATGCGCCCGACATCGTACTGCCCGTCGAGGCCGATGCCGTACTGGATGTTGTAGGTTACAAGCTTCATTCCGACGTCTCTCCGGCCAACCCCACATGGCCATTGTCACAAAACGGCCTCGCCCTTCGCCGCGCCTTGGTTTAGAGCAAGGGCCAAGGTTTAGAGCAATGCCGCAAAGCCACTAGTAGAAACTGTACAATCTCATGAAATTTCTCGATCAAGCCAAGGTATACATCCGCTCCGGTGACGGCGGCGCCGGTTCGGTGTCGTTCCGGCGCGAAAAATTCATCGAGTTCGGCGGGCCGGATGGCGGCGACGGCGGCCGCGGCGGCGATGTCTGGCTGGAGGCGGTCGACGGGCTGAACACGCTGATCGACTACCGGTATCAGCAGCATTTCAAGGCCAAGACCGGCGTCCACGGCATGGGCCGCAACATGACCGGAGCCAAGGGCGCCGACGTCACGCTGAAAGTGCCGGCCGGAACGCAGGTGTTCGAAGAAGACAACGAGACGCTGATCTGCGACCTGACCGTGGTCGGACAGCGCTTTCTGCTGGCCAAGGGCGGCAATGGCGGTTTCGGCAACCAGCATTTCAAGACCTCGACGAACCAGGCGCCGCGCCGCGCGAATCCCGGCCTGCCGGGGCAAGAGCTCAACATCTGGCTGCGGCTGAAGCTGATCGCCGATGCCGGGCTGGTCGGGCTGCCCAATGCCGGCAAGTCGACATTCCTGGCGGCGGTCACCGCAGCCAAGCCGAAGATCGCCGACTATCCCTTCACGACGCTGCATCCCGGCCTCGGCGTTGCCCGCATCGACGCGCGCGAATTCGTCATCGCCGACATTCCGGGCCTCATCGAAGGCGCGCATGAGGGCGTCGGCATCGGCGATCGCTTCCTTGGCCACGTCGAGCGCACGCGTGTGCTGCTGCATCTGGTTTCGGCGCAGGAGGAAAATCCGGGCAAGGCCTACAAGACCGTGCGAGCCGAGCTCGACGCCTATGGCCATGGCCTCACCGACAAGGTCGAGATCCTGGCGCTTTCCCAGGTCGACACGCTCGACGCCGATGCGCGCAAGAAGAAGGTCGCCTCGCTGAAACGCGCTGCCGGCCGCGCGCCGATGCTGTTGTCGGCGGTCACCGGCGAGGGCGTCGAGGCGGTGCAGCGGGCGCTGATGGCGGTGATTGCTGAGGCGCGCGCGCAGATCGCGGCGCCGGTCGAGACGCGCTGGGACAAATAGGGTCATGCAGTCGCTGAGAAAATATCGGCGCATCACCGTCAAGATCGGATCGGCGCTGCTCGTCGACCGCGCGACGGGCCTGAAGCGCGACTGGCTGGCTTCGCTCGCCGACGACATTGCCGGGCTGGCCCAGGGCGGCGCTGAAATCCTCGTCGTCTCGTCCGGCGCTATCGCGCTTGGCCGCACCATCCTTGGCCTCGGCAAGCGAGCCCTGAAACTGGAGGAGAGCCAGGCGGCGGCAGCCGTGGGACAGATCGCGCTGGCCGGCGCCTGGTCGGACGCGCTCGGCAAGGGCAGCCTGAAATCGGGCCAGATCCTGCTGACGCTCGGCGACACCGAGGAGCGCCGCCGCTATCTCAACGCGCGGGCGACGATCTCGACACTCTTGAAGATGAAGGCAGTGCCGGTCATCAACGAGAACGACACGGTGGCGACTTCCGAAATCCGCTACGGCGACAATGACCGGCTGGCGGCCCGCGTCGCCACCATGATGGGCGCCGATCTTTTGGTGCTGCTTTCCGACATCGACGGGCTCTACACCGCGCCGCCGGCGCGCGACCCCAACGCCAAATTCATTCCGGTGGTCGACCGCATCACGCCTGATATCGAGGCGATGGCGGGTGCGGCCGCTTCCGAGCTGTCGCGCGGCGGCATGCGCACGAAGCTCGATGCCGGCAAGATCGCCACCGCCGCCGGCACCGCGATGATCATCACGTCGGGCACTCGGCTGTCGCCGCTGATGGCGATCGAACGCGGCGAGCGCGCTACTTTCTTTCGGCCGAGCAGCAACCCGGTCAAGGGCTACAAAACCTGGATCGCCGGCCAGCTCGAGCCGGCCGGCCGGCTTACGGTCGATGCCGGCGCCATCGGCGCGCTGCTGTCGGGCAAATCGTTGCTGCCGGCCGGCGTCAAGCTGGTCAGCGGCAATTTCTCGCGCGGCGACACGGTGGCGATCCTGTCGCCCGAGGGCCGCGAGATCGCGCGCGGGCTGGTTGCCTATGATGCCGCCGATGCCGTAAGGATCGCGGGCCTGAAGACGGCCGAGATCGAAACCGTGCTCGGCTACGAGGCGCGTTCGGCGATGATCCACCGCGACGACCTTGTGGTGAGCCATTCGGGTGACCAAGTACGGGCCGGCGACCAAACAGGGGCCGGTGACCAAGTCACGGTTGGTGGCGATGTAAGCGGAGGATGAGCCATGCTGAAACTGCATGAAAAATCCGGGGATGACACTGTCGCGCTGATGGCCGATATCGGCCGGCGCGCCCGGGCTGCCGCCCGGCCGCTGGCCATTGCCACGACCGCCGCCAAGAACGCCGCACTGCTGGCCATGGCCGAGGCGATCGTGGCCCGTGAGCAGGACATTCTCGACGCCAACGCCATCGATGTTTCGAATGGTCATGAATCCGGGCTTTCCACCTCCTTCATGGACCGGCTGAAGCTCGATCCGGCGCGCATCCGCGCCATGGCCGACGGCATCCGCGAAATCGCCGCGCTGCGGGATCCGGTTGGCGACGTGATCGCGCAGTGGGACCGGCCGAACGGTCTGCATATCGAGCGCGTGCGCACGTCGCTCGGCGTCGTCGGCGTCATCTATGAGAGCCGCCCGAACGTCACCGCCGATGCCGGCGCGCTGTGCCTCAAGGCCGGCAATCCGGTGATCCTGCGCGGCGGTTCGGATTCGCTCAATTCCTCGGCCGCCATCCACGCCTGCCTGGTCGAAGGGCTGAAGCAAGCGGGCCTGCCGGAGGATGCCATCCAGCTGGTGCCGACCACCGACCGCGCCGCCGTCGGCGAGATGCTGAAGGGGTTGGGCGGCAACCTCGACGTCATTATCCCGCGCGGCGGCAAAAGCCTGGTCGGACGGGTGCAGGCCGAGGCGCGGGTCCCGGTCTTCGCGCATCTCGAAGGCATCTGCCATCTCTACATCGACCGTTCCGCCAAGCTCGATATGGCGGTGCGGATCGCCGTCAACGCCAAGATGCGGCGCACCGGCGTCTGCGGTGCCGCCGAGACGCTGCTCGTCGACCGGGCGGTTGCCTCCACGCATCTGGTGCCGATCCTCGACGCGCTGCGCGCGGCCGGCTGCGAAATCCATGCCGATACCGAGGTGCTGAAAGTGTTTTTCGACGCCAAACCGGCGACCGATGCCGATTGGGTGACAGAATATCTCGATGCCATCATCGCGGTAAAACTGGTCGACGGTATCGGTGGTGCGATCGAGCATATCGAGACGTTTTCCTCGCATCACACCGAGGCGATCGTCGCCGAGGATGCGCAAGCCGTCGAGCGGTTTTTCAACGAGATCGATTCGGCGATCCTGCTGCACAACGCATCGACGCAGTTCGCCGACGGCGGCGAATTCGGCATGGGCGCCGAGATCGGCATCGCCACCGGCAAGATGCATGCGCGCGGACCGGTGGGCGTCGAACAGCTGACGTCGTTCAAATACCGTGTGCGCGGGTCGGGACAGGTGAGACCTTGAGCGCTGGTCTTACCCTTCCCCTTGTGGGGAGGGCGGCGAGCATAGCGAGCCGGGTGGGGGGACGACGCTGAATTCCGCGATACCCCCACCCCNCNCCGCTTCGCGGATCGACCCTCCCCACAAGGGGGAGGGTAAGGAGGCTATCCCCTCCCACTATTTCAAAATGCCGCACGCCGAGAAAGGCCTTGCCGTCGGCCTGTTCGGCGGTTCGTTCAATCCGCCGCATGCCGGCCATGCGCTGGTCGCCGAGATCGCGCTCAGACGCCTGGCGCTCGACCAGTTGTGGTGGATGGTGACGCCCGGCAATCCGCTGAAGAACACCAGGGAGTTGGCGCCGCTGGGCGAACGGCTGCAGCTGTCGGAACAGATCGCCAAGAACCCGAAGATCAAGGTCACCGCTTTCGAAGCCGCCCATCACGTCCGCTACACCGCCGATACGCTGGCGCTGGTCAAGGCGCGCAACCCTGGTGTCGATTTCGTCTGGATCATGGGTGCCGACAGCCTGCGCG
Organism: Mesorhizobium sp. WSM1293; assembly: GCF_000513875.1. Classification (NCBI taxonomy): domain Bacteria; kingdom Pseudomonadati; phylum Pseudomonadota; class Alphaproteobacteria; order Hyphomicrobiales; family Phyllobacteriaceae; genus Mesorhizobium; species Mesorhizobium sp. WSM1293. The sequence continues at coordinate 8,639 of NZ_AZUV01000031.1, read as the reverse complement.
ATTTCCATCGTTGGCAGCGCTGGCGCGAGATCGTCATGACCTTCCCGATCGCCGTCATCGACCGCCCGGGCGCGACGCTGTCGTTCCTGTCCTCGGTCGTCGCCAAGACCTTCGACTATGCCCGCATCGACGAGGGCGATGCGCCGCGGCTTGCCCGCATGAAGGCGCCGGCCTGGACCTTCATTCACGGCCCGCGCTCGTCGCTGTCATCGAGCGCGATCCGCAAGCTGGCGAAGGGGTGAGCCCGGCCGCCCGGCCATGTCGCTTTTATCGCTTCCTTTGCCCGTTCCATGGGCAATCCTGAGCAGGCATGTCGATTCCCAGGAAAAACCGCAGCGAAGCCGAGCAGGGCGCCGAGCCCACGCCGCTGATCGCGATTGCCAGCGTCATCGTGTCGATGGCGCTGATTGCCGTCGGCAACGGGCTGATGTTTGCCTACATCCCGGTCCGGCTTGGCGCCGAGGGTTTCGATCCGACCTGGGCCGGGCTGATCATCACCGGGCTTTCGGCCGGCGGGCTCGCCGGCTGCATCTTGACCGGACCGCTGGTGCGAAGGGTCGGCCATGCCCGCGCCTTCATGGTGCTGTCGGCGCTGATCGCGCTGGCCAACGCCGCTGTCGGCGCCGGGGTCCTTCCGCTGCTGTGGATAGCCGCCCGCGCGCTCTACGGCTTTGCCATATGCGGCCTGTTCATCGTCGCGCAGAGCTGGCTGAACGATGCGGTTGCCAACGCCATCCGCGGCCGGGTGATGGCTTTCTTCTACGTTGCCTATGTCGCCGGGCTCGGCGTCGGCTACGCGACGCTGGCGCTGGTCGATATCAGGACAGCGGATGCGCCGCTGATCGGCATCGTCTTCACCGCGCTGTCGATCCTCCCTGTCGGGATGACCAAACTTGCCCAGCCGCCGGCGCCGCAGGCGGCCTCGGTGGCGCTGCGCCGTGCCTGGCGGGTTTCACCGGTCGGCGTCGCCGGCATGCTTGCCGTCGGCGGCCTGTCCATGTCGATTGCTGGCTTCGCGCCGATCCACGCCACGGCCAAGGGCTACAGCCAGGACGACGTGGCGCTGCTGCTTTCGGCGATGCCTCTCGGCACGCTGATCCTGCAGATCCCGCTTGGCTGGATTTCCGACCGAACCGACCGCCGCTATGTGCTGATCGCCGCATCCGCGCTCGCCATGGTCGCCGGCCTGTTTGCACTCGGGTTCGATGGCGGCGCGCTGGCCGCGTTGGTTGTGATCTATATCGTGTGGGACGGCGCTTCGGAATCGATCTATTCGCTGGCCAGTGCGCACGCCGCCGACCGCGCCGGCAAGGACGACATGGTGGCGCTGTCCAGTTCGCTTTTGTTTGCCTGGTCGCTGTCGGGCTTCGTCGTGCCCGGCATCGTGACGGCGCTGTCGGCCGTCTTCGGAACGCAGGCTTTCATCTATGTGGCTGTTCTCATCGCCGCAGCCTTCTGCCTGTTCGTGCTTTTGCGTGTGTTCACGACGCGTGCGGTCCCGGTCGGCGAAACCGGCAGTTTCGCACCGATGACGGCGCAGGCGCCGTTGCCGGTCGAACTCGCCTTCGCACCGGACGATGAGGGCCGGCACTGAGCCACCCGACTATTGTCGACGGGCTTCCGGCGACGGGGCCTCCGGTGGCGGCAGCGGGATCGATATGCCTTCGCTATCGAATTCCTGTTTGGCGCGCTTGGTGAGATCGGTCTGGGTAGCGAAGAAGTCGGCCGACGATGTCCAGTAGCGCAAGGCAATCGAAACAGTGCTGTCGCCCAATGTCGCGACGAAAGCGATCGGTGCCGGCTCACGCTTGACCCGCCGTTCGGCGGCGGCAATGGCAAGCAAGGTCTTTTGGGCCCTGTCGATGTCGTTCCAGGAGCCGATGCTGAGTGTGATGTCGCTACGGCGCACGCCATTGCGCGAAAAGTTGCGCACCGGCTGGTTCCATAGCGTCGAGTTGGGCGCCAATATGTAGACCCCGTCGGCCGTCCTGAGCTTGGTTGCGAACAGGCCGATCTCCTCGATCGTACCGGCAATCGAACCGACCTCGACGGACTCGCCGATGCGAAACGGCCGCAGTGCCAGAAGCATGATGCCGGCCGCGATGTTCTGCAGTGTGCCTTGCAACGCCAGGCCGATGGCGAGGCCAATGGCACCGATCGCGGCAATGATCGAGGCCGTCTGCACGCCGAACTGGCCGAGCACCATGATGGTGACGAGGATCAGGATGGCATAGCGGACGATCTTGGAGAAGAAATGCCGCAACGTCGCGTCGAAACCATGGATATGGCCGAGACCGGCGAAGATCGAACGTTCGGCAAGGCCGGCGACGATATAACCGACGATCAAGAGGATAACGGCACCGATGGCTGAGAAGGAGTAGGAAACAATCAGCGTGCTCAGTTGGGCGAGGCCAGCCTGGACGCTGAGGAAGGCGTTTTGCGGGTCGATCGGCATGGGGGAAATCCGGTTGGTCGGTGAGCCGATAACCCATGCCGACGGCGAGGGTTCCGATCTTTTCCGGTGTGCGGCGGAACCACAGGAGCGACAATACGTTCGTGCGAGGCAGGGTCCCGTCTTGAAACTGTCAGGGAACTCTGCCTATCTAAGTGGTGTCACCTGCTTCAAGGGGTGATTTGGTTGTTCTTGCTGCGAAAGGAAATACACTGAGAACAGCACTGCGGAAGAAGGCCGATATCATGCCTTCGCCGGCCAGGGTCAGCGTAGACGACGCCGTGTCCCGCGCCATCAAGACAGTCCTTGCCAGTCTGGAAGACTCCAAGGCCGAAAACATTGTCTCCATCGACATCCAGGGGAAATCGAGCCTCGGCGACTATATGGTCGTCGCTTCGGGCCGATCGCACCGTCATGTCGCGGCTGTCGCCGATCATCTTCTCAAAGCGATCAAGGATGCCGGTCTCGGCACCGCGCGCGTCGAGGGGCTGTCCGGCGCCGACTGGGTCCTGATCGATTCTGGCGACATCATCGTCCATGTCTTCCGCCCCGAAGTCCGCGAATTCTACAATCTCGAAAAGATGTGGCAGGCGCCGGACCTCGAGGAAGAAACGCTCCACTAAGTCGTTCGCGCGGCTTACAAGGCAAGGATGAAGATATCAGTTCATGCCGTGGGCCGGATGAAAGCCGGCCCCGAGAAGCTGCTGGCCGACCGCTATTTCGAGCGCTTCGCCAAGAGCGGCCCGGCGGTGGGGCTTGAATTTGGCGGCATTGCCGAAATAGCCGAGGGGCGCGGCCAGACCGCCAACGAGCGCCGGCGTGAGGAAGGCCAGAAACTGCAGACGCAGTTGCAGCCCGGCACCGCGCTGATCCTGCTCGACGAACGCGGCAAAAGCTTTTCCTCGGAAGATTTCGCTGGGCGCCTCGGCCTGTTGCGTGACGGTGGCCGCAAGGCGCTGATCATCGCCATCGGCGGCGCCGACGGCCACGATCAGTCGCTGCGCGACCAGGCCGAACTGGTGATGTCGTTCGGATTGCTGACATGGCCGCATCAACTGGTGCGCGTGATGCTGGGAGAGCAGCTTTATCGTGTGGCCACTATCCTTTCGGGACATCCCTACCATCGCTCGTAAGCCGGTGAATTGGTGCGACACACCCGGATTTCCGCCCCAATGCCAACGTAACATTGCATCGAGTGGGCGGTTTCGAACATGGTTGATCGTTCGTTAACGAAGCCACGCATAGAGTCGGGCTTCAATGTCTGAAGACAGAAAATCAAGAACGGGCTCATGGCGCGCGCGCTGCGGAATCGCGGCGGCGGCGGTGCTTGTGCTGTCGCTGCATGCGGGGCGGGCGGAAAACACGCTCGACCTGGCTCCCGATCCGGACCAGAGCCGGGCCGAATACGAACGGGTCTCGAAGGAGATCACGCTGTCGTCCGAACGATTGGCCAAGCTCTCCGCCGACATCGCGACGATCAAGAAGGATCACGCCTCGATCACCGCCGCATTGATCCAGTCGGCGATGACCGAGCAGAAGCTCGGCCAGGACATCGAGGACATCGGCGCCAGGCTGGAAGGGTTGAAGGGCCAGGAACAGAAGATCCGCGCCTCGCTGATGGCGCGGCGCGACGTTCTGGCCGAAGTGCTGGGCGCGCTGCAGCGCATGGGCCTCAACCCGCCGCCGGCGATCCTGGTCAAGCCCGAGGACGCGCTGTCGTCGGTGCGCAGCGCCATCCTGCTCGGCGCGGTGGTGCCGGAACTGCGCCAGCAGACCGATAGCCTGCTTGCCGATCTCAAGGAACAGACCAGGATTACGGCGTCGATCGAGGCCGAACGGGCGCGGCTGACGGCGGCGGTCGGCGACCAGACGGCGGAAAAGAAGCGGCTCGGCATGCTGCTGGAGGCCAAGCAGAAGCTCGAAGCCGACACGCAAACGCAAATGGCCGCGGAAAAGCAGCGATCCGAAGCGCTGGCGGCCAAGGCCGGCAGCCTGAAAGAGTTGATCGCCTCGCTCGAAGCGCAGGCCGACAAGAGCCGCAAGGCCGCCGATGCCGCCAAGGCCGCTGAGCAGAAGACGGCGGATGGCGACAAGACATCCGCGCCGGCGGAACTGGCGTCGCTGCCCGTTCCGGAAAGCAACCAACTTGCCGCCGCGGTGCCCTTTTCGGCGCTGCAGGGACAGATCGCACTGCCGGTGACCGGCCGCATCAAGCGGCGTTTCGGCGCCGACGACGGTAACGGCGCGGTGATGCTAGGCGACATGGTTGCGACACAATCGGGAGCCATCGTTACCGCGCCGGCGGATGGAAATGTGCTTTATGCGGGGCCGTTTCGCTCTTATGGTCAACTCTTGATCCTGAACGCAGGCGACGGCTATCATGTCGTTTTGGCGGGGATGAGCAGAATCAGCGTCGCGACCGGTCAATCAGTGCTTGCAGGAGAGCCGATCGGTGCGATGGGAGAGGCCCGGGTGGCGAGCACCTCGGTTTCGAAGAATGGAAATGCCACGCCGGAACTCTATGTCGAGTTCCGCAAGGATGGAAAACCCGTCGATCCGGCCCCATGGTGGGCGGACCGTTTTTCTGGAAGGACGTGAATAATGCGGAAACTGTCGCTTCTGTTTGCCGGTGCGCTGATGGGCGCGTCCGCCATGAGCCTGGTCTATGGCGCACCCGGCTCGGCGGCGAACGCTGCAGGGTCGGAGACCTACAAGCAACTGGCGATCTTCGGCGATATCTTCGAGCGCGTGCGGGCACAGTATGTGACGCCGCCCGACGACAAGTCGCTGGTCGAGAATGCCATCAACGGCATGCTGGCTTCGCTTGACCCGCACTCCTCCTACATGAATGCCGAGCAGGCGCAGGATATGCGCGTCCAGACCAAGGGCGAGTTCGGCGGCCTCGGCATCGAAGTCACCATGGAGAACGATCTGGTCAAGGTGATCACGCCGATCGACGACACGCCGGCCGCCAAGGCAGGCGTGCTGGCCGGCGACTACATCGCCAAGATCGACGGCGAAGAGGTTCGCGGCCTGACCCTCAACGATGCGGTCGACAAGATGCGCGGCCTGGTCAACACGCCGATCAAGCTGACCATCCTGCGCCAGGGCGCCGACAAGCCGATCGAACTGACGGTCGTGCGCGACATCATCAAGGTCAAGGCGGTCAAGTTCCGGGTCGAGAACGACATCGGCTACATGAAGATCACCTCCTTCACCGAAAAGACCTACGACGACCTCGAGAACGCCATCGACACCATCAAGAAGCAGATTCCCGACGACAAGCTGAAGGGCTACGTTCTGGATCTCCGCCTCAATCCGGGTGGCCTGCTCGACCAGGCGGTGAGCGTGTCCGATGCCTTCCTCAACCGCGGCGAGATCGTCTCGACGCGCGGCCGCGACCCCAAGGACGTCACCCGCTTCGACGCCAAGCCCAAGCAGGTCGACGACATCAACGGCAAGCCGATGATCGTCCTGGTCAATGGCGGTTCGGCCAGTGCCTCGGAAATCGTCGCCGGCGCGCTGCAGGACCTGCGCCGCGTCACGGTGGTCGGCACGCAGTCCTTCGGCAAGGGTTCGGTGCAGACCATCATTCCGCTCGGCGAGAATGGTGCGCTCAGGCTGACGACGGCGCTCTATTACACGCCGTCCGGCAAGTCGATCCAGGGCAAGGGCATCACGCCCGACATCAAGGTCGAACAGCCACTGCCGCCGGAACTGCAGGGCAGGGATCTGACGCGTGGCGAATCCGATCTCAAGGGCCATATCAAGGGCGCCGACGAGAGCACGACGGGTTCGGGCTCTGCGGCCTATGTGCCGCCGGATCCGAAGGACGATCTGCAGCTCATCTATGCCGAGCAGCTGCTGCGTGGCCAGAAGACCGATCCGTCCTTCCCGCCCAATCCGCAAAAGGCGGTTCTCAACCAGTAGGGATCTGGAGCGGCGCACGCGCCGCTCCATCTTTCTGTTTGAGCATGATGGAAGCAATGCGATGCTGCCGGGACCGAAAGGTTCCGGCAGTTTGATTCGGGGGCGAGGCAAAGCTCCCAAGGCATGGCGCGGGGGTGCGCCGGGATTGATGAATTCGCGCATGCCGTTTCGAAGTGGCTTCGCCTTCGGAGCCATGCGCCCGGGGATTACGCTTGACTGATATCGGCAAGGACATCGAACGCCCGCTCGGACAGGCAGTCCGGCCGCCGCGCGCCGCCGGCAAGCTCAGCGGCGGTGCGATCATGGCGACAGTGGCCGTGCTGGTGGTGGCAGGCATCTCCGGCGCGATCGCGCTCAGGGAAAAGCCGTTTCGTAAGCCGCAAGAGGTTGCCGTTTCAACGCCGAAAGTGACCGCGGCGGCCGAACCTGCCGCCGCGCCGCCTGCATTGGCCCCGGCGGCACCGAAGCCGGAGGCGCCGGTCAAATCAGGTGGGCCGCAGATCATCCATGTGCAGACGGAGGAGGGCGATGGGCCGCCCAAGGCAGCGATCGTCATTCGCGACCCGTCGACCGTCGGCCAGAACCTGAAGATCGCGCATATTCCCGACAAGGCGCTGATCGAGGCCAGCGAGACCGGGCCTTTGCCGGTGCGCGCCGCCGATGGCAGGCGGCCGTTCGACGTCTATGCGCGGCCTTGGTCGGGTGGGCGCGGCGCACGGGTGGCGATCGTCATCGGCGGGCTTTCGGTTTCGCAGACCGGCACCCAGGCGGCCATCGCCAAGCTGCCGGCGGAAGTGACGCTGGCCTTCGCGCCGCAAGGCAACAGCATCGGCCGCTGGATGCAGGCAGCCAGGCAGAGCGGCCACGAGATCGTCATGCAGGTGCCGCTCGAACCGTTCGATTATCCCAAGGTCAATCCGGGACGCAACACGCTGACGGTGGCGGCGAGCGCGGACGAGAACCTGAAGAGCCTGCACTGGGCGCTGTCGCGGACGACCAACTATACCGGCGTCATGAACTATATGGGCGCCCGCTTTTCCGCTGACGCGGCGGCGATGGAGCCGTTCATCGCCGAGCTCGGCAAACGCGGCCTCGCCTATATCGATGACGGCTCGTCGTCGCGCAGTCTGGCGCCGGATCTGGCGCTGAAGGACGGCGTGCCCTTCGTCGCCGGCGACATGGCGATCGATGCCGTGCAGGATCGCGGCGAAATCCTGAAGAAGCTCGACAGCCTGGAGGCGACCGCGCGGGCCAAAGGCACTGCCGTCGGCATCGGTTCGGCCTTCGACCTGACGGTCGATACCGTGTCATCCTGGGTGGTCGAGGCCAAGAAGCGCGGCATCGAGATCGTGCCGATTTCAGCGGTGGCTATCGATCCGCAAAAAGGCTAGCCCTCGGAAGACGGCTGGAAAGAGTGACTGATGCCAAAGACGAACAAAATCGACCGCGAAACGCTGCCTTACCGACCCTGCGTCGGGCTGATGATCCTCAATGCCGAGGGCCTGGTCTGGGTCGGGCACCGCATTGCCGAACCGGACAGCGAATTTGCCGGCACGACGCAGCTCTGGCAGATGCCACAAGGCGGCATCGACGAGGGCGAGGAGCCCCTGCAGGCGGCCGAGCGCGAGCTCTATGAGGAGACCGGCATGCGCGGCGTCTCGCTACTGGCCGAGGCGCCGGACTGGATCAACTATGATTTGCCGGAGCATCTCGTCGGCATCGCCTTCAAGGGCCGGTATCGCGGCCAGACGCAGAAATGGTTCGCCTTTCGTTTCCACGGCGATGTCAGCGAGATCCAGATCAATCCGCCGCCGGGTGGCCACACCGCCGAGTTCGACAAATGGGCATGGCGGCCGATGCAGGACCTTCCTGACCTGATCGTGCCGTTCAAGCGCCATGTCTATGAGGATGTGGTGGCGGCGTTCCGGCATCTGGTGCGATAGTAGGGGAGTAGGGGAGTAGGGGAGTAGGGTGTTTGGACCGGGGACATCGCGAACAGGTGTGCGGAGACATCGCGAACAGTTTTGTCACTTATCGTCTGCTGAGGTTGAGGTCGACTGTTTCTATTTTCTGATGTCTGAAGAAGGCTTGGAAGACGCCGTCCTTGGTGGTGGGGATGAAGGCCACGGCCTTTCCGCCAAATGCCTTGGAGAGGCGCAGGATGTAGCCGCACAAGGCGACGCGGCCCTCTTTCTGAACCTTGCGAACGATGGCGCCCTGTGGGTAGTCGAAGGCTTCGACGGCCTCGCTGAAGGAG
>NZ_AZUV01000030.1:0-63206 GCF_000513875.1 Mesorhizobium sp. WSM1293 | reverse complement strand
CGGCGCCTGCTCGGTCTGCTGCTGCTGGTCACGCTTCTTTCTGCGCGGCTGCTGTTCCTCTGCGGGTGCTGCCTGTTCGGCCGGCGCCTGCTCGGCCTGCTGCTGCTGATCACGCTTCTTCCGGCGTGGCTGCTGCTCCTCGGCGGGCTGCTCGCTCTGGGCAGGCGCGGCCTGCTGTTCAGGCTCGGCCTTCCTGCGCTCGTGTTTCTGTTCGGGTTCCGCCTGCTGCTTCTGCGCGCAGGCCTCGGCCGATTCGCCCTCGGCGCATGCTGCTTGCGCCAGGATGAATGGGGTTGCCGTGCGCTGGGCAAGACCGGACGCGACACTTCCCTGAAGCGGGAACGCGCCCAACGGCGCGGATGCCATCAACAGGCCAAGTGCGGTGCCTGCCAGAATCCGTGGTTGGCGTTTCATCGAAATTCTCCTTGTGGGGTCCCATCCTTGCCGAAACCGATCTTGTGCCGATTGGTTCCAGTCTGGCACGGATAGAGGCCGTACGGGGCGATTGACCGACCTTTTGAAGGCAACTTCATGTCATTCACCTGGCGATAGCCGCAATTGCGACCATTGCCGCGCTTGACCTTGCCCGCGGCTGGGGCCACATCCGGGAAATGGAAACGCCATTCTGGAAAACCAAGGCGCTGGAGGCGATGAACCCGGCCGAGTGGGAATCGCTGTGCGACGGCTGCGGTAAATGCTGCCTGTCAAAGCTTGAGGACGAGGACACCGGCGAGATCTACTGGACCAGCGTCGGCTGTCGGCTGTTCGACGCCGAGACCTGCCGCTGTTCGGACTACGCCAACCGGCTGGCGCGCGTTCCCGACTGCGTCGGGCTGACGCCGCAGAATGTGCGAACCATCAGTTGGCTGCCCAGTACCTGTGCCTATCGGCTGGTTGCCGAGGGCCGCGACCTCTACTGGTGGCACCGGCTGGTGTCTGGCAGCGCCGAGACCGTGCATGAAGCCGGCATCTCGATGCGCGGCCGGGTCAAAGCGAGTGAAACCGATCTTGCCGAGCCGGAAGACTATTTTGACTATGTGCTGGACGAGGAGCCGTAGGACCAGCGGCGGCGAGCAACAGCCTTACGTTCCACGACTTCCGGCCAATCCGCGGGCTCGGAATAGGGCGCCGAGTCAGGCATTCCGGCCTTCACCAAGGGCTGGGGACGGTGGCGAATGGCCGGAACTTCCTTCTTCCCGCCATATGAACCGGAGATGAACGGCAGGTTCGTAAAGAGTTCAGACAGGCAAGCGCATTCTCCCCCCATCGGTTCACGAGGACGGGCGAAGGCCCGCAAAAAGGAGAGAAGACGATGTTCAACACGATCAAGACGGCAGCCCTTTCGGCCCTGGTCGGTCTCGGCACGCTGGCGGCCGTTCCCGCCCACGCCGACAGCCTCTATCTCGGCTTCGGCAACAACAACGACCCGCGTTTCGGCGTCTATACCGGTGACGACGGTTATCGCCATCGCCGTGATGAACGCCGCGGCGACTGGCGCCGTGGCTGTTCGCCGGACCGCGCCCTCGACAAGGCCGAACGCATGGGCCTCCACCGGGTCCGGATCGTCGACGTCAACCGGCGCACGGTGAAGGTGGCGGGCCGTCAGGACGGCGACCGTGTCGTGGTGGTGTTCGCCAACGAGCGCGGCTGCCCGGTTATCTATCGCTGAGGTTCGACAATTAAGGCCGACCCCTCTTTGAGGGTCAGCCTGGCAGCATGATCTTTAGCAAGATCAGCTGGGACTAGCGGAGCCCCTTTCCGTTTGAAGGGTGTGGCTCGAAAAAACCCCGCGGGAGCAATCCCGCGGGGTTTTTCATGCGCGCTATTGGCTGGTGATGCATCGGTGGCTGGGCAAGACCCAGCCACCGATCCTCAGAGCCGCTTACTTCAGTTCGAAGGTGACGGTCACCTGGACATTGTAGGAATTCTCGCCGGCCTGCACGGGAGCCGCGCCACCCGCCGCGGCATCGAAGGCCTTGGCGTTGATCGGCATCGGCGCCGGCGCAATGTTCTGATCTGATATCTCGAGCACCCGGCCGAGGCTGGCGCCTGCGGCCTCCGCCAGCGTCTTGGCCTTGGCCATGGCGTTGGCGACCGCCTTCTTGCGCGCCTCGGTGACCGTGGCTGCCGGGTTGTCATTGGTGAAGGCGATGCCGCCACCCTGGTTGACGCCGAGCGACACCGCCTTGTCGAGGATCTCGCCGGTCTTGTCGACATCGCGCACCCGCACCGAAAGCGTGTTGGTCACCTGATAGGCGACGAGTTCGGCTTCCTGGCTGCCGTCCGGCTTGTTGGTGTAGTTGTAGCGCGGGTTGATCTGGATGCCGGCGGTCTGCAGGTCCCGGTCCTTGATGCCGGCGGACTTCATCGCCGCGATCACGGCGGCCATGGCGTCATTGTTGGCGTCGAGCGCGGCGCGCGCGGTCTTGGCCTCGCGCATGACGCTCAGCGTCAGGACCGCCAGATCGGGGGCCACGGTTGCTTCGCCTTCGCCCGACACGATGATGCGGGGCGGCGTCGGCAGATCGGTGGCTCCAGCCATCGCCGGAAAAGCGATTGCAGCGGCGAGCGCGAGAGGCAAAAGATGTCTGGTCATGAAAATCTCCTTGGTCTGCGATCAAGTCGCAGACGTCGCGTAGAGCGCGATTATGGGTTGATTTGGGCGATCTGGGGAAGCCCGTCGGGAAAGCCTTGTGCCGCGATGCGAAAAACATTAATCCAGCCCGCGTGGGGCCTGTAGCTCAATGGTTAGAGCCGGCGGCTCATAACCGCTTGGTTGGGGGTTCGAGTCCCTCCGGGCCCACCATAACCTTTGATTTTGTTGAGGAAAATTGGCCTTTGCCCACGCCCTGCCCACAGTTTGCCCACGGCACTTTGGTAGCAGAAAATGTTCTTAAGGGGCGTGCTTGGAACAGTTCGCGATTCTTCGTGCTTCATTGTGAGCCGACGATGCGCAAATTGGCCCGCCGCTTCGCCTGATCGCGCTTTTCTTCACGCTGGTTTATCGCTCTAGCAATGTCGACGGCAATGCGCTTTTTGTTCGCCTCACGAACGTATTCGTCGGTCACCGTCATCGACGAATGTCCCATAGCCTCCATTATGGCACGCGCTTGGATGTTGCACTCGGCGAGGTAGGTTCCAAACGTGCGGCGCAGGCCATGAAGCGTATAGCCATCCGGTATTCCAGCCTGCCGAGTCCAATGCCGCATCATGCCGGTTAGGCTCTTTTCAGAGAAAGTGCTGCCATAAGCAGTCTTTAAGACGGTGCCGTCTTTCGATCGGTCGAGTTGTTCAAGCGCGGCTGCCAGCTTGTCTACGACCGGAATGAACATCTCTCGACCCCCGTGGCGATTGCGGTTTTTCTTCTGCCGAAAGTCAAAGGCTTCGATCAACACCAGCGAGCCGTCGAACAGCTCGATCTCCTCGCTCACCAGATCGCACCATTCAAGAGCGGCGATATCGGCGCGCCGATTGCCGAGCCAGAAACCGAGTGCGTAGCAGGTCCGCGCAGGCGTACCAATTGGATGCCGCTCTTCGTACTTTTCTCTGATCCCGATTGGCCAGGCCGGGTTCTTCGTGGACCTTGGCACACGTACACGAATGGACAGTGATGGGTCGTCCTGCGGCTTGATCCATTTCTCGACTTGAATTGCCACCCACAGCAGTTTTTTGATCGCGACGAGAAGGTGCTTGGCGACCGTCCGATTGGCCAGAAAGATGCCTTCGATTATCGCGCGCAGACGATCGGCATCGAGATGTTCCACCGAGGTATCGCGCCACGTCAGTGGATAGTCAGGATCGACCTGCATCTCAAGGAAGCGTTCAATGAGCCGCAGGTTCTTCCGCTGCGTTGCCTCATCAAAGTCCAGCCATTCCATAGTAGTTTCGAGTCGACGTGCTGCATGCCCAAAAGTACGCGGTAAGGCGCGCCCCGGCATGTTGATAATTTCCGCGCCGGCAGCGCGACCTTCAACGGCACGCCGGTAGGCGATCTCAAACGCTTCGTCGCCGGGCTGGCCGGGTAAGGCTATTTGTCGAGCACAGCGATTAGCTCGGAAGCGCCAGTACTCCTTGCCATTGACTAGGCGCGAAGAAGCTCCAGGATAGTCAGGATTTTTTGCCATTGAATTACTCTCCGCGCTGCAAGTCCTCGCGCAGGGGCTTCTGCAACAAGTCCTCACTTTTCATCGCAACGCGCAGCAGGACTGGATATGGAAAGCCTCTGCCTTGTTCTATACCTTCAAAGGTGCGCTTCGGTATCCCCAGCACCTTGGCCGCGGCTTCGGCAGTGAATCCTTCCTTGGCCCGCCATGCTTTCACGTCTTGCGCAAGTTTCTCATTCTCGTTCACGTCATCCCTTCCGCGCCGGTCACCCTTATACTACGCCTGCAGCGCATACGCAATCAGCGTAGTCTCTATTTTCCGTCCCGTTTGCTTCGCTGCAACAGCTCTTGAAGGCCGCCATTTTTGTCCGGTAGCGAGGTAAAAGCGATATCCAAGGCCACGCGGTCCCAGACAGCGCGGCTGTTGATGCGCTTGGGCTTCGGCATCCGCCCATCGGCAACCATCTCGTCAAAAAGCGTCGATCCGACACCGATGTAACGAGCTGCTTCCTCACGAGATAACCCTCGTGGGGCATACGAGATTGCGTCACTCTTCATGGACGCTGCCTCGGTCCTGATGATCCGGGCTTCTTGGCATCGAAGCACAAAGCCACATCCTAGTTGCCCTTTCCTAGCGAGGAGATCGTGTTGGGCTAAAATAAAGATGAGCTTCGTTAAGCGGAAGCGGCCTGACCGGTTCGTTCGGTCTAAACTGGCAGCAACGTGTGAACTGGGGTCATTCCCGGCACAAGAGCAACCGTGGGCGCGGCGGACGGCTTTTCGCTGAGCTGGCGATCAGTGAGCCACCACTCAGACGTCGCGTTCGGGCCGCAAGCAGACCGTCCGTTATCGGCTGAGTGGTGCGAGAAGCTGCCGTTCTGCAGCCGGCCTCTTTGTCGCCGCAGCAAGGGGCAACTCTATTGACATTAGGGTGCGGAAAACTGTTGGCCCTGCTCGCACTTCAACGTGGAACACAGCAACAGGGATAACAATAGCACATGATCGCCTCATTCGGCCCGACGTCCAAAGAGTATGGAACGTCCTTCGGAACGAACATCCAGTCGCCTCCGACAAGTTCTTTCCCATTGTATATCACTGAGCCGGACACGATGAATCGCATAGCATCGCCATCCTTATGCGAATGTTCACGAACTTCGCGTTCGGCTCAGCTTTAGTGATAAAAAACTGCGCTCGCTGACTTTCTTCCTTCGCGAAAAGAGGTGCCATTTCTCGAAGCCGTTTTCCATCCCGGAGATCTTGAGTGAGTCGATTGTGCGGAGAACATCCTCGTCTCGCGAAGTCATAACTCTGTCAGGATGTATGCCTTTCCACCCTGTCCAGCGATAATTGTCAAAGGCATCTATCCGTCAGGATTCTTCAAGTGAGGAAAAGCAAATGAAACGGACAACTAGCCACCGCCAGATCGAAGATGACGAGATTGGCGGCCCTCCCGCCAGTCCGCTACTAGCTCGTGCGGTGATGCTAGCTTGCATCTTCGCCAGCATCTTCTCGTCAATGGTCCTTCCCATGCGAGCAGAAGCAAATATGGTCGTCACACTCAGATCGTCCGAAGTCGCCTTGCCACCGCCCGCGCGCCGTGCGTTTCCAGGTTTGGGATCAGTGGTTTCTTACAATGTTTCTCCGGTGCGACAGCCCACACCCATGAGTTGCTGGGCGGCCGTTTACACGATGATGCGTTCATGGCGTGAACAGCGGATGCTGACCATTCCTGAGGCCATAGCAACGCTTGGAAGCCCATATCTTCTTTATCTCTCGGAAGATAATGGCCTTCCAGGCGGCGCCGAGCAGGATCTCGTTGAAAAGGCAGGCTTGCGCGCAATTCCTCCCGCAAGTTATCCGCTGAAAACGTTTAGGCTTCTCCTGCGAGAGCGGGGACCGCTTTGGATCACAGCCGGCGACGGGATTACGGCGCACGCTAGGCTGCTTGTAGGCATTTACAGCCCTGATGAAAATGAATCGGCGGAAGCCTATAAGAAGTCCTGGATGGAGTTCGTCGATCCGGAAGACGGGACGTTTCACTACGAAACGGCGTTCGACTTTGAAGACCTCTTTGAGCGAGAGGCAGCCTCTTTGGTTGGGGGGCACATGGATCGTACTCCCCTCCGTTGGCAGATAATTACCTTTTAACTACTCTACACTCGTCTTACAACGTCGGGCGCGGCCTCTGGGTCACGAACCGACCGCCATCAGAATAGTCCGTGCGACTTCGCGATTGTCGAGGTAGCCGGCAATTCCATGCCGATTATCAGTGTGGTTCCTTACCCCCGGAAAATTGCGGATCGGCGGATTTACTGGAAAAGATTGTTCATCCAGCGGAAAGAGCGCCACCACGTCCCGAGTATCAAATGCATTAAACCAGTCCTTCACGCCGCTTGGGTATGAAATTGGTGCCAACTGGTCGCGGATGGCCCGGATGCCAAGCGGGGAGCCGACGGTGACGAAGAGGGGAACGTTGATACCCTGTCCTGCGTCGTGCAGAACGTTGTATGCTACGACAGAGCCCAAGGAGTGGCCGACGACCACGGTTTTGTTGGCGGTCAATGCTCTCCGCACGACGGCATCTATGGTAGAACGAACAGCTGGATACCTCGTGTACAGGTAGACGTCTCGCGTGAACTGCTCGATCGCGCTTTGGCTCATGCCGCCACTGTGCTTGTCGATGGCGGCAAGGATTGCCTGAACCCATTCCCAATTCAGCGGTCCCTTCGGACGCGCGTTTTTACCATATTCGTACAGAACCTGCGTATCGGTTATGCCCGTCTGCTCTCGCATCGATTGCGCCACGTCGGATTGAAAGGCAAGGAAATCATCGTCCTGACCACTTCCACCGTGGGCCTTGATCTCTCCGGTCAACGGGAGGTTCGCCTGATCGACGAATCGCTGCAGCTCGTCACCGTAGTAGGGAAACTCGACATCTAGATTTTCGGGAATGTGCATACCGATTGCTTGCGCCCCCCGAGTCAGCGTCTCGATCCAAGCGGCCTTAAGCTCTTGAGGATCGAGATTGGCCTGACCTCGCCCATGCACGAGGAGCAGTTTCGCCGTCTGAGACTGGGCCGACGCACTGGGAACCGCGACCGATGACAGCCCTGCGAGGGCAGCAAGAACCGTTCTTCTCGACAGCATCTTTATGATTTCCACACCTGAGCTTCGAGCACGATATCCATCCCTTTGTGGTCGAAAGTCGTCCACAGGGCTTGCTTTAAGAAATGGCGCGCTTCCTCGAACTCCTTGGGGATTGAGGCTCCAACCGCTTGCAAAAGATTCCATCCTTGCGAAAGCATCGGGCAGAAAGGAACAATCGCCGGATCCACTATATCGTGTGTGGCAGGCGGCGGCTCAGCGCCAGTGGAGGCGGCAAGCATAGCGACGTCGAATGGTAAAACGCCGAGATCGCCTTTCATGAATTGCGCCACTGAAATCAATTGCTCGATACGTCCTGCCTGCGCGTATGCATACGCGGCAAAAATTCCAAGCATTGGGTCGACCCCTTTCATCACTCGGATTTCATCTGCAAACTTTCCAGCTACATCCTCGTTTGCAAGCCGGAATGCCCCAATCGACGCCGCAGCCGCCACCGCAGCCCTCAGGCTTGTCAACCGCTCGGCATTGAAGGCATTGTCGCGTGTGTTGTAGGTCACGCTTGCTACGCCTCCCTCGCGTACGACGACCGTCACATCGTGCCGAGGAAGACCGGCAATTACAGTACCCGAGCCGTCTGCAAAACGGATGGCGACAGAGTAAGCACGATTACGAGCATGAACGACCTCTATACTCACGGCATCGCCATCAGAGCTACCAGTGGTCTTCGCTTCAAGCCCTGCGCTTACTAGCAAAGTGCTGATCCCCTTCGCACCGACGACAAGCACAGTCGAACCCGTAGCCGAAGTTGGAGTGTTGAAAGGGACCGACAAGAGATCAAGCTTGGCATACACATAATCGCCGGCGCGGCTCAATTTAGTGTTAGACTCGCCGCCAGTATTCGGCGGTTCTGTACCTAAGATGTCGCTTGCGGCAATATCTTCTGGCGTCGTCATTGGCTTTAGGGGGGCCTGTTGCCCCACCGAGAAGTGAGCGCGGCCAATGTAGATGTCATCGTCCGACGTTACGCTCGAGTCGGGCAATTGCCTAAGCAGAAGTCCACTCGCCTGCGCACGCTTCGGAAGGTCGGACAGCAGATATCTCTTCAGCCGTCGGTTTGGCACGACCTTCTCGCCATCCAAATCGAAGACCATCTCGGGGCGTGGATCTTGGAACGCGCTCAGAAAGCTGGTTGTGAATAGTCCCTGAAAATTGGCAATACTGTCCGAAAGCTTTACCTCGTAAGCGGCCTCGCCGACCCTCGTCGCTAGAAATTGATCAACGTCCACACTCATTGTCGCAGCGCGCCCGCGATTGGGAAATATCAGACTGCCTTGAACATTTGAAATTCCGAGATCACTCGGCGCTGAACGGCAAGCATCCGAGATTATTACGATGTTGGGCACTGGATTCTGCCGCGCTATAAGGACGCTACCGACAAGATTGACTGCCTCGTTCGGGTCTTCGGGCGCTCCCGACAGCATCCAAAATTCGGATTGCTGGTTCACAAATCCGTGCCCAGAGAAATAGATTAAGAGTAGTCTGGGAGTGCTGGAGGCCAGCCGTGTGCTGATGGCATTCTTGATATCCGCCGCTTTAACAGGAGATGTGTCGTCGGTTAATAGTGCCACGTCGAAGTTTTCCGATGTAAGCCATTCCGCCACCTTGCGCGCGCTGCTTACGCCAGCCGATAGAGCCGGAAGATTCCCAGGCCTGTCGACACCCACCACAATGGCAACTTTGCCGTTACCTTGCGCGCGCGCGCAAGACGGTGAAACCATAGCAGTTGCTACGGTCATGCCGGTCAACTTGATGAAATGGCGCCTGTGCATGTCGGACTGCCGCCTTCCGGAATAGCGCTGAGTCAAATGCAGCGTATCACTACAGTTGAGCTTGTCGAGCCGACCTGGCGTCTTTTGAGGCGCACGGCTCCAGTCAACGGCATTGGATCGCAAAAGCTTGCAGACTTACCCTATTGCCACTTACCTTAATCTCCCGTCGAGCTACTTGGGGACATTGGCTGGCGACCATTTTGTCCAAGAAGGTAATCCCAAACGATGCGCAGATGACGCTGATAGGCCCACGGTGGCACGCGACCCGTCTTGGGCTCTCGCAGTGGGTCCGTGGACTCCTAAAACTTGCCGTCCTTTGGCGCCCGTAGGACATCGGGATCGGGGCCGCTCAATAGTCCGGCAGACTTGAGGGTTAACTGAGCCAATTCGCCCTCCATCAATTGCCATTTCTCAAGAACGGAACATCAGCGGCGCTATAGGCGCATTTCGAATGTCCTGCTAAGGTTGAGGATCTGAAGCGGGGGCTCAGTATTCAATGCGGAAGCTTTCAGCAGCCCTGGTGTCATTGCGGACCGGCAACTCTATGTCGGGATCGCAAAAAGCGGGCAACAAGGCAGCGGCTAAATGGTCGTGAGTCGGTAGTTATTCCCACTTCGAAGATGAACGGAAAAGGTCTTTCAAAGAAGCTAGTCGGCTGCCATTCATCTAATGTCCAATCCCTCGCGGCTTCCGCCTGTGCAACAGACAAAATGGGTCTCGGCTCGCGCCCACCAATGGAGCAACCGGATGATTGCAACGCCTGAAGGCAGGCTGATCTCTTTCGACGAAGCTGGGTTCACCGGACCTCGTCTGCTGGACAATCAACAGCCCTATTTCGTCTATGCCTCTCATGACCTGACCGTAGACGAATCGGCCTCCCTCATCAGCGATCTGCGTACGCGTTACCGCCTCCTTCAGGGCAATGAACTGAAGGCCAAGAACCTCAAGAAGCGAGGAACCTGGCCGATGATCATAACTGATTTGTGCTGCGCGACACATCGTCGGGCGAAAGTGGTAGTTCACAATAAGAAAGTTGCTCTCGCTGGAAAATTCGTCGAGTACTTTTTCGAGCCGGTCTTAGCGACCAACAGCGCACTATTCTACGGGGTAGATTTCCACCGCTATCTAATGACAGCGATCTTCGTCCTGCTACGCAATAGCCCGGCAGATTATGCGGAACTAGCGGAACAGATGCAGCAGTTCATGCGCACCTTCGATCCTGCGTCTGCCCCCGACATCTTTTCGAGGAGCAGCAGCCAAGCCGTTGAGATGGAGCGTATCCTGAAATTCTGCCGTGGTTACGCTACGGTCATTGAGGATCGATCAAGATTGTTGCGTCCGGAGGCTGGCCAAGGCGGTAAATGGACGCTCGACTTAACCTCCACTGCGCTGTTCTCGCTTCTGTTCTTCTATTGGGGTCACAGATATCCCCAATTGCGCCTCCTGTGCGACGATTCAAAGCCTTTGGCGGACGGGGTCGACCTTTTCAACGCGTGGGTTGGACAGGATCAATCAACCTCGCTAACGGATGGCAAGGTATCGCACGAGATAAGGGGTAACTTAGTTGCACCCGTGGAATTCGGATCCTCTGAAACACACCCGACCATACAAGTAGCCGATTTGTTGGCGGGAATGACCCTTGAGGCGTGGGACGTCCAAAGCGAAGCAGCGACGACCGTGGCTCGTTGGCTGGGGGAGCACCAACTTCACGCTCATTCCGTCGATTTCCTCCCCGAGTTGGCCACTAAGAGCGACCGCCGGGTTCGAATCGGCAGAGAGATATTGAAGGAACTCGCCCAACGGGCGGATATAGGCCGCGATCCGCTTGATGGCATGGAGCAGTTTCTCCGCCGCACGGAATTGCGCTTTCCGTCTTGACGAGCATTGATTCCGGAGGGCGCGAGGGATCGGCGCCGCGACCAGACCGACGGCTCTTAAAGATTATCTGTAGCGGACGATCTACGCGCATGCGCGAATGACATTGTAGAGGCCCTCTAACGGGCTTCGGTTTAGGATTGGGAGCGCGGCCCTGACGGATAAAGAAGAACCCCGGTCTGATAAGAAGATCGCCGAGCTGCTCGGCGCCAAGCAGAATGCGTTGGGAATATTGGGCCGTCCAATGCCAGGCGGGTTTATTCAGTACGATGCCCCGGATCTAATGACGGCTGTGGCGCTGGCTGCCGACTTCAAGGCTGGGGATCACTACAAGTACTTCCGCGGGCAGCGCGATGCGAGCTGGCAGGTGATTTCAAGCTTTGTCCGAGCGAACGACGCCGACCGCACCAAGGCGGTCACTGATTTTGGCGCCTTTTATTCATTCGCCCGCGGTGCCCCGCACCTCGTTCCGTATCTGCAGAATGACGACGCACTAATTGCTACAGCGCAGCACCACGGCCTCGCCCTTACCAACTTCATAGATTTCACACGCAGTCCGGAGGTCGCGGGCTGGTTCGCAAGCGATGGAGCATCGACCGAGGACAAAGGAGCGATCTTTTTAGTCGATCGCGAGGCGGAAGGGGCATTTGACGCCTATAGCGGACCAGTGCGGTTCATCCACCTGGATGTTCCGAATCTGTGGCGTCTGCAGGCCCAAGAGGGCTTGTTCTTGGAGGCGCCTGGAAAGTTCGACCATATCTGGCCACTGGACCGCATCGTCTTCCCTCATATTGCTTCTCACTCATCGATCCCAA
This sequence comes from Mesorhizobium sp. WSM1293, assembly GCF_000513875.1. Taxonomy (NCBI): domain Bacteria; kingdom Pseudomonadati; phylum Pseudomonadota; class Alphaproteobacteria; order Hyphomicrobiales; family Phyllobacteriaceae; genus Mesorhizobium; species Mesorhizobium sp. WSM1293. Next base: position 51,479 of record NZ_AZUV01000030.1, on the reverse strand, counting down.
GACGCAATATCTACCCCGACAAGAAGAGCGCATTGGAACTCGCTCTCGATCAGTACAGTGTGATGCGGCGCCGACGGGCCGGGTTCGACGATCTCTTGGAACACATTCACGCGGCCGGCGGGCTCTTGATTGAGCTGAGTGACGACGACAACACCACCGAAGAAGACGCCCTGGTCGTTCCGCCCGCTTGGATCGCCGGACCAAACGAGCGATGGAAAGACATCGATGTGGACTCCTCGGGTCCGGTGTTGGCCGAGCCCGTGTTAAACTCGATCGCCGCATTAACGGAGGTCATCGAAAAGCGTCGCGGCTGCACGGATCTTGTGACCGTCTCTGCGGGCGACGAAAAGCTGCAGAATCTGATCGATGGTGTATGGGGCGGGATGCGTCCACATCCTTATTCGGCCGATCATATCGCACGCTGCATCATTGCTACCATAAACCTGCAACGCGCGTTCCAGCACGTTAATTTGAGTAACGGGCTGGAGCAGCGCAGAATTGCTGAAGCGCTACTCGGTCCGACAACCGAGATCGAAATGTCCACCTCTGGGGAGAATGCTGCAAGGGCGTTTGTGAACTTGCAGGATTTATGGCTAGCCTTGAAGCAAGATGTCCGTGACAAATGGGGGCCTGTCTTTGATCCACATGGAGATTGGCTGGATAGCGTACTGGGCGAGGATTGGCAGAGGCCCGGTCGGAACTTTGACGGCCAACAACTAGTGGAGCTTTTCGTGGTCCAGATTATTCCTTGGCAGGTGGCCACTTATAGAGATCCGATTGCCTTCTCGGCTTTCCATGTACTGACCCTCGGCCGCGCCTAGTGTGAACTGCCGAATTGGAAGCGTCCCCCCTTGCGCAATTTGATGGGCATAAGGCCTCTCGTCTTGGCGATGGGGCGGCCCATGCAAAGCCCGAATGTCTCTGTTCGTGTGACCTCTCGGCCAGCAGGATGGCTTGTTTGTCGGGACGGCGGCTTTTTAGGCAGTCGAGAATGCAGGCGGAACCACCGAGATAGGGCGCAAAGCTCACTTTCACTTCCCACCACGCATGGGCCGAGTTCGACTCAGAAGGCTTGGCTTCTGTGATACAGCGCGGCAAATCACCATTAGTCTTGGTCGTTGGGTTCGCCAGACCATAGGAGTGGCCCAGTTTTAGCGGCCTTCCCACCGCAGGTAATTTTCACCCGCGCCCTTTTTGCTCTCGAGTTCATCCAGATAATCGGCCCACCATTGCATCATCTTTACGCGCTCTTCCCAGTGCTCTGCCCGGGCGTAGGCGCGCCGAACGTCGTTGTTCTCAACATGGGCCAGCTGCCGTTCTATGGCGTCCGGATGCCACTTTCCGCACTCGTTTAGCAGAGTTGATGCCGTTGCTCGAAAACCGTGCGCGGTAGCTTCTTCTTTGCCATAGCCCATACGGCGAAGGGCGGCGTTAAGTGTGTTGTCCGAAATCGGACGCGAACCCGATCGAACACTAGGAAACAGCAGCGATCCACCACCAGAGAGTTCTCTAAGTGCTGTCAGGACGCCGACGGCCTGGTCTGCGAGGGGGACACGGTGCGGTCGTCGCATCTTCATGCGTCCTTCAGGGATGATCCAAACCGAGCTTTCGAGATCGAACTCGTCCCATCCGGCCGCGCGCAGCTCGCCGGGGCGGGGAAACAGCAGGGCCATCAGCTTCAGGGCGGCTCGGGTTGTAGGCTGTCCGTCAAATGCATTGATCGCCCTCAGTAAGCCTCCCAAGGCCTTAGGATCGGTAACCGCGGCGCGTGGCGTGACCATCGGGCCGACGAGTGCGCCCCTCAGGGCGACGGTCGGATCTACATCGGCGCGTGCGGTTGCGATTGCATATCGAAACACGCTGCCAATGGTGGAGCGCAGTCGCTGAGCCGACTCGTATCGACCGCGAACCTCTACGCTGCGGAGAGCGGCAAGAATTGTGGCCGGATCGATCTCCTGAATGCTTTTGTCCCCAAACGTTGGATAGGCAAAGTCGAGCAACCATTTGACCTTGGTGATGGTCCGGTCGGCACGTCCCTCCTTCTTCAACTTGTCGACATAGTCCTCCGCGATTGAGCGAAAGGTGTCCTCTGCCAAAGCCTTTTGCGACTTACGCTCCTGTGCGGGGTCGATGCCACGTAGGAGGAGACGTTTGGCGGTATCGCGCGCCTCGCGTGCCTCAGCGAGGGATATGAGGGGATAGCTGCCCAACGCCAGAAGCTTCTGCTTGCCGCCAAAACGATACGCGAGGCGCCATAGGCGAGATCCGGTAGGCTGAACCCAAAGCTGGAGCCCGCCACCGTCAGACAATTTCACCAGCTTGGAAACGGGTCGGGCATTTCGGCATTTTACGTCGGAAAGGGCCATTTTCGGGACCTGCATTTGGCTGCATCGATACCATCAGGATCTCCAATACCAGCGAAAATACCAGCCCCCCGCCTCGTTGGACCAACTGCGCCGAAGTTCCACAAAAACCCGCTCATCTGCGCTTTGCGCGCCGAAATCGGGAAGGATTTCAATGGCTTGCCGAGACAGAAGCGTATAAGCTTCGGCGAAAGAGACTGTCGGGAGAAGAGGGAATGGTGCCCAGAGGCGGATTCGAACCACCGACACGCGGATTTTCAGTCCGCTGCTCTACCAACTGAGCTATCTGGGCCTGTTCCGGCAAACGAAAACTCGCAGGCCGGGATTCATCGAGGCGCCGTGGGCGCCCCTTGAAAGCGCGTGGGTTATAGCACGGGAATTCGGCCTGTCCAGCGCCTAGGTGGCGATTTCAGGCAGGAAAAGCGATGCCGTGCGGCGCCCGGGTTTCCATGCCGCTTGCGGGCCGGAATCGCGCACGGCATGGCACGATCCGGCCTTCGCCATTCTTGTCCGTGCCGCTATTGCAGGCTGAAACGCCGTGACATGTCTTTTAGCCGGCGGTCGAGGCGCAGCAATGCTCGCGGCACTGGGCGCCCGCAAGTCGCCATCGCCTATCTGGCGCCGGTCACGCCGCGGCGAAAATCGGAAGGCGACATGCCGGCGAGCTTGCGGAACGACTTGTTGAAGGCGCTGAGCGAGCCGAAACCCGAATCCATGGCGACACGCAGCACATTGGCGTCCTGATGCATCAAAAGCGCCTGCGCATAGCTCAGCCGCAACAGGTTCACATACTCATTGAGCGTCATGCCGGTGGATTTCTTGAACAGGCTCATGGCGTATTTGGGATGGATGTCGGCGGCCGCGGCGATGTTCACGCAATCGATGTCATAGAGGAAGTTTTCGGCGATGAAATCGCACATGCGTCCGACATTCCGCGACGATTGCTGGTCAAAGGGGCTGCCTGTTTCCTGGTCGGTCGGAGTTGCGGATACCAGCCGATAGGGCTCGAACCGCACTCGCTCCAGCCGCAGCAGCAATTCGTTGACGGCATGTTCGGCCTTGGCCTGGTCGCCGGACCGGGCGTAGCGGTTCCAGCGCTCGAAATTATGGTTGTCGGACTGGTCGGTGGCCGATGTCACCAGTGTTGCGCCCGTCATCAGCCGGTGCCTTATGTCCGTGGGCAGGTGCAGCCGGAAGAAATGCACCAGCGGCAGATGCGCTCCGGCATAGATGGCGTCGTCGGACAAATCGTCCATCTGGTGCGGCAGGCCACCCCAGAACAGGCACATCTCGCCGGCCGAAAGCGAAATCTCGTGGTCGTTCATGCGGTAATGCACGCTGCCGCGCACGATGAAATTAACCTCGACTTGGGCGTGCCAATGCGGCTTGAGCATCACCAACGGATTGGTGTGAAACATCTGCAGGAGCAGCGGCAGGCCTTCCACGCTGCTGGCCCCAGGCTGGTAGAACGGCCGTTCAGGCATCTTACTTTCCGCCAATTTCATATTCCCTTTGACGGCGACAGGCCTTGCCCGGTGCATAGTCTAGCCACGCTCACAGTGAGAGAGCAAATGAAATGGGAGGATTTCAATGCGCATCACAATGACCTGCGCCGCGCTCGCGCTTGCCCTGGGCTCAGCCCCGGCCTTCGCGCAATCCGGCGAAATCACCATCTGGAGCTGGAATGTCGCGGCTTCATCGCTGAAAGCGACCATTGCCGGCTTCAACAAGCAATTTCCCGACGTCAAGGTCACGGTCCAGGATCTCGGCAACCAGCCGACTTACGACAAGTCGATCGCCGGCTGCGCCGCCGGCGGCGTCGGGCTGCCTGATGTCGTCACCATCGAGAACGGCGAGGCCGAGAATTACTGGAGCCAGTTCCCCGACTGCTTCGTCGACCTGCATACGCTCGGTTACACAGCCGACGACCAGAAAAAATTCCCTGATTTCAAGCGCACCGAGTTGGAAGTGGGCGACAAGGCCTACGCGATGCCGTGGGATTCCGGCCCGGTGGCCGCCTTTTATCGCCGCGACTTCTACGAAAAGGCCGGCGTCGATCCGGCTTCGATCAAGACCTGGGACGATTTCATCGCCGCCGGCAAGAAAATCCAGTCCGCCAATCCTGGCGTCTCGATGACCAATGCCGATTTCAACGGCGACTCGGAATTCTTCCGCATGATCTCCAACGAACAGGGCTGCGCCTATTTCTCCGAGGACGGACAATCGATCACGGTCAACCAGCCCAAATGCGTCGATGCCATGACCAAGGTCAAGGAGATGAAGGACGCCGGCATCATCTCGTCGGCCGACTGGGGCACCAAGATCACCAACAACACCGCCGGCACCGTCGCCACCCAGATCTATGGCGGCTGGTATGAGGGCACCATTCGCACCGAATCTGCCGGCGAAAACGGCAAATGGGGCGTCTATCTGATGCCGAGCCTCACCGCCGACGGGCCGCGCGCCGCCAATCTCGGCGGGTCCTCGCTGGCCATCACCTCGGCTTCCAAGAACAAGGAGGCCGCCTACGCCTATCTGAAATACACGCTCGGAACCAATGAAGGCCAGATCACGATGCTGAAGGAGTTCGGCCTGGTACCGTCCCTGGTCTCGGCGCTCGACGATCCCTATGTCGCGCAAGGCCTGTCTTACTGGGGCGGCCAGGCGGTATGGAAGGACATTCTCGGCACCTTGCCGAAGGTTGTTCCGAGCCGCGGCACGCAGTTCCAGAGCGACGCCGAAATCATCGTCCGCGCCGTGCAGACCAGGTATCTGGCCGGCGGCTATCCTGACGCCAAGGCGGCGCTCGACGATGCCGCAAGCCAGATCGCGGCGGCGACCGGACTGCCCGTCAAATCTTGATCACCGCTTCTCCTTCTCCCCTTGTGGGAGAAGCTGGATCGGCGCGATAGCGCCGAGACGGATGACGGGTGCCCCAGGGGAGTGAGACGTTTGCGTTCCCTGGAACACCCCTGATCCGTCGCCTTCGGCGACACCTTCTCCCACAAGGGGAGAAGGGAAGACCCAGGCGACGGCGTGAAACAACAAGCGGTAGAAGGAGGAGCAAGATGCGCAATCGTAACGCCACGGCCTATCGCTTCCTCACGCCCTATCTACTGATCTTCGCGATCTTCTGGGTGTGGCCGATCATCAGCTCCTTCATGATCTCCTTCCAGGCGACGCGCACCGTGCCGTGGCGGTTCGCTCCGAGCTTCAACTGGGGCCGGTTGATCGGCGATCCGGCCTTCTTCAACGCCCTGAAGAACACGCTGCTCATCCTGGTCATCCAGGTGCCGGTGATGATCTCGCTGGCGCTCGTCATGGCGGTGCTTTTGAACTCGCCGCTCTTGAAGGCGCGTGGCCTCTACCGCTTCGCCTTCTTCGCCCCGGTCGTGGTCGGCGAGGTTGCCTATTCGGCGGTGTTCCGGCTGATGTTCAACCTCGATTTCGGCATCATCAACAAGCTCCTGAACAGCGTCGGCCTGCCCAAGATCGACTGGTTCTCCAACGTCGCGCCGGCGATGGCGCTGATCATGATCGCGGTGACCTGGCGCTGGGCCGGTTACAACGCCATCATCCTGCTCGCCGGCATGCAGTCCATTCCCGAAGACGTCTACGAGGCGGCGACGCTCGACCGCGTCAGCAAGCTCAAGCAGTTCTTCTACATCACCCTGCCGCTGCTGAAGCCGGTCATCGTGTTCTGTCTCGTGCTGTCGATCATCGGCACCATGCAGCTGTTCACCGAGCCCTTCCTGATCACCGAGCGCGGCGGGCCGGGCGGCGGCACGGAGACGCTTGGCCTGCTGCTTTACCGCCAGGGCTTTCGGTCGCTCAACTTCGGCTACGCCTCGGCCGTCGCCTACACCATGGCCGGGCTGGCGATCGCCATCACGCTGGCGCAGCTGTGGCTGACGAGGGAACCGAAATGAGTTCGCGCTCCTCCGCCAGGCTGGGACGCAGCATCGCTCTGCATCTGTTCCTGACGCCGCTGGCGCTGATCTGGCTGTTTCCGCTGTGGATGATGGTGGTGTTCTCGACCATGCCCGACAACGGCATCTTCAGCCCCGGCATCGAGCTTTTGCCGCACGGCAATTTCATCGACAATTTCAACAATCTGCAGCGTGACACGAACTTCGTCGGCGCCATCGGCATTTCGGTCTCGGTGGCGGTGACCTACACCATCCTGTCGGTGCTGCTGACGTCGATGGCCGGCTGGGCGCTGGCCCGATACCAGTTCTTCGGCAAGGGCGCGGTTGTCGCCATCATACTGGGCACCATAACGCTGCCCTATGCGGTCGTGCTGATCCCGCAGTTCATCATGGTGGCGCGCGACTTCAAGCTCGCCAACACCTGGGTGGCGCTGATCGTTCCGCCGCTGTTCAATTCGCTCGGCGTGCTGTTCATGCGGCAGAGTTTTTCGATGATGCCGGACGACCTCTTCGATGCGGCGCGCGTCGAGGGCGTGAAGGAGTGGCGCATCTTCCTCTTTGTCGCGCTGCCTTTGGCGCGGCCGATGCTGGCCGCACTCGCCATCATCCTGTTCCTCGCCTCCTGGAACAATTATCTGTGGCCGCTTTTGATCAACAGCCAGCCTGGTTCGATGACGGCGCCGGTGGCGCTCGGCACGCTGATCGGCCTCACCAAGGTGTCATGGGGCGGCATCATGGCGGGCGCTGTAATGCTGACGGTGCCGATGCTGGTCGTCTTCGTGCTGCTGCAGCGCCATTTCATCGCCGGCATTGCCGCCGGCGCGGTCAAGTAAGGGGCAGCATGGCAACGGTCACGCTCACCAATGTCGTCAAGCGCTTCGGCGTCTTCGAGGTCGTCCATGGCGCCAGCATGGACATCAAGGACGGCGAGTTCGTCGTCTTCGTCGGCCCCTCCGGCTGCGGAAAATCGACGCTGCTCAGGATGATCGCCGGGCTCGAGGACATCAGCGGCGGCGAGATCGCCATCGGCGGCAAGGTGGTCAATGATGTCGAGGCGGCCGACCGCGGCATCGCCATGGTGTTCCAGTCCTACGCGCTGTATCCGCATATGAGCGTCGAACAGAACCTCTCGTTCGGCCTGCGCATGACCGGCAATCCAAAAGCCGACACCGAACGGCGGGTGAAGCGGGCGGCCGAGATCCTGCGCATCAGCGAATTGATGGACAGACGCCCGAAAAAACTCTCAGGCGGCCAGCGCCAGCGCGTCGCCATCGGCCGCGCCATCGTGCGCGAACCGCAGGTGTTCCTGTTCGATGAGCCGCTCTCCAATCTGGACGCCGAATTGCGCGTCCAGATGCGCGTCGAGATCTCCCGGCTCCACAAGGAACTGGGCACGACAATGATCTATGTCACCCACGACCAGACCGAGGCGATGACGCTCGCCGACAGGATCGTCGTGATGCGCGCCGGCCATATCGAGCAGATCGGCCGGCCACTCGATCTCTACGACAACCCCGACAATCAGTTCGTCGCCGGCTTTGTCGGCTCGCCGAAGATGAATTTCATCAAAGGCCGGGTTGTCGGGCACGATGCACCTGGCGTCGTGGTCGAACTGGCGGGCCAGGAGAAGACCCGCATCACGCAACCGCTGACTGGCACTGCGCCCGAAATAGGCAGCCCAAAAATCGGCAGCAAGGTCATTGTCGGTGTGCGGCCCGAACATTTCGGCAATGCCGGAGAAGGCGACGCCGACCTTGTGGTTGCCATCGACGTGATCGAGCACCTGGGCGGCACAAGTTTCCTCTATGCCAGAACGGCCAACGGTGACGACGTGGTGATCCAGCGCGACGCGGCAAAGGTCCCTGACACGTCCGAGATCACCGTTTCCATCCGCAAATCCTACCTGTTCGACGAAAAAGGACTGCGGCTGCGCTGACCGCCAGCCCTTTCCAGCCTTCAAGGAGAATGACAATGACCGCAACCACGCCCATTCGCTGGGGCATTCTCGGCCCGGGCAGCATCGCCCAGTCCTTTGCCGGTGGCGTGGCCGCTTCGGACACCGGCAAGCTGGTCGCCATCGGCGCACGCAATCCCGCCAAGCCGGGGCTTGCCGAGCGTTTTCCCGGTGCCCGTATCCTCGACGGCTACGACGCGCTGCTCGCCGACCCCGACATCGACGCCGTCTACATTTCGATACCGCATCCAGGCCATGCGCAATGGGCGATCAAGGCGGCCGAGGCCGGAAAGCATGTGCTGTGCGAAAAGCCGCTGGCGCTGACCGCCTTCGAGGCCGACGCCATGATGCATGCCGCGCGCAAGGCCGGCACATTCCTCGGCGAAGCCTTCATGTACCGGTTGCACCCGCAGACCAAGAAGCTGGTGGAGCTGATCAGGTCCGGCGTCATCGGCGAGATCAGGATGATCAAGTCGAGCTTCGGTTTCGCCATGCCGGGCTTCATGCCGCAGCACCGGCTCTATGCCAACGATCTCGCCGGCGGCGGTATTCTCGATGTCGGCGGCTATCCCGTCTCGATGGTCCGGCTGATTGCCGGTGCGGCCGTCGGAAAGCCCTTCAGCGAGCCAGACAAGGTGGTCGGCACCGCCCATCTGGGCCAGTCCGGCGTCGACGAATGGGCCTCCGCGCTGCTGCATTTCCCCGGCGGCATTGTCGCCGAAGTCTCCTGCAGCATCTCGCTCAACCAGGACAATGTGCTGCGCATCCTGGGCACAAGGGGCCGCATCGAAGTGCCGGACTTCTGGTTCGCCGGCGGCAACCGCGATGTCGGTCTCGGCCGGATAGACGTCATCGCCTCCGATGGTACGCGCCAGACCATCAGCGTCGACGAGAAGCGCCATGTCTATTCCTTCGAGGTCGACGCAGCCGGCGAGGCGATCCGCGCCGGCGGCCAAGAATTCGCCTGGCCGGGCATGGCGTGGGCGGAAAGCCTCGGCACCTTGCGTGTGCTGGACAAATGGCGGACGGCAGCCGGCCTCGAATACGGGATCGAGAAGGCCGATCAGCGCACCAACACCATCTCCGGCCGGCCGCTACGGTCCGGCGGCACGGCGGTCGCCAAGCGCACCATTCCTGGCCTGTCGAAGCCTGCATCGGTGGTGGCGCTCGGCTTCGAGGATTTCCGTACGTTTTCCTCAGGTTCGATCCTGCTCGATGCCTTTTTCGAGGCCGGCGGCAATCTCTTCGATACCGGCTATGTCTATGGCGGCGGCTATACCGAGAAGCTGCTTGGCGAATGGTTGAAAAACCGTGGCGTGCGCGCGCAATCGGTGGTCATCGCCAAGGGCGCGCACTCGCCGCTGTGCTATCCTGATGTGATCGGCAAGCAGCTCGACCAGACGCTCGAACGCCTGCAGACCGATCATGTCGATGTCTACTTCATGCACCGCGACAATCCGGATGTGCCGGTCGGCGAATTCGTCGATGCGATGGATCGCGAGGTCAAGGCCGGCCGCATCCGCGGCCTGTTCGGCGGTTCGAACTGGACGATGGAACGCATGGATGAGGCAATTGCCTACGCCGAACGCACCGGCAAGCAAAAGCCCGGTGCGCTGTCCAACAATTTCTCGCTGGCCGAAATGCTGGAGCCGATCTGGGCTGGCTGCGTCACGTCCTCCACGGATGTCTGGAAGGCCTGGCTGACATCCAGGCAGATGCCGAATTTCGCCTGGTCGAGCCAGGGGCGCGGCTTCTTCACCGATCGGGCGGGTCGCGACAAGCAAGACAATGAGGAGCTGGTGCGGGTCTGGTACTCCGAGCGGAATTTCGGCCGCCGCGACCGGGCGATCGAACTTGCCGCGAGACTGGGCAAGAGCCCGATCCATATTGCGCTGGCCTATGTGCTCGCTCAGCCCTTCCCCTCCATCCCGCTGATCGGGCCACGCACGCTGGATGAACTGGACGACAGCCTGCGCGCTCTCGACATCACGCTTTCGCAAGCCGATCTCGAATGGCTGGACGGCGGCAGCCTGCGCGCTGCCTAGTTGGCTGCCTGTTTAACCATGGCGGCGTCAGGTCTCGTCATCGAACGCCCTGACGCCGCGCCTGGCCGGAGTCCGCAAATTCGCGTACATGCCTGTGGTGCGGAACTGGCTCGGTGTGATGCCGTAGCAGCGGCGGAAGACCTTTGAAAAATAGTTCGCTTCCTCGAAGCCGCACAGGATGGCGACTTCCTTCACCGGCAAAAAATCCGCTTTGGTCAGCAGCTTCGCCGCGCGTTGCAGGCGCTGCTGCAGCACGAACTCGGCCGGAGGCAGGCCTTCGCTCTCGGCGAAACAGCGTGAGAAATGGGCTCGGCTGAGGCCGCTGATCTGGACCAGGTCCGCCACCGGCAGCGGCTTGTCGAGATTGGCGTTGATGTGATCGATGACCGGCTGCATGGCGCTTAGTTTTTCGGCGAAGGCATGGGAACCGAAGACATCGTCATAGAGCGCCATCGCAGCCTCGTAGGCTATCGCGGAAGCAGCACCCGGCGAAGCGGCGCCTTTGATCAGGCGCAGGCTGCAATCGGCAAGATGATCGATTGTCGCCGGCTGCAGCCGAAATACAGGACCCGAGACGCTGAGGATCGACTTGTGGATGCGCAGCGCTTCCTCGCCGTTCATCGAAATCCAGAAATATTCCCAGCGCTCATCTCCAGCCAGCCAGTAGCGGTGGTTGTGCGGCACCAGCACCAGCAATGTGTCGTTCTTCTGCAAGCGGTAGTTGCGGTTTTCGTAGCGCAGCCGGCCAGTCCCGCTGATCGTGTGCTGGAGCACGGTGAACGGTGTCTGACCGCGCTTGCGGCCGTCCCAGTCGTAGATTTCGTCCTCGCGCACTTCGTAGCCCGTGCTCGTCGGCATGGCGTGCAGGCGCTGGCGGCCGCGCGGCAGCGAGATCGTGCGCATGGACTGTCCGTGTTCTATCAAATCATGCAGCACAAAATTACCCCTGAAAGCATAATCCTTCTCTGGTCGCGCTCGCGAATAAGCGCATAATCCCCATCGAAAAGCGAGAGAGATCCGCAGTCAAGGAGCGGACAGGGAGGTTGGCGAGCCGGATTCCGGCTTGTCCTGCATACATGTCGCGGCATGTGGCTACAGCCTCCATTGTCATTCCTTGCCTGCAATTCGAAATGGAATGAGGTGCGGCTGATGAGTTTCAAAATCGCTATCATCGGTGCCGGCAGCGTCGGCTTCACCAAGAAATTGTTCACCGACATCCTGTGCGTGCCCGAATTCAAGGACATCGAATTCGCGCTGACCGACGTCAGCGAGCACAATCTTCAGATGATCAAGGCGATCCTCGACAGGATCGTCGAGGCGAACAGGTTGCCGACCAGGGTGACGGCGACCACCGACCGCCGCAAGGCGCTCGAAGGCGCTCGCTACGTCATCAGCTGCGTGCGGGTCGGCGGCCTCGAAGCCTACGCCGACGATATCCGCATTCCCTTGAAATACGGCATCGACCAGTGCGTCGGCGATACGATCTGTGCCGGCGGCATTCTCTATGGCCAGCGCAACATTCCGGTGATCCTGGATTTCTGCAAGGATATACGCGAGGTCGCCGAGACGAACGTCAAATTCCTGAACTACGCCAACCCGATGGCGATGAACACCTGGGCGGCGATCGAATACGGCAAGGTCGACACTGTCGGGCTCTGTCACGGCGTCCAGCACGGCGCCGAGCAGATCGCCGAGGTGCTTGGCGCGAAGTCCACGCAGGAGCTCGACTATGTCTGTTCCGGCATCAACCACCAGACCTGGTTCATCGACCTGCGCCTCAACGGCCGCCCCATTGGCAAGGATGAACTGGTGGCCGCTTTCGAGGCGCATCCGGTCTATTCCAGGCAGGAGAAGCTGCGCATCGACGTCCTGAAGCGCTTCGGTGTCTATTCGACCGAAAGCAACGGCCATCTTTCCGAATATCTGCCCTGGTATCGCAAGCGTCCCGACGAGATCACGCGCTGGATCGATATGTCCGACTGGATTCACGGCGAGACCGGCGGCTATCTCCGCTACTCCACCGAAACCCGCAACTGGTTCGAGACGGAATATCCGCAGTTCCTCGAAGCGGCGTCCAAGCCGATCGACCGCGAGAAACGCTCCAACGAGCATGCCAGCCACATATTGGAGGCGCTGGAGACCAACCGCGTCTATCGCGGCCACTTCAACGTCAAGAACAATGGGGTGATCACCAACCTGCCGCACGATGCCATCATCGAGTCGCCGGGCTTCGTCGACCGTTTCGGCATCAACATGGCCGCCGGCATCACGTTGCCGGAGGCTTGCGCCGCCACCTGCATCGCTTCGATCAACGTCCAGCGCATGTCGGTGCATGCCGCGATATCGGGCGACATCGATCTTCTGAAGCTCGCCGTGCTGCATGACCCGTTGGTCGGCGCGGTTTCGACGCCGGAGGAGGTTTGGCAGATGGTCGACGAAATGGTCGTCGCCCAGGCAGCCTGGCTGCCGCAATACGCCCATGCGGTTCCGGCCGCCAGGGAGCGGCTGTCGACATCCAAGGTGAAGACCCGCGAGTGGGCGGGCGCCGCACGGCGCAGCGTTCGCTCGATCGAGGAATTGCGCGCCGAAAAAGCCGCGCTGAAGCAAGCCGGCTGAAACGGGCCGGCTGAAACGGGCCGGCTGGAAATTCATGCGGTGATGGTGGATCCATGGGAGGCGGATCCACTGCCACGAAGCCGTTTGAATTCGAGGAGAGGCGGAGCGGGTGCAAACGCTCCGGACCAACAAGAGGGAGAGAGACAGTGAGGAATTTACGCAATATCGGCCTTGCTGCCGGACTGGCGCTGAGCGTCTCGGTCTCGGCACTCAGTGCATACGCTTCCGAGCCGACGGTTCCGCCGGCGCCGACACCGTTTCCCGCCGAAGGCAAGATCAATTATGTCGCGCGCGACTCCATTCTGGAGTTCAAGGCGCTTCCCGAATATCACGAGCCCGACTGGGTCACCGAGAAATACGTCAAGACCGGCAAGCTTCCGCCGGTGAAAGACAGGCTGCCAAAGGAGCCGCTGGTCTTCAAGACGGGCAATATGCAAGACGGCATCGGCGTCTATGGCGATACGATGCGCCACGTCATCGGCGGGCGGCCGGAAGGCTGGAACTACGGCGCCGGTCAGACGCAAGGCTGGGGCGGCATCGACATCGGCCTCTCCGAATGCCTGACGCGCACCGCCCCGCTGTTCCAGGTCGAGGCCAAGGACACCGAGCCGCTGCCGAACCTGGCCAGGAGCTGGGATTGGTCGAGCGATGGCCACAAGCTGACCATGCACCTCATCGAAGGCGCGAAGTGGTCGGACGGCGTGCCGTTCAATGCCGACGACGTCATGTTCTACTGGGACGACGAGGTCGTCGATCCCAACGTCTCGCCGCTGAACGGCGCCACGCCGGAAACCTTCGGCGTCGGCACGACGTTGAAGAAGATCGACGACTACACCGTCGAATGGACCTTCAAGGACGCCTTCCCCAAGCAGTACCTGTATGCCATGGCCTACGGCACCTTCTGTCCTGGTCCCGGGCACATCCTGAAGCCGCAGCATCCGAAATATTCGAAGAACACCTACGATCAGTTCAAGAATGCCTTCCCGCCGGAATTCATGAACATGCCGGTGATGGGCGGCTGGGTCCCGGTCGAATACCGGCCGGACGACATCATCGTCATGCGCCGCAATCCCTATTACTGGAAGGTCGACGAAAAGGGCAATCAACTGCCCTATCTCAACGAACTGCACTACAAGCTGTCGACCTGGGCCGATCGCGACGTCCAGGCGGTGGCCGGCGCGGCTGATTTTTCCAATCTGGAGCAGCCGGAAAACTTCGTCGCCTCGCTGAAGCGTGCGGCGGAGGCGAACGCGCCTGCCCGTCTTGCTTTCGGCCCGCGGCTCATCGGCTACAATCTGCGCTTTAATTTTTCCGCCAATGGCTGGGGCAATCCGGACGAACGCGGCCAGGCGATCCGCGAGCTGAACCGCAACGAGGATTTCCGCAAGGCCGTCACCATGGCGCTCGACCGCAAGGCGCTCGGCGACTCGCTGGTCAAGGGGCCGTTCACCGCCATCTATCCCGGCGGCTTGTCGTCAGGAACCAGCTTCTACGACCGCAATTCGACGGTCTACTACCCCTTCGACCTCGATGGCGCCAAGGCTGAACTCGCCAAGGCCGGCCTCAAGGATACGGACGGCGACGGCTTCGTGAATTTCCCTTCCGGCACCGCCGGCGGCAAGAATGTCGAGATCGTGATGCTGGTCAACAACGACTACACGACCGACAAAAGCCTTGCCGAAGGCGTCGTCGCCCAGATGGAAAAGCTCGGGCTGCGGGTCGTGCTCAACGGCCTCAACGGCACCCAGCGGGACGCTTCGCAATACTCCGGCCGCTTCGATTGGCTGGTCCGGCGCAACGAACAGGAACTGACCTCGGTGGTGCAGAACACCGTGCAGCTTGCCCCTGTCGGCCCGCGCACCAGCTGGGACCATCGTGCGCCGGAAAATGGCGAGGTCGATGTGATGCCGTTCGAAAAGGACCTCGTCGACATCGTCAACAAGTTCGTCTCCACGCAGGACAATGACCAGCGCGCCAGCTTGATGAAACAATTCCAGAAGATCTCGACGGAGCACGTCTACAATGTCGGCCTGACGGAATATCCCGGCGCGCTGATCGTCAACAAGCGCTTCTCGAACATTCCGCAGGGCACGCCGATCTTCATGTTCAACTGGGCCGAGGATTCGATCATCCGCGAACGGGTATTTGTCGCCGCAGACAAGCAGGCGAAATATGAATTGTTCCCCGATGAGCTGCCCGGCAAACCCGGAGAGAAGGGGCTGATGAATTAGGTTTACCTCCCTGACTGAGAGACCTCCGGCCGCGCCGCTGGCGCGGCCGGACAAACCAACCTCCGGACGCAACCAAGGGCGCGATCGGCGAGACAAGGAAATGAACCGTCCATGCTGCGATTCCTGCTCACGCGCATAGCGTCGGCAATCCCGGTCCTCGCCATCTTGAGCCTGGCCACCTTTGCCATCATCCAGGCGCCGCCGGGTGACTATGCCGACTACATCCGCTCGCAGGCGATCAACCAGGGTGGAGCTTCCTTTGCCGAGGCCGACGCGCAGGCAAAGGCCTATCGCATCGAGCATGGCCTCGATAAGCCGCTGCCCGTGCAGTATCTCAACTGGATCGTCGGCATCGTCACTCGAGGCGATTTCGGCTACAGCCTGTACTACAACAAACCGGTCGCCGATGTGGTCGGAGAGCGCCTGCCGCGCACGCTCCTTCTGGCGCTGGTCTGCCATCTGCTGGCCTCGGTGCTGGGCATCACATTCGGCATATGGGCGGCGACAAGGCAATACACCTGGATCGACTCGACACTGTCGGCCATCTCCTTCCTCGGTATGACGGTGCCGCGCTTCCTGATGGCGCTGATCATCGTCTATCTCCTGGTCTTCCAGTTCAACGTGTCTGAGATCGGCTCATTCTTCTCGCCGCAATATGGTGGTGCGCCGTGGTCGTGGGCCAAATTCGTCGACCTCGTCAAACATGTCTGGCCGGTGGTGGCGATCGCCACTTTCGGCGGCCTCGCCTACAATATGCGCGTCATGCGCGGCAATCTGCTCGATACGCTGAACGCGCAATATGTCGAGACGGCAAGGGCCAAGGGGCTGACGGGTGCTGCCGTCGTCATGCGCCACGCCGTGCCCAACGCGCTGCATCCGCTCATCATGTATCAGGGCGTGGTGCTGCCCTATATGCTGACCGGCGAGATCGAGACGGCGATCATCTTCGCACTGCCGACCGTCGGCCCGGCGATCGTCGGCTCCATGGCTGTCGGCGACGTCTATGTCACCGCCACCTTCATGATGGTCCTGTCGGCGACGCTCATCGTCGGCAACATCATCGCCGACATGCTGCTCGTGCTGCTCGATCCGCGCGTGCGCCAGTTCGGGGAGCGTTGAGATGCTGGCGCGCGATCCATCCCCTCCACCGCTGCCTGCCGAAGGGCCCATCGTCGCCAAACCGGCGCATGGCAACGAAAGCTACATGGCGCTTGTCTGGCGCCGGCTGAAGCGCTCCTGGACCGGCATGGCCGGGCTCTGGCTCGTCGTGCTGCTGCTGGTGATGGCCGTATTCGCCGAATTCATCGCGCCAATGGACCCGAAGGTCACGGATGTCGGCTTCGCTCCGCCGCAGGTGCCAAGCTTCCATGACAGAGACGGCGGTTTCACCGCACGGCCGAGGGTCTATGCGCTGGCCGATTCGGCGGACCTCGATCCGGTCACTTTCCAGCCCGTCGTCGGCCCCGACTATGATCATCCTAGGCTGCTCGGTTTCTTCGTGCATGGCGCGCCCTACAAGCTGTTTGGGCTGCTGCCGGCGGACCGGCATCTGTTCGGCTCGCTGGACGGCCAGCCGGTGCATTTCCTGGGCACCGACAAGTTCGGCCGTGACGTGCTGTCGCGCGCCATCCACGGCTCGCGCGTCTCGCTGATGATCGCCCTGACGGTCGTCTTCATCATCACCGTCATCGGCACCACCGTCGGCATGGTTTCCGGCTATTTCGGCGGCAGGTTCGATGTCTGGATGCAGCGCTTCGTCGAACTGGTGCTCGCCTTCCCGCAACTGCCGCTCTATCTGGCGCTGACGACGCTGATCCCGGTCACCGCTCCCACCAACGTCTTCCTCGCTTTCGTCATCATCGTCATGTCGGCCTTGGGCTGGGCGCAGATGTCGCGCGAGGTTCGCGGCAAGACGCTGGCGTTGGCGCGGATCGAGTATGTGCGCGCCGCCATGGCGGTTGGCGCCACCGACCGGCGCATCATCATGCAGCACATCTTCCCCAATGTGATGAGCCATGTGATCGTCGCCGTGACGCTGGCGATCCCGACCGTGGTGCTGCTCGAATCCTTCCTCGGTTTCCTCGGCTTCGCCGTCAAGCCGCCGCTGATCTCGTGGGGCCTGATGCTGCAGGACACCGCGACCTATTCCGTCATCGGCACCTATCCCTGGATCCTGTCGCCGGTCGGTTTCGTGCTGGTCACCGTCTTTGCCTTCAACGCGCTGGGCGACGGCCTGCGTGACGCCGTCGACCCTTATTGAGGTGGCACAGATGTCCGTCGCGCTCGCCGAATCCTTCGCACCGATCGTCCGTCACGACCATGACGGACGCCAGGACCAGCCGATCATCGATGCCCGCAACGTCGCCGTGGCCTTCAAGGTCGAGCATGGCGTCGTCGAAGCGGTCAAGGATATCTCGTTCCAGCTCTATCGCGGCGAGACGATCGCCATCGTCGGCGAATCCGGTTCGGGCAAGTCGGTGACGGCGCGCACCGTCATGGGCCTGCTGTCGCGGCGCGCCACCGTGTCGCCCGGCTCGAGCGTCTGTTATGACGGGCAAAACATCCTGAAATTTCCCGAGAGCGCCCGGCGCAAGCTGCGCGGCAACCGCATCTCGATGATCTTCCAGGAGCCGATGAGTTCGCTCAACCCGATCTATACGATCGGCAGCCAGATCGTCGAGGCGATCCGGGTGCATCGTAAGGTCAGCCGCAAACAGGCTTGGGCGCGAGCGCTCGAACTTCTGCAGCACGTGCAGATTCCCGATCCTGCCGCGCGGCTCAGACAATACCCGCATCAGCTCTCGGGCGGGCAACGCCAGCGGGTGATGATCGCCATGGCGCTGGCCAACAATCCCGACGTGCTGATCGCCGATGAGCCGACCACGGCGCTCGATGTCACCGTCCAGGCGCAGATCCTGAACCTGATCCGCAGCCTGCAGAAAGAGCTGCGCATGGCGGTGATCCTGATCACCCACGACCTCACCGTGGTGCGCCAGTTCTCCGACTACGTCTATGTCATGCAGCATGGCGAAATGTGCGAGCACAACGTCACCGAACGGCTGTTCGGCGATCCGCGGCATCCCTATACGAGGCGGCTGCTGGCTTCAGAGCCGCACGGGCAGCCGAAACCGCTGCCGGAGGGCTGTGGCACCATTCTCGAGGCCAGCGGCGTGCGCGTCTCATTCATGCTGCGCCATGGCACCTTTCTGAAACCCGACTGGCGCGAATTGGTCGCCGTCGACGATCTCAGCCTGAAACTCTGTCGTCATGAGACGCTGGGGCTGGTCGGCGAGTCCGGCTCCGGCAAGACCACCTTCGGCCAGGCCCTGCTCCGGTTGATCGACGCCAAGCGCGGCGAGATCCGTTTCGACGGCAAGCCGATCCACGGCCTGTCGCGGGCCGAGATGCGGCCGTTGCGCTCGCGCATGCAGATCGTCTTCCAGGATCCGTTCTCCTCGCTCAACCCGCGCATGACGATCGGCCAGATCATCGAGGAAGGGCTGATCGTCAACAGCATAGGGGCGACGCGGCGCGAGCGGGTCGAACGGGTGCGCGACGCGCTGGTCAGCGCCGGCATGCCGGGCGATATACTGTCGCGGTTTCCGCACGAATTCTCTGGTGGCCAGCGGCAGCGCATTGCGATCGCCCGCGCCATAGCGCTTGAACCAGAATTCATCCTGCTCGACGAGCCGACATCGGCGCTGGACCTCTCCGTCCAGGCGCAGATCATCGACCTCCTGCGCAAGCTGCAGGACGAGTGCGGCCTCAGCTACCTCTTCATCTCGCACGACCTCAAGGTGGTGCGTGCGCTGTGCCATCGCGTGATCGTCATGCAGAACGGCAAGATCGTCGAGCAGGGCCCCGTCGACGACATCCTGTCCAATCCCAAGACCGCTTACACCGAACGGCTCGTCAGGGCCGCTTTCGATGTGGCCTGAACATATGCCGGAGGTTAGCATGGCAAGAAATCCCAAGATCACGTTCATCGGCGCCGGCTCGACGGTGTTCATGAAGAACATTGTCGGCGACGTGCTGCAGCGCCCGTCGCTGTCCGGCGCAACGATCGCGCTGATGGACATCAATCCGCAGCGGCTGGAAGAGAGCGCCATTGTCGTCAACAAGCTGATCGCGACGCTTGGCGTCAAGGCGAAGACCGAGACCCATTCGGATCAGCGCAAGGCGCTGGCCGGCGCGGATTTCGTCGTCGTCGCCTTCCAGATCGGGGGCTACGAGCCCTGCACCGTCACTGACTTCGAGGTGCCGAAGAAATACGGCCTGCGCCAGACGATCGCCGACACGCTCGGCGTCGGCGGCATCATGCGGGGTCTGAGGACCGTGCCGCATCTGTGGAAGGTGTGCGAAGACATGCTCGCCGTCTGCCCCGATGCGATCATGCTGCAATATGTCAACCCGATGGCGATCAACACCTGGGCGATAGCAGAGAAATACCCTGCGATCAGGCAGGTCGGCCTCTGCCATTCGGTGCAGGGCACGGCGATGGAGCTGGCTGAAGACCTCGACCTTCCCTACGAAGAGATCCGCTATCGCTCGGCCGGCATCAACCACATGGCGTTCTATCTGAAGTTCGAGCATCGCCAGCCGGACGGTTCCTACCGCGACCTCTACCCAGATCTCGTGCGCGCCTATCGCGAAGGCCGCGCGCCCAAGCCCGGCTGGAACCCGCGCTGTCCCAACAAGGTGCGTTACGAGATGCTGACCAGGCTCGGCTATTTCGTCACCGAGAGCTCGGAGCATTTTGCCGAATATACGCCCTATTTCATCAAGGACGGCCGCCCGGACCTGATCGAGAAGTACGGCATCCCGCTTGATGAATATCCCAAGCGCTGCATCGAGCAGATCGAGCGCTGGAAGGGGCAGGCTGAAGCCTATCGCTCGGCCGATCGCATCGAGGTAGAGCAGTCCCGGGAATATGCCTCCTCGATCATGAATTCAGTCTGGACCGGCGAGCCGTCGGTGATCTACGGCAATGTCCGCAACAATGGCTGCATCACCTCGCTGCCTCGGGATTGCGCCGCCGAAGTGCCGTGCCTGGTCGATGCCTCCGGCATCCAGCCGACCTATATAGGCGACCTGCCGCCGCAATTGACCGCGCTGATCCGCACCAACATCAACGTGCAGGAACTAACGGTGCGGGCTCTGATGACCGAGAACCGCGAGCACATCTACCACGCGGCGATGATGGATCCGCACACCGCGGCCGAACTCGATCTCGACCAGATCTGGTCACTGGTCGATGATCTCTTGGCCGCTCACGGCGACTGGCTGCCGGGCTGGGCGCGGGTGGCGCGCAAGACCGAGGCCGCCTGACGACCTCATTTCGGAGCGTCGGGATCCGTCTCTTCCTCGTCATCGCGGGCCTTGATGACATAGGCGCCCTTCAGCCAGCGGTTGAGGTCGATGTCCTTGCAGCGCGTCGAGCAGAACGGAAAGCTGTCGCGCGCCGAGGGCTTGCCGCATTCGGGGCAGGGGCGCTTTGGGCGCAAGGGCGTGACTTTGGAGTCGGAATTCACAGCCGGGTTCCCGCCAGCCAGCCGCCATGCACCTTGAAGCCTTCGCCGCTCAGCAGCGCGATGGTCTCATACAGCGGCAGCCCGACGATGTTGGTGTAGGAGCCGACCAGCTTGACGACGAAGGCGCCGGCGAGGCCCTGGACGGCGTAGCCGCCCGCCTTGCCGCGCCATTCGCCCGAGGCGATATAGGCGTCGATCTCTTCGCGCGGCAGCCGCTTGAAACGCACCCGCGTCTCGACCAGGCGCTGGCGCAGCTTGCCACCCGGGGTGATAAGGCAGATGCCGGAATAGACCCGATGCGAACGGCCCGACAACAGCCCGAGACAGTTGGCAGCGTCGTCGAGGGTTTCTGCCTTGGGCAGGATGCGCCGCCCGACGGCAACCACCGTGTCGGCGGCCAGCACGAAACCCGGCGCATAGTCGGCTTCGGTCTTCAGTGACGCAAACGCCTTTTCGGCCTTTTCCTTCGACAGCCGCTTGGCCAGCGAGCGCGGATGCTCGGCACGCAGCGGCGTTTCGTCGATATCGGCCGGCAGCACGCGGTCCGGCTCGATGCCGGCCTGCTGCAAGAGCTCGATTCGGCGCGGCGAACCCGAGGCAAGCACCAGCTTCTGCAAAATGCTCATCGCGGACCAGTCGGGCTTTGCTTACTTGAAACGATAGGTGATGCGGCCCTTGGTCAGGTCGTATGGCGTCATCTCGACCAGAACCTTGTCGCCGGTCAGCACGCGGATGCGGTTCTTGCGCATGCGGCCGGCCGTATGGGCGATGATTTCGTGTTCGTTTTCGAGCTTTACCCGGAACATCGCGTTCGGCAACAATTCCGTCACGACACCCGGAAACTCGAGGACTTCTTCCTTCGGCATTCGATACCTTTGCTTGGATGGTAGTTCCAGCACCCTGGCCGGAATTTCGGCGGAACCTATATGATAATCGTCCGCTTGTGAACACGCTTAATCCGTCGCGTTTTTTGCCTCTGGAAGCAAGAAACGTCGGCCTATGCGCACCTTCAGCCGCTCGCGGACGTCCCGGTACGCTGCCATGATCTGTTCGCGCGTGCCACCGGCGTCGGTCGGGTCCGGCGTCGGCCAATATTCGACCTCGACGGCGAGCGAGCGGGTGAGTTCGAGTGCGGCGTGGTGCGCTTCGGGTGCCAGCGTGACGATGAGGTCGAAATAGTCGTCCTCGAGATCGTCCATCGTCCTTGGGTGGCGCTCGCCCAGCGTGAGATCTTCTTCGGCCAGCACCGCATCGACGAACGGATCGCGCTCGCCGGCGCGAACGCCGGCCGAAGCGACAAAGACGGTGGCGGGCAGCATCCGGCGCGCCAGCTGCTCCGCCATTGGCGAGCGCACGGCATTCATGCCGCACAGGAACAGGATCGAACGGGGCAGGGCGCCGGGCGACAGGGCTAGCCCCGCCAGTGCAGCACGCAGACCAGCGTGAACAGCCGGCGCGCCGTATCGAAGTCGATGTCGATCTTGCCGGACAGCCGGTCCATCAGCGTCTGCGAACCTTCATTGTGCAGGCCGCGGCGGCCCATGTCGATCGCCTCGATATGGCTCGGCGTCGAGGAGCGGATGGCGTCGTAGTAGCTTTCGCAGATCATGTAGTAATCCTTGACGATGCGCCGGAGCGGCGTCAGCGACAGGATATGGGTGACGACGGCGGTGCCATCCTCGCGCGCCACGGCAAACACCAGGCGCTGCTCGGCCAGCGACAGTTTCAGCCGGTAAGGGCCGTCGCCGCTGTCATTGACGGGCTGGAAACTGTTCTCCTCGATCAGATCGAAGATCGCCACCGCGCGTTCATGCTCGACATCCGGCGTTGACCGGCCGATCGATTCATCGAGTTCGACATCGATCAGCCTGGCGCGGGTTTGATCGGGGCCAGACATCGCCGCCTACATGTTCAACCGTATGGCGACGGAGCGTCCATGCGCGTCAAGACCCTCCGCCTTTGCCAGCGCAATCGCCGCCGGCGCCAAGATACGCAACTGCTCCGGTCCAAGCTTGAGGATCGACGTGCGCTTGACGAAATCGAGCACGGACAGGCCGGACGAGAAACGCGCCGAGCGCGCCGTCGGCAGCACATGGTTGGAGCCGCCGACATAGTCGCCGATGGCTTCCGGCGTGTGGCGGCCGAGAAAGACCGCACCGGCATTGCGCATCCGCGACAGGAAGCCCTCGGCGTCGTCGATGGCCAGTTCGACATGTTCGGCGGCGATGCGATCGACCAGCGGCAGCGCGGCGTCGATGGTCGACACCTGGATCACGGCACCAAAATCGCGCCAGCTCGCCGCTGCCGTTTCAGCGCGTGGCAGGCTCTGCAACTGGCGCTCGACCGCCTGTTCGACCGCGATGCCGAAAGCCGGATCGTCGGTGACCAGGATCGACTGTGCCGAAGCGTCGTGTTCGGCCTGGGCCAGCAGGTCGGCAGCGATCCAGTTCGGATCGTTGCTGCCGTCGGCCACGACAAGCACTTCCGACGGCCCGGCGATCATGTCGATGCCGACGGTGCCGAAAACCTGGCGCTTGGCTGCCGCGACATAGGCATTGCCCGGGCCGACGATCTTGGCGACCGGCCGGATTGTCTCGGTGCCATAGGCGAGGGCGGCGATCGCCTGCGCGCCGCCGACGCGGTAGATTTCGGACACGCCTGATATGTCCGCTGCCACCAGCACCAGCGGATTGATGATGCCGCCCGGCGCCGGCACGACCATGACGATGCGCTCGACGCCGGCCACTCTGGCCGGCACGGCGTTCATCAGCACCGAGCTCGGATAGCTCGCGGTACCGCCCGGCACATAGAGCCCGACGGCCTCGATCGCCGTCCAACGCCAGCCGAGCTCGACGCCGGCGGCATCCGTATAGCGATCGTCCTTCGGCCGCTGCCGTTCATGATGCGAGCGGATGCGGTCGCGCGCGAACTCCAGCGCCTCGATCGTCTTTGGGTCGGCCGTTTCGTAGGCGGTTGCGATGTCTTCCTTAGACACGGCAATGCCGAGGCCGGTCAAATCGGCGCGATCGAATTTCCGCGTATAGTCGATCAGTGCCGCGTCGCCCTCGGCGCGCACGCGCGCGATGATGTCGCGCACCGCGGCATCGACATCGGCGGAGACCTCCCGCTTGGTCGTGAGGAAGGCGGCGAAACGTTGCTCGAAATCGGCATCGGACTGACGAAGCGTGATGGCCATCGGACGCTCAGGCCTTGTGGATGGGGCGCGAGGTGGCTTCCCACGCCCCGCCGACGTCGGCAAGACGGGCCTCGATGCACTCAACGTCGAGCATGATCGCACCGCCGCCCGAGAAGATCAGCTCGACGATGCCGGCCGGCTTGCTGATCTCGATGAAGCTGATCGCCAGCAGCGACAGGACTTCGGCAGGCTTGTCGCGGTCAATACCGCTGGTCTTGGCCCCGAGCACGCGGTCGAAATGCAGCACGGCCTGCCGTCGCTCATTATGCTGGCGAAACAGGCCGGATTTTGCCTCCCAGACGAAACGGTTCATGGTCAGCAGGAAACGCTTGGCCGCGGGGAGGAATTCGAGGTCGCTGACTTTCAACACGGCATCCTGGACATGAGCCGAAACGATGCTCAGATCCCGGTCGTCGAGCGCGATAAGCTTAAGGGCGGTCATACGGATTTCGCACCTGAAGGTTGATTGTTCAGCCTTCTGTTAGGCGGTCTTGGCGATCGGTGCAACCGCACCAACAGCTGCAGCTCTGCGCTGCCCCTCATCGCCCTGCCGGGCACTTCTCCCCGGATAGTGACGGGGAGAAGGACGCTGCCGCGAAGGATTTCGCCAATCTCCTGCGTTGCTAGAGAGGAGCCGAGGTCGCGGGCTACGCCGAAATCCGTTCGATCACCGCGCCGCAGTTGGACAGCTTTTCTTCCAGCCGCTCGAAGCCGCGATCGAGGTGGTAGACGCGGTTGACCGTGGTCTCGCCTTCCGCCGCCAGGCCGGCGATGACCAGCGAGACAGAGGCGCGAAGATCGGTCGCCATGACCGGCGCGCCCTTCAGCTTCGGCACGCCGTCGACGATCGCCGTCTGGCCCGAAAGCGTGATGTGAGCGCCGAGCCGCGCCAGTTCCTGCACATGCATGAAGCGGTTCTCGAAGATCGTCTCGGTGATGCGCGACTTACCCTTGGCCATGGTCATCAGGCCCATGAACTGCGCCTGCAAATCGGTCGGGAAGGCCGGGAAGGGTGCTGTCGTCACGTCGACCGGCGAAATGCCGGCGCCGTTGCGCTTCACACGAATGCCCGAATTTGTCGGCGTGATCTCCGCACCCGTCTGGGCGATCACGTCCAGTGCGGTCTGCAGCAGGTCCGCACGCGCGCCTTCGAGCACGACGTCGCCGCCGGTCATGGCGACGGCCATCGCATAGGTGCCGGTCTCGATGCGGTCGGGAATGACGCGCACGCGCGCACCGGAGAGCGATTCGACGCCGTCGATGGCAATGGTTGGCGTGCCGGCGCCGGAAATCTTCGCGCCCATGGCGTTGAGGCACTCTGCCAGGTTGACGATCTCGGGCTCGCAGGCGGCATTTTCCAGCACCGTCTCGCCCTTGGCGAGTGCCGCGGCCATCATCAGCACATGGGTGGCGCCGACCGAGACCTTCGGGAAGATATAGCGGTTGCCGACAAGGCGGCCATTCCGGGTCTTGGCGATGACATAGCCGGTGTCGACGTCGATATCAGCGCCCAGCGCCTGGAGGCCCTCGAGGAACAGATCGACCGGCCGCGTGCCGATGGCGCAACCGCCCGGCAGCGACACTTTTGCTTCGCCCATGCGGGCCAGCAGCGGGCCGATCACCCAGAACGAGGCGCGCATCTTCGACACCAGCTCGTAGGGCGCTGTGGTGTCGACGATGTTGCGGGCGGAGAAGTTGATGGTGCGCGAATAGCCCTCATTCTGCTTCTCGCGGCGGCCATTGACCGAATAATCGACGCCGTGATTGCCCAGGATGCGGATCAGCTGCTCAACATCGGCCAGATGCGGCACGTTTTCCAGCGTCAGCGTGTCGTCGGTCAAAAGCGAGGCGATCATCAAAGGCAGCGCCGCGTTTTTCGCGCCCGAGATCGGAATGCTTCCGGAGAGCTTGTTGCCCCCGACAATTCTGATGCGATCCATGGAAGAACGTCCCTCTCGGCCAAAAAAGGGCCGGTTCAATCGTTTGAGTAGCGGCCCGTCTAGACCATTGGCCAATCTGGTTCAAGAAATAGGATTTCGCCCACCCCAGGCCAAGAGTGACCTATTTGAGTTAATCTTTTTGTATTTTCTTCGATGCAGCGAGCCCGTCCGGGCGCACGTCGGCCTCGCCGGTCCGCCGCGAGCGCGACTGCGCCTTGCGCTTCTGCAGATTGGCGCGCAATTGCTCGGCCAGCCGATCCTTGCGGATTGTTGCGCTGCTTTTCGGTGGACCATCCTTTTTCACTGGAATTGTCTTGTCGTCCATCGCCCCATCCCGCAGGCGACCCACCAGCTTGCTGTTCAGGGATAGCCAACATTGTGGCACTGCCATGTCATTAAAAGCCATCCGGCAAAGCCTTTCACAGAAGCGTTGCACTTGGCCTTGCGCTTGCCGGTTCGATATGGCAGAAGCCCCGCCATCAGCGGCTGCGGTAGCTCAGTGGTAGAGCACTCCCTTGGTAAGAGAGTGAACCGAATTGGCACCTACGATTTCTTCTTATTTTCCAGCCACTTAGTCAGCCCTGGATTTCGGGCTGGTGTAGCTCTTGTAACCAAAGTGGCCAGATTGGAACCTCCGACCCCAGACTTCTTCCCGGGCTGGGTTCCAAACACCTCGTCGATCACCGCCGGGCCGGTGTCGGCGTGCGGGTAGTTGTTCATCAAAACCTGGGGTGATTTCCAGCCGCCTTTGTCGGCCGTCGTCCTGATGTCGACCCGGTTTTTCACGATCATCTCGGTTGCGAAGCTGTGCCGCCCTGGCTGGTGCGTCCCAAGGTAGGGGATGCCGGCGCGGGCGCATGTGGCCTTGATCAGCTTGTAGACCGACCAGCGGTAGAGATACCCGAAGACGCGCCCGTTCCTCGGGGCGAGCTGCTGGAGTTCGTAGACGAGTTCGATCGTGAGATCGGCCTTGCGGTCTGTACCGTTCTTCGTGTCGCGCATTGTCGCCTTGCGGGCCGGCAGGTCGATATCCTTCGGCTCCAGCTTGATCGCTTCGCTGATGCGCGCGCCTGTCTGATAGATGAACAGCATGAGGGTGCGCAGCCGGTCCTCCTCGGCGTAGGCGCGAAACTCGTCGATGTAAGAGCGGTCGACGGCTCGCCGCGGTGCGGTCGAGGGCAGGCGCACGTTCTTGTCGCGCTTCGAGAACCCTTTGATCTTCACCTCTGGGCAGTCGCCGGCGTCGGCGCTCAGATTGATGACGGCTTTCGTGGGCGTGATGACCTGGCGGTTCCATGTCGTGTAAGCCGCATCCGGATAGATTTCCTTCGCGGCGCCACGGACCATGGCGCCGGTCATTGCCGAGATCCTGGTTTCGCCGAACTTTGCCAGCAGAGGAGCGAGATACTGATCGCCCTTGCCGGCGTCCAGGTAGGCATTGACGGCGGCGGCGAAGGTGAACAGCACCTTCGGATCGAGCTGTCGTATCTCGCGCTCTTCGAGTTCGCGATTTAGGCGGACCTCGTCCGCTTTGGCTTCGTCAGTCTCGCCTGAGCTTTCATGAACTCGCTTCTCGCCCTCTTTGGTTTTGAGGGTGCCAGTGAGCCACCAGAACCGGCCCCGCTTGTAGATGGTGAGCGGCATGACTTACTCCACAAAAACAACTCGTCGATCTGCCGAGGCGAGATCAGTATCTGCTTGTCGACATGGTAGCAGAGCCCGGCCTTGATCGCCTTCTCGCGCAACGACCTCGCGGACATACGCAACCCTTTGTCGTGAAAAAGCGACGACCAGTAGTCTGGCGTCTTGGCGACGGTCAGCACCTCTGGAGGCTGGTCGTTCATGATGCCTCGAAGCAGAGCCCATAGCGGCCCGGCCCGTCGATCGCCGTGATGAGCTTGCTCTCCACCTCTTCTAAATCTTCATCCTCGGGTGCCCGTTCGTGGGCATCAATGCGCGCAAGCTCGTCGCGTTCTTCGCAGAGCCACTCGTATCGGCTCTCGTCGCCGTCGAAGAACGGCGTGAGATCGTAGTTGCGGTGCATGCGCGCCAGCTCGTCCGCGTCGGCCTCCAGCCAATAGGGCATGCTCCAGTCGGGCGGTGTCGTCTTCCATGCGTCGTAGCTGGCCCAGGGATCACCGAGCATCGGAGGACGCCTCGACCAACCAGGTCTGCGAATTTCCCTTGAAGCCGAATAGGCTGTCGCCGGCCTCGACCACAGCGACAGCCCCATCACGCACCGCCGCGTGAACAACATGCTCGGGTATGGCCTGGAAAGGCCCTTCGAACCACCAACGCCTCTGGCCACTGGAGAAGCCGAGGTGGAGGTGATCGCCCTTAGCGAGCCGTTCGACGACGGTGCGGACGTTCATTGCCGTGCCCTACTGGAAAGCGCGACGCACGCCGGCCTTGGCGCGGAGAGGCACGACCTTCGGATGCCGGCCAAGGCCGGTCTGCTTCGCCAGCGCCGAGCGCGTGGCCGAGTAGTTCGGAGCCACCATCGGATAGTCAAACGGCAAATCCCATTTGGCGCGATACTCGTCCGGGGTCAGGCCGAAATCAGTCCGGAGGTGTCGCTTGAGCGATTTGAAGCGCTTCCCGTCTTCCAGGCAGATGATGTGGTCAGGAAAAATCGACTTCTTCGGGTTGACGGCTGGCTCCTGGCGGGCGGTCGCGTTCACGATCTCCGGGACGTCGAGCTTGCGCACTGATGCGCTCACGCTGGCGATCAAGTCGGGCAGCTGGGCGACTGGAACCGGGTTGTTGGCGATATAGGCCGAGACGATCCCGGCAGTCAGTTCGATGAGGCGTAGGCTCTTGTCTTCCATTTTTACACTCCGTGGTAGGGGTTGGCGTCGTGGGGCTTAGAAAGCTCCGGGGCGACCTGGTTGCGAGCGTTGCCGCTCGAAGCTTGGCGAATTGAGAAGCTCGACCTCCATCATGCCCGGATAGCAGGCGGCCGAGCGCGGACGGATTTGCTGCTGCATCGCTCGGCGATCGACGGTGTCGTATCCGTGCGAAAGCAAGAACGTCTCGAGCGCAGTGACGGTATTGGCAGGCCGCGTGATGAGGCCCTCGAAACTCAGCCTCAGATTGGGAAGCCGCCCGACGCCTGCCGCCGCCATGTTCAAGGGTCGATCGCGGCGCAGGCCGGCGACGAAGACGCGCATGGATTTCCGATTGTTCGCCACCGGCGCACCGATACCGTCGAGCATCTTCAACTGCGATCTGGCCTGCTCTTGCGGGTCTCGGTCGAGCCAGATGACGACATGGCGCGGCATCGGACCGATGGGCAGGTCTGCCGGAGTGATGAGCTTGATTGCCTTGCCGCGAAGTGCCGAGAATGCCTTGGGATCGAACCGGCCAAACATGCTGTCGCTCGTCTCGAAGTCTGGCCAGTCGCCAACGCAGGGCACGCCGCCGGCGTGCAGAATCTGCATCATCAACGATGTTCCGCATCGACCTAAGCCGGCGACGACGATTGCGGGCAACTCGTTCATTTTTGGTTCTCTGGTGTAGCCAAATCGATGCATGATGTAACCATTTTGGTTACAATGAAGTCAAGTAGAAAAGCTGTCTATTTGTGATCAGGTCTTGGTGCGCCGGCGCCTATGACGCGCAGGCCCGCTTCGGTGAGGCGGACATAGGTCCAGGGATAGCCCGAGAAGGCCGGGCCGCGCGTGCCTTCCGGTTCGAGCTTTCCCTTGTGGCTCTCCGGCAGGTACGTCTCGAGCAGGCCGTTTTTCTTATCCAGCAACGCCGTCATGGCTCTGGCGATCACTGGATTGCCGGACGCTCGAAGCTGCTGAATCGGCCCTCGCGTTGGAGGATCGATAGGATGCGCTCGGTGGTGATCTTCTTACGGGGAATCTCGTCCAGGCCGACCGACCACGCATCGATGAAGAACATTTCAGCAGATTCCGTTCGTGTCAGCCTGCTTGTTCAAGGCCGAAAGCGCCTGGCTGGTCCGCAAACAGGATCTCGATTCGCCAATGTCGGAGCAGCTTGTGCGCCGCGCGTCGAAGCGCCTGCAGGCCCTTTCGTTCGAGCCACGGCCTATTCTCCAGGTTTTCCGGAAAACGAGGATCACTATGGACGGCGAGCGCCGGCGCTTCGATCAAGCTCGACCCTTCGGGATAGAAGGCTTGTGTCTGCACGCAAAGGGCTGGGATCACCTGGTAGGATTTCAGACTGCCCGCTATTCCGCAGGCGGGGTTGAACTTCACATGATCAACCGCATCCGAGAAGACTCTCGTGACCGCCAAGAGGCGCTCGGCCGCCGCTCTGGAAAGGATGTATCCGCCGGAGCCAAAATGAAAGCTGCGCAGAAGCGCCAGTTTGAAGGCCCCGGTCAGGGGAGATACCACGCGGTCAAGCCACACTCTTCCGCCGACTGTTTCAATCTTCACGATGTCCGCGTTTCGGGGAATCCAATCGGTGCCGCCACCAAGAAACAGGGCGGCTTGCTTGGATATCAACATGTCGTCTTCGAAAACGCAGCCGTAGGCGTCCGTGCCCGATACGATCCGCTCCCAGCACTTGCGGTGGCTCAGGAAGCAGCCGACCTCTTCTGGGGTCATCGCGGCCGCACCGGCGAGGGGCCTGTAGACGTCCGATATCTCGGCTTCGCTGAGAAGACGTCCATCCACCGCCGGAACTCGTTCGAAGTCCGCTCCGATTGAGTTGAGGCGGTCAGCCATCCGCTGCATCCTGCCGGGGCTGCGGTCCAGGTTGATGATGTAGGATTTCATGGTTGCTATTCGGACCCTTTTGCGGGCTCGTTCCCTTACTGGAACCGCGCTGGGAAATCTGGTCGAGGCTGATCACGACTGCTTGAGCCTGTCCGTGATCAGCCTCGCTCGGCGGCGAGACGGCCGTAGTCGCCCAATATGGTGAGCGCCTGTTCCGTCTCGATGGCCCTGCGGCCGAGTTCGGGATAGCGAGCGCCGCCTTCCTGGGATCGTCGGCAATCTTGAGCCAGAAGTGGCATAGCGCGATCCGTGCCGCTTCCAGCTCGGGCGTCCACTCGATGACCTCGCTGCTGGCGAGAGCGGCCGCGATGAAGCCCGCATATTCGCCGGCGGTATCTGCCACCGATTCCGCATGCGAGGCTTCGGTGTAGGGCCATGCGATCGGCACAGCCCACATGTGGGGATCGTTCGCGCGTATCTCTTGACGCTGCCACCAGGCATTGAAGGCGTTGGCGACCTTGATCGCGGTCAGGTAGTCGGCGACGGCAACGACGTCGTCCGGACCGTGAATGTTCACGCACCACAGGGTCATTGCTGCGCCTCCCGACGGCGCTCGAGTCTCAGGTATCCGAAGCCTGGCCCCGACAGGATCTTGTGGCCACGCTCTCGGAGCTGGCTCACGTAGCGGTAGACGGTGCGGGTGCAGATGCCGAGTTTAGCGGCCAGCATGTCGGCGGTGACGATCTCCTCGCCGATCTCGGACAGGAGCTGGTCGCGTTTCATCTCTTGAATGCCACTCATAGGAGCGATCCTTGCGTGTCGGTGGTTTGAGGTGCGGATTTGACCGGCCGGGCCGTGGCGGGCTTCGACGCGGCCGGCAGCATCCATTTCGCCGGCAGGATGGGCTTGCCGTGCTTGGCGAATGGCACCAGGCGCTTCCAATCGAAAAACCCGAGCTGGCCGGCAACCGGGATGAACTCGACGGGCCGCGCATTGGCGATGATCAGCCCCTTCGGGCCGAAGAACCACGGGCTATCGAACTCGCTCACGATGTCGACAATGGTGCCGACGCCCACGATCCCGCCGCGCTCCAGCTCGGCCGGCGGCGGGCATCGGAAACCCAGAGACAGGCAGAGATCAGCGCAGTCCTCGTATTCGTCACGCGTCATGCCGGTCGAGGCGTGGATGGCGAAATCGCCTCGGAATTTCAGGCCGGGGTTGGCTGATTTCCAGGAGCGGTTTTCTACCGGCTTCCACTGGTGCGCCAGCGCGAAGGCCCACGGTTGGCGGACGGAGAGGGCGAGCTTTGGCAGATCGTTCATTGATCGCTCCTGGCAATGAGTTTCGGTTTGAGCTTGCCCTTCTTGGCCTTGCTCTCGACCGCGATCGGGACACCCGGGCGCTGAGCGAAGATCGTCTGCAGCACCTTGCGCACCTGGTCGGCGCCGGGCGCGCCGGTGGCAAGGATCATCAGCGCCGCATCGGCGAGCGCCTGATTGATGTTGGCGGAGGTGGCGGCGACCGAGGGGGCGGCGCGCACCTTGGCCCGGTTACGCTGGCGGGCGACGCGGAAATATTCCCGCTTCTGGTCCTCGTCTAGGCTGATGAAGCTGCCGGGCTTCGGTGCGTTGCGCGCAGCCAGCAGGTCGTGCAGCTTCATCAACGCCACGTCACGCGGATCAACTGGCGTTTGGACATGTCCAACTGAACTATCCATCACTGCCCCGCGATGTTGGTGTGAGTGGTGACGATGTTCGCGCCGCCGTCGGCGCGACCAGGATCCGAGGCGACGGGCGCGAGCCTGAAATAGTCGAGCGCGGCTTCGGAGACTGCGCACTCTGCAAGCTCCTCGACCGACCGGCCTTTCTCGGCCGAAATCGCTCGCATGCGAGCTGCTGTCTTTTCGTCGACATAGACAGAGAGGATCGGCATCACTCGCCACCCTCGCCAGCCCGGCGCGGCCGCGCCTTGGTGATCAGCACCACCTCGCCGCTAGGATAGATCAGCTCGACCTGCTCGTTGCGGCCAATGCCGTCGAAGATCGTCGTCAACTGGTTCGTCAACGTCTCATTGGCGCGCTCCAGCAAGTCCATCTTCGCCTGCGTCTGCGCCTGAGCAATCCGCAGCTGGAGGTCGGAAATGCGAGGGGGATGCGATACTTCGTTAGCCATTCAGTTTCTCCTCGATGTAGTTGAGACGTTCCCGCATTTCGGCGATGAACCTTTGGACGGTGTCTGGGTCTTCCGTCTGGTCGACGTCCACCGGAGCCGTCGACAAGGTGTCGTGGGACCATTTCAGGGCCACAAGGGAGATGCCGGAGCAGCGCCGTGCAAAGTCGATCACCTTCATGCCAGCACCGCCGGAAAGGAGCGCATCACCGGAACCCTCGATTGAGCTTGGGGAATGGCCTCGACTGCAGCTTCTGCCCGGGTATCTTCCTCTTCGGCTTTTTCTGGCCGGTGCGCCCCTCGAGGCGCTTGAGCTTGGCGATCTCGGGCACGTCGACCTTGGCTGTCTTGATGCCGTGGGTCGGCTTGTTGAGGGCGATGATGAAATCCAGCGCGCACGATGGCGGGATCGTATCCTTGGCCTGCTCGTCCCACCGTCGCCGTTGGAGCGCAGGATCGTGATCGAACTGAACGCCGTCGAGAGGATTGAGCCGGGCGCCACCGGGTTCCTTGCCCAACTGGCGCACGACGATCTCTAGCTTTTCCTTGGTCGTAAGTTGCCGCGGCCGCCACTTCACGGGAGGACCGAGAACCTGGGTGCCGTGGTCCGGTAAGATTGCGATCCGGCCAGCCATCAGCCTGCACTCGGCGGGTTGAATGCAGCCAGTCGGCGAGCCTTGATCCGGTCGGCCAACTGGCGGCTGCTGTCGTCGTTCTCGAACCGCGCCCCCACGTCGAACTCGGTCCAGACCTCTTCGACGGCCACGGCGGACTTCGCGCCGGCAAGGGCTATCTGGAAATCCTCGAAGAACTTGCCGTAGTTGAATGCCTTGCCTTCGCCGTAGTCGGCGGCCTGTTCCTGCTCCTCCTCGGCAGCTTCCGCGCCGTCGTGCTCGCCGGCCATATCCTTGTCGAAGCCGTTGTCGGGAATCGTGTCGATGCCGGAAAGCGCGTCGGGGCTCGGCGGCTTGGGTGGCGATGGCGGTATGAGCCTCGCCTTGGGTGCGGGCTCGTCGTCGTGTTCGATCAGATCGCCGGCGATCTCGCGGGCCTCGAACTCGTCGCGGACGCCGCCAAGGACGTCGCCGAATAGCTCGCGCAGACAGAAGCCACCCGCTCGCCATTGCTTCATCCGCTTGGGATGACGGAACCACGAGGAATCGTTGGGGACCTCGCCCCACACCTTCTTGCCGTCGATCCATGTGGTGCCGCGACGGGTCGGGCGCTCGTCCCAAAGGCCGGCTTGCTTGGCGTCGGCGACTGAATAGGCCTCGACCTTCATTTCGCCGGTGTCGGCGCGCACCGCCTTGCACCAGCCGATCGTTCGTTCGTCGACGGTGTTCATCTGCGCGACCACGTCCTTCGACAGGCCGAGATTGAGGAGCGCTTCCTTCGTCGCGTCACGCAGGTAGCCCAGCTCCACCGACTTCGCTCTGCCCGACTTGCGAACGACGTTGATAAGGCCGTCGCCGTAAAGCGCCGGCTTGCCGCCGATGACGGTGAAGGACCGAAGCGCCACCATGGGAGGAAGGCCGAGCTCCGCGCCCGACATGATGACGATCGCGACGGCGCTCGTGCCCTTCTTGCCCCAGCGGTTCCAGATTGCGTCGCCGGCGTCCTCGGCCGGCTCTCTGCCGACAAGCGCCTGTGGTGCTAACCCGGCCTCAACGATCATGGTCGAGAGACGCCACGTTTCCTCGATCGATTGAGGGATGATGGCGCTGATCGCGCCGCCGACCATCAGAGCCGGTATCTGTGCCCGTTCGTTCATTTCCAATCCTCGGGGTTCCAGTGGTTGACGCGCCAGGTGTGGCGCATTGCGTCGTGTTCGATCCGCATGTCGTTCCATGCGAACCAGAGGGCGGACCGGATTTCGCGCTGTAGCGTCCCGAAGAAGGCCACGAGGCTGACCGGCAACCAGAGGGCGACGATTGCGAGGCGCACCCAGCTCATGGCTACTTGTCCACGTCGTCGAAGACGGACCGGTTGCCGTTCTCGTCGAGCAATGTGCCGTCGGGCGACCACTGGTGCTGGCCGTTCGGATGCTTGGCGGCGCGCTGCTCGTCGGTGCGCGCGTCGGGGCGGATGACGGCCACCTTCGCCAAGTCGGAGTGGTCTTTGAGCTCGGCCACCGTGACGCTGACTTCGCGGCCGCGCATGGGGACCATCACGCGCTGGCCAATGGCGACGTCGAAGGCGCCGGCGAAATAGTCGTAGGTTTTGTCGCTCTCGCCGAATTTCACGGCGATGATTTTCTGGTCGGTCATGCTGCCCTCTTGTCGGGAATGCGCTCCATGCCGGCTGGCAGGATGGCGTCTTTGTTGCGAGCGAGGCGGCCGGCGATCTTATCGACCGCGTCCCGCACCTCTGGTTCGTCCTTCAAGGCTGCGACCAGCGCGTCGTAATCGGTGATGTTCGCGACCCAGAAGGTGTGGAGAGACACCTTGGCGCCGGTCCTGCCGGAGAAGATCGGGCGGGCCTGCGCGTCACGTTCCGCGTCTGCTACCCGCTGGATCAGCCGCTTGGCCTCGGCCTCGGCTTCGATAAGGTCGGCCTCCTGCTGGCTCTCCTGTTCGAATGAAGCCGCAAGGCCTGGCTGCGTAGCGATGGCATTGCGCCGCGCGCTTTCTTCCTCGGCGGCGCGGGCGGCATCCGCCACGCGCTGCGCTGCCGCTTCGGCCTCGAGCCGGACTCGGTCGGCATCCTCACGGGCCTTGCGCTGGCGTTCCTGCTCCAGCCGATCCAGCTCTTTTAGCCACGCCTCGCCGTGCTTTTTCAGCTTCTTGGCGAGTTCCTTTGCATCGGCGCGCACATCGCGCCATTTGTCGTCGACGGCGTTGCCGCCATCGAGCCATGGACGCTTCTCGACGTTGAACTGTTCATCCGCCTTCGTTGCGATGCCAGAGAGCCGCTTCGCCCAAACCCCGGCCTGATCGGCCTGCTCCTGAGTGGCGATAGCTTTCTTGAGGAAACCTTCGACCGTTTCCTTCTCGGCCGCGAGTTCAGCGGCCAGGTCCTTGTGCAGGTCCCCAGACTTGGCCGGAAGGTTGTGATCCTTCGCCACCGACGGCGGCTCGTCTGGCCATGCGCCACCGGCCAACACCGAATGATAGAGCGTTTCGGTGATCGGGTTGCGGCAAGCATAGTTCCAGACCTTGTCGGCCTCGGCTTCCTTGTCGCCCTGCAGGCAGATGACCTTGCCCGACGTGTCGCGCCAGATGGCAACGGGGACCAGGGGCGCGTCCTTGTACGGACGGTTCCTGAAAAATCCTGACTCCGGGCTATCGGCCGAGGGGGCGAGCAGGAGCAGCTGATCGTGGGTCAGCTCCCGATA
Organism: Mesorhizobium sp. WSM1293; assembly: GCF_000513875.1. NCBI lineage: Bacteria > Pseudomonadati > Pseudomonadota > Alphaproteobacteria > Hyphomicrobiales > Phyllobacteriaceae > Mesorhizobium > Mesorhizobium sp. WSM1293. The sequence goes on along the minus strand of NZ_AZUV01000030.1, from coordinate 15,481 downwards.
TCCGCCGGCCAGTTTTAAAGCCTGACGCCACCATGCATATTGGTCCGCCGTCATCCGTTTGTATCCTTTTGCGTTACACGTGAAACCATTTTGGCACCACTCCGGGCACGACAAAGCGGTCGTGGGTGCGGTCTGCTGTCAGATTGGGGAGACCCGGCCGAGCTGGTGCTGGCGGTGGTATACGGGGGTGAGGGCACCAACCCGGCCGGGAACACGCAGATACTCGACACCAGACCGCGAGCCATGATGGAGAAATACAACCAGGGGGAACTGGGCCATCGGTCTAGCGATCCTTCTGCGTGAAGAGATCGTAACCGATTTGGTACCTTTTGCAAGGGCTGTAGCCAAAATGGTTACAACACGGGCAAAAAAAATCACATCACAAAGTTGAAATCCTGAGGCGGGCGCGACCCACGACCTTCAAATCCTTCGGATTGACGGTTTCATTGTTCGCAGCGCTGGTGTCGCTGTGGACCTGTACGGTGCCAGAAGTCGTCGGGGAGAGGTACCGCCACTGCACCACACCGGCAATATCGAGCGCATAAAGGCCCGGCCGATTCGGCTGGTTGTCATCCGTATCGATGACAAGCGCATCCCCTTTGGTTACAAGTCCGTTGGCCTGGTAGGCGTCGACCATCATGAACCGAAGGTTATGCGCCGACACGTCTGGCACCATCCGCTCCAGGAAGCTCGTGTCGATCGCCAGCGCAGGCAATTCCGGCCTTGGCTCATTGCCTTTGAGGATCTCGAACACGCTGTTGAACTTGGCCAGATCAATCTGGGCAAGCTCCGGAAACAACAGCTCTTGCGGCGCGCAATCGAGGAAGGGAGCTATTTTCTCAGCCCACTTTGCCGACAGCTTGCGCTCATCCTCTTCCAAGCGGCCGAGGTGCTGACGGGTGATGCCAACGCGTCGCGCAAGTTCAGCCTTGCTGATGCCCTTCTTCTCGCGGAAATGCCTGATGCCGTTGCTCATATTTCGTCGGTACCGCAATTTAATTGCCCGCGAAACTGTGCCAATCTGGTTACAATCCTTGACGTGTAACCAGATTGGTGCCAAATCGTAAACATGGAAGCTGATCATCCCTTGAAGAAGTGGCGCCTCGAGCGCGGTTTGAGCGCTGCCGCGGTCGGCCGGAAAATCGGTTGTACCCGACTTTCCGTCGACCGCTATGAAGGCGGCAGGATGCCCAAGCAACCATATCTGGACCGCATCGTCGTTATGACTGACGGCGCGGTGACGGGAAGCGACTGGTTGGGCAAGGAGGCTGCTGATGTCGTTGCGAAGCGACAGGCTTCGGCCTAGCCCGAGTTATAATCAACAAGTTGCCTCTATCCGTCCGAAGCCGGTCGGCATTCTCGACCACGCCCCAGGCCGCGAGGCCCATGGGTATCCAGGTATCGTCCTCGTCGCTCATCTGCAGCCTCCTTACACAGGGGGCAACTATGACGTGGAAATCGTTGGAGGTGTCCGACAGGGCATCCGAGAATCCCGACTGTTCGTCGTTCCTTCTCCTGTTGTTCGTGAGGAATCGATGCAAGACATTGCAGCTGAACTACAAGACGTGGTCTTCAAGGCCGCGGGTCCGATCAAACCGGGCATGGGCATAAAAGCGCAGATCAATGCCGCCTGCGACAACCTGGGCTATCCGCGCGGCCACTGGCGCGTGCGAGAGGCTTGGTATGGCAATGCGTCCAACTGGAACGGCAAAGCCATCTTCGAACTTCTCGGCCGGTATAACCGGCTCTGCCAAAAGGCAGGTTCCACGCTGGTGCCGGCTAACGATCCCTTCGCCGATGCCACTAAGACGTCGGCCAGAGCCGAGTGACGGACTGTTGATTTCCTCCCGAAATGACTTGGCCCTATTCAGGCGCGCTAATGTTTCGAGCCGAAACATTTCGAGAGGATTTAATTAAAATGCAGCAGACGGGCGTCGGGTCTTCGTTGAACGGCGAAATAAAGGCTGTCATGGCCGATTTTTGTGTGACGGCCAGAAGTATCGGAAGCGCCGCAGCGGAGCGAGCGGCAAGGGTGCATCTGGTGGCAGCAGCGGCATATCTTGGCGAGACTGTCGGGACTGCTATGACCAAGCAAATCCTGTCGGCTGTGATTACGTCACTTAGCTAGACTCTGAACTAACACTGAACGGCAATACCATTTGTAACTTGTAGGCATTGCCGCTCCTCACGTTGAGAGAGCGACATGTACGTGGAAAAACAAAAAGAAGCGGGGTCAGGCTATCCGTGGCGGCGCTGCGGATATGCCTGCGCGCCGTCCACCCATGGTGCCGGGGCATGAGCCACGCTGCGACCAATTGGGCCATCACTCAGCGTGGATTGAAGCCGGCGACCAGGGTCGTCCTGTGGCACCTCTGCGACCGCCACAACCCCGACCTTGGCTGCTTCCCTTCTCAGGACAAGCTTGCCTACGACTGCGAGATGTCGCGCTCTGCCCTCAACGAACATCTCAAGATCCTGGAGCGCATCGGCCTGATCCGCCGCGAGCAGAATATCAACCCCCGCACCAAGCAGCAGGAGAACACGCGGTACCGGTTCTCGTTCGAGGCCGATTTCGTCGCGGCACAAGATGTGGTGGTGCCGAGTCCGGAATCCGGACACGGGGCCGTGTCCGGAAAAGAGGCAAAGCCGTGTCCGGAAAATGCCAATAGCCGTGTCCGGAATCCGGACACTAACCTTGTAAGAGAACCAGTAAGAGAACCTCCAGGGCGCGCTGACGCGCGAGGCGGGGGGGATTTCGATATTTTGTGGGATTCATGGCCGGAGAAGATGCGCCCGGATAGCTGGGAAGCGGCTGCCAAGACGTTCGCCAACCTTGGAGCTGACGACCGGGCCATGGCGATTGCGACAGCTGAGACCTATCGAACGGCCATGATCCTTCGGAAGGAAAAGCCCCACATGATCCCTTTCATGAAAAAGCAGCTGTTCCTCGAATTTCATGGCGGGCCGCCGATCGACAAGGACGGCGATTTCGTCATCACGCCTGACCGGCCGGAGTGGGGAGAATGGCTGGGCTCGATTCGTCGTCAATATGGCGACAGGGGCGTGGAAAGCACGGTTAAGCATCGTCGCTTGGTGCGGAAAACACGGTGGCCGAGCGATCTTTCGCTTGCCCAACGTGTAACCGAAATGGCAACATCTGTAACTGGAACGGCACCTGCTTCGGCGCTCGGGGTTGATTGAATGGGACGTCTTTTTCTCGATACCCCAGCGGACAAGGAGAAGCGGATCGACCGCTTCATCGAGCACATGCGGCACGCCGAGGGCGTCTTCTTTGCCAGCAACAAGCGAGGCTTGCCGACGCCACGCGACCTGCTCTGGCTGCTGTTCGCCGATGCCGTCGACACGCAACGCCAGATGCAGAACGTCGAGCGTCGCATGGTATCGCGGGTCGGGTCGGCCATGCCTTCATCGCGAGAGACCGAGGGCGAAGCCTTCATCCGGGAACGGTCGCGCCTTGAAGACGGCATGGCCCAATACGACACCTCCGAGGTTCGGATCGTGGTTCACCAGTCGGCCGCCGACCGGATGGTCGACATCATGGACCTGCTGCGTTTCGTGCGGGCAGGGCGGCAGGGCCAGGACGCGCTGCGCTACAAGCGCACATTCCTCGCTCACGCCGGCGGCAATGGCGCGGAGTTCTGCACCCGCGTCTGGGACAAGCACCGCGTCGACATCATGTCGAGGCAGTCGCTGCACGACATCAAGAGCCGGGTTCTGGGGCAGATCCTCGCCGGCATCGAGCAGGAATTCGGGCTGGTCCGCACAAGCCGTGGTTTTCGTCGTCTGACGGTCCGGGAAATCGAGCGGCGCCGGAAAGAACGCAAGCGCGAGGAAAACCGTCGCCGGCGCGAGGCGCAAGAAAATGCCGGTTGACATCGCCACGCCGCGCAACCTGGTGAAGCGCCGGAAGAACGCCGGCTATGCCGCGGTCTGCGCCGTCGGCTTCGATGCCGATCCTGGCGTGTTCCGGCTTGGGCCGGCCGAGAACATCGAAGCCCTCCTCCCGCAACTGCAACCCGGTCGATGGGAGAGGCTTCACTTCGCCCACGTCCTCTGGACGCCGGGGCTGGCGGTGGCGCGCACCCTTGTGCTTGCGGCCGAGCGCTTCCTGGCGAACGTCCATCTCGGGCAGCACTGGTATCGCGCCAGTCGCGAAACGCTGAACAGCGTGCTCCTGGCCGAAGCCGGCTCGCTGCGCTCGGCCGTCTGGTCCCATGCCGAACTGCTCGCATTCCTCAAAGGGCAGGCCGATCGGGAAGCTGACCGGTTTGCGGCGGGGGTCATCTGATGTTCCCGACCGCTGATCAGATCGCCCTGGCCATCGTCACGGCCTGCCGGCTTGCTGAGACGAGTCCAGTCCTGACGGCGCTCGGCCAAGTCGCGCAGCGCGAGGCGCGCGGGCGGCACCTGGCTTTCGCAGCTCTGACCGAAGCGTTCCCCGACGCTCGCAAGATCGGGATCGCCAGATGTTGCGGCTACGGCAAAGGGATGGCGGCTGCGCCTGGCAACCTTCCGACATACCGCAAAACCGCGTGGTGGCGTGACGAATGGATCGACGAGATCGTCGGGGCCGTCGTCGCCGAGCAATACGGCGATCAGGCGCAATGATCGCGCGCCTTTCCCGTTTCATCCGCCGTCTTCGCGGCCGCGCAATTCCGCGCGTGTCGTGTCGCGGCATTCACCTGAGGATCCAGTGAAATGGACAACATGCCCACCGTACAAGCTACCGGCAGCGACCTGGCCGAAGTCGAGCAAGATTTCTCGCAGGCGGTCGACGAGGAATTGGCCCGCGACACGAGCGAGGTGAAGCCCACTGTTCGCAACATGATCGCCACCACCGGCATATCGCTGAAACGTCTTGTCGATCAGATGCGCACCAAGGAAACCGAGCTGGAGGCGGTCAAGGCTGCCGCGACGGTTGAGTTCGAGCGCGTCATCGCTCAGGCGAAACTCGTGCGCGACAATTGCCACCAAGAGACCGACGCCGATCTTCACCAGATCAGGACGACACTCGAGGTGCTCGATCCCGCCCGGGCCAAGCTGGCGGAAATGGCATAAGCCATGGATGCCGTTGTCCCCTTTGACGCCTCCGGACTCGCTCAGGTCATCGAGCGAGCCCGAATGCTGTTCGACGACGGCGACGTCGCCTCGGCTCGCATGTTGGCCTCCGGCGCCTATGACCAGGCGAAGGCGGCAGGCAGCTATGCCACGCGCTTCCACGCCGGCGAACACCTGATAACCAAGGCGCGGCGGCTCCAGGCCGACGCCCTGCTGATCGAGACTCGCGCCAAGATCGCAATCGCCACCGAATGGTCGGCCGCTCAGGAATCGGGCGAGGCGTCGAAGGGCGGGCGACCGAAGAAAACCGTTCCATCTGAGAACGGTTTTACAGCGGCCGAGGCAGGACTGACGCGACGGGAAATCCACGAGGCGCGCAAGCTGGCCGACGCGGAACGCCGAGATCCTGGCATCGTGGAACGTGCCATCGCCGGCCGCGTCGCTGTTGGACTCGAGCCGAGTCGGGCCAACCTGCGCGTGGCGATCGGCACGGACAGCGCCAGCGCCGCCGAGCGCGGCAACAATCTCTACGAGACCTGTCCGGAAGCCATGCACACGCTCCTGGCGCTGGAGACCTTCGGCGCGCGCGTCAAGGAACCGGCGTGCGGCCGAGGCGCGATCTCGAGCATGCTGGAGGCTGCCGGCTATGACGTCGTACTCTCCGACCTCGTCGACTATGGCACGCACGATCGCCATGGCGTCCTGCAGACCGTGCAGGACTTCGTCACCAGTGAGGCAGGCGACGACTGCGACGATATCGCCACCAACCCGCCCTACGGCTCGGTACTCAACGCTTTCGTCGCGCACGCGCTGCGCGTGCATCGGCCGCCGAAAATGGCGCTGCTGCTCAACCTGAATTTCCTCTGCGGCTTCGACGATCCGGACCGCAACTACGCCATGGACGAGTGCATGCCGGCGCGCGTGCACGTCTTCTCCCGCCGCCTGCCAATGATGCATCGCGACGGCTGGGACGGAAACGAGGCCAATAGCCGGATGAATACGGCTTGGTTCGTCTGGGAGCAGAACCTCGTCGGCGAATATGCCGGTCCGACGGTCATCAATCGCGTTGACTGGAAGGACTATCAGCCGGGAGCTGCCGCATGAAGCACACCCGCTCCCTCGCTGAGATCGAAATCCGCCAGAAGGTCGTCGCGCGATTCCGCGAGCTGTGGCCCGATGCCAGGATCATTCACGAGATGAACGTGGAGGGCGGCGCAGCTCGCGCCGACGTCGTCGCGGTGCAGCCTGACAGGATCTGGATTTGCGAGATCAAATCCGAGCGCGACACCCTCTCGCGGCTGTCCGACCAGGTGAAGTTCTTCGGGCCTTGCTGCCACGGCCTGATCATCGCCGCGCACTCGAAATGGACGACGAGCCCCGGCATGTCGGAGCCGCACCCGAAGCATGGCTATCGCACGACGATTCCGAGCAAGCTCGACGCGACTCTTTCGGGCGTAAGCCGTCGCCTCTACGACCTCTGGACCTATCCCGAGCCGGTGCTGACCAGCGGGCGCCACTGGCGCGCACCCTTCTCTGCGCAGGTGCCTTGGTATCACCGGATGATCCACCTGCTCTGGAGCGACGAGATCCGCGCGGTTGCCGGCGAGCACCGCATCGCCTGCACGTCAAAGACGTCCGGGTCGAAGCTGGCGAAAGACCTCTCCCAGCTGATGAACGGCCGAGAGATCGAGCGCGCCGTCTGCAAGCAGCTCCGCGCCCGCACCTTCGCCGAGGCTGACGAGCCCATCTTCGCCGATCGAAAGATCGTTCCCCCACACCCGAACTCTGTCCGCCAGGAGAGCATGCTTTGAACCATTTCGCGGGCTTCACCACGCCGGTCGTGGGCGGTCATCACGCCATGCTGCGCTTCGCCGAGGATGGCCGAGCGGAGCCGGTGCTTGGCCCCTGTGGTGCGCCTCGAGTCTTCCCGACCGAGCTGGAGGCGTGGAAGGCCGTCACTGAGAACCTGTTGCGCTACTTCAATGGGCATTTGCGGCGCGATGGCGAGACCATCACCAGCGCCCGCGACGCGGCCGAGCGCATCTTTCGAAAGGGCCGGATGATTCCGGTGGAGCATCGATAGCCATGACTGACAAAAAAGGTTTCACCGAGGGGTGGGCAAAGAGGGGCGTCGCCGGGACTCCTCACTATTTTCGCCGCATTGGAGTTGGACTCGCTCGCTCGCTTTGCGGTGCCCAGGACGCGCCGGCGGGCTGGCTGTCGCCGGAGATCAACTCGCAGTGCTGTGAGCGTTGCGCCAAGCTGCGAGATAGGGAACTCTCAAAAGGGAACACTGCGCCGTCGGAGGCGGGCAAGGACGAGCGATACGACCGTCGCATGAGTGACGGGAAGGCCGGCGACTGACGCGCGCTGGCGGTGCCTCTACACTCGACAAAAAAATGGGGCAGCGGAGACCAATCCGCTGCCCCTCCCTACCACAGCCGCAGGCACGGGTGCCGGCGGTGCGGGTTCTCAAAGTTCAACCTAACACGTCGCTGTGAGTTGTGCGGCTCGGCTACGACGGGCGTCCGTTCACGAAATGATCGGTAAACGTTCTGATTTGTTATCAACTGCTAACCCTTGGTTGTCAGGAGTTGACGGCATCTACATCAGCACCGAGCGGGCATGTGCCTGGCGCAGCTGAGCCTCCATGGTGCGGATCGTGCGCGAGGCTGCCGCCAGCGTGTCGGCCCATTTGTCGGCCTTGGTCGGGTCGACCGATTTCAGCGCGACGCACTCGCCGTCTTTGAAGCCGCCGGAAATCGCGGTGATGATCCGCTCGACCGTCCTCTCCATCCTGCTCATGGCTGCGATATCGTCCTTCGACGGCTCGGGCATGCTGTCGTCGAACATGCCGCCCTGCTCGATGCGGTCGCGGACCGATTGCGCGGCAGCGCGGACGCCCGACCAGTCTTTCAGCTTCCCACTCGTGAACAGTTTCACGATCTGCATCTGGTCGTGCTTGGGAAGGTCGACCAGATAGTTTGCGTGTCCGAGCGGGAACTGGTTGCTGTCGACCAGAGACTGGATGGTCTCGTCCAGATTGAGCAGCGCCGTGCGGGCAGTGATGCGCGCCGGCTGCACGCCGATATCCTTCGCCAGCTTCTCGATCGTCCAGCCGCGGTCAAGCATCGCCTGAAACGCGCGGGCCTCTTCCATCGCCTTGATGTCGGCACGGGCTAGGTTTTCCACGATCGCCTGCAGCGCCATTTCGTTGTCGTCGATCTTGACGACCTCGCAGAGAATGTCGGCCGCCTCGATCATCTGGTGAGCGCGCCAGCGGCGCTCACCACCCACGATCATGAATTTGCCGTCGATCGGGCGAACCGTGATGGCTTGGATAAGGCCGCGCTCCCGGATCGATTCCCCCAGCTCGCGAAGCTTGATCGGGTCGAAGTGTTTGCGCGGCTGTTCGGGGTTAGGGATAACCTGGTCGAGGGGGATGCGCTTTTTCATGGGCCTGGTCTCCGTGGTAGGGAAGTTTCCTTGTAACAACAATAACTTAGCTTGTAACCAATACGGTTACAAGTGGGTTACAAGGAAATGTTCTCCACGATGGCGCCCAGAAAAAGGGGTGATGGTTGGGGAGCCGATCAGAGGCGGCAACGGGCCGCCTCTTTTCTCTAACAGCGCAGTGAAATTCGCGTTGATCGCACCCCGGTTTAATCAACCGTGATATTCATGGTAATCTTCGAGGTACCAGAGCGCTCGGCGTTTTTGCCCGTAACGGCGAAAACAAAGGTGTCGGCACCCTTGTAGCCGCTTTGGGAATGATAGGTGATGCTTGAGCGGTTCGGCGCTGTGGCGACGCCATGCTCAGCCGCGGAAATGATTTTCATACTTGAGTTGCTGCCAGAGCCATGGACGAAGATGGGGAATACACATTTTTGGCCGCTGTGGGCCATGCCGCTGCCGGTGGCGTCTGCGCCGAAATTGAAACGCAGTCGGTATGGGCAAGAGTCCGCGTGCGCTGACGATGCAAGCACCAGTACCAGAAGGCTGGCGGGGAGAAGAGCTGGGAGTTTCATGAGTTTCATGGCGATAGAGCACTTTCTCTGCTGTTGATCGATGCCCGCTGTATCTTCATTACGGACGCCTGACGCGATCAGGTCTACTGCCGTCCTGGCCCGGCCGTCTATTAGGTGCGCGTAACGTTTTGTTGTTTGCCAATAGCTCTCTCAATCCATGTTGCAGTGAACAAGCGCGGTCGCGTAGTCGATGCCGGTCTCTTCGGCATAGACGGAGGCCTGATCGCCGGGGCGATCTGTGGCGGCCGGCGCCGGCGGCTGGCGGCTCTCGACTAGCTCCATGAGCCGGTCGAAATTCGCATCTGGCATGCGGAGCGCTTCCCGGGCAGGATCCTCCAGGAATGCGCCCATCTGGTCGCGCTCTGACGCCTCTGGCGTTCCCCAATTCTGGTCGGCGACGCCGGCGTTCATCAGGTCATAGCCGTCCAGGCCGAGAAGGATGCGCAGGGCGTTGTGGAACCGGGCCGCCGTCATGCCGACACCGGCTCGACTTCAACAAGCCCGATATTCTGATTTGGGGCGCGCTCGATCCTGAATAGCTTGCCTGCGAAACGGATCGTGTCTCCGATATCGAAGCCGGGCACGATCTCCTTCGGCCGCTCCCATGCCGTCAGCGAGGTCGCCAGCCCAAACGCGTAATGCAGTTTGTGGCCTAGCGACCGGGCTCTCGCGATGGCTGCCTCGACGTCATCGCCGTTCTTGACTGCGTATGCTGCGACCGAGCCCAATTGATAAAAGCTGTACAAAATCCCATGCCGGGCCGACTTGAAGGGGACGGCGATCGTCTCGCCATCGAGGTACTTCCGATCTTTGTCGTCGACGATCGCGTATGCGGGAAAGTCGTCGATGACGACGCGCAAGTCGCGAGGGTAGCGAACCGCGTCCCCGCGCTCAAATCGGACGTCGTACCAGAACGAACCGTCGTGGTCGGTCGTGTTGCAGATGGAGCCGATGAAGCCGTCGCGATCGATGACGCGGGTTCCATGGGCGAGGCGTTGTTGTGTGGTCATGGCTTTCTCCGTGGTAGGGGATGACGAAGTCGCGCATGCGGCTGTGCTAAGCCCGGCCCGCGCTCCCGAGCGGCTTTCGGCCGCCGGATGAATGAGCGAGAAGTCACCAGTTGCCAGCCCGCATTCGTCGGGTTGTTCTGACAAAGACTGCAGTGGTGAAAGGAAGCGGCTTTGCGACATTGGTCCAGATTTCTAAGCTACTTCAATAACTTAGCTTGTAACCAAATCGGTTACAAGTGGCACCAACAGAAAAAGCCAATAAATTCAATCACTTCGCAGGTCATCAGCTTATCGGCTGGAACCGGCTCTGCAGGACTTCCACGGAGATCGAGCGCTTGTCGTCTTCCGACTGCACCAGCGCCTGGTCGACCTGCTCTGGATTGATGCCAATCACGGTCCAGGTGCGGCCTTGGGCGTCGGGTGCCATTGCGCCGAGGTAGGGGGCCACCTGGAGAGGCTGAGGCGGCTCGCGCAAGCGGTATTGCGCCGGCAGCTTGGGATGCTGCCACGCGCAACCCTGGGCCTCCAGGCCATATTCGAAAACCTCGAGTCCGAGCTTTTCTTTCAGCCACACCGAGATGTAGGCGCGATGGCAATACTGGTTGTCGCTCGGGGCCTCGTAGCAGAGCAGCGCGCAATCCTTGCCGGCCGAGAGATCCTCCATCTTGGCGACGATCCGGCCGGGATCAAGCTTGGCGAGGCTTTCGAAATAGAGCTGCTTATAATCGCGTTCGCTGGCGGTCTTGAACCATTCGCCTGGAGCCAGCTCCGGCATCTTGCGATAGCCGGCGGGGTAGCCTCGCGGTGTTCCCCTGGAAACGCCGATTTTCTGGATGGTGCTGGGCAGGGGGGTGAACCAGCTTGAGGTAAAAATGCGCATCGAGTCGCCTTCCGTGGTAGGGGTTTGGACAGGTCCGATTGTAAATTTTTTGGAACTTCTGCAGCAACCAAAATAGACCCATCTGGTGCCGTTATGGTGCGTTGCTCTAGCCATACATCTGCATTAGGTAGAGGTTATCTCTCGCGCTTTCGGGCAAGACTCTGTGGTAGGGGTCGAGAGGCAGGCCGATCAGGGGCAACCCGGTCGGCCGTTGTATTTTCCGGCGTGCCTGGGGGACGTCGTAGCAGCGCGGCCAGGCCACCCAGCCGTTGATTGCCTCATAGGTCAGCCAGCGCGGCAAGCTCTTGAAGTCGCCGAGCCAAGTGCGACCGGTGAGCATGCCGCTCCCGACATATTCCGGGCCGTCGGCGAAGAACCGGAACCGTTGTCTCACCGGCTCGGATGACACCCACAGATCGAGATCATCGGCCAATTCGACGCGCTCCACGGTATCGCGGCGCAGGGTTCGAGCGATGAAATTCTGGTCTATGCGGTGCGGGGTCATCATGTCGAAGACCTTGCGGATGCCGGCGTCGATCAGGATAAAGCGCATTGCAACCTCCTGGCGCTCGAACGCCGATCGATGACGGGCGCCTGCTCGACTTCGAAAAGGTCGAGCCACCATTTCATCAGCTCGGCCTGGTAGCGGTCGTCCCGATCGCGGCGACGCGGCCGGCGCAGCTGGCGTTCAATCCATGCCAGCCTGTCGCGCAGCACGGGCCGGTAGAGCAGATGGCGAAACGCGTCGCCGAGCTGCATGTCTAGGCTGTAAATGCCGGTGGCTCCGAGAGGCGACCAGTCGCAGTGCCACGAGGACCACATATCGAGGGCCTGCGTGATGGAAGGAAGCCGGCGCCGCCGGTCCTCCTCGCTTTCGGGTGGGGTTCGTAGGGGAATCATGGGGCAAGTCTCCGTGGTGCCAACTATGATCTATATTGTAACCAAAATGGTTACAATTGGGTCAACCTAAAAGTGATTTCGGCGGCCGTTCTTCCAGACCTTCACGGTGACTGTGTTCACGTAGGTCCCGACTTCGGCGAAAGAGCCGTGAGGCAGATCGTGAAAACTGCCGTTCAGCTTCTCGATCAGCGCGCGGAAGGCGATGGCCTTGCGGGTCTCGCGGAACTCGGTTCCGGCTGACATAATGGCGGCAAGGCGACCGTCGTCTTTGAGGAAACCCAGGGCGTGCACGACGTGATCGATATCGCGCTCCATGTCGAAGGGCGGGTTCATCACAATCCGATCGTAAAGCCCGGTGACTGATGGGCGCAGCGACAGGAAGTCGGCGGCGTACACCTTGCGATAGATGCCCTGTGCCTGGAGCGCGGCGGCCAACGGCCCCTGCATCTCTACGCAATCGACCTGGTTGTCGAAGCGGTATTCCTTGCGCCACCTGTCCATCCGGTCGGCTTGGCCATAGCCGTAATGGTCGGAAAAGTCCTTGATGCTGGAGACGCAGCGCCGCGCCAGATTGCCCGTGCCGGCGCTGGGCTCGAGGACGGTCAGCCGCGGCTTCTCGATCGGCTGCAACAGGGGCACGCCCTTAAGCACTTCCTCGGCCGCGCCGTCCGGTGTCGGGAAGAATCCGAAGTTCCGCGCAGGCGTGGTCTTCCGGTTGCGGAACAGGTCATCGGGCTCTTGCGTCTGCCCGTCGCCGATCACCTCGCCGTAGTATTCGGCGAGCATCTTGTTGACCTTCACGACAAGGTCGTCGCGGGTAAACCAGAGATGGGCGTTGCCGTTCTTGTAGGCGAGGATCCTGAAATATTCGCCGTGATGCTCCGACTGCTGGGGCTGAAAGCCTTTGCGCTCGGCGCGCACCACGTTCTCGATGCTGTTGTACGACGGCTTCTTGCCGTCGAGGACCGAGAAGGTGCGCTCGATGTCGCGCACGGTGTCCCACGTGCCACCATAGGACACGTGCCCATGGTCGCGGTCGAAGGCATAGGTCAGGATCATTCGGCTACCGACCTTGAAACCGTCATGCGAGCGGAAACGCCGGTCGAGCTTCGAGAATGCAGTGGCGATGCCGCGCCGGAAGATCATCTCGGATTCGCCGGCCCACTTGTCGATGGTGGCATAAACGTTGTCGACCGTGACCGGCGGAATCCCCATGATCTCGTCGAGATTGACCAGCGCCTTGCCGTCGCCATGGCGGTGGTCGTAGCGCTCCGGCACCCACTTCAACGTGTCGCGCAGCTCGTCCTTGGCCTGCTTGTCCATGAGGATTTCGAGGTCGGTCATTTTGACCAGATAGTTCCAACACGAAATGTCGATCAGGCGGATTGCCGTGCGCTTCCATTGCTCAGCGTCGGGCAGGTCGACGGCTTCGAAGAAAGCCCTTACCTCACGGTTGTCGCGCTCTCCGTATCGAGAGGAGGCATGATCGCCGGCGGCCGCTTTCCAGAGCGACGCGGCCTTCTTCAACTCTCGATCGGCCTGCTCGATCGAAGCGAACGCGCCGTGATAGGCAGCCACCGCTGCATCGCGATAGGCCACGATCTGCTCGACGGTGTTGCGCGGGATCAGCGCGTTCATTGCTTCGCCTCGACCGGCTTGGCGCTGACGGCGCGCTGCATCTTCTGGAAGACGAAGACATCTTTGCGATCGATCACGATCTCGTAGCGCTTGCTGCCGTCCGGCAGGGTGAACTCGTATTCGGTTGGCTTGGTCATGGTCTGGGGTCTCTGTGGTAGGGGGTATGGACGGTCGGCGGGACGACTCCCGCCGAGGTTTCAAAAGGGATTGTGTTCTCGGGCTATGCTCTGGCTGGCATTGCTCCTCCCTCGCTGGATTCGATGAGATCGAAAGCGAAGTCGGCTTCTTCGGCCGCTATGCTGTCGGCGCGGCGCTCGCGGCATCCGGCGCAAAGCTCGGAATCGTGGCAGCGGCAGGGTGCGAGGCAGTCGTTGCAGTAGAAGTAGAAGGGCATTTTGGTCTCTGTGGCAGGAATTACTTTGTAACCACAACAGCTTAACTTGTAACCAATTTGGTTACAAGTGGGTTACACCACAAAAGACCCTTGGATCGGCGTCGGCGCCAATCAATTGAAAAGTCTCCGGCGCGCTGTGGCCGGTGAAACAGGCCGGTTCTGGACTCTAGCCCCCAAGAGTCGCATTCTCCCGTTGGGGAGAGGGGGAGCCTACAGGGGCAGAAGGCGTCTAAGTCTAGAAGGCGGCGTAGACGTTCGTTGCTAGAGCAGCGGGCGCTAATTCCGGCGTTGCTCTGCGGCGTTGCAACCGCCGGCTACTTCCTGCCGCAGATTGACCAACATCGCCTTCCTACCGTGCACCGACAGGGCGATTTCACAGCGCGCGCGCCGGATGGATGCATCATCAAGGGCAATATCAGCGTCGAGACAGGCGAGCGCATTTATCACCTGCCCGGCCAGCGATACTACAACGAGACGGTCGTCAGCCCAGCCAAGGGAGAGCGGTGGTTTTGCTCCCAATGGCAAGCTTGGTGGGCTGGCTGGCGGAAATCTAAAGTCTAGGTGTAACCGCATGCCGGAAATCCGTGCCCACTGCGTTCGGCTGCTTGGAGAATAACCTGCTATAAAGTCGCGAGGCGCCTCGGGCGTTTTCGTATCGCCTCGAACATTACTTCGGATACGCTCCAGACCTCTTCATAAATCTCGGTAGGCTTGATTCCAGCATCTCGGGCGGCGTCCATCATCTGGTCCGCAAGGTCGCTGGCGGCGATTGGGTCGCCGGTTGTGGTAACCGGCAGATGGCTCGCGATCCAATCGCTGAGGAAGTTGCGGCCGCGAGCGGTCATTCGGCCAAGCCAGGATCATAGTGGACGATGGCATCGAGGATAGTGCGATAGAGGCTGTCGACCTCCTCGTCTATTTCTTCCCGTTTGATCCCCAAGGACCTGGCGTCGGCTATAAGCTTATGCGTGAGTTCATCAACGGCAATAACGTCGGCCTTGGTCGTCTCCGGAACGTTGTTCGTCATCCATGGAGAAAGTTGATTCCGCGCGCGCTCATCTCGGCACAAGATTCGGCGCGATATTAGGTTCCGCTAACTATTGATAATTCTTGATGCTTGCACATGCCCGCTCTTAGCGGAAAGGTCCGAACGGAAACAGCCCGTCTCGCCTGCCGCGGCGTAGAAGTCGGCCCCGCCGCCATGCACATGATGACTGTACTGGATCACGCCCTTGGCAGGCCCGACGAGTTCGAGCAGCTTTTCCCGACGTTCCAGCAGAGGTGCTGGGCGCAGGTTGACCCCGTCCAGGTGCAGTAGATCGAAGGCGACGAAGATAATCCGATCCGGCGCCCATCGCATCGCGGACCGCAGCGANTGGAAATCCGACACGCCCTTCCCGTTGAGGACGATTGCCTCGCCGTCGATGATTGCCGACTTGGGGGAAAGGGTTGCCGCCGCCTCGACTATCGTCTTGTACGTCAATGACCAGTCGTAGCCCCTTCGGGTGATCGCTCGGGCCGTGCCGTCCTCGATTATGATTTGCGTCCGGTA
>NZ_AZUV01000029.1:0-63970 GCF_000513875.1 Mesorhizobium sp. WSM1293 | reverse complement strand
CGGCTGCGGGCGCGACTGGCGAGGTCCTTCATCTCGTTGGAGATGGTGGACAGCGTCTTTTCGTCGGCTTTGCGGATGATCGGTGTGATCAGCCCGCCGGGGATCGACACGGCAACGCCGACATCGGCGTGCCTGTGCTTGACCATGGCGCTTTCGGTCCACGAGGCATTGGCATCGGGCACCGCCTTCAGCGCCATCGCCATCGCCTTGATNACCATATCGTTGACCGACAGCTTNTAGGCCGGAGCATCACCCTTGTCGGTCTTCTTCACCGGGGCTGCCGCATTGATCTGCGTGCGCAGCGCCAGCAGCGCATCGAGCTCGCAGTCGAGCGTCAGGTAGAAATGCGGAATGGTGGTCTTGGCCTCGACCAGGCGGCGCGCAATGGTCTTGCGCATATTGTCATGCGGGACAAGGTCGTAGGAGCCCTGTTCGAACAGTTTCAGGACCTGATCGTCCGACATCGCCTTTACCGGTGCGGCAGGAGCAGCAGCCGGCACGCCAGCCGGAGCCTTGGCGGCAGGCGCCGTCTGGGCGCCGCCACCGGCAATGGCCGCGTCGACATCGGCCCTCACCACCCGGCCATGCGGGCCGGTGCCGGTCACGGCAGACACATCGACACCGGCTTCCTTGGCTATGCGACGTGCGAGCGGCGACGCGAAGGTGCGTCCTTCCGGCGACTGGCTGATCTCCCCCCTTGTGGGAGAGATGGCCGGCAGGCCAGAGGGGGGCGTCTCGCGCTGAGAGGACGGCGGGACAGCGCCCCCCTCTGTCGACTTCGTCGACATCTCCCCCACGGGTGGGGAGATTGGCGCCTTGTCCTGCTTGGCCTCGGCTTTCGCTGGAGCAGCATCGCCCCCGCTTTTCGCGGCAGCACCTGCATCCTCACCTTCGGCAGCGAGCACGGCGATCAGAGCGTTGACCTTGACGCCTTCGGTGCCGGCGGGAACGACGAGCTTTGCGACC
This sequence comes from Mesorhizobium sp. WSM1293, assembly GCF_000513875.1. NCBI lineage: Bacteria > Pseudomonadati > Pseudomonadota > Alphaproteobacteria > Hyphomicrobiales > Phyllobacteriaceae > Mesorhizobium > Mesorhizobium sp. WSM1293. Next base: position 63,004 of record NZ_AZUV01000029.1, on the reverse strand, counting down.
GTGCCCTCATCGACAGCCTCGACTTCCATCGTCGCCTTGTCGGTCTCGATCTCGGCAATGACATCGCCCGGCGAAACCTTGTCGCCTTCCTTGACGAGCCACTTGGACAGATTGCCCTCTTCCATCGTGGGCGACAGGGCCGGCATGGTGATGTTGATTGGCATTTTTGTCCTCCCGCCCGGTTCAGCGATATGTGACGGCTTTGACCGCCTCGATGACTTCGCCGACGTTCGGCAAAGCCAGTTTCTCGAGGTTGGCGGCATAGGGCATCGGCACATCCTTGCCGGCGATGGTGATGATCGGCGCGTCGAGGAAATCGAAGGCGCGCTGCGACACCTGGTTGGCGATATGGTCGCCGACCGAGTTCTGCGGATATCCCTCTTCGACAACGATCAGCCGGTTGGTCTTCTTGACCGAGGCGATGATGGTGTCGAGATCGAGCGGCCGGATCGTGCGCAAGTCGATGATCTCGGCATCGATGCCCAAGCCGCGCAGCTCGGCTTCCGCCTTGACCGCATAGGTCATGCCGATGCCGAAAGAGACGATGGTGACGTCCTTGCCGGTCTTGTGGATGCGCGCCTTGCCGATCGGCAGCACGAAATCATCCAGCTTCGGCACGTCGAAGGACTGGCCATAGAGGATCTCATTCTCGAGGAAGATGATCGGATTGGGATCGCGGATCGCCGCCTTCAACAAGCCCTTGGCGTCGGCGGCGGTGTAGGGCATCACCACTTTCAGGCCCGGAATGTGGCTATACCAGGCGGCATAGCACTGTGAGTGCTGTGCGGCGACGCGTGCGGCGGCGCCGTTCGGTCCACGGAAAACGATCGGCGCACCCATCTGGCCGCCAGACATGTAGAGCGTCTTGGCGGCGGAGTTGATGATCTGGTCGATCGCCTGCATGGCGAAGTTGAAGGTCATGAACTCGACGATCGGCTTCAGGCCGGCCATCGCCGCGCCGACGCCGACGCCGGCAAAGCCATGCTCGGTGATCGGCGTGTCGACGACGCGCCGCGGCCCGAATTCCTGCAGCAGCCCTTGCGTGATCTTGTAGGCGCCCTGGTATTCGGCGACCTCCTCGCCCATGACGAAGACATCGCCGTCGCGGCGCATTTCCTCGGCCATCGCATCGCGCAGCGCTTCGCGCACCGTGGTCGAGACCATCTCCGTGCCGGCCGGAATGTCCGGATCGGCGGCGATTTCCGTCTTCGGTGCAGCAGCCACCGGCGCGGCAGCCGGTTTTGCGGCCTCCGCCTTGTCCTCCGCCGCGGCTGGAGCCTCTGCCTTTGCCGGTGCTTCCGCCTTGGCGGGAGCCGAGGACTTGCCGATATCGCCGGCACTTTCGCCGTCCTGCAGCAAAACGGCAATCGGTGTGTTGACCTTGACGCCTTCGGTGCCGGCGGCGATCAGGATCTTGCCAAGCGTGCCTTCGTCGACGGCCTCGACTTCCATCGTCGCCTTGTCGGTTTCGATCTCGGCGATGACGTCGCCGGCGACGACCTTGTCGCCCTCATTCTTCAACCACTTGGAAAGATTGCCCTCTTCCATGGTCGGCGAGAGAGCGGGCATGAGAATTTCGATCGGCATGTCCTTGCCCTCCCGTTACAATACGATATCGGTCCAGAGCTCGGACGGATCCGGCTCTGCATCGTTCTGGGCAAATTCGGCGGCGTCAGCGACGATGTCGCGGACCTCCTTGTCGATGGTCTTAAGCTCGTCCTCGGTTGCCCACTTCTTCTCGATCAGCCGCGCCTTGACCTGTTCGATCGGGTCATGGTCGGAGCGCATCTTCTGCACTTCTTCCTTCGAGCGGTATTTCGCCGGATCGGACATCGAGTGACCGCGATAGCGGTAGGTCTGCATTTCGAGAATGATCGGTCCGTTGCCGGCGCGGCACCATTCGGTCGCCTGGTCGCCGGCGGCCTTGACGGCGCGCACGTCCATGCCGTCGACCTGGATGCCGGGAATCTTGAACGAAGCGCCACGGTGCGAAAAATTGGTTTCCGCCGAAGAGCGCGACACCGAGGTGCCCATGGCATACCGGTTGTTCTCGATGATGTAGATCACCGGCAGCTTCCACAGCGAGGCCATGTTGAAGCTTTCATAGACCTGGCCCTGGTTGGCCGCACCGTCGCCGAAATAGGTCAGCGAGACATTGTTGTTGTCGCGGTAGCGGTTGGCGAAGGCCAAGCCCGTGCCGAGCGACACCTGCGCGCCGACGATGCCGTGGCCGCCATAAAAGTGCTTTTCCTTGGAGAACATGTGCATGGAGCCACCCTTGCCCCGTGACAGGCCGCCGCGACGCCCGGTCAGCTCGGCCATGACGCCGCGCGGCGACAGCTCCATCGCCAGCATGTGGCCGTGGTCGCGATAGGCGGTGATCATCTGATCGCCGTCGATCAGCGCCATCTTCATGCCGGTGACGACCGCTTCCTGGCCGATATAGAGGTGGCAGAAGCCGCCGATGAAACCCATGCCGTAGAGCTGGCCGGCCTTTTCCTCGAAACGACGGATGAGCAGCATGTGCCGGTAAGCGGCAAGCTCTTCGTCCTTGGTGAATTCGACAGGTTTGGGGGCCGAAAGCCCCGATTTGCCGTCGGATTTGGATTTGGCAGGCGCTTTTCTGGCGGCGGTGGCCATGCATCACTCCCTGTTGGCGTCTCTTCGTGGACATTAGAGCAGGATGAAATCTGCTCTGGGGAGATCAGCTCCTCCCCACCGATTTTAGGGAGGCTAACACGCGTCAAAGCGTTGCGCCATGCCGAATTTGCATAGCTGGCATGCGCCTAAGCGATTAAAATCATTGAAAATATTGGTGATTAACTTGAAATCAGTTATTTCGCCGAGGCCGGCAACATAATGGTGATTTCGTCGGCTTGGGACAGATTGAGCGCCTTGCGCGCCTGCTCATCGAGCATGTCCTTCTCGAGCGTGCCTTCATGCATCAGCCGAACGCGGCGCTCGAGCTCCATGCGGCGCGCCTTGATCGCATCGAGCTGGCCTTGCAGCGCAACCGTCTGGGCTTCCAGCTGATATTTCGAGTAGATACCGAATTCGCCGTGATAGGCATGAAAGCCGAAATAGGCCAGGAACGCCACGCAAAGCGAGGGAATGATCAGCCGGCCGGTGTTTCTCTGCTTGTGCTGACGCGTCCACATCGCCCGATTCCTCTAGAGCATGATGCCGAAAAGTGTGAAGCGGTTTTCGGACGACATCATGCTCTATTCTTTGATTTAGAGTCGGATTCAGATTTCAGGTCGAACAGACCTGAGATCATCCGGCTCTAGCCCGCGAACTCAGGCGGCTCACGATCTTTCTCGCCCGATTGTGCTTAACGGACGGTTACGGGTGACCTGTTTGGCGGCGCCGAAACGAAAAAGGGCGGGAATGCTCCGCCCTTTTGTCCGGTATCGATGAGCCGGTGTTTCCGGATCAGCCCTTGACCACCGACTTGCCGGCGTAGCTTGCCTGCTTGCCGAGCTCTTCCTCGATGCGGATCAGCTGATTATACTTGGCCATGCGGTCCGAGCGCGACAGCGAGCCGGTCTTGATCTGTCCGCAATTGGTGGCGACGGCGAGATCGGCAATGGTCGAATCCTCGGTTTCGCCCGAGCGGTGCGACATCACGGCGGCGTAGCCGGCCTTGTGCGCGGTCTCGACGGCGTCGAGCGTTTCCGTAAGCGAGCCGATCTGGTTGACCTTAACTAGGATCGAGTTGGCAACCCCCATGCGGATGCCGTCGCGCAGCCGCGCCGTGTTGGTGACGAACAAATCGTCGCCAACCAGCTGCGTCTTCTTGCCGATCAGGTCGGTCAGGTACTTCCAGCCTTCCCAATCGTCCTCGGCAAGACCGTCCTCGATCGAGATGATCGGATAGTCGGCGGCAAGCTTGGCCAGGTATTTGGCCTGGGCCTTGGGATCGCGCGTCTTTTTCTCGCCTTCATAGACGTAGTTGCCGTCCTTGAAGAACTCGGTCGCGGCGCAATCGAGGCCGAGCGCGATTTCCTCGCCCGGCTTGAAGCCGGCCTGCTCGATCGATTCCATGATGAAATCGAGCGCCACCGGAGCGCTTTTCAGGTTCGGGGCAAAGCCGCCCTCGTCGCCGACATTGGTGTTGTGGCCGGCATCCTTCAGTTTCTTGCGCAGCGTATGGAAGATTTCCGAACCCCAGCGGACACCTTCGCGCAGCGTCGGCGCGCCGATCGGCAGGATCATGAATTCCTGGAAATCGATCGGGTTGTCGGCATGCGCGCCGCCATTGATGATGTTCATCATCGGTACCGGCAGGAGATGCGCCTTGGTGCCTCCGACATAACGGTAGAGCGGCAGGCCGGCGGCATCAGCGGCCGCCTTGGCCACCGCCAGCGAAACGCCGAGAATGGCGTTGGCGCCAAGCCGGCTCTTGTTGGGCGTGCCGTCGAGCTCGATCATGGTCTGGTCGATATGAATCTGGTTTTCGGCTTCCATGCCGCCGATGGCCTCGAACAGCTCGCCGTTCACCGCCTCGACGGCTTTGAGCACGCCTTTGCCGAGATAGCGGGCGCCGCCGTCGCGCAGTTCGACGGCCTCGTGGGCACCGGTCGAAGCACCCGACGGCACCGCCGCGCGGCCCATCGAGCCGTCTTCGAGAATGACATCGACCTCGACGGTCGGATTTCCACGGCTGTCCAGGATTTCACGCCCGACAATGTCGACGATGGCGGTCATTTGCGATGTCCTCGATTGATCTGAAGAATGCCGCACGTCTTAGCCAAAGTGCTGCAAAAGGCAATCGGCCCGCTGGCAATTATTGCCGCGGCATCGGCCTCCGAACGATTCACGAAGCGCAAATCGCCGTCATCATAAGTCATGTACGGTCGGCTGACTTCCGGTTAAGGTGCAGCGCGCGGGGCGAAACAGGAGGAGTTTCGCCATGTCTCAGTTGAGCGGTATCGTGAGTCTGTTTCTAATCGCGGCGGCATTCCTGACGTCATGCGACAATCAGCAGTCGCCGCCGAAGGCGATGGCCCCCTTACACGTCAGCGAATAAGCCGGAATCCAAAGCGGCCCCGTCTCTCTCGACGGGGCCGCTTTGTCGTTGTTGTTAATGCCAGTAAGGCGTGACCTTGTAATAATTGTAGGATTCGTCGCGCGCCGCCTCGCCATCGGCACCGGTCAGTTCGTTGATCGAATAGGCCGGTGCCGCCCTGAGTTGTTCCTTGGAAAACGGCACGACATAACCGCCCTTGTCCTCATCATAGTCGAGGCTTGCCCAGGGAATGGCGTGATATTTCTCGCCGATACCAAGGAAGCCGCCAAAGCCGATGACCGCGAACATGATGCCGTTCGCCATCTTGTCGAGCATCACATCCTCTATGCTGCCGATGCTTGTGCCTTCGGTGTTGTAGACCGATGTGCCGATGACCCGCGAAGCGGCGATGGCTTGGGTGTGGCCAGTCTGGGTTGCCATGATTGTGCTCCTCATTGTGGTTTCGAACCATACTTGGACAATGAGGGGCGCGGGCGAAGGTTCCCGACTTTTTCGGCGTCGACCGATCACTCCGCGAGGATGAAGGTAACCTTCATGTTGACGCGATAAGCAACGATCTTGCCGTCCTGGACGACGATCTTCTGGTCCTGGATCCAGGCGCCCTCGACGTTCTTCAGCGTTTTGGATGCGCGCGCAATTCCCTGTTCGATGGCGTCCTGAAAGCTCTTCTTCGACGACGATGTGATTTCGGTGACGCGGGCGACAGACATGGCTTCCTCCTGCCAAAACGCTCATTTGCCGGTAGAGCGTACAGGCGGCTTGCGCCGTCCACAAGCATCGGCGGTCGACAGAGGATATGTCCGGCCTAGAGACCCTTGGCGATGCGGTCGAATGCCATCAGCCGCTCGAGTAGAGCGGGCATGTCCTTCAACGGCAGCATGTTGGGGCCGTCGGAAGAGGTCGAGTTGTCAGGATCCTGATGGGTCTCGATGAAGACGCCGGCAACGCCGACAGCGACGGCCGCGCGCGCCAGCGTCTCGACAAAACGACGTTCACCGCCCGAGGAACTGCCCTGCCCGCCCGGCTGCTGCACCGAATGGGTCGCATCGAAGATCACCGGCGCGCCGATCTCTGCCATGACAGGCAAAGCGCGCATGTCGGAGACCAGCGTGTTGTAGCCGAAAGAAGCACCGCGCTCGGTGGTCAGCACATTGGCATTGCCGGATCCGGTGATCTTGGCGACGACGTTCTTCATGTCCCAGGGGGCAAGGAACTGTCCCTTCTTCACGTTGATGACCTTGCCGGTTTTCGCCGCGGCGACCAGCATGTCGGTCTGGCGCGACAGGAAAGCCGGAATCTGCAGGACATCGACATGCGGCGCCACGATGGCGCACTGCTCCTCGGTGTGGACATCGGTCAGCACCGGGAGCGAAAATTCCTTGCGCAGTTCGTCGAAGACGGGAAGTGCCGCGTCCATGCCGGCGCCGCGCGTCGCCGACAGCGAGGTGCGGTTGGCCTTGTCGTAGCTGGTCTTGTAGACGAGGCCTATTCCGAGCCTGCCGGTCAGTTCCTTCAGCGCGCCGGCCATGTCGAAAGCGTGCTGACGCGACTCGAACTGGCACGGGCCGGCGATCAGCGACAGAGCCGCCTTGTTGTCGAAGACGACATTGCCGACAATTACCGCTGAATTGGGCGCGACGGGCTTGTTCATTTGGTCTCCCGGAAGATGAAAGCCGCGCCCTGTCCGGGTGCAGGCTGCACGACAATATCATTGCCCGCTATATCGTGTTGGATGGAATTGGCCGCAAGCAGCCTCGATGTCACATTGGCGTTCCGAACCGAAAAGACCACCGCTGCGAAGCGTAGATCTGTCGGCGCGCCGGCCGGCAGGCCAAAGCGCGCGGTGAAAGCCGCGCGGTCAAGCACGCTCAAATCTGCATTCGGCAGGGAAAACATGCCGCCCTGCCTTTCGGCGGCCGGATTGTCCACCGTGACAGAAATCAACTCATGCTGCTTTCCAGGCGCATCGCTGACCGCCAAGATCTCGACAATTCCGGTCGCGCCGTTGGCGTGGGCCTGCAAAGCCGCGCGGTCGACATCAGGCGCGTTGACCCGCTCGCAGGCAAACAGGAAGGCGTCCGTGGCTTCGGCTCCGGCCGCGAAAGCGAGCTTGAACGATGCGATGTCGCTCTTGCCGGCTGGGTCGGTGAAAGCGCGCGAAAAACCCAGCATGTCTCCCGCCGAGATGCCGGCATCGACATAGCGTGCATGGTCGGCATCGGCATTGCCCGTACCTAGAACAATGGCGGAAAACCCCTCGTCGCCGTTGCTGTCGCGATAGGCGCGATCACGCGTGACGAAGACATTGCCGTCCGCGATAGCCTTTGCCGCCACCTGCTCGTCGCCGACCGCCAGCGGTTCGAGATACGTGCCGTCGGCCAGGAAAACACAGCAGTTTTCCGTTCCGAAGGGATGGATGCCGGTCGGGGCCACGACGAAGCCAAGCGCGGCGAGCCGGGCTCGCGCCACCTCAAGGCTCTGCGTTGGCAGCACCAGGTGATCGAGCGGATGAGTGCCAGTGATGGTTCGGGTCATGCAGCCGCGATGTGCATCATTCCGCAAATCGGTTCAAGACTTGATCGCAATCCCGGCCATTTCGCCCCCGCCAGTTCACCGGACGTCGAAAAAGGCACCAGTTGGGACAAAGCCTCGATCAGCTTCCGGCAATGACATCGGCGGAATAGCGCAGTTCGCGCATCGGTTTGACCTTGCTGGTGGTCTGCGCATAGAGCGGGTGCGCCTTGTAGGCGGCCAGCGCGGCGTCATCGGCGAACTCCGCATAGACGACCACGTCGACCTCGTCCGACAGCGGATCCACCTTGGTGTTGAGCGTGACCTCGAACAGGCTGGAATGAGGAATGTTGCCGAGCGCCAGCAAGCCGGTGCGCACAGCCTCGACATCCTCTTTTCGCCGTGCGCTGAAGAAAACGATATGCCGGATCAACCCCGCCTCCTCGATCAAAATGCTGGGGTCTTTTGTGACGGCAGGACGTTGGCGTCAATCGACTAGGATGTCGCGGCTGCCGCCACTGGAGTTAAGCTCTGCCGGTAACATATCGCACAACATGGCTAAGCTCTCTCACTGTTGTGTCGAGATAGCGGCCCTGATTGTACATGCCATCCCAGATCAGGAAAAACGCGATGGCGGCAATGGCGATTACATAACGCATGGCTAGATCTATCGCACGAGCAATTCTGCGACCATAGGCGTTTTTTGCGCGCTCGGCCTTTGCTGTGCAAAAAAGCGGATTCTCGCTGGCGCAAGCATTCCGCGTGGCACAGCCCCGCTTGCGGCCTGCCTCTTGAAGTTTCGCCGCATGACGTGGAAGATCGCCGCAGGGATTCACTGGGAAGCGCTAAAGCTCTGGTAAAAGAGCGCGTGTTTCATTCGAGCCCGCCCGTCACTGAGCCGGTCAGCGCCCGGGACCGGCAACGGCGTTCGAAGCTGGCGAATGATCCAAGAGAACCGTGGCTCGGCAATCTGCCCCGACACCGCGGAAATCCAGGGGGCACGAGATGGCACAAAAGGAACTATTTGGCGCAGCATTGAGCGACGCGGTCAGGCTCGATGAGTTCAATTTCGCCGAGATCGTCAAAGGTCTGCCGGCGAAAGCGCGCATGGTGCTGTCGGCGGCGATGAACCTGCCGCGCGGTTCGCTCAAGGTGAGGCTGCCGGACGGCCGCGCCGTCCTCGTCGGCGGCAAGGGACCTGGCCCAGATGCCGAACTGGTGCTGAAGAATTGGCGCTTGCCCGGCCGCGCCTTTTCCGGCGGCACGATCGGCGTAGCCGAATCCTACATGGACGGCGATTGGGAAAGCCCTGATGTGACCAGCTTCCTGGAGCTATTCGTGGTCAATTCGGTCATTGGCGAGCGTATCGCGGGCGGCACCAGTTGGCTGATCAACACCGTCCAGCGCATCCGCCACTGGTTCAACCAGAACACCCGCACCGGTTCGAAGCGCAATATCTCGGCGCATTACGACCTCGGCAACGCCTTTTACAAGCAATGGCTCGATCCGAGCATGACCTATTCCTCGGCGCTCTACACGACCGGCGCCAACGACCTGGAAAGCGCCCAGGCCGCCAAATATCGCGCGCTGGCGAAAGACACAGGGATCGGCCCGAAGGACCATGTGCTGGAAATCGGCTGTGGCTGGGGTGGCTTCGCCGAATTCGCCGCGCGCGAGATCGGCTGCCGCGTCACCGGGTTGACGATCAGCCGCGAGCAGCACGATTTTGCAACGGCTCGCATCGCCAAGGCTGGCCTTGCCGACAAGGTCGACATCAAGCTGCAGGACTATCGCGACGAAACCGGCACCTATGACCGCATCGCCTCGATCGAGATGTTCGAGGCGGTCGGCGAGAAATACTGGCCGGTGTTTTTCGGCAAGATGAAGGCTTGCCTGAGACCCGGCGGCACCGCCGGCCTGCAGATCATCACCATCAACGAAGCCGCCTACGACACATATCGCGCAAGGCCGGATTTCATCCAGCGCTATGTTTTCCCGGGTGGCATGCTGCCGACACCGTCGATCCTGAAGACACTGGGCAAGGATCATGGCCTTGCCCATCTGCGCGAGCGCGTGTTTCCGGATGACTATGCGCGCACGCTTGCCGAATGGCGCCACCGGTTCTGGGCGTCATGGGAGAAGATCGTCCCGCTCGGCTTCGACGACCGCTTCAAGAAGCTCTGGGAGTTCTACCTGCACTATTGCGAGGCCGGATTCCGCGCCAGCTACATCGACGTGCGCCAGGTGGTCTACAAGGCGTAAGTCGACGCGTTCTTCGATTTCATTGCCGCCGACCAGGCGATATCGAGGATGATCTCGATATCGCCGCCCGCTCGCCGTCAAAAAGTCCGATCGCAAAGCAGGATGCCGCGCAGGACGGACGAATCGGAAATCACTTGATGCGCAAACGGACGATCTTCTTCGGCATCATCGTTGTCGCCGCGGCGGGCATCTGGCTCAACAACACCTCGCTGTTGTCGAGCCGCCCCGCCGGCAAGCCGGAAGTGCTTGCCCATCGCGGCCTTGCCCAGGACTACGCACGGGAAGGCATGACGGGTGAGACGTGCACGGCCAGTCGCATGTTGCCGCCGCGCCATGCCTACCTCGAAAACACGATCCCCTCGATGGAAGCAGCCTTCGCGCTGGACGCTGACGCGCTCGAACTGGATGTTCACCCGACGACAGACGGCAATTTCGCCGTCTTCCACGACTGGACGCTGGATTGCCGCACGGAAGGCAAGGGAGAAACACGCAACCATTCCATGGCCGAGTTGAAGACCCTCGATGTCGGCTATGGCTATACGGCGGATGGCGGCAAGACCTTTCCGTTTCGCGGCAAGGGTATCGGCATGATGCCGTCGCTGGATGAGGTTCTGGCGCACTTCCCGGCCCGCCGCTTCAACATCAACGTCAAGAGCAACGATCCGGGCGAAGGCGAAAAGCTGGCCGCACGGCTTGCCATGCTATCGCCGAACGAGCGCTTCTATCTCTCGGTCTATGGCGGCGACAAGCCGATTGCCGCAGTCAAGGCAGCACTGCCGGACATGCATACGCTGAGCCGCGCGTCGCTGACGCAATGCATTCTGCGCTATGCCGCGCTTGGCTGGAGCGGCTATGTTCCAGATGCCTGCCGAAAAGGTACCTTGCTCATTCCCGTCAACATCGCGAAATGGATGTGGGGTTGGCCGAACCGGTTTCTCGATCGCATGCAAGGCGTCGACAGCCGCGTCTATCTGCTCGGCCCGTACACCGGCGGCGACTTTTCGCAAGGGCTGGACGATCCCGAACTGATCAAGCAGCTGCCGAACGGTTATTCCGGCGGCATTTCCACCGATGCGCTGGATCTCGTCATGCCTGACATCAAGGAACGTTTCACCCAGCCGGCTCAATCCACGCCATAAGGCCGGGACTCAAGCCGACCCAAACCACCCTTCAAAGCAGGATGCGGTATTTCGCGAAACCTGCCTCGCCCTCGCCTGCCGGCTCGATCTTCAGCGATTTCACCTGCGCAATAAAATCCTTCGCCTTGGCGCCGGTTTCGAACACGGCGCTGGTTCCAGGCAGCGGCGCGAACGACCAGTTGTCGTCCGCGGACGGGTTGATTGTACCTTCGCTGACGATGTAGCGGACGATGACGTCGCGATTGGTGTCCGGCGCTTCGTAAATGATCTTCGAGGCATTGATATCAGGGAAATTGCCGCCGCCGCCGGCCCGGTAGTTGTTGGTCGCGACGACGAATTTCTGTTTGGGATCAATCGGTTTTCCGTCGAAACTCAGGTCGACGATGCGATTGGCGCCAGCGTTAGCCAGCCCGCCCTTGGCATCGTATTTCGGCGGCTGCGACAGGTCTATTTTATAGGTGACGCCGTCGATGACGTCGAAATTGTAGGACGGAAAATCGGTGTTGATGAGGGCCTGGTCGGCCTTCCCTGGCTCGATCCGGTTGAAGATCCCGGCCGACATTTCCAGCCATTCCTTGACCTGCCCACCGGTGATTTCGACCGCACGCACGGTGTTGGGATAGAGATAGAGGTCGGCGACGTTCTTGATAGCGATATCGCCGGCGGGCACGTCGGTATAGTAGTCGGCGCCGTTGCGTCCGCCGGCCTTGAACGGAGCGGCCGCCGACAGCAGCGGCACATCCTTCCATTGCGTGTTCTTCAGAATATCCCTGAGGTACCAGGTCTGCGCCTGGCTGACGACCTGCACCGACGGATCGTCGGCGACCAGCGCGAAATAGGAATAGAGCGGCGCGGAGGTCTTGCCAACGGGGCGGCGCACATAGGCCAGTGTTGCCTGGTGGTCCTGCTCAAGGGCCGCGATGATCCGCTTGTCGTCCGGGACAGTCGGTTTGTTCTTATTGTCGACGCGTTCGAAGATCGGCCGCGCCTCGGAGGTGGCGGAAACGACCTTCCATTTCGACCCATCGCGTTCCAGCATCAGGTCGATCAGCCCCATATGCGAGCCCCAGAAACCGCCCATGACGGCGGGTTTGCCCTGCAGCGTGCCCTTTTGCGTGTCGACACCATCGAGCGATTGGAAATCCTTCTTGCCGGGGAACACCAGATGCTGGTGCCCGGTGAACACCGCGTCGATGCCGTCGACGCCGGCGACGAAGAACGAAGCGTTCTCCATCATGTCGCCGTGCTTCACGTCGATGCCGGAATGCGACAGCGCAATGACGATGTCGGCGCCCGCCTCCTTCATCTGCGGCACCCAGGCCTTGGCCGCCTCGACGATGTCGCGCGTCTTGACGTTGCCTTCGAGGTTCTTGAGATCCCAGACCATGATCTGCGGCGGCACGAAGCCGATGATGCCGATCCTGATCGGCTGCTCGGCGCCCGAACCGTCCTTGATCTTCTTGTCGAGGATGACATAGGGCTTGAGATAGAGCTTGTCGTCGCGCGGGTTCGCGGCAAGCTCCGTGCCGCGGATCAGATTGGCGCAGACGAAGGGAAAATTGGCGCCGGCCAGCACCTTGTCCAGGAACGACAGGCCATAGTTGAACTCGTGGTTGCCCAGCGTCGAGCACTCGTAGCCGAGCAGGTTCATACCCTTCATGATCGGATGCAGGTCGCCGTCCTTCAGGCCCTTCTCATAGGCGATGTAGTCGCCCATCGGATTGCCCTGCAGCAGGTCGCCATTGTCGATCAGCATCGAATTCACCGCTTCCTTGCGCACGGCGTCGATCAGGGAGGCCGTGCGCGACAAGCCCAGCGTGTCGTTCGCTTTGTCGGCGTAATAATCGTAAGGCAGCACGTTCACATGGATGTCGGTGGTCTCCATGATCCGGAGATGCGCCTGGTTGGCCTGTGCGCGAGCGGAGAAGGGATGAAGCACGATCAGCGCCCCTGTAGCTGCGGTGCCAGCGAGGAAATCGCGGCGGGAGACGGGATGGAGCAGTTGCGACATGTTTTCTCCTCATCGACAACGTGACACGCCCTGCCCCGAAGCGAACTTCGCGCCGAAATCGGCTCAAGTCCATTCAAGAAGTTGCGTGCATCGGAAGGTCAGTCGACCAGCAACAGATGACGTGCGGATGAACGGTGCCGGTGAAGAAATCAGCCCTTGTCGTCGTCGCCCTGGGTGATCAGCCGCGCGCTGCGTTGCCCCGTCGCGTAAATCCATAGCCAGCTCAGCGAAACAGCAAGCCGGTTGCGAAAGCCGATCAGGAAATAGATGTGGGCCACTCCCCACAGCCACCAGGCGAGCCAGCCGGTGAGCTTGATCCAGCCGAAATCGATGGCGGCGGCGCGTTTGCCGATCGTCGCCAGATCGCCGGCATGCCTGTAGTGGAAAGGACGCGCGGTCGTGTCGCCGCCGAGCCTGGCCTTGATGGTAGCCGCAACATGTCGGCCCTCCTGCTTGGCGGAAGGCGCCACGCCGGGAACCGGCCGCCCGTCTGGCCGCAGCACATGAGCGGCGTCGCCGATGACGAAGATCTCCGGGCTGCCACGCACACTTAGATCGGGCTCGACCAGCACCCTGCCCGCGCGGTCCGCCTTCGCTCCCAGCCATTCAGCGGCTGGCGAAGCGGCAACGCCGGCTGCCCACAGGATCGTTCGGACGGCCAGTTGCTTATCGCCAAACACGACACCTTCGGCGTCGCAGCGCGTGACGGCCCGGCCGAGCTCGACCGTCACGCCGAGCCGCTCGAGCGCTTTGCTGGCATAGTCGGAAAGTTTCGGCGCGAAATTGGCCAGAATGCGGTCGCCGGCCTCGATCAGCACCACGCGCGTCTGCCGCGTGTCGATGTTGCGGAACTCGCCGCGCAGCGTGTCATGCGCCAGCTCGACGATGGTGCCGGCAAGCTCGACGCCGGTCGGCCCGCCACCGACGATCGCAATGGTCAGCAGCGCCTGGCGCTTGGCGGGATCAGCCTCCCGCTCGGCCTGTTCGAAGGCCAGGAGAATTCGCCGCCGAATGGTGGTGGCGTCCTCCAGCGTCTTCAGGCCAGGCGCGAACGGCTCCCATTCGTCATGGCCGAAATAGGCGTGGCGGGCACCGGTGGCGAGCAGCAGCGTGTCGTAGGCGACCGCGCTGCCGTCATCGAGCAGCACGCGCTTGCCGGCGCGGTCGACACCGGTGACATTGGCGAGCAGCGTCGTCACATCCTTGCGCTTGCGCAGGAGGTGGCGGATCGGCCAGGCAACCTCGGAGGTGGCCAGCGCCGTCGTCGCCACCTGGTAGAGCAGCGGCTGGAAGAGGTGATGGTTGCGCTTGTCGATCATGGTGATGCGCACGGGAGCGCCGGCAAGCGCACGGGTGAACTCGAGGCCGCCGAAACCCGCGCCGACAACGACGACATGATGCCTGGCTTCGTTCATTTCGTTCACCTTGATAGCAAGATTGCCTGTCCTGCATGTAGGTATTTTTGTGCAATGCAACAACAGATGGCCAGTGCCCGAGACTCGTCGTTGCATGTCGTGAATGCACATGTTGTATCGTATCGCGAGGTATAGCGTCATCGAACACGCGATGAGGTGAGGCATGGCCAACGATCGTGACGACGATGCTCCGGCGCAGTATTCTTCGCCGCCCTGTTTCATGCACGAACTCGATCCGGAATTCCGTGCGCCTTCGAGCGACTGGACCGATGTGAGACGCTGGCGCAAGGCTGAGCGCGAACGCCTGATCGCCGCGCGTCTTGCTGTTTCGGCCGACGCGCGAACGGTAATGTCGCAACGCATCGCCGATGGCCTCGACGCGGTAATCGGCGAGATCGCCGGCCGCATGGTCAGTCTCTACTGGCCGTTTCGCGGCGAGCCGGATTTGCGGCCTTGGCTGGCGTCCGTAAACGAACGCGGCGGCCGCACCGCCCTGCCCATCGTCATCGAGAAGGGGCAGCCGCTGATCTTCCGCGCCTACAAAGCAGGCGACCGGCTGGAGAAAGGTGTCTGGAATATCCCGATCCCGGCCGAGGGCGATCCGGTGCTGCCGGACATCGTCATCTCGCCGATCGTCGGCATCGATCCCCTGAACTACCGCCTGGGTTATGGCGGCGGTTTCTTCGACCGTACGCTGGCAGCGATGCCGTTCAAGCCACTGGTCATCGGCGTCGGCTACGAGCTGCAGCGCATCGCGACCATCTACCCGCAGCCGCACGACATTCCGATGGATCGGGTGGTAACGGAGGCCTAGGCCATTTCCGGCTTCATGCCCATGGCGGTCCTGTCGACGATTTCGCGTAGCGCAAAGGACGAATTGATCTTGGTCACATGCGGCATCGCCGACAGCCATTCCTTGTGGATGCGCTCATAGTCGACGAGATCCTTCGCCGCGATCCGCAGGATGTAGTCGTATTCGCCCGACATCAGGTGACAGGACAGCACGTTCGGGCAGCGCTTGATCGCCGCCTCGAAATCCGACAGCGTCTTCTCGAACTGCCCCGACAGCGATATGTGCACGATCGCCGTCATCTGGTGGCCAAGTGCCACATTGGAAAGCCGGGCGTGGTAGCCGCGAATGGTTCCGGATTTCTCCAGATTGTCGAGCCGGCGCGAACAGGCCGACTGCGACAGGCCGACCTTCTCGGCCAGCGCCGCATTGGGTATCCTGCCATCCTTCTGCAAAGCCTCGAGAATGGCGATATCGATCCTGTCGAGCGGCATTATTCGTGAATCCTGCGAATATCTTGCTGTTTCGCGCAACAATTATCGAAACCGGCCGGTGGGCGCAAGCGCATTCGCAAACACCTGCGCAACGATTCGTGGTTCACTCCAGCCATACAGGGAACGAGCCCAAAAGGGCCGGATCAGGAGAAGAAAATGCGCATCGGCTGCCCCAAGGAAATCAAGAACCACGAATACCGCGTCGGCCTCACCCCCGGCTCGGTCCGCGAATATGTCGCCCATGGCCACGAAGTGCTGGTCGAGACCGGGGCCGGTGCCGGCATCGGCGCCGATGACAACGCCTATCGCGCCGCCGGCGCCACGATTGCCAAGACGGCCGCCGAGGTGTTCGCCAGGTCGGACATGATCGTCAAGGTCAAGGAGCCGCAGCCCAGCGAATGGGCGCAGCTTCGCGAAGGCCAGATCCTGTATACCTACCTCCACCTTGCTCCGGATCCGGAGCAGACCAAGGGCCTGCTTGCGTCCGGCGTGACCGCAATCGCCTACGAGACCGTGACCGACGACCGTGGCGGCCTGCCGCTGCTGGCGCCGATGTCGGAAGTTGCCGGACGCCTGTCGATCCAGGCCGGCGCCACGGCGCTGCAGAAGGCCAATGGCGGCCGCGGCGTGCTGCTGGGCGGCGTGCCCGGCGTGCTGCCCGGCAAGGTCACCGTGCTCGGCGGTGGCGTCGTCGGCCTGCACGCGGCCAGGATGGCGGCCGGCCTTGGCGCCGACGTCACCATCATCGACCGCTCGATCCCGAGATTGCGCCAGCTCGACGATCTCTTCGCCGGCCGCGTCCACACCCGTTACTCGACTGTCGAGGCGCTGGAAGAAGAGTGTTTTTCAGCCGACATCGTCGTCGGCGCGGTGCTGATCCCGGGTGCCGCGGCGCCAAAACTGGTTTCGCGCGAAATGCTGTCGGGCATGAAGAAAGGCTCGGTGCTGGTCGATGTCGCCATCGACCAGGGCGGCTGCTTCGAGACCTCGCACGCCACCACCCATGCCGACCCGACCTATGAGGTCGACGGCGTCATCCACTATTGCGTCGCCAACATGCCGGGTGCCGTGCCCGTCACGTCGGCCCACGCGCTCAACAACGCGACGCTTCACTACGGCCTGCAGCTCGCCGACAAGGGCCTGAAGGCGCTGGTCGACGATCATCACCTGCGCAACGGCCTCAATGTCCACAAGGGCAAGATCACCAACCGCGCAGTCGCCGAGGCGCTCGGCTACGAACTGGTCGAGCCGAAAGCGGTACTCGCCGCCTGATTTTCGCGAAAACAGCTCCTTTCAATCCAGCCCGCCGGTTCCATGCCGGCGGGTTTTTTCTTGCGAGCCTGTTTTTCAGGCAAAGCATGGCGTGGAAAGATGTGACGCAACGGCACTTTGCTCATCATTGTTGCATATTTGTCATTCCCGTGCCGGCCGGTTCCCTGCTAGAGACATTCTGGGTTTACTCATGGGGTACGGGCATATGTTCATTCGCACATCCGCGAAATCTTTTCTTCTTGGTGCTGTTTCTGCTGTGGCTTTGATATCTGCTGCTCACGCAGCAGACGTCGTGCAGCCGGTAGAAGAAGCTGCCGGCTTTAACTGGAGCGGTGCTTATGTCGGCATCGGCGGCGGCTTTGGCGCCAGCGTACACAAGTTCAGCGTGCCGGGCCTTGGCTTCAATGGCCTTGGTGGAAATGGCGTGTTTGGTGAATTGACGGCAGGCTACGACTACGTGGTTTCGGAGCGTTTCCTGCTCGGTGGTTTCATTGACGCAAATCTGAGCAACATTGGTCCCTCATTGAGCATTGCAGGCGGCGATGTCGATCTGACAAACTCTTATGGCTTCGATGTTGGCCTGCGTGCCGGCTACCTGCTCAATCCGAATACGTTGGGCTATGTGCTCGGCGGGTATACCTGGCAGCATTTCAAACTTGACGGATCGGGCGCTGCGGAAGGCTTGGAATTTTCGCAGAACCGCAGCGGCTATGTGCTCGGCGTTGGCATGGAAACCGTGCTGCGTGGCAACTGGACGTTGAAGACCGAATATCGTTACGCGGACTACGGTGACAAGTCGGTACTCGATCTTGGCGGTGCCTCTCTTGATGTCGAGCCTTCCACCCACACCTTCCATGTCGCGGCAAACTATCGCTTCGGCGCGCAAAATGGTGGCGGCACGTCCTTTGCCGCCCCGGCCTATGATTGGACCGGCTTCTATATCGGCGGTGCGCTCGGTGCCGGCACGATGGTGCATGATCTAAACCTCAATCTTGGGCTGGGCGGTAGCGGCGAACTCAACGGCATTGGCGGGGAAGGCGTGTTCGGTGAGGCGAGCGTCGGCTATGATCATGATTTCGGTAGCTGGGTCGCTGGCGTTCAGTTGGATGCCCGTTATTCCGGCATCCAGACCAAGCTTGATCTCGGCCCCGTTTCCATCAAGGGCGATGCCGATTACGGCTTCGATGCCCTTGCTCGAATCGGTGCCAAGGTCAACGAATCAACGCTGGCCTATGTGCTCGGCGGTTACAGCTGGCAGCACTTCGATCTGCATGCGGAAGCGCCGGGCGGTAGCGCAGACATCTACGACTGGGGCTCAAGCGGCTTCTCGATCGGTGGCGGCCTGGAAACTGCCGTTTCCAGCAATATGACCGTCGGTTTGGAATACCGTTATTCGCAGTATCAGAAGGAAGACTTCGGCTTGGGCGGCATCCTCGAGGACACCCCGTCCTTCCAGACCGTGCGTCTCGGCGCGAAGTACAAGTTCAACTAAAAGGCCCTCCAGCCAAACAGTTGCAGCCCGTCGGCCATGCCGGCGGGCTTTTTTGTTGCGCGGAATACCCCCGCGCCAAACGCAGGCAACAAAAAAGCGGAGCCAAAGCCCCGCTTCCTCGATGTCGAGATTTGCCGCCGGTTCATCCGCGGTCGGCAAATCGATCGACAATGGCTTTCTATCGCGATTATGCGACGGGAGTACGACAACTGTTCCCAGCGGCTAATCTCAGCCTCAAGCGCGCTCGATGCGGCACTGGTAGCAATTGTTGCGCGCCGAGCGGACATGGACGTAGGCGATCTCGTCGCGTTCCAACAAGGTCTTGGCCCGCCCGGTGATGTCTCCGGTCGGGACCACGCCGCCGCTGCCATAGACGATACGGTCATCCCTGCCATAGCCGCGCACGATGTAGTCGGGGCTTTCGAGAATCTCGGGCAGCGCCTCGCTCTCGGCAGCGCGGTCGCATGCCTCGGCATGCAGGAAGATCGGCCCGGTTTCGGCATAGGGCTGAAGCTCCGGGAATGGCCTGTATGCCAGAACAAGATAGGCATCGCCGGCTCCTATGTTCTTCAAACAATGCCGGCAAGGCATGCCGTCACCATCTGAGACCTTTCGCTCGGGCGTTTGGCCATAAGCATCGACGCCACCACGCTGCAGCGTCCTGACAGCTTCGGTCGGCAAAGCTTTGAACTGGATGGTCATGGAAAAATCTCCGGTGTCGTGATTGGAAATTATGTCCTTGAACCCTCGCCGCCCACCCGATTCCTGCCAAATGTCGAAAAGCCGATCGCCCCTCGGCGATCGGCTCTCATCAGATTCCTGTCAAAGGCGCCGGCTAATTAAAATTCGGAGCTGCGACTCAACGGATGAAATCGTCGAAGCGGCGCAGCGTCACCCGGCGATTCTGCCAGTTTTCGTTCTGCGTCTGCACCAGCAAAAACTCCTCACCGTAACCAACGGTTTCCAGTGCATGGCCGGGCACCCTAAATTCGCGCACCAATGTGCGCTTGAGCGAAGCGGCGCGTTGTTCGGACAGGGCCTGGTTCGACTGGAAGGAGCCGACGGCGTCGGTATGGCCCTCGATCAGCACGCGGGCGCCGGGATCGCGGCGCAGGATTCGCCGCAGCGCGTCGGCAATAGTCTCGATCTTGTCGTATTGCGAGTTGGCAATAGCCGCCGAACCGAAGGCGAAGTTGATCGACTGGATATCGATCGAGCGGGCCATGCGGCGCAAATCCGGGCGCCGCTTGAATTCCCGGATGGTGACGCGCTCGTTCGGCCGCAATTTCACACGCGGTGCCGCCTCGAGCTTCCGCTCGATCGTCGCGGCCGAAGGCGTTGTCGCCTGGGCTGCGGCCAGGCTTGGCATGGCAATCGCCGCGATCAGCGCGGCGGCAAGTGTACGGCGGGTCAGCATGTCTTCGTCTCCTTCGGCCTTTGCCGCATTGATGGTGCGGGCAACATGCCAAAAGCAGCCTGAAGGGCTGATGAACGACAGGTTCAGATTCGAGCTGGTGTCAGCTTCCGGCTAGGGCCGCATGACGCTGGCCGCGCGCTCGGCGAAAGGCAGCGGATGCACGATTTCCTTCTTTTGCGCCACCGGTGCAAAGCCGAGCTTCTGGTAAAGCGGCAGAGCCGCCGGATGATCGAGCGTGCAGGTCTGCACCGTCACGCGCTTCGGACCATGCGACCAGGCGGCTGCGATCGCGGAACCCAGGAACCAGCGGCCGATGCCTTGTCCCGTCGCATGTTCCATCATGCCGAAATAGGCGAGCTCGACTTCTTCCGGCAGATGCGGCTTGAGATCGAAGAAGCCGGCGGGTGCGCCGTCGAGATAAAGGACCCTGATGTCGCGATCCTCGCGATGAATGCCGGCGGCAAGCTCGTCGTCATCCAGCCTCAGCACATTGACCCAGTGCCATTTG
The DNA here is from genome assembly GCF_000513875.1 of Mesorhizobium sp. WSM1293. Taxonomy (NCBI): domain Bacteria; kingdom Pseudomonadati; phylum Pseudomonadota; class Alphaproteobacteria; order Hyphomicrobiales; family Phyllobacteriaceae; genus Mesorhizobium; species Mesorhizobium sp. WSM1293. The sequence goes on along the minus strand of NZ_AZUV01000029.1, from coordinate 42,664 downwards.
CGCCCCACCCGGTCCATCAGATAGCGGTAGAAATGCAGCGGAATGTCCTTGGTCTTCAGCAGCGCGATCTGACGGTTGTAGGGCACCGGCGGCGAATAGGCCGGCGGCACATGCATCTCGAGAAACGTCACCGTGACGTCAATATCTTCCAGCGCGCCGTTTTCCATCGTCTTCATTCCTTGCCGATCACAACGGGGCCGGTCACGACAGGCGTGTCGGAAAGCCCGCCCCACTCCGTCCAGGAGCCGTCGTAAAGCCTGTTGTTGGTATGGCCAAGTGTTTCCAGCGCCAGCGTCACCACCGCTGCGGTAATGCCGGAGCCGCATGAGGTGACGACAGGTTTCGACAGATCGATGCCGGCCTCCTCGATCGCCTTGCGCAGGCGGTCCTTCGACAGCAGCTCGCCATTTTCCGACAGCGCCGAATAGGGCAGATTGCGCGCGCCAGGCATATGGCCGGAGCGGATACCCGCGCGCGGCTCAGGTTCAGTGCCGGTGAAGCGGCCCGGCCCACGGGCGTCGGCGATCTGGCTTGCCCTGGTGTCGACGATCCGGCGCATGTCGGCGAGGCTGGCGACGCGCCCGGAGTCGAAATCGGCATGAAACACGCTTGGCGCGATCTTCGTCGGCTCAGCCGTCACCGGTCTGCCGGCGGCTTTCCAGCCATCGAAGCCGCCATCCAGAATATAGGTCTGGAAGACGCCCATCACCCTGAACATCCACCACGCCCGGGGCGCCGAGAAGAAACCCGGACCATCGTAGACGACGATGGTGTCATCGGCCGAAACGCCCATGGCGCCGACATACTGGGCAAAATGCTGCGGTGACGGCAGCGTATGCGGCAAGGGCGAATCCGGACCCGAAACCGCATCCTGATCCAGAAATCGTGCGCCCGGGATGTGGGCCGAATCATACTCGCCGCGCGCATCGCGCTTCTGCGCCGGGAGATACCAGGATGCGTCGATGATCGTCAGGCCCGGCTCGCCGAGACGTTGCTGCAGCCAGTCTGCGTCGACGGTGAAGGGGCTGTCCTCGGCCATTTTGTGCTCCTGCTCGCCTTTTGGCGATCACTGTCTGTTCAGTTTGCCGGCATCGGCCCAAAGCGGATGCGGAAGCGCCGGTTTTCACGGCCCTTCTTCTCGATCTTGCCGATGTGGATTTCGCCGACTTCGCCAGTGCTCTTCACATGGGTGCCGCCGCAGGGCTGGCTGTCCACCGAGGCGTTGTCACCGATACAGACCAGGCGGATCTTGCCGGTGCCGGCCGGCGGCCGAACGTTCTTGGATTTCACCAGGCCGGGATTGGCGGCCAGTTCCTCGTCACTGATCAGCCTGACAAAGATCGGATGATCGGCCCGCACCAGCTCCATCAGCCCGGCGGTGATGTCCTCCTTGGTGAAGCCGGCATCCGGAGCGTCGAAGTCGACACGGCTGTCGTCCTCGGAAACGGCGGCACCGGTGATTGGAAACGGACAGACGACGGTGAGCAAATGGCAAGCCGCATGCATGCGCATCAGGAGATGCCGGCGTTCCCAGTCGATGGCCAGCCTCACCGTCTCGCCGACCTGTGGCACTGCTTGCTCCGGCGCCGGCACATGGATGATCTCGTCCTTGGTCTCGCCGGTGAGGGTAGCGGCAATGGCGATGCGGCTGCCGTCCGCGCGTTCGAGATAACCGGTATCGCCCGGTTGGCCGCCCGAAGTGGCGTAGAAGATCGTCCGGTCGAGGATGATGCCGCCGCGGTCGTTGACGGCAACGATCTTCGCATCCGCCGTGCGCAGATAGGCGTCGTCGCGAAACAGGGCATCCGTCCTGTTTGCCATCACGCGACCTTTTCGAACGGCACCGAAATTGTGCTCTTCAGCTCCATCCAGCCTGGCACCGGCAGTTGCTTCTCGCGCAGGAATTCCGGGTTGAACAGTTTTGACTGATAGCGCGTGCCGTAGTCACAAAGAATGGTCACGATGGTGTGGCCGGGACCCAATTCCCTGGCCAGGCGGATCGCGCCGGCAATGTTGATACCGGTCGAGCCACCGACGCAAAGCCCCTCTTCTTGGATCAGGTCGAAGACGATCGGCAGCGCATCCTCATCGGGGATCTGGAAGGAAAAGTCCGGCGTGAACCCTTCGAGATTGGCGGTGATGCGCCCCTGCCCGATGCCTTCGGTGATCGAGCTGCCTTCGGACTTCAGCTCGCCGCTGGTGTAGAAGGAGTAGAGCGCGGCCCCCAGAGGGTCGGCCAGCGCGATCTTCACATCCTTGCTTTTCGCCTTCAGCCCAAAGGCGACGCCGGCCAGCGTGCCGCCGGAACCGACCGCCGAGACAAAGCCATCGACCTTGCCCCCGGTCTGGCTCCAGATTTCCTCCGCTGTGGTGCGGATATGGCCGTCACGGTTGGCAACATTGTCGAACTGGTTGGCCCAGATGGCGCCGTTCGGCTCGGTCCGCGCCAGTTGCTCGGCCAGCCGCCCCGACAGTTTCACATAATTGTTAGGGTTCTTGTAGGGCACGGCAGGCACTTCGATCAGTTCGGCGCCGAGCAGCTTGATCGTGTCCTTCTTCTCCTGGCTCTGTGTGTCGGGAATGACGATGACGGTGCCATAGCCGAGCGCCTTGGCGACCAGCGTCAACCCGATGCCGGTGTTGCCCGCCGTTCCCTCGACGACGACGCCGCCGGGCCTCAGCAGCCCACGCTGCTCGGCGTCGCGGATGATGAACAGGCCGGCGCGATCCTTGACCGACTGGCCCGGATTCATGAATTCGGCCTTGCCCAGGATCTCGCAACCGGTTTGTTCCGAAGCTTTGTTGAGGCGGATCAAAGGCGTGTTGCCGATCGCGTCGATCACAGAACGGGGCATTCAGGATTCCTTGTGTAGGTGCGCCGAAACCCTAGAAACCCGAAGCTGCAGTTTCAAGGCAAGAATTTGTCTGGTCCAGTCGCATTTGCGGTACTGTAGTTGCGTCAGCGCTTCCCGAAACCGACCTCTTGCGCCACAGCTCATTTTCCGGCTGACGTTGAAAAGCAGCTTTTCATTCGATTTCTTCATCGCTAGAGCAAAGCACCAACAAGTCGACAGGGCGCAGCATGACACTCTACCGGGCCAACCCGAAGCACGGCGTCGCCTGGATCACGGGCGGATCGAGCGGCATCGGCCGTGCCCTGGCCAGGGATCTTGCTTCCCAGGGCTATGCCGTCGCGGTGACGGCGCTCGACGACGATCCGATCGACACGCTTGTCGTCGAGACCGCGCAGATGCCGGGCAGCGTCACGGCCTTTCCCTGCGACGTCACCGACGAGCCGCGCATGGCAAGGACCGTCGCTGCCATCGAGAAGGAGCTCGGTCCCATCGTGCTCGCCATCTTCAATGCTGGGAATTACATTTCGACGCCGGGGGAGAATCTTGTCGTCAACGACTTTCGCCGGTCCTTCGAGGTCAATTATTTCGGCATCATCAACGGCCTCGTGCCTGCGGTCGAACGCATGCGTGTGCGGGCGCGCGGCCATGTCGTGCTGGTCGGCTCCGTGACGTCCTATTTCGGCTGGCCGACAACGGCCGCCTATGGCGGCACCAAGGCGGCCATCAACATCCTGGCCGAGTCGCTGAAGTATGATTTCGACAAGATGAACGTGCGTATCCAGGTGTTCAATCCTGGCTTCATCGACACCCCGCTGACCGAGAAGAACATGCTGCCGATGCCGGGACTGATGCCGGTCAGCCGTGCGTCGCGCCGCATGGCGCGGGGCATCAAGTCGGGCGGTTTCGAAGTCCATTTCCCGCGCCGGACAAGCTGGCCGCTGAAACTGCTCGCCCTGCTGCCGAGGCCGTTGTGCAGAGGGTTTATCAGCCTGATGACCAGTTGGAAGGCGCGGCCTCTGCATTACGACCGCAAGCCGCCGATCGAATAGGACGCCTGAGAAATTGGCGGGCTCCTCGTTTCGGGCCGCCGTCGCCATGGTTGAGACAAGTGCTGCGTGGAGTCTGCGATGGGGCGACGGATCGTGCTTGCTGTGCTGGGCCTTATTGCCGTTCTCGCACTGGCCTTCGTGTTCGGCCCGCGCGTTCGCGTCGACACCACGATCCGTTTCGATCCCTCGCTCATCGGCGACGATCCGCAGGCCTATGTGGCAAAGGCGGAAGCCGCCATCCCCGGAATCCGAGACGGGCTGGAGAAGGAGATCGTCTGGGCCGATCCGTTGGTGCATGCCAGGACCCCGCTATCGATCGTCTACATCCACGGCTTTTCCGCATCGAAGGGCGAGGTCCGCCCGCTGCCTGACGAAGTGGCGGAACAGCTTGACGCCAATCTCTTCTACACACGGCTTACCGGTCATGGGCAGGATGGCGCGGCGATGACGCAAGGCAGCATCAACGCCTGGATCAACGACTATGAGGAGGCGCTCGCCATCGGCCGGGCGATCGGCGACAAGGTGATCGTCATCTCGACTTCGACCGGCGGCTCGCTGGCCGTCTGGGCGGCAACGCAGCCCGGTGCATCGGACGGAGTGGCGGCGATTGCGTTCATCTCCCCGAACTTCGGCGTCAAGGCTTCGGGCGCCGAGATCCTGACCATGCCGTGGGGCAAACAGATCGCCAGGCTGGTCGCCGGCAAGGAACATAGCTTCGTGCCGCGCAACGCGCTGCATGAAAAATTCTGGACCACCCGCTATCCGATCGAAGCAACCTTGCCGATGCAGGCGCTGACCGAGCTTGCCTATGGCGCGCCGGTGGAGAAGGCGACCATCCCTGCTTTGTTCATCTTTTCTGATTCGGACAAAGTGGTGCGGGCCGACCGCACCCGCGAGATTGCCGGGCTCTGGGGTGCGCCGCATGAACTGGTTCCGGTCGACGACACCGGCGACCCGGACAATCACGTCATTGCCGGCGACGCGCTGTCGCCATCGACCACGGCGTTTCTGGCGCAAAGGATCGCTGTCTGGATCGAAGCGGTGGTGAAGTAAGCCGACGCGAAAAAGGCGACCGAAGCATCGCTTCAGCCGCCCTTTCCTTAGTCTGTCCCGGCAATCAGCCAGGCTCTAAGCCTGACTGATTACAACGCGATCTGGCTTACGCAGCCCGCGCCGCCGGACGCTTGCCGCCGAAGCGGCGCTTGTTGTTGCCTTTGAAGGCCGACTTGGCGCCATCAGGCTTGCGCTCGCCGGCGAAGGCAGGCTTGTCGCCGAAGCGCTTCTTGCCAAAGCCGTTGCCTTTGTTCTCGCCACCGGGCCGCCTGCCGTCGCGACGACCATTGCGGTCGTTGCGATCATTGGCCGGCTCGAAACGCTCGTTCTTTTCAGCCGGATTGCGCACCGGATCCGGGCTGCCGAGATGGTCGGCAACGATCGGCAGCTTGGTGCGGATGATGCGCTCGACCTGGCGCAGCTTGCTGTTTTCGGAAGGATCGCAAAGCGTGATCGCGATGCCGTCCATGCCGTTGCGGCCGGTACGGCCGATGCGGTGCACGTAGCTCTCGGCTTCATCAGGCAGATCGAAATTCACGACATGGCTGATGCCGGGCACGTCGATGCCGCGCGCCGCGATGTCGGTCGCCACCAGAATGCGCACCGAACCGTCGCGGAAATCGTTGAGCGCCTTCTGGCGGGCGTTCTGCGACTTGTTGCCGTGGATGACGGCGGCCTTGAAGCCGTCGCGCTCGAGGTCCTTGGTCACCCTGTCGGCACCATGCTTGGTGCGCGAGAAGATGATGACGGACTTCATCGCTTCATCGGCGAGCATCGTCGACAGCACCTGGCGCTTCTGCTTGGTGCGGGCAAAGACGACGCCCTGCACGATCTCGGCCGCTGCCGTGCTTTGCGGCGCGACTTCGACGCGGATCGGGTTCTTCAGCAGACCCTTGGCCAGTTCGGCGATTTCATTGGGCATGGTCGCCGAGAACAGCACCGTCTGACGGTCGGGCGCGGTTGCCTTCGCGATGCGCTTGACGTCGTTGATGAAGCCCATGTCGAGCATACGGTCGCCCTCGTCAAGCACCAGCCATTTGGTGTCGGCAAGCACGAGGTCGCCCTCACGCACCAGGTCGGTCAACCGGCCGGGCGTTGCGATCAGGATGTCGACGCCGGGCGCAACCTTCTTCACCTGGCTGAAGCGCGAGACACCGCCAAGAACGAGCGCAGTCGAGACATGCGCGCCCTTGGCGAGGATCTTGATGGTGTCTTCGATCTGCACGGCGAGTTCGCGCGTCGGCGCCAGGATAAGCGCACGCGCCGTTTTCGGCCGGCGCTTGGTGCCGAGTGCAATGATCTTCGACAGGATCGGCAGCGCGAAGGCCGCGGTCTTACCGGAGCCGGTCTGGGCGATGCCGAAAATGTCACGGCCTTCCATCTGCGGCGGGATCGCCTGGGCCTGGATTGGCTTCGGCTCGGTGAAGCCGGCGTTGTGGGTGGCCTTGAGCAGCGCACCCGTAATACCCAGTGCCGCGAAACCGGTGAGTTCCGCTGTGTTGCTACCGGGCAAAGTGTTTTCGTTGGTCAAAATAATCTTCTTTCACGCGGCTTCTGGCCGCAAACATCGATGGCGGCAGGGCGCAACCTACCGTCGAAAAAATTGATATGGAACGACAAGGCGGGCGGACAGTAACGTCCACTCGGCTGCGCTGTCGTGCCCGCAGGCATCATGCCACGGGGCTTTTTCGCCGCTTTGTGATTTACCGGAAAAAGGGCCGATATACCGGAAAGAGGGAAAACAGACGCAACCAGTCTCATTCGTCGAGAAGGCCGGATAAGTTCCGGCCCAAGCGCCTATGCCGCCGCATATGGCCCAGTTCGCTGCCAAATGCAAGGGGCGTCATGTTGCAGCGCAGCAAAACTGGTCTTCTAAGCATGAAGGCGCTCCTCGAACCCTATGACTTCAGGTTCACTTTCGAAGCGCTGGAATTCTGGCGCTACGCCTTCCGGCGGTATGTAATTTTCTGCTCGGTATCCTCGATCAGGGAGTAAGGAGCCCACGTCATGTAGACAGAAAGGTCATCGCGGCTCGTCACCAAATGACGGATGCCATCATAGAGTGCGAACTGGGCGACGAATTGCCGATTGAACCCTAAAGCTGAATCCATCGGCATTTCAATGTTACCAAAAGCATCATCGAAATCCCCCAGCACAAGGCAAGCGATAGTGGTTGGATTGAGCGCCAGAACCAATTGATAGGGAGTGAGACCGGGCATGGGCAGATACAAGGCCGGATGTGTCGGTGCCCGAATAGACATCACAGGCGAGCTCAGCGTCCGGAGCGGGATGGGCGATCTGAAGATCGAGAGCGCGGCCTTGCGATAGTCCGCCTCCGCCCACCCTATCGACATAGACATCAGATTGAACATCGCCTTCGCTTCGTTCGGGTTCGCGCGAAGGTAGGCATAGTGCTCGCGCTCTTCGTTCGTAAACGGGATAGCGCTATCCTGATGCTCAGCCAGCCGCGCCAATTCCATCGTGACGGCCATATAATGTGGTGTCCGGACATTGAGATGCCGGATCAATGCATACAGGATTGGCTTGTCCGTCTTGTCTAGCGCATCTGCTCTGCCGTTAACGAGCTTGGTCCACGTGTCGCTCTCCGAGATCGGTGTTTCAATCCGTTCGTTGATGATGTTTTCGACGGAAACAGGCACACCATCGCGCATGGAAACATATAGGTCGCGCTCGAATCCGAGACTCTTAATGGAGCGCTTTGCCCAAACGGCGACATGGCCATGCTTGGCAACTGTCGTTAATTTTTGCTTTTCGGGATCGGTGGCAAAATTCCGCAGATAAAATTGCGGCACGTAGTGATGATCACGCGGAATGTTCTGTGGCAATTTTGATGCCTCTATTGCAAGGCTTTCGTGAGTGTCCGCTCAAACTTCATCCGGCCATTTCCTTGCACCGTGTTGGACGAACAGAATTTCTATTTGAGTGTCCTTCACCCTATATGCGACAATGTACGGCGTACCGGAAATCACCAGCTCCCGAGTGCCTTTGATCTCACCAATGCGTCCGATGAACGGATTGGCGGACAACAGCCGAGCGGTCTTGGAATGAATGTCATTGACGACTCGGGCAGCGGCCCGCGGATTGTGTTGGCCGATGTAGTCGCTGATTGATGCAAGCTCGATCAGATAGTGTCGGGTCCAGACAATTCGCACAGGGCGTTATGCCTGACTGTATTTGTTGAGAACGGCCGCGATCTCTTCCTCGTTCGCGAAGTCGCCACGATCGGCGGCCTCGATCCCCGCCTGAACGCCTGCGACCCACTTTTCCTGCCAGGCCAGAGAACGGCCATGAGACAGCGCATCCTCAATGATTTGATCGCGGGTCAGGGTCGAGCGCGAGGTCAACATTTCGATCCGGCGGTTCAAATCCTCGGATATTTCTATGTTGTTCTTCATGGGGTTAGTCTGCCATATCAGGCGAATGCCTGCCAAGAAATTTCGCGCGTCGCGGGGATCAACCATGAAAGACGTTCTCAAGGAACTCGAGCGCCGCCGCGAGATCGCCCGCATGGGCGGCGGCCAAGCGCGCATCGACGCCCAGCACAAGAAGGGCAAGCTCACCGCGCGCGAACGCATCGAGGTGTTTCTCGACGAGGGCTCGTTCGAGGAGTTCGACATGTATGTCGAGCACCGCTCGACCGATTTCGGCATGGAAAAGACCAAGATCGCGGGCGACGGCGTCGTCACCGGCTGGGGCACCGTCAACGGCCGCCCGGTCTACCTCTTCGCCAAGGATTTCACCGTGTTCGGCGGCTCGCTGTCGGAAGCGCATGCCGAGAAGGTCATCAAGGTGCAGGAGATGGCGCTGCGCAACCGGGCGCCGATCATCGGCCTCTACGATGCCGGCGGCGCGCGCATCCAGGAAGGCGTGGCAGCACTCGGCGGCTATGCCGAGATCTTTCAGCGCAACGTGCTGGCCTCAGGCGTCATTCCGCAGATTTCCGTGATCATGGGGCCTTGCGCCGGCGGCGACGTCTATTCGCCTGCCATGACCGACTTCATCTTCATGGTGCGCGACACCTCCTACATGTTCGTCACCGGGCCGGATGTGGTGAAGACCGTGACCAACGAGACGGTGACCGCCGAGAGTCTCGGCGGCGCCTCCGTCCACACGACGAAATCGTCGATCGCCGACGGCGCCTATGACAATGACGTCGAGGCGCTGCTGCAGATGCGCCGGCTGGTCGACCTGCTGCCGGCTTCCAACACATCGGAGCTTCCCGAGATCGAATGCTACCAGTCGGTCACCGACCATGATTTGTCGCTCGACCGGCTGATTCCCGACAACGCCAACAAGCCCTACGACATCAAGGAGCTGATCCTGAAGGTCGCCGACGAAGGCGATTTCTTCGAGATCCAGCAGAGTTTTGCCAAGAACATCGTCACCGGCTTTGGACGCGTCGAGGGCCGCACGGTGGGCTTCGTCGCCAACCAGCCGATGGTGCTGGCCGGCGTGCTCGATTCCGATGCCAGCCGCAAGGCGGCGCGCTTCGTGCGCTTCTGCGACTGTTTTTCGATCCCGATCGTCACCTTCGTCGATGTCCCCGGCTTCCTGCCCGGCACGGCGCAGGAGTATGGCGGCCTGATCAAGCATGGCGCGAAACTGCTGTTCGCCTATGCCGAGGCGACCGTGCCGAAGATCACCGTCATCACCCGCAAAGCCTATGGCGGCGCCTATGACGTGATGGCCTCAAAACATCTGCGCGGCGACATGAATTATGCCTGGCCAACGGCGCAGATCGCGGTGATGGGCGCCAGAGGCGCGGTCGAGATCATTTACCGCAAGGACATCGGTGATGCCGAAAAGATCGCAGCCCATACAAAGGCTTACGAGGATCGCTTCCTGTCGCCCTTCGTCGCCGCCGAGCGCGGCTATGTCGACGAGGTGATCATGCCGCACTCGACTCGCCGCCGCATCGCCCGGGCGCTGCGCATGCTGCGCAACAAGGACATGCAGAACCCCTGGAAGAAGCACGACAACATCCCGCTGTGAGGCGCCGGCAACTCACTCCTCTTCCGCCGCCCCGAACCCCGCTCCCATCGTGGCACGGACAGGGCTGCCCCATGGCGTTGCGTGGTTGTCGATGCGCATCTGGAAGATGAAATAGGTCGGCGAGCAGAAGCCGATGCCTTTCACTTTGCCGATGCCCGGCGTGTCCGGCGGCAGCGACTGGCACATATAGTCCTCGCGGCAGAAATGATCGGCCGAACAGGCCGGCCGGTTGCCGCGATTGACGGCGCCGCCAAGACATTGGTCGAAATTGTTGGTGGCCACGCAGATGTCGAATTTCTTGCCGCCGACCAGCCCGCAGATCTCGTTCGGCATCGGCTTGCCGGCCTTGAAAGCCGCGAAGGAGCGGTCCTTGTCGTTGCAACCGCGATAAGCGATCCCGCCAGGCACGCCGATCTTCGGTGGCCGGCAGGTATAGGCGGTGCGCGAAACGTCAGGAGCGAAGGCCGCGAACTGGCCTGATATGCTGTAGCGGTCGTTGAAAGGCTGCTCCGCATTGCTGGCGATCGAGCCGGTCAGACAAGGATGCCCGGAAAACATGTCAGCGCTGTCCTTTGGCAGCAGGCACTGCGCCAGTTTGGTGCGCACGCCCGAAGCAGTGGCCAGCGGCGTGCAGACGGTGCCGCCGCCGCATTGCCAGTTTGCGCCGAACCGCGCCGCATCTTCCGGCATCAGGCACGGCATTGCCATCTCGGCCGGCGCGTAGTCGACCGCACCGGCGTCCGCCCAGGCCGCAGGCGGCGCAAAGGAGAGCGGACGGAAGCGGTTCGGCTGCTTGCCTTCGGCCGTGGCGGCGAGCCACGCCTGGCGGCGCGGAATCTCGGCGTGAAGATGCGGCGAAATCCCGACCTCGATGCGGTTGAGCGGCGATGTCGTCTTGTCGTCAAGGCCGATGAAATGGAAGCCGGCAGTGGAACCGGCCTGGTGGCAACCCTGGCAGGCGCCATTGTCCAGCCGCTCGACCAGCGCTTCCGGCGTGCGCACCAGTTTCAGCGTGGAATAATCGAGCGATGCGAATTCCTTAGGCTGGAACAATTGCGTAAACGGATGATTGGCCTGCCGCGCACTGCCGAAGGTCGACCATGAGATGATCTTTCTGGCCAGGAACTCGTCGGGAATTTCATAGACGCCTTCGTCAACCGCCGGCAAATTGGCGCCGACATAGACGGCGAGCCGTGCCTTCAGCGCCGCATCCTGCGAAAGCCGTGCGGTGTCGGGCGTGTTCTCCAGCGGTTTTTCGCTGATATCGGCGCCATCGATGCCGAATATCCGCATGAGATAGGCCGCTTGGCCACCGAACTCGGTTTCCTGGCCGGAGGGGAAGCGCACCACCTGTGCGTTGAGCTCCAGCTGCTTGAAGGTGAGCCCAGCTCTCTCCAGCGGCCCGCCGGTCAGCCAGCCGGCATCGACGCTCTCGTCAAGCTGGGGCGTCCAGCGCCCGGCAACACCGACGCAGCCGCCATCGGCGTCGGGGGCGGCGCTGTAGACGGCATTGACATTGAATGGCAGGCGCGACGCCAGCAGCTTGCCGTTTTTGCGAAAGCTGTAGGCCAGGCGGTAGATGAAGCGCACCTCGCCGCAGCTCCTGTCGCCTTGCAGCACCGCGAAGTCGCGACGATCGAGCCGGTTGATGACGCCGACCAGCCGGAAGCGCGCGGCGTCGGTCTTCAGCCAGCGCATGTCCATGATGCGGCCGACATTGCCGTCGGTGACTTCGTAGAGCGTCCGGCCGCCGGCTTTCATATCGGCACGAAGTGCTGCAACATCGGAGGCAACCGTTTCGACGATGGCGTGAAAGGCCGGCGCCTCGTCGTAAAGCGTCTTCAGACCGTCCTCGCCGTCAACCCCCAAAACATCGGCGAAACCGAAACCCCTGGCATCGAGCGCGGCGAGCACCGCGGGGTTGTCGACCACGGTCACAGGGCCTTCGGCGCGCGCCGTCGACGCCACGAAGGCGCCAAAGAGAGTGGTGAGCAGCAGAGCCAGGGCGCGGTTCATGGAACAGCCATGCGCGCGTCGAAGAGTTCGCGCAACACCGGCACCAGCGCCAGCGGCAGGTCCTCGGCGATCAGACCGGGTCCGAACCGGCTGCCGGCTTCGGCATGCAACCACACCGCCGCGCAGGTGCCCTCGAAGGGCGGCATGCCTTGCGCCAGCAAACCGGCAATGATGCCCGACAGCACGTCGCCTGACCCGGCTGTGGCCAGCCACGGTGCACCGTTGGAGTTGATCGCCGCTTTGCCATCGGGCGCTGCTATGACCGTGTCGGCGCCCTTGTAGACGATGACGGCGTTAGCCCGCGCGGCGGCCGTTCGCGCCTTGTCCAATTTCGACATGGTTTTGTCCCCGGCGATATCAGGGAACAGGCGGCCGAATTCGCCCTCATGCGGCGTGACTATCAAGGCAGGCGCATTCGGCTGACGGGCAGCTTCGAACAGCGCCTGAGGCTGATGGGCCAGCGACGTGATGGCGTCGGCATCAAGAACCATCGCACTGGCGTGGTTCGCGGTCGCCTCGTCGCGTGCTTCCTCCTCCAAAGCTTTGATCAGCTGCAGGGCGAAATCGCCGACCTTGGGCTTTGGCCCAAGCCCCGGTCCGAACACCAGCGCTCCGGGATGGCGCGCCATTAGAAATTCCTGCACCTCCTCGAGCGAGCCCGCCTCGCGCAGCATGATCGAGGTCAGGTGCATCGCGTTCACCTGCATGGCATTGCCAGGCGACAGCACGGTGACCGCCCCTGCCCCGCTTCTGGCGGCGGCCAGCGCCGACAGCCGCGCCGCGCCCGTAGCACTTGGGCCGCCGGAAAAGACGCCGACATGGCCGCGCTTGTATTTGTGCGCATCCACCGCCGGCACGGGAAATTCCTGCAACCACAGGTCCGGCACATTCTCGAAGGTCGAGACGGCGAGCTGGGCGATGATGCCGTCGCCGATGCCGATATCGGCGAGCACGATCTCACCGCATTGCCCGCGCCCCGGCAGCAGCAGGTGGCCAGGCTTTTTCCGCGCGAAGGTGATGGTGACCTCGGCACGAAACGCCCTGCCCAATATGTCACCGCTCCTTCCAGAGACGCCGGACGGCAGGTCGACCGCGACCACGGGCAGGCTCAGGGCTGTCACTGTATCGATGGCTTTCGCGGCGTCGCCGGACAGCGGCTTCGACAGCCCCGCCCCATAGAGCGCGTCGACCACGATCGAGCCAGGCTTGGCGTCAAAGTCAGACAGCGGCCGGGGCTTGATCGGGCATTCCGCGGCGGCGAGCGCCGCATCGCTTTTCGGCCTCGGTGCTCCGGATGCCCAGACCGATGTGCCGACGCCGCTGCCGGCCAGGATGCGGGCAACGACATAGCCATCGCCGCCATTGTTGCCGGGCCCGCACAGCACATGGATGTGCTTTGCCGAGGGGTAGCGCTTGAGAACCTCGGCCGCGACCGCTCCACCAGCGCGCCGCATCAGGCCGATGCCGTCGGCTGGGCCGGCGGCAATCGTCAGCCGATCGGCCTCGCTCATTTCGGCCGGGGAAAGAAGTTCGTTGCTCATGGATTGCCGATCCGCATGCGATCAAGCATTGTCCGATTTCGATCCTAAGCAAACAAGGGGGAGTTGCCGAGATCTGCAGCCATAACGTTGGCACGAAGGCCTCGCGGGCAGAAAGTTGCCTGAGGGATAGGCAATATGCCTGATTTTTGTGCGGACGGAGGTGCTGGCGCTGTGTAGGCTCTGGCAGTCCATGCCGCTTCCGGTGCAGTGAATGACGCGAATTTGCATCCCGGTGCGGCGCGGCTTTGAAATCTTATGAGACCGCTTAGAATCCGCTGAATTGGCACAGTTCGTGCTTGATGGAGGCGCAAGCGGGGGGTCACAACCCGTTTTTTTGGCAGTGGAGGCCACTTTTTACATGAAAAAGATCGAAGCGATCATCAAGCCATTCAAGCTCGACGAAGTGAAGGAAGCGCTTCAGGAGGCCGGACTGCAAGGCATCACCGTCACCGAAGCAAAAGGCTTCGGTCGTCAGAAGGGCCACACCGAACTCTACCGCGGCGCCGAATATGTCGTCGATTTCCTGCCCAAGGTGAAGATCGAGGTCGTGCTTGGCGACGACGCGGTCGAAGGTGCGATCGAGGCCATCCGCAAGGCGGCCCAGACCGGTCGTATCGGCGACGGCAAGATCTTCGTTTCCAATATCGAGGAAGTCGTGCGTATACGCACCGGCGAAACGGGCATGGACGCGGTCTGACCGACCGCGCCATCCTCCCGAAAAACGTCATCATCAAAAAAAGTCATCACACAGGGATACATGACATGACGACAGCCAAAGACATCATGAAGCAGATCAAGGACAACGACGTGAAATTCGTCGACCTGCGCTTCACGGACCCGAAGGGCAAGCTGCAGCACGTGACGATGGATGTCATCGAGGTCGAGGAAGACATGTTCGCCGATGGCGTGATGTTCGACGGCTCGTCGATTGCCGGCTGGAAGGCCATCAACGAGTCCGACATGGTGCTGATGCCCGATCCGGAAACGGTCCACATGGACCCGTTTTTCGCGCAGTCGACCATGGTCATCCTGTGCGACATCCTCGATCCGGTTTCGGGTGAATCCTACAACCGCGATCCGCGCGGTACGGCCAAGAAGGCCGAGGCCTACATGAAGGCCGAAGGCATCGGCGACACCATCTTTGTCGGCCCGGAAGCCGAGTTCTTCGTGTTCGACGACGTGAAGTACAAGGCCGATCCCTACAACACCGGATTCAAGCTCGACTCCACGGAACTGCCGTCGAACGACGACACCGATTATGAGACCGGCAATCTCGGCCACCGTCCGCGCATCAAGGGCGGCTACTTCCCGGTGCCGCCGATCGACAGCGCGCAGGACATGCGCTCGGAAATGCTGACCGTGCTCGCCGAGATGGGCGTGCGCGTCGAAAAGCATCACCACGAGGTGGCGGCGGCTCAGCACGAACTCGGCATCAAGTTCGACGCGCTGGTGCGCAACGCCGACAAGATGCTGATCTACAAGTATGTCGTCCACCAGGTCGCCAACGCCTACGGCAAGACGGCAACCTTCATGCCGAAGCCGATCTTCGGCGACAACGGCTCGGGCATGCACGTCCACATGTCGATCTGGAAGAACGGCAAGCCGACCTTCGCCGGCAATGAATACGCCGGTCTGTCGGAAAGCTGCCTGTTCTTCATCGGCGGCGTCATCAAGCATGCCAAGGCGATCAACGCCTTCACCAACCCGCTGACCAATTCCTACAAGCGCCTGGTGCCGGGTTACGAAGCGCCGGTTCTGCTCGCCTATTCGGCGCGCAACCGCTCGGCTTCCTGCCGTATCCCGTTCGGCTCGTCGCCGAAGGCCAAGCGCGTCGAGGTCCGCTTCCCCGATCCGGGCGCGAACCCCTACCTCGCCTTCTCAGCGCTGCTGATGGCCGGCCTCGACGGCATCAAGAACAAGATCCATCCCGGCCAGCCGATGGACAAGGATCTCTACGACCTGCCGCCGAAGGAGCTGAAGAAGATCCCGACCGTCTGCGGCTCGCTGCGTGAAGCCCTGCAGAGCCTCGACAAGGACCGCGGCTTCCTGAAAGCCGGCGGCGTCTTCGACGACGACCAGATCGACAGCTATATCGAGCTGAAGATGGCCGAAGTGATGCGCTTCGAAATGACCCCGCATCCGGTCGAGTACGACATGTACTACTCCGTCTGAGATTCAATCTCGGTCCAAGATTAGCTATAATGCTCAAGCCCTTGAAAGACGTCCCTCTTTCAAGGGCTTTTTGCTGCGCTCCAATAGGATTGCCAGCCGACCGGCATGCCTCGCCTGCACGGCAGCCGCGCATGGACAGCCGTATCCGCCTTTCGTCTTCGACGATCATAGGATGCCCGGATTCTTGGACCTACGGTCCATCGGAGCGGCCGGCTTTTGAGCGCGTCGCTTCAATCACAACTCGGCGGTGTTCAGTAAATGATCAAGGGAGGCGGTTCGGCCGCCAACGTCGGAGCCAGGAGCGAGCGGAGCACTGTCTCAGGCTACAGTGACCGCTCGTCCGGCGCCCACGCCAATGCCGCCGTTCAAGAAAACCCCGCCCGTCCGAACGGCATTGCGTGACGTAACCCCAAGGCCCGCGAATACGCATGCCGTAGCGTGATCTGTCAACGCCACCAGCCGGGTGGCGAATGACCGATTCCGTTGTATGAACAGATGCTTATGGAAGATCCATCGCCCCGGACAAGGGCTGGAAAAGGCGGTTTTCCGGGCTTTCTGGCGAGTGATCGCCGCAGACTCGCACGGCTGCGGCCGGAACTCACGGGCGATTAGCGATCGCCGGAACTGCCTGACTTTTTCTGGGTATGTTTTACCGGGAATGCAGTCCGCCGGGTAACGGCCAAAAAAGAACCCCGGCGCGAAACGCCGGGGTCCTCTTGTCATACAGTCCGAAACACTTACGCGGCGGCTGAAACCTGAGCGCTTGCCGGAACCGAGGCGATCGTCTTCAGGATTTGCGAGGCGATCTGGTAGGGGTCGCCCTGCGAGTTCGGACGGCGGTCTTCCAGATAACCCTTATAGTCGCTCTTGATGAAGGAATGCGGCACGCGGATCGAGGCGCCACGGTCGGCAATGCCATAGCTGAACCGGTTCCACGGCGCGGTCTCGTGCTTGCCGGTCAAACGCTTGTCGTTGTCCGGGCCGTAGACGGCGATGTGATCCATCAGGTTCTTGTCGAAGGCCGCCATCAGCGCTTCGAAATAGGCTTTGCCGCCGACTTCGCGCATATAGGCGGTCGAGAAGTTGGCGTGCATGCCAGAGCCGTTCCAGTCGGTGTCTCCGAGCGGCTTGCAGTGGTATTCGATGTCGATGCCGTATTTCTCGGTCAGGCGCTGCAGGAGGTAGCGGGCCATCCACATCTGGTCGGCGGCCTTCTTGGAGCCCTTGCCGAAAATCTGGAATTCCCATTGGCCTTTGGCCACTTCGGCGTTGATGCCTTCGTGGTTGATGCCGGCGGCGAGGCAGAGGTCGAGATGCTCCTCGACGATCTGACGCGCGACGGAGCCGACATTGGAATAGCCGACGCCGGTGTAGTACGGGCCCTGGGGTGCGGGATAGCCGCTCTCGGGGAAGCCGAGCGGGCGACCGTCCTTGTAGAAGAAATATTCCTGCTCGAAGCCGAACCAGGCGCCCTCGTCATCGAGGATGGTGGCGCGCTTGTTTGAGGCATGCGGCGTGACACCATCGGGCATCATGACTTCGCACATGACCAGCACGCCGTTGGTGCGGGCGGGATCCGGATAGACCGCAACCGGCTTCAGCACGCAATCGGAGCTGTGCCCTTCGGCCTGCTGGGTCGAGGAACCATCGAAGCCCCACAGCGGCAGCTGCTCGAGTTCAGGGAATTCGGCGAATTCCTTGATCTGCGTCTTGCCGCGAAGGTTGGGGACCGGGGTATATCCATCGAGCCAGATATACTCGAGCTTGTATTTCGTCATTCTAGCCTCTCGTTGCTTGATCACCGAACACTGAACGGCGTCGACATGCGTCTGCCGTCAGCAGCTGGCCTGCCGCACACTTAAAATGCAATTCGTGTGCCATTCTTGGTCCGGAGGGTGCGACAAAATTGACGCGGCATCCACCGGAAGTCGGTGAGCCGCCTAAGCAATGCGCCCGGATCCATCACGGTCCTTATTTGCACAAATAGTGTGCAAAGGCTGATCTTTTCATAGGCATATTGCCTAACTTGATTGCAGACCTTATCTTCGGGCCAAGTTGAATCGAAAAGGTTCGGCGGAAGAAAGGAACCCGGCAATGGAAGTCATTTCCACACGACCGTCGGCCAAAATTTTGATGTTCTCGGCGGCAGCACGCCTCTCTGCCTCAAATTTGAGCGGAAAGGCTAAGTTTGCGGCAGAGCTTGCCTCGCTGCGTGGTGCCCGCGCGGATTTCGGCGACGGCTGGTACCATGAGGCAGCCATCGAGGAAGAGGCCCGGGGCCGCAAGAGCTGACACAAAGGGCAGCAGCCCTCGCCAACGAATTGGCCTGAAAAGAAAAAGCCCGGCGCGATCGTTCGCGCCGGGCTTTCTTTTGAACGCTGGGGCTGCCTACTCCTTGGCGTGCAGGTCGGTGCCGAGCGTATCCTTGACGAAGATCATGCCGATGACCAGCGTTATAGCCGCGATCACCACCGGGTACCAAAGGCCATAGTAGATGTCGCCTTTGTAGGCGCTGAGCGCGAATACGGTTGCCGGCAGCAGTCCACCGAACCAGCCATTGCCGATGTGATAGGGCAGCGACATGCCGGTGTAGCGAATGCGGGTCGGGAACATCTCGACCAGGATCGCCGCGATCGGCCCGTAGACCATGGTCACGAACAGCACCAGGATGAACAGGATGCCGATCGTCATTGGCCAGTTCACTGCTGCAGGATCGGCGAACATGGCGAACGCGCCGCCGCCTGGAATGTTGTAGACGGTGACTTCGGGTGCGCCCGCTGCCTCATCGGTGGTCAGCAGCTTGTCCTTGACCGCCTGGTCGATCGGCACCGTCGCCTTTTCACCGGCACGGATGGCAGCGGCGTCCAGCTTCAGTTCCGGGTTGGCGGCAACAAACGCATCGAGCTTCTGGTCCGCAACCTTGGCTGCCGAGCGCTTCAGCGGATAGCCGCCGTCCTGCAGCGACATATTGACGGCCTTGATGAAGGCCGCTTCCTTGGTCTTGGCCTGATCACCGGCGGCGATGGCGTCATAGGACTCGACCGTCTCGTTGCCGATTTTGACAGATGCGGGTGTGCCGGCGGCAGCCGTCGACACCACGTCATAGGGAACCGAGTTCTTGGTCAGGAACGAAGTCGCGATATCGCAGGATGTCGTGAACTTCGCCGTGCCAACCGGATTGAACTGGAACTTGCAGTCGCCCGGCGCCGCGGTCACCGTCGCCCTGGTGTTCTGCTGCGCCGTGGCGAGTGCCGGATTGGCAGCCCACGTCAGTGCCTTGAACAGCGGGAAGGTGCAGACAATCGCCAGCGCAAGGCCCGCCATGATGATCGGCTTGCGGCCGATCTTGTCGGAGAGCCAGCCGAAGACGACGAAGAAGATCGAACCGACCGCCAGGGCGACCGCGATCATGATGTTGACCGACTGCGCGTCGACCTTGAGCACGTTGGTCAAGAAGAACAGCGCGTAGAACTGGCCATTGTACCAGACCACGGCCTGACCGGCTGTGAGGCCGAGCAGCGCCAGCAGTGCAATCTTGGCGTTCTTCCATTGGCCGAAGGCTTCCGTCAGCGGCGCCTTGGAGCCCTTGCCCTCATCCTTCATGCGCTGGAAGGTCGGGGATTCGGAAAGCGAAAGCCGGATCCAGATCGAGATGCCGAGCAGCAGGAAAGACACGATGAACGGAATACGCCAGCCCCAGGCAGCATAGTTTTCCTTGCTCAATGAAGCCTGTACGATCAGGATCACAACCAGCGATAGGAACAGGCCGAGCGTCGCCGTGGTCTGGATCCACGAGGTGTAGTAGCCGCGCCGGTTGTCCGGCGCATGTTCGGCGACGTAAGTGGCCGCGCCGCCATATTCGCCACCCAGAGCCAGGCCCTGCAGCATGCGCAGGATGATCAGGATCACGGGAGCGGCGATGCCCAAAGTGGCATAGCCGGGCAGCAAGCCGACCAGGAAGGTCGACAGGCCCATGATCGTCATGGTGACAAGAAAAGTATATTTACGGCCGACAAGGTCACCGATGCGGCCGAACAGCAGTGCGCCGAACGGGCGCACAAGGAAGCCTGCGGCGAAAGCCAACAGCGCGAAAATGTTGCGGGTCGCTTCCGGAATGGCTGGGCTGAAAAAGGTCGAACCGATGAACACCGCCAGCGAGCCATAGAGATAGAAATCATACCATTCGAAAACGGTGCCGAGCGAGGAAGCGAAGATGACTTTCTTCTCTTCCCGCGTCATGCCGCGGCTTGTTCCGCCGGCGGTCGATGCTATTGCCATTGCGTTATCCTCCCGTGAGACCCGTTCTCAATGCTGCGCGACACTGTCCGCGTTCTCCTCCGAGCACGGACTCAACGACAGCCATCGGGGAAAAATGACAGAAAGCGCCCGCCAAAGGCAGCGCGTCTTTGGGATTATGACTTTGGTATTAGGTGCGCTGCGGGATGAAACCGGGCGAGTTGGGAAACCCCTAGCCCTTGAGCGCTTGCAGCAGGCCGGCGGCAGCCATCATGTCGCGCTTGCGAGCCGCGCGGCGGGCAACGGCCTCCGCATCCTGCCCCCAATGCTCGATCTGCCAGTCCTCGTCGACATGAGCAGCGGCCCAGGCAGCCTCAGCGTCGATCTCGCCGAAATCGACAGCCAGCGCCAGCAGCGCCGAACCGGTCAGCGACGTCATCACATGAATGGCGGCGAGCCGCAGCGGCTCGGCGCGCTGGGCAAGATGGCTGCCCAGCACGGCGATGGTCTCGCGCGGCTGTTCGACATGGATGATGCCCTCGGCCAGATTGAAACGTGCTCCGAGCGTCCTCGCCCAGTCGATCACCGGATCCCAATGCTGATTCTGCCGCTCCACCAGCCCTTGCGGTGCGTCGGCGCGATAGCAGGTGAGATCGGATGAGGCAAAGCGCAGGATATCCTCCAGCACCGCCTGCGGGTCGCTGGCGACGCCATCGATGGCCGTGTTGACGAGGCGCATCACCGGCATCTTCACCGGATCGATGGTCTCGCTTTGGGCGGCGAACTCGTCGGCGACGAGCGCGGCTGCTGCCTCGGTCGGCAGCACCAGCAGCGCCTTGCCCGGCGTCCGCACCGGCTTGCCGTCGAGATGCACGGCAAAGCCATTGTCGACAGGTGCCACAGAGGCGGCCTTGTAGAAGCGTTTGGGCAGAGGCGTCTTCATCTGGATCTGGGCGCGGCGCACAGGATCCGGGTCGGAGAGATACTTGCCCGCTTCGAGGTCGTTGAGGATGTCACGCATGAAGGTCTCTCTTACACCGGCGTCAGCTTGCGCGCCGGCCGGTTGACGATGATCAGGCCGGCGGCAATCAGGCCAAGTGCCAGGAAAATGCGCATGGTCAGCGGCTCATTCAAGAACATGGCTCCGCACAGCACGCCGAAAACCGGCGACAGGAAGGTGAAACTGGACAGGCCTGACGCCGGATAGCGCCGCAGCAGCCAGAACCACAGCACATAGGTGAAGGCGACGATGTAGACCGCCTGGAAAAGCAGCGCCAAGGTCGGCAGCACGGTCGGGTCGCGAACGGGCGGGCCGGCGAGAGGCAGCACCAATACGCCTACGATCGCTGCCCCGGCGAGCTGGTAAAGCAGCAGCTTCTCGGCGCTCGCCTCGACCAGCTTCGAGCGCTTGATGAGGATGTTGGTCAAAGCCCAGAAGAATCCGGAGCCAAGGCTCAGCAGATCGCCGAACAGCATGTCTCCGCCGCCGCCAAGCTTGTCGGAAAACACCGCGGCAAGGCCGGCAAAGGCCAGCAGCAGGCCAAGGAATTTTCTCAACGTGATCTGCTCGCCGAGCAGGAAATGGCCGCCGAGCAGCATCCAGAACGGCATGGTGTTGACCAGCAGCGTGTTGCGGGCAACGGTCGTATGCTCCAGGCCGACATAGAGGCAAAGGAACTCGATGCCGAAAAGCGCGCCAACCACGATGCCGGCGAGCAAGGTCCCGTCGCGCGTGAAAAGCGCGATGCCGCGCCACCGGCACCGGGCAAAGACACACATGCCGCCGATGATCGAGCGCGCGATCGACAGGAAAACCGGATCATAGCCAGCGTAGGAGATCTTGGCGGCGACGTAATTCAGCCCCCAGGAAAAGGTCAGCCCGACCATGATCGCGGCGGCGGCCAGGTCGACCGTGTCGCGCCGGTCGAGCGCGTCGGTGGCGCCGCTCACGATCAGTCCTCCGCGCTGGCGTCGTCGAAGCCGATCAGGTTCCAGCTCTGGCGCATATGCGGTGGCATTGGCGCCGTGACATCGATGACGCCCTTGTCCGGATGCGGAATGATGATGCGGCGGGCGTGCAGATGCAGGCGGTTTTGAATGCCCCCGGGAAAGTCCCAGTTGGTGTCGGCCTCGAAATATTTCGGATCGCCCAGGATCGGGCAGCCGATGTAGGCGGCATGGACGCGAAGCTGGTGGGTGCGGCCCGTATAGGGCTCCATTTCAAGCCAGGTCATCGTCTGCGCCGCCTGCTCGATGACGCGGTAGTAGGACACAGCGTGATCGGCGCCCTTTTCGCCATGCGCGGCGACCCGCACGCGGTCACCGTCCGGCGTCGGCTCCTTGATCAGCCAGGTCGAGATCTTGTCCTCGCGCTTGGGCGGCACGCCCTTGACCAGCGCCCAATAGGTCTTCTTGGTCTCGCGGGCGCGAAATGCTTCCGAGAGCTTCATGGCGGCCAGTCGGGTGCGGGCGACGACCAGCACGCCCGAAGTGTCGCGGTCGAGCCTGTGAACCAGTCTGGGCTTCTCGCCCTTCTGGTTGCGCCAGGCCTCCAGCATGTCGTCGACATTGCGGGTGACGCCCGAGCCGCCCTGCACCGCAAGGCCCGCCGGCTTGTTGAAGACGAAAACCTTAGGGTCTTCATGGATCAGCATTTTCGACAGGACATCGGCATCGCCCTGGTTGCGGATCGAGTGGCCGGTCAGCGCACTCTCGCCCTTCTTGTCAACCTCGAGCGGTGGGACGCGAACCATCTGGCCGGGCTCGACACGGGTGTCGGCCTTGACCCGGCCGCCGTCGACACGGATCTGGCCGGAGCGCAGAAGCTTCTGCAAATGGCCGAAACCAAGGCCCGGGAAATGGGTCTTGAACCAGCGGTCGAGCCGCATGCCCGCCTCGCCGGCTTCCACCGTGATCTGTTCAACGCCTGCCATGTTTTTTGTCGCTTATCCGTTTCCCGAGCCAAGCTCGGCCTGTTCTTGGCGCGGCAATAGCACTAAGGCAGGCTTCTTGCGAGCCAAAGTCCCAGAAACAGGGCGATAATGGCGCCAATGACGCTGGCAAGGGCATAACCCAGCGCAGGCAGCGTGGCTCCCCGCTCCCACAGCGTCGCGAAATCGAGCGAAAAGGCTGAGAAGGTGGTGAAGCCGCCAAGAATGCCGGTGGCAACGAACAGCCTGACCTCGTTCGATCCGCCACGGCGCATCATGGAGGCGATGAACAGCCCCATGGCGAAGGAGCCGATGACGTTGATGGCCATCGTGCCCCAGGGATAGTTGGGGCCGACAAAACGCAGCGCGCCGATGTTGGTCAGGTGTCGAATACCGGCGCCGACTCCACCACCGACGACGACGAGAAGCAGGTTGAACATCTTCGGTACTTCCCCGGGCTATTCAAATTCAGCCGATGCCGCCAGCTGCATTGAGCGATTGCCTGCTCAGGTCGTCCCGGCATTCTTCGGCTTGGTCGAACCGATCATCTTCCAGTTCTTGTAGAACATGGAATTGATGCGCTCGACGCTCACCGAGACGACGGCGAGCATGCCCGCGATGAGGCGGGGAACCGGGGATGGCCTGATAATGTCCATGAACACGCAGTAGCGGCGGCCGTCATACTCGTTGACCGAGCGATGCAGCAGCGTGTCGTCGAAGATGAACAGCGGATTGTCGTACCAGTAATTCTTGACACTGCCGCACTCGACGAAAATCTCCGACTTCACCGGGATCAGATTGTAGAGAATGCGCAGGCTGAGCCGCAACGGGCCGAAATGCCAGGACGTCGATTCGCGCTTGCTGAACACGGAAACGGCGATGGTCTTGATGTATTTGAAATCCTTGTTGAACTCGGCGACGTTGTCGATCTTGTGCTTGCCGTACCACTGGTAGACATACATGCCGCGCCGGCCGGCGCCGAAATTGGCATCGATATCGGCGATGATCTCATCCTTGCGCGCCTTGAAGATGTCCAGGACCTCGTTGACCTCGCGCTGATAGTCGGCGGGAAACTGCTCCAGCTTCCAGACACCCGGATTTCTGTAGCACAAGAGGTCGACCAGCAGATTGAACGGCGAAAGCAGCCAGGTGAACAGGCCGTTGCCGAGAAAGTAGCCTGAGAACAGCGACAGATCCTTGCGGTCATTGCGCAGCACGTCGATCAGGCCGCAGATGATGAAGATCGTCGTCAGGATGGGAATGAAATAGAAGCCAAGGGCGAGAAGCGGGATGGCAATGGCGAACTTGCGAAGGGACTTGCGAAGGGTTTTTGTCATTTTTCCACGCGCGAAGCGCGATCCTGTTGCGAATGAGGTGCCCAAATCAAGGCAACGGCCACCGCCCGGCCGTGCGCCTTGATAAGGTTTTTTGGGTTACCACACAACGGCCCTGCTACCGCGGCCGGCTGGCTGCCTGGCGGATCCGGTCAATAGCCTCACGCAAGCCGGCTATTCCCGCTCTTTGCGCAGCTTTGCCCAATAATCGAGCCGCTTCCTGATATCGCGCTCGAAGCCGCGCTCGGGCGGATCATAGAAGGTCTGGCGACCCATCTTCTCCGGAAAATAATCCTGCCCCGAAAAGGCATCCGGCTCGTCATGGTCGTAGCGGTAGCCGGCGCCGTAATCCTCCTCTTTCATCAGCTTGGTCGGCGCATTGAGGATGTGCTTGGGTGGCAGCAGCGAGCCGTGTTCCTTGGCGGCCCGCGTGGCGGCCTTGAAAGCGTTGTAGACGGCGTTGGATTTGGGCGCGGTGGCGAGATAGACGGTGGCCTCGGCAAAGGCGAGTTCGCCTTCGGGCGAGCCGAGATAGTCGTAGGCATCCTTGGCCGCATTGGCGACGACAAGCGCCTGCGGGTCGGCAAGGCCGATGTCTTCCATGGCCATGCGCACCAGCCGGCGGCCTAGATAGAGCGGATCCTCGCCGGCATCGAACATGCGTGCGAGATAGTAGAGGGCCGCGTCAGGATCTGAACCGCGTACCGATTTGTGCAGCGCCGAGATCAGATTGTAATGGCCGTCCTGGCCCTTGTCGTAGATTGGCGCGCGGCGCTGGACGATGCGCTGCAGACCCTCGGGATCGAAGACCTCGCCGGGCTTGGCTGCTCGCCAGACTTCCTCTGCCAGGGTAAGAGAGGCGCGGCCGTCGCCATCGCTCATGCGGATGAGCATGGCCCGCGCCTCGTCGTCGAGCGGCAGCGCCCTGCCCTCGGTCTCCTCCGCCCGCGCCATCAGCTTGGAGATGCTCTCCTCGCCAAGCGAATGGAAGACCAGAACGCGCGCGCGTGACAACAAAGCGGCATTCAGTTCGAAGGACGGGTTTTCGGTCGTGGCGCCAACCAGCACGACTGTCCCGTCCTCCATGACCGGGAGGAAACTGTCCTGCTGCGCGCGGTTGAAGCGATGGATCTCGTCGACGAACAGCAAGGTCTGGCGGCCATTGGCACGGCGCAATTTGGCTGATTCGAACACCTTTTTCAGGTCGGCGACGCCGGAAAAGACAGCCGATATCTGCTCGAAGGCGAGACTCGTTTCACCGGCGAGCAACCGCGCCACGGTGGTCTTGCCGGTGCCGGGCGGCCCCCAGAAAATCATCGAGCCGAGCGAGCCGGAACCGATCAACCGGGTCAGCGCGCCGTCAGGCCCGGTCAGATGCTCCTGGCCGACGACCTCGCCAAGGTTCCTCGGCCGCAGCCTGTCGGCCAGCGGCCGCCCAGGCGGCGTCTTTTCCGGTTCATCGACGCTGAACAGATCGGCCATGCACTTCTTTTTCGTTGGAGCATGAGCCCGAATGCACGGAACCCAGCCCTAATAACGCAACACCTGACGCAGTATCTGCCCGCCGCGCTCGACCGTAAAGCGCCACCAGCGCGTATCCGTCTTGGCCGCCAGCTCCAGGGTCGCTGCGGTATCGATGGTGGTGCCGTTCACCTCGCGCACGATGTCGCCCGGCTGGAAGCCGAAATCGGCGGCCGGTGAATCGCGGTTGATGTCGACCACGGTGACGCCCTTGATGTCCGTGCGCAGGCCAAGCCGCTGCGCGAGCCGGGGCGAAAGCTCCGCGACCTTGGCGCCCGAGAACGGGCTGCGGCCATGCAGCGTCACCTCGGCAGCCTTCATGCCTTCCGGAGCACGCTCCAGCGCGATATCCATCGCCGCCTGCTGGCCCTTGGTCAGGACCGCGAAATTGGCGGTGGTGCCGATCGACAGCGTCGCCATCCGGTAGTCCAGCGCTTCGATGCTCTCGACCGGCTTGCCGTTGAGCTGCAGCACCACGTCGCCGGGCTTGAGCCCTGCCTTGGCGGCCGGTCCGGTCGCCTCGACCGACGAAACCAGCGCACCGGTCGGCTTCTCCATGCCGAGCGATTCTGCGATCTGCGGCGTCACCGCTTCGAACTCGGCGCCGATATAGGGCCGTTCGAAGAAGTCGAGCCCGGCCTTGGCCGCGTCGGCAAAGGCGCGAACCATGTTCGAGGGAATGGCGAAGCCGATGCCGATCGAACCGCCGCTGCGGCTGTAGATGGCCGTATTGATGCCGACCAGCTGGCCGCCCATGTTGATCAGCGCACCGCCGGAATTGCCGGGATTGATGGCGGCGTCGGTCTGGATGAAGAAGCTGGAATCGGAGACGCCGATATGGCTGCGGGCCAGTGCCGAGACGATGCCGCTGGTGGTGGTCTGGCCGACGCCGAAGGGGTTGCCGATGGCCAGCAGCAGATCGCCGACCTCGAGCGCGTCGGAATCGCCGATGGCAATGACCGGAAACGGCTTGTCCGAGGTGATCTTGAGCACGGCAAGGTCGAGAGTCTCGTCCTTGAGCAGCACCTTGCTGTCGAACTCACGCCCATCAGCGGTCGCCACCTTGACCCGGTCGGCATCCTTGATGACGTGGTAATTGGTGACCACGACGCCGGTCGGATCGACCACCACGCCGGAGCCCAGCGAAGACTGCGCGCGCGGCTGCGAGCGGCCGAAGAATTCTTCGAAGAACGGATCACCGTCGAAAGGCGATGTCACCTTGGCGGTCTGCGAGGCATAGACGTTGACCACCGCCGGCGCCGTCTGCTTGACCAGCGGCGCAAACGACAGCTGCACCTCCTCGCGACCGAACGGCACGCGCTTGTCGGGACCGGACGTCGCGTTCTCGCCCTCGACGCCATGCAGCAGGTCGGTCAGCACATCGGACAGGCCAGGATCGGTCTTGGTCTCCTCGGCCAATGCCTGCCTGACCACCGGTGCGGCCGCAAACGCCATGATGGCGAAAAGCAGAACAAAGGGCAGTCTTCTGGCGCGCATTCGCGAATCCTCCAAGGCAAGTTCGGGGGCATTGTCCCGACGATTGTGCAAAATGAAAGGCTAAGCCGCTGAAATCCGACTATTTTGGGCCAAAACCCCAGGGGCATGCCCGGAAATCGGATTCCGGCGCGGTTTGCTGCTTTCAGAAAACAAAAAGGGGCCCGCAGGCCCCTTTGAACTCATTTGGGAAAACCGAGCCTTATGCGGCTGCGGCGTCCGCGTCAGCGCTTTCGGCCTCGATGCGAGCGCGGTCGCCGGCGCCCTTGGCCGAGACGTCGCGATCGACGAACTCGATGACAGCCATCGCGGCGTTGTCACCGTGACGGAAGCCCGCCTTCATGATGCGCAGATAGCCGCCATTGCGGTTGGCGTAGCGCGGCGCGATGGTGTCGAACAGACGCTTGACGACGCCTTCATTGCCGATCTGGGCAATGACCTGGCGGCGGGCGTGCAGGTCGCCACGCTTGCCGAGCGTCACCAGCTTCTCGACGATCGGACGCAGGTCCTTCGCCTTCGGCAAGGTTGTGACGATCTGCTCGTGCTCGAGCAGCGACACGGCGAGGTTGGCGAACATCGACTTGCGATGGCTAATGCTTCGGGCGAAGCGGCGGCCTTTGAAACCGTGGCGCATGGCTCTTTTCCTTCTTCAGTTGTTCAAGAGGCCGCGGCCTCTGATGGTTTTCCGCATGACCGTCGGATCGAGCGGCCCACGCCGCCGATCCTTGGAATTCATGCTCAATATTGGTCTTCGTAACGCTTAGCGAGGTCTTCGATGTTTTCCGGCGGCCAGTCCGGCACTTCCATGCCGAGGTGCAGGCCCATCGCCGCCAGGACTTCCTTGATCTCGTTCAGCGACTTGCGGCCGAAGTTCGGGGTGCGCAGCATCTCGGCCTCGGTCTTCTGGATCAGGTCGCCGATATAGACGATGTTGTCGTTCTTCAGGCAGTTGGCCGAACGCACCGAAAGCTCGAGTTCGTCGACCTTCTTGAGCAGCGCCGGGTTGAAGGCGAGCTCGGTGACGGCCTCGGCGGCGACTTCCTTCTGCGGCTCGTCGAAGTTGACGAACAGGCCGAGCTGGTCCTGCAGGATGCGGGCGGCGAAAGCCACTGCGTCCTCGCCGGTGATCGAACCGTCGGTCTCGATCGTCATGGTCAGCTTGTCATAGTCGAGAACCTGGCCCTCGCGGGTGTTCTCGACCTTGTAGGAGACCTTCTTGACCGGCGAATAAAGGCTGTCGACCGGGATGAGGCCGATCGGCGCGTCTTCGGCGCGGTTGCGGTCGGCCGGCACGTAACCCTTGCCGGTGTCGACGGTGAATTCCATGCGGATTTCAGCGCCTTCGTCCAGCGTGCAGATGACGTGGTCGGGGTTGAGGATCTCGACGTCGCCAACCGTCTGGATGTCGCCGGCAAGAACCGCACCCGGTCCCTGCTTGCGAACGACCATGCGCTTGGGACCATCGCCTTCCATGCGGATGGCGATTTCCTTGATATTCAAGACGATGTCGGTCACGTCCTCGCGCACACCGGCGATGGACGAGAATTCATGTAGAACGCCGTCGATCTGCACGGCGGTAACAGCCGCACCGCGCAGCGAAGACAGAAGCACGCGGCGCAGCGCGTTGCCCAGCGTCAGGCCAAAGCCACGCTCGAGAGGCTCGGCGACCAGTGTGGTCAGCGTCTTCTTCTTCGACGAGAACTCGATCTTGTTCGGCTTGATCAGTTCCTGCCAATTTTTCTGGATCATGATGCTTTCCTTCCGTTGACCCGCCACCATCCAATCGTGGCGGGCGACCTGGAATGCCACGGAGGAGCGCCCAAGGGCGCTCGCGCGGCGTTCGGTAAATGCTTAGACGCGACGCTTCTTGCGCGGGCGGCAGCCATTGTGCGGGATCGGCGTCACATCACGGATCGAGGTGATGGTGAAGCCGGCCGCCTGCAGGGCGCGCAGTGCCGATTCACGACCGGAGCCGGGTCCGCAGACCTCGACTTCGAGCATGCGCATGCCGTGTTCCTGGGCCTTCTTGGCAACATCCTCGGCAGCCATCTGGGCAGC
This sequence comes from Mesorhizobium sp. WSM1293, assembly GCF_000513875.1. NCBI lineage: Bacteria > Pseudomonadati > Pseudomonadota > Alphaproteobacteria > Hyphomicrobiales > Phyllobacteriaceae > Mesorhizobium > Mesorhizobium sp. WSM1293. Next base: position 13,392 of record NZ_AZUV01000029.1, on the reverse strand, counting down.
GAACGGGGTCGACTTGCGCGAACCCTTGAAGCCCTGGGCACCGGCCGACGACCAGGCAATCGAATTGCCCTGTGCATCGGTGATGGTGATCATCGTGTTGTTGAAGGTCGAATTGACGTGGGCAACGCCCGACGAGATATTCTTGCGTTCGCGACGGCGAACACGAGCGGCTTCCTTGGCCATGATAGTCCTTTCAGTTGATCTCTACACCGCCGTAATGCCAGCGGCTCCACCTTCGTAAGGGAGTAGGGGAATAGGGCAGTAAGGGAGTAGGGAAAAATGCGACCCGACTGGCGGGCATTCCCTACTGCCTTACTCCCCTACTCCCTTATTCCCCTAAAAAAATTACTTCTTCTTGCCGGCGATCGACTTGGCCGGGCCCTTGCGGGTGCGCGCATTGGTATGCGTGCGCTGGCCGCGGACCGGCAGCGAGCGGCGGTGACGCAGGCCGCGGTAGCAGCCGAGGTCCATGAGCCGCTTGATGTTCATCGAGACTTCGCGGCGCAGGTCGCCTTCAACCTGGTAATCGCGGTCGATGGTCTCGCGGATCTGCAGCACTTCCGCGTCGGTCAGCTGGTTGACGCGGCGCTCGGCCGGGATGCCGACCTTGTCGACGATCTCCTGGGCGAACCGCTTGCCAATGCCGTGAATGTACTGAAGCGCAATGACAACGCGCTTGTTGGTCGGAATGTTGACGCCGGCTATACGAGCCATGTTCTTCCCTTCTCCATGTGGGCCGGCCAATCCTCAAAAACAAGGTAGGCTCGGCGCTGTCTTAAGTTGCCCCGCGTCCGGTGGAGGCCGGCCCATGCGGGAGTTTCCAGTTCAATGCGGCTGCCTTGCCCTTGCGGACAAGCAAAGCTCATGCCTGATAGGAAGACGGGCCGCCATACCGCAGCGAACCGCCTCCGTCAAGTGCAATCGTTAATTTCCCCGCACCGCGTCCTTGAGCACCGCTTCGATCTGTTCCGTCACGGCGTCGATATCGGCCATGCCGTCGACACTGCGGAGCTTGCCCTTGGCATAGTAGTAGCCAATCAGCGGCGACGTCTTCTTGTAGTATTCCCTCAAGCGCTCTTCGAACACGGTCGGATTGTCGTCCTTGCGAACGGGAAGGCCGGCGGCCTGCGCCTCGTCGGCGCGTTTGACGATCCGGCCAACCAGGGCCTTGTCGTCGACCACGAGTTCAATGACGGCGTCGAGCCCCTGGGAGCGATCCGACAGCATCTGCTCGACCGCATCCGCCTGCACCAGGGTCCGCGGATAGCCGTCGAGGATGAACCCCTTGGCGCAGTCGGGCTGATCGATACGCTCAGCGACGATCGCGTTGACGATCGCGTCGGACACCAGTTCACCGGCATCCATCACCGCCTTGGCGCGCTTGCCAACCTCGGTGCCTGCCTGGACGGCAGCACGCAGCATGTCGCCCGTCGAGAGCTGGGGTATGCCGTGTTTTTCTACCAGTCTTTGTGCTTGCGTCCCCTTGCCCGCTCCTGGCGGCCCAAGCAATATCAACCTCATCTGGCTTTCTTCCCCCCGCGCAGCTTCGACTTCTTGATCAGGCCTTCATACTGGTGCGCGATCAGGTGACCCTGAATCTGCGCAACCGTATCGAGCGTGACACTGACCACGATCAGAAGCGATGTGCCACCAAGGTAGAATGGTACGCCAGTCGCCGAGATCAGGAACTCCGGCAGCAGGCACACCAGCACCAGATAGATGGCGCCGACGACGGTGATGCGGGTGAGAACGTAATCGATATAATCGGCGGTGCGCTCGCCCGGACGATAGCCCGGGATGAAGCCCGAATGCTTCTTGAGCTGGTCGGCGGTGTCCTTCGGGTTGAAGACAATCGCGGTGTAGAAGAAGGCGAAGAACACGATCATCGCCGCATAAAACAGCATGTAGAGCGGCTGGCCGTGGCCGAGCGAGGCGAGCACGGTGCTTGCCCACGCCGGCAGGTTCGTCGTCTGCGAGAAGCCGGCGACGGTGGCCGGCAGCAAAAGCAGCGACGAGGCAAAGATCGGCGGAATGACGCCCGACGTGTTGAGCTTCAGCGGCAGGTGCGAGGTATCGCCCTGGAACATCCGGTTGCCGACCTGGCGCTTCGGATACTGGATCAGCAAGCGGCGCTGGGCGCGCTCGAAGAACACGATGAGCGCAATGACGACGATAGCCAGCACGATGATCGCCAGGATCAGGCCGGTCGACAGCGCGCCGGTGCGGCCAAGCTCCAGCGTGCCGGAGATGGCGTGCGGCAGGCCGGCGACGATGCCGGAGAAGATGATCAGCGAAATACCGTTGCCGATGCCGCGGGCGGTGATCTGCTCGCCCAGCCACATCAGGAACATGGTGCCGCCGACCAGCGTGACGACGGTCGAGATGCGGAAGAACATGCCGGGGTCGCTGACGATGCCGTTGCCGCCTTCCAGACCGACCGAAATGCCATAGGCCTGGACCAGCGCAAGCAGCACGGTGCCGTAGCGCGTGTACTGGTTGATCACCTTGCGGCCCTGTTCGCCTTCCTTCTTCAGCGCTTCCAGTGACGGGATGACCGAGGTCATCAGCTGCATGATGATGGAGGCGGAGATGTAAGGCATGATGCCGAGCGCAAAGATCGCCATGCGCTGCACGGCGCCGCCGGCGAACATGTTGAACATGCCGAGCACGCCCTTGCTCTGCGAAGAGAAGGCCTGGGCGAAGGCGTCGGGATTGATACCGGGAAGCGGGATGTAGGTGCCGAGGCGATAAACCAGCAGCGCGCCGATCGTGAACCAGATGCGCTTCTTCAAATCCTCCGCCTTGGCGAAGGCCGAGAAATTCAGATTCGAGGCTAATTGTTCAGCAGCCGAAGCCATGCCTGATTCTCCGCTTGGTAACGCTTGATGGCCCTGAGGTCAGGCGGCGCGTTTCACCGAAGCTCACGAGATAAGCTCCGGGCTCTAAACATGCAAGCGGCCGCGTTGACGCGGCCGCCTCGTTGAGCAGATCAAAGCGAAATCGTGAGCAAAAACGGATCCCACTCCTGCCGATCGCGCTTCAAATTGCCGTTACTCGGCAGCTGCCTTTTCCTGCGGCAGCTTGACCGAACCGCCGGCCTTTTCGATCTTCTCGATCGCGGCCTTGGAGGCGCCGGCGACGTCAAAGGCGAGCTTCGCCTTGATCTCGCCATCCGAGAGGATGCGCACGCCGTCCTTGACGCGGCGGATGACGCCGGCGGCAACCAGCGATTCAGCCGTCACGGTTGCCTTGACGTCGAGCTTCTTGGCGTCGATGGCCACCTGGATGCGGGCCAGCGACACGACGGTGAAGCTCTTGGCGAAGATGTTGTTGAAGCCACGCTTCGGCAGGCGTCGGTAGAGCGGCATCTGGCCACCCTCGAAGCCGTTGATGGCGACGCCGGAGCGCGCCTTCTGGCCCTTGACGCCGCGGCCGCCGGTCTTGCCGGAGCCAGAGCCGATACCACGGCCGAGACGCTTCTTGGAGTGCGTCGCGCCGTCCTTGTCACGCAGATCGTTGAGTTTCATCTGACTTCTCCTGCGCTCTGGCTCAGCCCTCGTCCACGACGCGGACGAGATGCTGGACGGCAGCGATCATGCCGCGCACGGAGGGCGTATCTTCCAGCGTGCGCTGCTTGTGCATCTTGTTGAGGCCGAGGCCGACCAGCGTCGCGCGCTGTTCCTTCGGACGGCGGATCGGCGAACCGATCTGCTCAACGGTGATGGTCTTGGTTGCTTTCTTGGCCATGGTCAAAATCCCTGGTCAGATCGACTATTCTTCAGCCGCAACGGCGGTGCCGCGGCGGGCCTGAAGGGTCGAATACTTGATGCCGCGAGCAGCAGCCACATCCTTGGGATGCATCTGGCTCTTCAGCGCGTCGAAGGTGGCGCGAACCATGTTGTAGGGGTTCGACGAACCCATCGACTTGGCGACCACGTCATGCATGCCGAGCGTCTCGAAGACAGCGCGCATCGGGCCACCGGCGATGATGCCGGTACCTTGCTTGGCGGCGCGCAGCAGCACGCGTCCAGCACCCCAGCGTCCTTCGACGTCGTGATGCAGCGTACGGCCCGAGCGCAGCGGCACGAAAATCATGTCGCGCTTGGCCGATTCAGTTGCCTTGCGGATAGCTTCCGGCACTTCGCGCGCCTTGCCGTGACCAAAGCCGACGCGGCCCTTCTGGTCGCCGACGACGACGAGTGCTGCAAAACCGAAGCGACGGCCGCCCTTGACGACCTTGGCGACGCGGTTGATGTGGACGAGCTTGTCCACCATGCCGTCATCGCGTTCTTCACGATCGCGGCCGCGGCCGCCATCCCTACGTTCCTGTGCCATATCCTGTTCCTTGTTTTTTTCCGGAAGCACGGTTGCTGATAAGATCCGGTGCCTCGCCCCGAATAAATCGGGAAACGGTCACCGGGGGCGAAATCATTTCCTTCGCATAATCTTTATCCGAAAAGTCTGCAACTTTTCGGGATCATGCTTAGAAGCTCAAGCCACCTTCGCGGGCAGCCTCGGCGAGCGCCTTGACGCGGCCGTGATAGATGTAAGCGCCGCGGTCGAAGACGACTTCCTTGACGCCGGCCTTGGTGGCGCGCTCGGCGATCAGCTTGCCGATCGCGGTGGCGGCAGCGGTGTCGGCGCCGGTCTTGAGCGAACCCTTGAAGTCCTTCTCGAGCGTCGAAGCGGCGGCGATGGTGTGGCCCTTGGCGTCGTCGATGACCTGCACATAGATGTTCTTCGACGTGCGGTGGACCGACAGACGCGGACGCTCGCCGGCGACCTTCTTGATCTGACGACGGACGCGCTGCGCACGGCGCTGCGTGGATTCCTTGGTACCCATGATGGTCTTCCTTGCCTTCAAAAAACGGGGGCCGCCATATGCGGTAGGCGAAAGCGCCTCCCGCGACCGCTCCCCGCGGCGTTACACTCTTGGCTTGGCCCTTTCCGAAAAGTCTTCAACTTCTCGAGGCCAGGCCTACTACTTCTTCTTGCCTTCCTTGCGGACGATCTTCTCGCCGGCGTAGCGGACGCCCTTGCCCTTGTAAGGCTCGGGACCACGATACTCGCGGATCTCGGCCGCAACCTGGCCGACCTGCTGCTTGTCGATGCCGGCCACGGTGATTTCAGTCGGCTTCGGCACGGTGATGGTGATGCCCTGCGGCGTCTCATAGACGACGTCATGGCTGAAGCCAAGCGCCAGCTGCAGGTTCTTGCCCTGAAGTGCCGCGCGATAGCCGACGCCGGTGATCTCGAGCTTCTTCTCGAAACCGTCCTTGACGCCCTGCAGGATGTTGACGATCTGCGTGCGCGACATGCCCCACTTGGAGCGGGCGGTCTTGGTCTGGTCGCGCGGCTGGACAGCGATCTCGCTGCCTTCCATCTTGACCAGCACTTCGTCGTTCACCACGAACTTCAGCTCACCCTTGGGGCCCTTCGCCGTCACGGTCTGGCCGTTGACGGTCGCGGTCACGCCCTGCGGCAGCGAAACGGGTTTCTTTCCAATACGAGACATTTTGTTGTCCTCGTCACTTCTCTTGTTTCAGGTCTCTGTCTTCGGGAACGATCCGAAGACCGGATTCCACTTTGCGGTCAACTGCCAGATCAGAAGATCTGGCAGAGGATCTCACCGCCGACGTTCTGTTCACGTGCTTCATGGTCGGCCATCACGCCCTTCGGTGTCGAAAGGATGGCGATGCCGAGGCCGTTTGCGACCTGCGGGATCGACTTGGCCGAAACATAGACGCGGCGGCCTGGCTTCGAAACGCGGGCGATTTCGCGCACGACCGGCGCGCCGTCGAAATACTTCAGCTCGATCTCGATTTCGGACTTGCCGTTGTCGAAGTCGGTCTGGCTGTAATCGCGGATATAGCCTTCAGCCTTCAGCACGTCGAGGACGCGGGTGCGCAGACGCGAAGCCGGCGTCGAAACGCTCGACTTCTTGCGGCCATACGCGTTGCGGATGCGGGTCAGCATATCGCCGAGAGGATCGCTCAATGACATGTTATGTCCTCCTTACCAGCTCGACTTGACCAGGCCCGGGATCTGGCCGTTATTGCCGAGATCACGAAGCGCGATGCGCGATACTTTGAGCTTGCGATAGTAGGCGCGCGGACGGCCGGTGACTTCGCAGCGGTTGCGGATGCGGATCTTGGCCGAGTTGCGCGGCATGGCGGCAAGCTTGAGCTGAGCGCGGAAACGCTCTTCCATCGGCTTGGACTGATCCATGATGATCGCCTTGAGCGCAGCCCGCTTGGGACCGTACTGGTCGGCAAGCTTGCGGCGCCTGTTGTTCTTCTCGACTGAGCTGGTCTTTGCCATTTCAGATTTTTCCTTTTCTCGCTGCCGTTACTGGCGGAAGGGGAAGTTGAAGGCCTTGAGCAATGCCCTGGCTTCGTCGTCCGTCTTCGCAGTCGTACAAACGATGACGTCCATGCCCCAGATCTGATCAACCTTGTCGTAGTTGATCTCCGGGAACACGATGTGTTCCTTGATGCCCATGGCGTAGTTGCCACGGCCATCGAAGCTCTTCGGATTCAGTCCGCGAAAGTCGCGGACGCGCGGCAGTGCGATGTTCACGAGGCGGTCGAGGAACTCATACATGCGTTCCTTGCGCAGCGTGACCTTGGCGCCGATCGGCATCTTCTCGCGGACCTTGAAGCCGGCGATCGAGTTGCGGGCGCGGGTGACGACGGCCTTCTGGCCGGCAATCATCGCCAGGTCTTCGGCCGCGATCGAAGGCTTCTTCGAATCGGCGGTCGCTTCGCCAACGCCCATGTTCAGCACGATCTTGTCGATGCGCGGAACCTGCATCTCGTTGTCGTAGCCGAACTGTTCCTGCAGCGCCTTGCGGATGGTCTCGTTGTAGACCTGCTTGAGGCGCGGCGTGTTCTGAGCCTTGGACTGTTTGCTTTCAGCCTTGGGCTTCGTGGTTTGAGCCTTAGCCATTGATGACTTCTCCCGAGCGCTTGGCGACGCGCACCTTCTTGCCGTCCTTCTGGAAGATGAAGCCGACGCGGGTCGGCTTGCCATCCTTGGGGTCGGCCAGCGCGATGTTCGACAGCTGGATCGGCGCTTCCTTGGTGATGATCCCGCCCTCTTGGGACTGGGACTGCTTCTGGTGACGGCGGATCATGTTGACGCCGCGCACCAGCGCGGTGTCTTCCTTCGGCTGTACCGAAAGGACTTCGCCCGAACGGCCCTTGTCCTTGCCGGCCAGCACGACGACCTTGTCGCCTTTTCTAATTTTTTGCATTGGTCCGGCTCCTTACAGCACTTCAGGCGCGAGCGAGATGATCTTCATGTGGTTCTTGGCGCGGAGTTCGCGCGGAACCGGTCCGAAGATACGCGTGCCGATCGGCTCTTTCTTGTTGTCGACGAGAACGGCCGCGTTCTTGTCGAAACGGATCACGCTGCCGTCCGGGCGGCGGATGTCCTTGGCCGTGCGAACCACGACCGCCTTCATCACATCGCCCTTCTTCACGCGGCCGCGCGGAATGGCTTCCTTGATCGACACCACGATGATGTCGCCCACGGAAGCGTATTTCCGCTTCGAGCCGCCCAGCACCTTGATGCACATGACACGACGGGCGCCGGAATTATCCGCGACGTCGAGGTTTGTTTGCATCTGAATCATGACTGGCCGCCTTCTTCTCTTCTAACGGGATGGGCTCAAAGCCCCTCCCCGGTCTGTCCAAAATTCGTTGTTTACGCCCGAGGTCAGGCTTGGTCCGAAGACACGACGATCCAGCGCTTGTCCTTGGAAATCGGCTTCGATTCCTGGATGAACACCTGATCGCCAACCTTGTGGGCGTTGTTCTCGTCGTGCGCCTTGTACTTCTTGGTCATGCGCACGGTCTTCTTCATCACGGGATGCGTGAAGCGCCGTTCGACCTTGACGACAACCGTCTTCTCGTTCTTGTCGCTGACGACGGTGCCCTGCAGAATGCGCTTTGGCATGGTTTTCGTCCTTAAGCCTTCTTAGCCGCGGACTTTTCCGCAGCGATGGTCTTGATACGCGCAATGTCCTTACGAACCTGTCTCACGCGCGCGGTCTTCTCGAGCTGGCCGGTGGCCTTCTGGAAGCGCAGGTTGAACTGCTCCTTCTTCAGGCTGGCCAGGTCGTCGGTCAGCTGGTCCTGGGTCTTGGTCCGGATGTCTTCGGCTTTCATGATCAGCCCGTCCTTATTCTGCGATGCGCTGCACGAAGCGCGTCTTGACCGAGAGCTTGGCCGCGCCGAGACGCAGTGCCTCACGGGCGGTTTCTTCATTGACGCCGTCGATCTCGAACATGATGCGGCCTGGCTTGACGCGCGCCGCCCAGTAATCGACCGCGCCCTTGCCCTTACCCATGCGGACTTCGGTCGGCTTCGAAGTGACCGGCACGTCCGGGAAAATACGGATCCAGACGCGACCAGCGCGCTTCATTTCACGGGTGATCGCGCGGCGGGCCGCCTCGATCTCACGTGCGGTGACGCGGTTCGGCTCAAGCGCCTTCAGCCCGAAACCACCGAAATCCAGGTTGGTGCCGCCCTTTGCGGTACCATGGATACGGCCCTTGAACTGCTTGCGGAACTTTGTGCGCTTTGGCTGCAGCATCGTTCTAACTCCAAATTCCTAAATGTCTCAGGCGTTTTCGCGACGACGACCGCGTTCGCGATCACCACCACCGCCATGCGCTGCATCGCTTTCGCTGGCCCGACGCTCCGAAGCCATCGGGTCATGCTCAAGGATCTCGCCCTTGAACACCCAGACCTTGACGCCGCAGATGCCATAAGCCGTGTGCGCTTCGGCCGTACCGTAGTCGACGTCCGCACGCAGCGTATGCAGCGGCACGCGGCCTTCGCGATACCATTCCATGCGCGCGATCTCGGCGCCGCCGAGGCGGCCGGCGCAGTTGATACGGATGCCTTCGGCACCGAGGCGCATCGCCGACTGAACGGCACGCTTCATGGCGCGGCGGAACGCGATACGACGCTCGAGCTGCTGGGCGATCGACTGGGCGACCAGGGTCGCGTCGATCTCCGGCTTGCGCACTTCAACGATGTTGAGGTGCGTCTCGGACTTCGTCATCTCCATCAGCTTCTTGCGAAGCTTCTCGATGTCGGCGCCCTTCTTGCCGATGATCAGACCCGGGCGCGCGGCATGGATGGTGACGCGGCACTTCTTGTGCGGACGCTCGATCACGACCTTCGAGATGGCAGCCTGCTTGAGCTCCTTCTCGAGATACTTGCGGATCTTGATGTCCTCATGCAGCAGCTTGCCGTACTCGCCGGTGTTCGCGAACCAGCGCGAATCCCAGGTGCGGTTGATGCCGAGGCGAAGACCGATCGGATTGACTTTCTGGCCCATTATGCGGCCTCCCCTTTTTCTTCGACTTCACGAACGACGATCGTGAGGTGCGAGAACGGCTTCTCGATACGGCTGGCGCGACCGCGGCCACGGGCATGGAACCGCTTCATGACGATCGACTTGCCGACATAGGCTTCCGCCACGATCAGTGCATCGACATCCAGGTCGTGGTTGTTTTCCGCGTTGGCGATTGCCGATTCCAGCGTCTTCTTGACCGTGCCGGAAATCCGCTTGGCCGAGAATTCGAGATCGGAAAGCGCTGTCGCGACCTTTTTGCCGCGGATCAGCGCGGCAACGAGGTTCAGCTTCTGCGGGCTGATACGGATCGTGCGCAATACGGCGCGCGCTTCGTTATCAGCAAGCCTGCGCGGAGCTTTGGCCTTGCCCATGATTATTTCCTCTTCGCCTTCTTATCCGCGCCGTGACCGTAATAGGTCCGGGTCGGAGCGAATTCACCGAACTTGTGACCGACCATGTCCTCGTTCACCGAGACGGGAACATGCTTCTGGCCGTTGTAGACACCGAAGGTGAAGCCGACGAACTGCGGCAGGATGGTGGAGCGACGGCTCCACATCTTGATCACCTCATTGCGACCACCTTCACGAACCTTGTCCACCTTCTTGAGAAGGTAGCCGTCAATGAAGGGGCCTTTCCAAATCGAACGAGTCACTTGGCGTTACCTCTTCTTAGCTCTTGCGCTGATGGCGCGAGCGCAGGATGAACTTGTCGGTCGCCTTGTTGGACCGCGTCTTCTTGCCCTTGGTCGGCTTGCCCCAGGGCGAAACCGGATGGCGGCCACCCGACGTGCGGCCTTCGCCGCCGCCGTGCGGATGGTCGACCGGGTTCATGGTCACGCCGCGATTGTGCGGGCGCTTGCCACGCCAGACCGTGCGACCGGCCTTGCCGTCATTGATGTTGCCGTGGTCCGGATTGGACACGGCGCCAACAGTGGCCATGCAGGAGCCGTGAACGACACGCTGCTCGCCCGAATTGAGGCGCAGGATCGCCATGCCCTGGTCACGACCGACCAGCTGACCGTAACCACCTGCCGAACGGGCGACCTGAGCGCCCTTGCCCGGCTTCAGCTCGATGTTGTGGACGATGGTGCCAACCGGCATCGAAGCCAGCGGCATCGCATTGCCCGGCTTCACGTCGACCGATTCACCGGACACGATCTTGTCGCCGGGAGCCAGACGCTGCGGAGCGATGATGTAGGACAGCTCGCCATCGTCATACTTGATCAGCGCGATGAAGGCGGTGCGGTTCGGATCGTACTCAATGCGCTCGACCGTGCCGACGACGTCGAACTTGCGGCGCTTGAAGTCGATGATGCGGTACGAACGCTTGTGACCACCGCCGATGAAGCGGGCGGTGATGCGACCGTGATTGTTGCGGCCGCCCGACTTGGTCAGGCCTTCGGTCAGACCCTTGACGGGCTTGCCCTTGTAGAGGCCCGAGCGGTCGACGATGACCAGCTGACGGGTGCTGGGCGTTACCGGGTTGAATTTTTTCAGTGCCATTGTTCTGTCCTCGCGGCCTTGCTCAGAGACCCGTCGCGACGTCGATCGACTGGCCATCGGCCAGCGTCACAACCGCCTTCTTGACGTCGCTCTGGCGGCCAACCGTGCCACGGAAGCGCTTGATCTTGCCCTTGCGGACAAGCGTGTTCACGGCCATCACCTTGACGCCGAACAGCGCTTCGACGGCGGCCTTGATTTCCGGCTTCGACGCCTTCTTGGCGACGTTGAAGACGACCTTGTTCTGCTCGGAGGCCATGGTCGACTTTTCGGTGATCGCCGGCGAGACGATCACGTCGTAATGACGAAGGTCGGTCATTTAAAACGCTCCTCGAGAGCCTCGACGGCGGCCTTCGAAAGGACCAGCGTGCCGCGGCGCAGAATGTCGTAGACGTTGATGCCCTGGATGGGCAGCACGTCGATGTTGGGGATGTTCGTCGCCGCCAGCTTGAAGTTCTTGTCAAGCTCGGCGCCGCCGATCAGCAAAGCATTGGTCAGGCCCAGCGTCGCGAAATTCGCGATCAGCGCCTTCGTCTTGGCCTCGGTCAGCTTCAGCTCGTCGATGATGATGATCGACGCGCTCTTGGCCTTGGCCGAGAGAGCATGCTTGAGGCCGAGAGCGCGAACCTTCTTCGGCAGTTCGTGCTCGTGGCTGCGAACGACCGGGCCGTGGGCCTTGCCGCCGCCGCGGAACTGCGGAGCGCGTGCCGAATGGTGACGGGCGCGGCCCGTACCCTTCTGCTTGTACATCTTGGCGCCGGTGCGCGCGATCTCGGCGCGACCCTTGGTCTTGTGCGTGCCCTGCTGCTTCTTGGCAAGCTGCCAGCGCACGACGCGCTGCAGGATGTCTTCGCGCGGATCAAGGCCGAAAATCTCGTCGGAGAGTTCCACCTTGCCGGCGTCCTTGCCGCCCAGCGTTGTGATCTTGAGATCCATTATTCCGCTCCCTCTGTGGCCGGAGCCTCGTTCTTGGCGCCACTTTCGGCAGCAACGGCGCGGATCGCGGCAGGCTTCGGCGCATTGGCCGGCAGTGCCACCTTGGCCGCATCGCGGACCAGGATCCAGGCGCCCTTCGATCCGGGAACCGCACCGCGGATCAGGATCAGGCCGCGGTCGGCGTCGGTCGATACGATCTCGACATTCTGCGTGGTGACGCGGGTGTCGCCCATGTGGCCAGCCATATGCTTGCCCTTGAACACTTTGCCGGGGTCCTGGCGCTGGCCGGTCGAACCGTGCGTACGGTGCGAAACCGAGTTACCGTGCGTTGCACGGCCACCGCCCATGTGGTGGCGCTTGATGACGCCCTGAAAGCCCTTGCCGATCGTCGTGCCCGTCACATCGACCTTCTGGCCGGCGACGAAGTGCTCGACGGTGATCTCGGCGCCGACATCGATCATGTTGTCGGCGGAGACGCGGAACTCGGCGACCTTCGCCTTCGGCTCGACGGAAGCGGTCGCGAAATGGCCGCGCATCGCCTTCGACGTGTTCTTCACCTTGGCAAGGCCAACGCCGAGCTGAACGGCGGTGTAGCCATTCTTCTCTTGCGTGCGCTGGGCCACGACCTGGCAGTTCTCCATCAGGAGAACGGTGACGGGAACATGTTCCCCGGCATCGTTATAGATGCGGGTCATTCCCACCTTCTTTGCAATCACACCTGAACGCATCGGTTCAATTCCTTTAGAGTTCCGGGCCAGGGGCACCGCCCCTTACCGCGCTCTCATTCCCTTAGAGCTTGATCTCGACGTCGACGCCGGCGGCCAGATCGAGCTTCATCAAAGCATCGACCGTCTGCGGGGTCGGATCGACGATGTCGAGCAGACGCTTGTGCGTGCGCATCTCGAACTGCTCGCGGCTCTTCTTGTCGACGTGAGGCGACCGGTTGACCGTGAACTTTTCGATCCGCGTCGGCAGCGGAATGGGGCCGCGGACGTTTGCACCGGTACGCTTGGCCGTCGACACGATTTCCTTCGTCGAGGCGTCGAGCACGCGGTGGTCAAACGCCTTAAGGCGGATGCGGATATTCTGTCCGTTCATGCGTCACTTCCTTGTTCTGGCGCGGCGCGGGCAACTCCCGCGCCCGCGACAGATCGGTTTAAGTCCAAATTACTCTTTGATGGTGACGACGATGCCGGCACCGACGGTGCGGCCGCCTTCACGGATAGCGAAGCGCAGCTTCTCTTCCATGGCGATCGGCACGATCAGCTCGACATCGACCGTGATGTTGTCGCCCGGCATCACCATCTCGGTGCCTTCCGGCAGCGACACGATGCCGGTCACGTCGGTCGTGCGGAAGTAGAACTGCGGACGGTAGTTGGTNAAGAACGGCGTGTGACGGCCNCCTTCGTCCTTGGTCAGGATGTAGGCTTCGGCCACGAACTTCTTGTGCGGCTTCACCGTGCCNGGCTTGGCCAGAACCTGGCCGCGCTCGACACCTTCACGATCAACGCCGCGCAGCAGCGCGCCGATGTTGTCGCCAGCCTGGCCCTGATCGAGCAGCTTGCGGAACATTTCCACGCCCGTGCAG
>NZ_AZUV01000028.1:0-66835 GCF_000513875.1 Mesorhizobium sp. WSM1293 | reverse complement strand
GCCGTGCGGATGATCTCGTGCTTGCTCACGTGGCGATTGCGAAACAGGCGCGTGAACGCAACCTTCTCGGCGCGCGTGTCGGCCAGCCGGCGCATGCCCGCGCTGACACGCGCAAACATGCGCTCCAGAACCATGCTCCCCTTTTTTGCAGGCGCAGGTCGCCGAAGTATCCAAGCAGCAAAGCCATCGTCGTAGCCTCCAGAACAATGGCAGCTACAGAATCANATGCGNTTCAAACACTTCAAGCCATTTTCCGGCGTCGCTTCTTCACGCTTGACCACAGCACGAAGCAAATGTGTGCGCACGCTAGCCCACAGGGGAGAAGGTGTCGCCGAAGGCGACAGATGAGGGGTGTTCCAGGAAACGCCAACGTCTCACTCCGCTGGAACACCCCTCATCCGTCTCGGCGCTGCGCCGATCCACCTTCTCCCACAAGAACAAGGGGAGAAGGGAAGGCCCTATCTGGCCCTACACGCCGCATTCGAAACCCGCTAGACATGCCCCATGAACCAGCACGCCAAGCTCAGAATCGGCCATTCCGCCTGTCCGCATGATTGCCCGTCGACCTGTGCGCTCGAGGTCGAACTGCTCGACGGCAATCGGATCGGCCGCGTCCATGGCGCCAAGTCCAATAGCTACACCGCCGGCGTCGTCTGCGCCAAGGTTGCGCGTTATGCCGACCGCGTCCACCATCCCGACCGTTTGCTGAAGCCGCTGATCCGCGCCGGCGCTAAGGGCGACGGCACCTGGAAGGAAGCGAGCTGGGAGGCCGCGCTCGACCTCGTCGCCGAAAAGTTCATTGCAGCCGAGGAGAGGTACGGCTCGGAGACGATCTGGCCCTACTACTATGCCGGCACGATGGGGCTGGTGCAGCGCGACGGCATCGACCGGCTGCGCCACGCGAAAAAGTATTCCGGCTTCTTCGGGTCGATCTGCACCAATCTCGCCTGGACGGGCTGGATGATGGGGGCCGGCGCCTTGCGCGGGCCGGACCCGCGCGAGATGGCGAAATCCGATTGCGTGGTGATCTGGGGCACCAATGCGGTGGTGACCCAAGTCAACGTCATGACCCACGCCATCAAGGCGCGCAAGGAGCGCGGCGCCAAGATCGTCGTCATCGACGTCTACGAAAACGCGACGATGAAGCAGGCCGATCTTGGCCTTGTGCTGAAGCCAGGCACCGATGGCGCGCTGGCCTGCGCGGTCATGCATGTGCTGTTCAAGGAGGGCATGGCCGACCGCGCCTATCTCTCGAAATACACCGACGACCCGAGAGGGCTGGAAGCGCATCTCGAGACGCGCACTCCGGCGTGGGCGGCCGGGATCACGGGCCTGACGGTTGCCGAGATCGAGGCCTTCGCCCGCCTCGTCGGCACGACCAAGAAGACCTATTTCCGCCTCGGCTATGGTTTTGCACGCCAGCGCAATGGCGCCGTCAACATGCATGCCGCCTCGTGCATCGCGGCTGTCACCGGCAGCTGGCAATATGAGGGCGGCGGCGCCTTCCATTCCAATTCCGGCATCTTCAAGCTCAACCAGGATGTGCTCGAAGGCACCAGGATGCGCGATCCCTCGATCCGCTATCTCGACCATTCGCGCATCGGCCCGGTGCTGACCGGTGCCAGCGATGCGCTCTATGGTGGCCCGCCGGTGACGGCGATGCTGATCCAGAACACCAATCCGGTGAATGTCGCGCCGGAGCAGCGGCTGGTGACGCAAGGCTTCCTGCGCGACGACCTGTTTACCTGCGTGCACGAGCAGTTCATGACCGACACGGCCAAGCTTGCCGACGTCGTATTGCCGGCCACGATGTTCCTCGAGCACGACGATGTCTACAAGGGCGGCGGCAACCAGCACATCACGCTTGGCCCCAAGCTGATCGAGCCGCCGGAGGGACCGCGCACCAACCATTTCGTCATCGAGCAATTGGCTGATCGCCTCGGTGTCGCCGACCGTCCGGGTTTCGGCCTGACCGAGCAGCAGCATATCGACATCATCCTGGGCAAGCGCGGGCTGGGCAGTTTCGAAAGCTTGAAGCAAGACAAATGGGTCGACCTGCAGCCGGATTTCGAGGCAGCACACTTCATCAACGGATTTGGCCACGCGGATGGAAAATTCCGCTTCCGCGCCGACTGGACCGGGCAGGCGGCGCCCAACCGGCCGCCCAAAAGCATGGGCCTGTTCGGCCCGGTGGCGCGGCTGCCGGAATTCCCCGACCATGTCGACCTGATCGAGGTCGCCGACGAAGCCCACCCGTTCCGGCTGACGACGTCGCCGGCGCGCAACTTCCTCAATTCGACATTCTCGGAAACACCGGTGTCGAAAGCCAGGGAGGGCCGCCCGGAACTGCTTCTACATCGCGACGATGCCGCGGCACTTGGGCTGGCCGATGGCGACCGTGTCGAGGTTGGCAACCAGCGCGGCGAAGTCGTGCTGCATGCAAAACTGTTCGACGGCATCAAGCGTGGCGTGGTGATCGCCGAAGGCATCTGGCCAAACAGCGCCCATGAGCGCGGCGAGGGCATCAACGTTTTGACCGGCGCCGACGCGCCTGCACCCTATGGGGGTGCTGCCTTCCACGACAACAAGGTCTGGCTGCGCGCGGCAAGGTGAGAGAACTCAGATGCTCTCGCGTCAAATTATACCGGCAGGGCTTCGGCCACCTTCTTTCGGTTTCGCCTAAGACTGATGTCGTCGGCGATCTGCTCGGCCTCGATCGAGATTTCGCGCAGCAATCCGGTGACCGGATTGTGAAAGCCGATGAGATAGAGGCCAAGCTCTGAAGCCCTCGCATTGACGCCGCTGCGCTCTGGCTGAACGCCGGGCTCCAGCAATTTGGCGTAGCCGGGCCGGAAGCCGGTGGCGAAGATGATCGCATCGAACTCGCCATGCCTGCCGTCGGCAAAACGGGCGCCCTGTTCGGTGATCTCGGCAATGTCGGGTACGATCTTGATCGCACCTTCGCGGATCTTGCGCACCGTGCCGATATCGATCGTCGGAATGCGGGACGCCTCGCTGATCTGCTGCAGCATTCCTTGCTTGGGCCGCTTGAGCCCGTACTTCTCCAGCCTGCCCAACGCCAGATCGAGGATGATGGGGAACAAGGCATCGTTGATGCGCTGCGGCATCAGGCGCGCCGCCATGCCGATCATCTGGATGGGCACGCCAAGCAGTTCGCGCGGTACGATATGAACGCCGCCGCGCACCGAAATCGTCGGCCGCGCACCGCCTTCCACCAGATCGAGCGCAATCTCGGCGCCGGTATTGCCCATGCCGACGATCAGCACCGACTGACCGGCGAAAGGCATTGCGTTGCGATAGTCGGCGCTATGCAGCTTTCGGCCCTTGAAGGTATCGGCGCCGGCAAATCCGGGCATCAGCGGCTCTGCGTTGTTGCCAGATGCAATCACAACGTTTGGAGCATGCAAGGGACCGGTCGTCGTATCCACGAGCCAGCTTCTGCCCCGCCGGGTGATCGCCCGCACTGTTTCTCCAAATCGCGGCCGCAGATCGAAACGTTGCGCATAGGCATCGAGATAGTCGACGAAGAGATCGCGCGGCACATAACGCGGATAGTCCCTGGGAAAGGGCGCGAAGGGCAGCGAGGAAAAGCGCTTGGCCGTGTGCAAATGGACGCGCTCATAGTGGCGTCGCCAGGCGGGTGCGGCCTGCTGCTCCTTTTCCAGCAGGACGAAATCCTGCCCGCTCTGCCGCAGGCACGCGGCAATGGCCAGGCCCGCCGGCCCGGCACCGATGATCGCAACTGGGGTGGTGTCGTCCAAGCGCGCCTCCGCGGCAGAATTCACAGCCCGAGAATGTCAAAAACATGGTGGGAAAGTAAAGGCCTGCCGCGCGACAAATATTTAGACAGGCAAAGGCACCGTCAACCCTACCTTGACCCGGTCCATGGCAACGAACGTGCGGAATTTGCGGACATTGTTGCTGTCGAAGAACAGTTTTCGCGTCAGCGCCTCATAGGCGCCCATGTCGGCCACTGTGATGACCAGGATGAAGTCGGCCTCGCCGGTGACGTAATAGCATTGCTGGACCTCGGGGGTCGCCGAGAACTGCCGCTTGGCCGCGTCGATCAGTTCGGCGCGTTCGCTCTCGAGTTCCACCTCGACGAAGATGGTGATGGGTTGGCCGACCGCTGCCGGCTCGACGACCGCGACATTGCCGGCAATAACGCCGGTCTGCTCCATGCGCTTGATGCGGCGCTGCACCGCCGGCGCCGACAGGTTCACCGCCTCGCCGATCAACCGCTGCGGCGTCGTGTTGTCGCGCTGCAGGATGGCAAGGATGGCAAGATCGAAACTGTCGAGCGAGGGCGGCAATACAGGCAATGGAGAGACCCCTGGCGAAACAAACTTGCATTTGGGAGGCCATATTACAGCGCTCTTTGCGTTGCTCCTGCAATATGTTCTCGCTGACCCAACGGGACCGGCCAATGTTCCTGCTCAACCGCAACGCATCGCACCGCCGGCCGCTCGATCCGATCGATGCCGAAACCCTTGGCGTGGCCGGAGCCGACACGGTCGAGCGTTTTCTCAGCCACCGCGACAATCACCGGATGACGTCGCTGCATGCACTGCCGGCGCTCGCCAGCGAATTCGGACTGGGCGCCATCCATATCAAGGATGAGGGCTTTCGCCTCGGCCTCGGCAGCTTCAAGGCGCTTGGCGGCGCCTATGCCGTCTTCCGCCTGATGCTGGAGGAGGCCGGCAGTCGCCTTGGCCGGCCCGTCGACATGGCCGATCTCGATCGGCCTGATGTGCGGGCGGTCGCCGCGGCGATGACATTTGCCTGTGCGACCGACGGCAACCATGGCCGCTCCGTCGCGCAAGGCGCGCAACTCGTCGGCGCGCGGGCGGCGATCTTCGTCCACGCCGGGGTCAGCGAGGAGCGCATCGCGGCGATCGCCTGCTATGGCGCCGAGATGATCCGCGTCCACGGCAATTATGACGATTCGGTCAGGCAAGCTGCCCAGGTTTCGGCCGACAAGGACTGGACCGTGGTCTCCGACACCTCGTGGCCGGGCTATGAGCGCATTCCCGGCCTGGTCATGCAGGGCTATACCGCGATCGTACGCGAAGCCTTGCGCCAACTCCCTCGGACGCCGACCCACGTCTTCGTGCAGGCCGGTGTCGGCGGCATTGCCGCCGCGCTGGCCGGTCATCTGGCCACCGTGCTCGGTGACGCCAGGCCGACCTTCATCGTGGTCGAGCCGGCGCGTGCCGCTTGTGTTTTCGCAGCCGCCCAGGTCGGGCGCCCGGTCAAGGTCGCGCACGGCCAGCCGACGGTGATGGCCATGCTTGAATGTTACGAAGCCTCGCCGGTCGCCTGGCGGGTGCTGGCGCGGGCCGCCGACGCCTTCATGACGGTGGATGAGGACGAGGCCATCGCGGTGATGCGGCGGCTGGCCTGGCCGGCCGGCGGTGACCCGGTGATCGTCGCCGGCGAAAGCGGTGGTGTCGGCCTTGCCGGGCTGATCCGGGCGGTGGCCGACAACCGGGCCGATCTTGAACTCGACGGCAAATCGCGGGTGCTGGTGATCAACACCGAAGGCGCCACCGACCCGCATCGCTACGCCGAACTGGTTGGCATGAGCCCGACCGATGTGCTGGAAGGCAAGATGACAGCCGAGGCAACGGCATGATCGCCATCGATGCGCAGCGCCTGCTCGGCCGCATCCGCGAACTCGGCGCTGTTGGCCGGGATGGCGAGGGCAGGCTGACCCGGCTGGCCGCCTCAGACACCGACAGGCAGGGCCGCGACCTCTTCGTCGGCTGGCTTCGGCAGGCCGGGCTCGATGTCGCCATCGACCGGGTCGGCAACATTTTCGGCATCTGGCAAAACCCGGAAATTACCGGGCAAGCGCCGCTGCTCATCGGCTCGCACATCGATACCGTCATCGATGCCGGCATTTATGACGGCTGCTACGGGGTGCTTGCCGGGCTGGAAGTGATCGAGACGCTCAAGGCGACAGGCTTTTCGCCGTCGCGCCCGGTCGCGGTCGCCGCTTTCACCAATGAGGAGGGCGTACGCTACACACCCGACATGATGGGCTCGCTGGTCCACGCCGGCGGCATCGATGCCGAAACGGTGCTGGCGGCCGTTGGCACCGACGGCAGCGTGCTCGGGCAGGAGCTTGCCCGCATCGGCTATGCCGGCGACCGGGAGCCCGGCTTCCTCACGCCGCACGCCTATCTCGAACTGCATATTGAGCAAGGGCCGGTGCTGGAGCGCGAAGGCTTGCCGGTCGGCGCGGTGGAGAATCTGCAAGGCATCTCCTGGCAGCGCATCACCATCGACGGCGTCGCCAACCATGCCGGCACCACGCCGATGTCGATGCGCAACGATGCCGGCCACGCCGCCGCCCGGGTCATCACCTTCCTGCTCGACCGGACCAAAGCCTCGAACGCGCCGACCGTCGCCACCGTCGGCACGATCCGCTTCGAGCCGAATGCCATCAATGTCATCCCTTCGCGCGCGGTCTTCACCGTCGATCTGCGCGATCCCGACGAACAGCGCCTGCAGGCGGCGGAAGCGGCGCTTGCCGCCTATCTCGAGCAGCTTGCCGCCGCTGAGAACGTGACGGTTTCGGTCGAGCAACTGGCCCGCTTCGAACCGGTGATCTTCGACCTGCGCATCGTCGAACAAATCGAGGCCGCCGCGAAACGCCGTGGCCTCGGGGTCAGGCGCATGACATCAGGCGCCGGCCACGATGCGCAGATGCTGGCGCGTATCGCGCCTGCGGCGATGATCTTCGTGCCGAGCGTTGGCGGCATCAGTCACAGTCCGCGCGAACACACCGACGACGCCGAGCTTGTTGCCGGCGCCAACATCCTGCTTGATGTGGCCGCGCAACTGGCAAAGTAGGTCAGAAGGGGCAGAAGCAGAAGGGGCAGAAGAATGTCTGAACTCGATCGCGACGCGCTGAAGCAGGAGATGATTTTCTGGCGGCGCGATCTGCATGCACACCCGGAATTCGGCTTCGAGGAGAAGCGCACCGCCGCCTTCGTCGCCGCCAAACTGCGCGAATTTGGGTTGGACGATGTCACCGAAGGCGTCGGCGGCACCGGTGTCGTCGGCACGCTGAAGCGCGGCAGCGGCAACCGGGCGATTGCGCTGAGGGCCGACATGGATGCGCTGCGCATATCAGAACAATCGGACGCATCTTACCGGTCCGGCAATCCCGGCATCATGCATGCCTGCGGCCATGACGGCCACACCACCATGCTGCTCGGCGCGGCAAAGCTGCTGGCCGGTGAGGGCGGTTTCGACGGCATCGTGCGCTTCGTCTTCCAGCCGGCCGAGGAATGGGGCAGGGGCGCGCTCGCCATGCTCGACGATGGGCTGATGCAGCGCTTTCCCTTCGACGAGATATTTGGCCTGCACAACATGCCCGGCCTGCCGATCGGGCATTTCGAGACCCGTGCCGGACCCATAATGTCGGCCGAGGACAACTTCGAGATCGTGCTCAAGGGGCTCGGCGGCCATGCCGCGCGGCCGCATGCGGGCAACGAAACGCTGGTCGCCGCCTGCGCGCTGGTAACCAATCTGCAGACCATCGTCTCGCGCCGGCTGAGTCCGGCCGACATATCCGTGGTTTCGGTGACCGAGCTGATCACCGACGGCACCCGCAACGCTCTGCCCGGTCTTGCCCGCATCCTCGGCGATGCGCGCAGCTTCCGTCCCGAGGTCAGCGCCGAGATCGAGCGGCAGATGCGCATTATCGCCGAGGGCATCGCCGCCGCCTACAATGTCACCGCCGAGGTCAAGTACAGCAGGGAGTTCGTGCCGCTGCGCAACGATGCCGAACTGGTCGATGCCGCATTCGCCGCCGCCAGAGGCGTCTTCGAACCCGGCAACATCGCCGTCGCCCGCGAGCCGATGACCGCCTCCGAGGATTTCGCCCGCTTCCTCGACCATGTGCCGGGCTGCTTCGCCTTCCTCGGCAATGGCGAGGGTTCGGCGCCGCTGCACAATTCCAGCTACGACTTCGACGATGAGGGGCTGTTGTTCGGCACGAATTTCCATGTCGCGCTGGTCAGGCAAAGGCTCGCGGCCGGGAGATGATCGCGGCGTCACGATTGTCAAACATGCGTATCGCGAGCCGGATATGGTAGAGTCGCGGGCAGATACGCTGTTAACAAAAACAATGTTCCGATGACGCAAGGGAAAGACTCAGCTAGCCTTACCTGTGCGGCGGACCTAATTATCCGCTTGGCCGGCGCTTCACTCCTCCCAAGCGGCGCCGGCCTTCTTCTCCAAAAGTTCGTCCGGGACGCCACAGCGGGTTGCGGCAGCACGCGAGCCTCGCAAAGGCCAAGTTCCGCCTCCGGTTGCCTCGAGAATGCATCGGGAGCGCCGGCGAAACCGCCCTCCATCTTCGACAGCGCGCGTGGACGATTGGCAAGGGAACCAAAGGCTGTTTCTACGGTTGGTTCTGCTCCAAAGGAGTGTTGCACCATGTTCCGTCTGCTCGTCGCCGGCGCCTTCGCCTATGTCACTTATCGCATCGCCAGGAAGATGGTCGAAAACGTGCCCGATACGGTCGACCCGCTGCTGTTGCCGCCGTCGCAACCCGATCGCGAGACCTTGCGACGGCAGTCGGCCGACATGGGTGTCGATCCGCAACGCTAGCCGCGATCCCTTCTCTTCAGACCGGCCCCAGTCCTGCGTGGGTTAGGTGTGCCCGTATCGATGTTGCGAACAAAGCAGAAACGATGCTTGATGGGCGATGAACCTCGCCACCGCTGATTCGACCTTTCGGGAACCGACCGTCCAGCCTGCCTATCTCGCGCGGCTGAACGATGCCCAGCGCCAGGCCGTCGAGCACGGCGCCGGTCAGATTGCCGGCCCGTTGCTGGTCATTGCCGGCGCCGGATCTGGCAAGACCAACACGCTGGCGCATCGCGTCGCTCATCTGATCGTCAAGGGCGCCGACCCGCGCCGCATCCTGCTGATGACGTTTTCGCGCCGCGCCGCATCCGAAATGGCCAGGCGCGTCGAGCGTATTGCCGGCGAGGTGCTCGGCCGCGATGCAGCCGTCATCACCGATGCGCTGACCTGGGCCGGCACCTTTCACGGCATCGGCGCGCGGCTGTTGCGCGACTATGCGCTGGAGATCGGCCTCGACCCGGCCTTCACCATCCATGACCGCGAGGATTCCGCGGACCTGATGAACCTGGTCCGCCACGAGCTCGGCTTCTCGAAGACGGAAGCGCGCTTCCCCACCAAGGGCACCTGCCTTGCCATCTATTCGCGCGCCGTCAACGCGCAGGCGCCGCTCAACGAGGTGTTGGGTTCCGCCTTTCCCTGGTGCGCCGGCTGGGCGGAGCAGCTGAAAGAATTGTTCGCCGGTTATGTCGAGGCCAAGCAGGCGCAAAACGTGCTCGATTACGACGATTTGCTGCTCTACTGGGCGCAGATGGCGGCGGAGCCCGAGATAGCAGCGCATCTGGGCGGGCGTTTCGACCATGTGCTGGTCGACGAATACCAGGACACAAATCGCCTGCAGGCTTCGATCCTCATGGCGCTGAAACCCGACGGCGCCGGGCTGACGGTGGTGGGCGACGATGCGCAATCGATCTATTCGTTCCGCGCCGCCGAGGTTCGCAACATCCTCGACTTCCCCAATCAGTTCGCGCAAGCCGCCGACGTGGTGATGCTGGAGCGCAATTACCGCTCGACCGAGACCATTCTTGCTGCCGCCAATGCGGTGATCGGCGAAGCCTCGGAGCGCTTCACCAAAAACCTGTGGTCGGAGCGCAAATCCAGCGACAGGCCAAAACTGGTGACCGTGCGCGACGAAGTCGAGCAGGCCAATTTCGTCTGCGACACCATCCTGGCCGAGCGCGAGGCGGGCACAGCGCTGAAATCCCAGGCGGTGCTGTTTCGCACCTCGCATCACAGCGGGCCGCTGGAGATCGAACTGACGCGGCGCAACATTCCCTTCGTCAAATTCGGAGGCCTGAAGTTTCTCGATGCCGCCCATGTCAAGGATGTGCTGGCGGTGCTGCGCTTTGCCGAAAATCCGCGCGACCGTGTCGCCGGTTTTCGCGTATTGCAACTCTTGCCTGGCATCGGCCCTTCGGCCGCCGCGCAGATCGTCGAGACCATGACGACGGCGCTGGACGAGGCCATGGGGCTGGCCGGCTGGCGTCCGCCGCAACGCGCGGCGGACGACTGGCCTGGCTTCGTCGCGCTCTATTCCGGCCTGCGCGCCGGCGCCAGATGGCCGGCCGACCTCGAACAGATCAGGCTGTGGTACGAGCCGCATCTGGAACGCATCCACGAGGACGCGACGACGCGCCGGGCCGACCTGTTGCAACTTGAGCAGATCGGCTCGGGCTATGCCTCGCGCGAGCGCTTCCTGACCGAACTGACGCTCGATCCGCCGGACGCCACCAGCGACCAGGCTGGGCCGCCGCATCGCGACGAGGATTATCTGATCCTGTCGACCATCCACTCGGCCAAGGGCCAGGAGTGGAAAAATGTCTTCGTGCTCAACACCGTCGATGGCTGCATCCCGGCCGATCTCGGCGTCGGCACCAAGGAGGACATCGAGGAGGAGCGCCGGCTGCTCTATGTCGCGATGACACGGGCCAAGGACAATCTCAACCTGGTCATGCCGCAGCGTTTCTTTCCACATGGCCAGGCGGCGCGCGGCGACCGCCATCTCTATGCCTCGCGCACCCGTTTCATCCCGGCCTCGATCCTCGCCGCGTTCGAACAGATGTCGTGGCCAAGCGCGCTGGCCGCGCAGGGCAGGGCGGCCCGGCCGGAGGTGCGCGTCGACATTGGCGCCCGTATGCGCGGCATGTGGAAATAGCCGAGGCCATGCCGCAGCCGCCGATCAGGATCGCCATCGCCGGCGCGCTCGGCCGCATGGGCCGCCAGATGACGGACGCCGTGCGGGTCGATCCACGGCTGGCGCTCGCTGCGCGGTTCCATCGGCCCGGCGCTGTCGGCGATGGGCTGGTGAGCCGCGACGAGGCGCTTGCCGTGGCCGACGTGGTCATCGACTTCACCACGCCGGCTGCATCGGCCGACCTGGCCAGGATTTGCGCCGAGCGCGGCGGGCCGGCCCTGGTCATAGGCTCTACGGGCTTCGATGCTTCTGAATTGGCTGCGATCGCCGACGCCGCGAAAACAACTGCCATCGTGCGCTCCGGCAGCTTTTCACTCGGGCTCAACATGCTGATCGGACTGGTCGAGCAGGCGGCGCGGGCACTCGACCCCGATGACTGGGACGTGGAGATTGTCGAGGCGCATCATCGCCACAAGGTCGATGCGCCATCGGGAACGGCGTTGATGCTGGGGCATGCCGCAGCCGGCGGACGCGGCATCGATCTGGAGACGGTCGCAAGGCGTGCACGCGATGGCGCCATTGGCGCGCGGCCTCCCGGTGAGATCGGCTTCGCGGTGGTGCGTGGCGGCAGCATCGTCGGAGAGCACGGCGTCAGCTTCTGCACCGAGGGCGAACTTGTAACCCTGTCGCATGCGGCCGGCGACCGCATCATGTTCGCCCGTGGTGCTATTGCCGCCGCGCTCTGGGTGGCGGGGCGCCAACCCGGCGAATACGACATGCGCGACGTTCTCGGTTTCGGCGCTCCGTGACCGGCAGCCACAACGGATTCCATTTCAACGGCCGCTAAAACGACTGAAAGCCAGCTGAAAGCTTGGGCGTGCCATGAAGTCATTGCGGCGTTCGCCGTGTGACCGGTGCGGGAGCGGCCGGTAAGGAGGAATGCGGCGCAGCCGGGATGGCGCGCCGCCCAAGTGGAGGAAGTTTCGTGACCGGTTTCATCTCGAAGTGCGCCCTGCGCACAGCGGCGCTAACCCTTGCTATTGCAGCCACAAGCGCCACGGTGGCTTCGGCTGCCGACAAAATCACCATCATCGTCGGCGGCATGGAAAAGCAGATCTATCTGCCTGCCGTGCTCACCCAGCAGCTCGGCTACTTCAAGGACCAGGGGCTCGATGTCGAACTGCTCAACTCGCGCGCCGGGGTCGAGGCCGAAAATGAACTGCTGGCCGGTGCCGTCCAAGGCGTTGTCGGCTTCTACGATCACACCGTCGACCTGCAGTCGAAGGGCAAATACATCCAGTCGATCGTCCAGTTCAGCCAAGCGCCTGGTGAGGTCGAGCTGGTCTCCGCCAAGCACCCGGAGATCAAGTCGCCCGCCGATTTCAAGGGCGCCACGCTCGGCGTCACCGGTCTCGGCTCCTCGACCGATTTCCTGACCCAGTATCTTGCCGTGCGCAGCGGCCTGAAGCCCGGCGACTACACGCTGCTGCCGGTCGGCGCCGGCAACACCTTCATCGCCGCCGTCAAGCAGGACCAGATCCAGGCCGGCATGACCACCGAGCCGACCATCGCCAAACTGCTCAAGACCGGCGAGGCAAGCATCCTGGTCGACATGCGCACGCCCGAAAAGACCAAGGAAGCGCTGGGCGGCGACTATCCGGCGGCGTCCTTCTATGTCCAGTCCTCCTGGCTGGAAGGCCACAAGGATGAGGCACAGAAGCTCGCCAATGCCTTCGTCAAGACGATGAAATTCATCGCCACGCATTCGGCCGAAGAGATCGCCGACAAGATGCCGAAGGATTATTATGCCGGCAACCGGGACCTTTACGTGCAGGGGCTGGCCGGCGGCAAGGCGATGTTCACGCCGGATGGCCGCATGCCGGCCGATGGTCCGCCGACCGTGCTCAAGGTTCTCTCGACATTCTCGAAGAGCCTGCAAGGCAAGCAGATCGACCTGTCGAAGACCTACACGACCGAATTCGTCGACGCCGCCAAATAGCGGCGCCAGCCTACCACTCGTTGAATAACAAGGACTTGCGCCGGCTGCTTGAACCAAGAAGGCAGCGGCGCGGCCTCCCGAACACCTGGAGATCCGTGGCATTGCCGCGGGCTCCCTTGCCCCATTGCGACAGGAGTGCGCCATGCAAGTGCAACCCATGGCGGCCGAGAAGCTGTCTCAGGCCGCGCCACAAGCCGACGCCGCGATCGCCATCGATGATGTGACCTTGCGTTTCGTCACGCCCGACGGGCACATGATGACGGCGATCCGCGATTTCACGATGACCGTGGCGCGCGGCGAGTTCGCCTGCGTCGTCGGGCCGACCGGCTGCGGCAAGTCGACGACGCTCAACCTGGTCACCGGCCTGTTGCGGCCGACGACCGGCAATGTCCGCGTCATGGGCACGCCGGTCACCGATATCAGCCGGGACATCGGCTTTGTCTTCCAGGCGGATGCGCTGTTTCCCTGGCGCAGTGTCATCGACAATGTCGCCGCCGGTCCACTTTATCGCGGCACGCCAAAGGCGCAGGCCTACGACCGCGCCCGCGACTGGATCGCCCGCGTCGGCCTCGGCCGCTTCGAGAAGCACTATCCGCACCAGCTTTCGGGCGGCATGCGCAAGCGCGTCGCGCTGGCGCAGACCTTCATCAACCAGCCCAAGATCCTTTTGATGGACGAGCCGTTCAGCGCGCTCGACATGCAGACGCGCACCGCCATGCAGGACGAATTGCTGGATCTGTGGTCGGAGCAGAAATCCTCGGTTGTCTTCGTCACCCACGACCTAGAGGAGGCGGTGGCGCTGGCCGACAAGGTCTATGTGCTCACCGCTGGGCCGGGCACGGTCAAGAGCGTCTACCGCATCGACCTGCCGCGCCCGCGCGTCATGGCCGACATCCGCTACGACCCGAACTTCGTCGAGATCGCCAAGGTGATCTGGAACGATCTGCGCGAGGAAGTGCAGCTCGGCCAGAGCCGGACCTTGCAGACCGGACATTGAAAGGAGAAACAGCATGACCGCAATCTCTCCGACCGCCAACCAGGCCGCCGTCCGCGATGCTTCCATCGCCGTTGCCGAAGCCCGGGCGAGGGCAAGGCTGCGCCGCCGCCACGCGCTTGTCATCTCCTTGCGCCTGGCGATCCTGGTCGTCTTCCTTGGCCTGTGGGAACTCGGCGCCGACTACAACATCATCGACCCGTTCTTCTTCGCCAGCCCTTCTGGCATCTGGCAGCAGATCTGGTCGTGGATCACCGAAGGCACCTCGCAAGGCCCACTCTGGCTGCAGATCTACGTGACGCTGGAGGAAACCTTCCTCGGCTTTGTCATCGGTGCCCTTGGCGGCATCGCCGCCGGCATCATCCTCGGCCGCAATCGGCTGTTGGCGGATGTCTTTTCGATCTACATCAAGATCGCCAATTCGGTGCCGCGCGTCGTGCTCGGCTCGGTGTTCATCATCGCGCTCGGCCTCGGCATGGCGTCCAAGGTGGCGCTTGCCGTGGTGATGGTGTTCTTCGTTGTTTTCGCCAACGCCTTCCAGGGTGTGCGCGAGGCCGACAGGGCAATGATCGCCAATGCCCAGATCCTTGGCGCCTCGCCGTTCCAGATCACCCGCACCGTCATCATTCCTTCGGCGATGAGCTGGATCCTCGCCAGCCTGCATGTCAGCTTCGGCTTCGCGCTGGTCGGCGCGGTGGTCGGCGAGTTCCTCGGCGCCAAGCAAGGCATGGGCCTGCTGATCTCGACCGCGCAGGGCGCCTTCAACGCCAATGGCGTGTTCGCCGCGATGATCATCCTGGCTGTCATGGCGCTGGTGGTGGAGTTCATCATCACCCGCTTCGAGAACTATGTCGTGAAGTGGCGGCCGGCGCCGTTCAACGAGCAGGGAACGTGATCGGTCAGACCAGGGGCAGCCTGACCGGTCAGGCCAGCGGCAGCCTGACCTCAACCAACAGACCGCCGGCCGCGCCATCCCCAAGGGTGACGCGGCCGCCGGCATTTTCGACGACCTCGCGTACAATGGCGAGTCCCAGCCCGCTGCCTTCCTCGGTCGAACCGGCAATACGGTAGAAGCGCTCGAAGACATGGTCTCGCTCGTCCGCCGGAATGCCAGGCCCGTCGTCGGCGACCGTCAGCACGGCTTCGCCGTCGATGGCCGCCAGCTTCACCGTGACACTGCCCTCAGCCCGGGAGTAGCGCAGCGCGTTGTCGACGAGGTTGACGACCATCTCGCGCAGCATGGTGCCGTCGCCGATGACCGGAACGGGGCCAGCCTCCTCGAGGCCGAGATCTATTTTGCGATCGATGGCCGTTGGCGCCAGGGTTTCCAGCACGTGCCGGGCGGCTTCCGCCAGGTCAATGCGGTCGGCGCGCGGCCGCCGGCTGCCTGGCTCGGCGCGTGACAGGGTCAAGAGCTGTTCGGCCAGCCGCGCCAGTTTACCGGAACTCGCCTGCAGCGCCACCAGCGCCTCCTGGCGGGCATCGGCGGCACTTTCGCGAAGCGCATAGCTTGCCTGTGTCGACAGCAGCGCCAGGGGCGTGCGCAGCTGGTGCGCCGCATTGGCGATGAAGCGGCGTTGCGCCGCCATCTGCGCCCGCACGCGCTCCATGTAGGCGTTGAGGGCGTCGATCAGCGGGCGGATCTCGCTTTGCGCACCGGGCACTTCGACGGGGTCAAGGTCGCTGCGGTTTGGCGAGCGTACCGCATCGCGCAGCCGGATCAACGGCGCCAGGCCGCGACGCAAGCCGAGCAGCACGAACACGCCGGCAATCGCCACCAGCGCCAGTTGCTGGGCAAAGGCGCTGAACCAAAGCTGTTTGACCATGGCGTCATGGCCGGCAAGGGTGACGCCCACGGTGACTGATATTGGCGAGTCGTTGCCGGCGCCGATCACCGCATGGCCAAGGGTCAGGAGCCGCAGCTGGTGATCGCGGTAGGCGGCCTCGACACTGGCATGCTGCGGCGCTTCGGGCAGGTCGGGATATCCGGTCAGCAGCCGCCCGCCGGCTGTCTCGACGCGATAGTAGACGCTGTCGCGGTCGCCGGTGTCGAACATCTCGATCGCCGCCGGGGGCACCGTGGCATCGAGCACGCCGTCGACCATGGCGACCTGCTCGGCAATCGCCCGCGCCGATCCGACGAGCATCCGGTCGGCGACCAGGTCCGCGGTCGCCAGTGCGTTGCGCTGGCTGGTCCACAGGTTGATGGTCGCGAGCCCGGCAAGCGGCAGCACCACCCATGCCAGCAATTGCAGGCGGAGGCTGTTGATCCTCATGGCGCCAGGATCGTCACGGCGCCAAATCGTCTTGGCGCAAGAGGTAGCCGAGACCACGCAGTGTGGCGATCTGGACCCGCGACCCTTCGAGCTTCTTGCGCACGCGGTGCACGTAGATCTCGATGGCGCTGGGATCGGCGTCGGTCTCGAAATCGTAGATCGCGGCCGACAATGCCGCCTTGCTCA
Source organism: Mesorhizobium sp. WSM1293 (assembly GCF_000513875.1). NCBI lineage: Bacteria > Pseudomonadati > Pseudomonadota > Alphaproteobacteria > Hyphomicrobiales > Phyllobacteriaceae > Mesorhizobium > Mesorhizobium sp. WSM1293. The sequence continues at coordinate 50,564 of NZ_AZUV01000028.1, read as the reverse complement.
CCGTGCGTCCGGCCTTGACCATCAATTGCTCAAGCACGGCATGCTCGCGCGGTGTCAGCGCCAGCGCCTCGCCGGCAAGCGAAAACAGCCGCGTGTTGGTGTCGAAGACGAGATCACCGCAGGCAACGACCGGCGCGGTGCGGTCATTGGCACGGCGCAATTGCGCGCGGATTCGTGCTTCGAGCTCTTCGATCTGGAAGGGCTTGGCCAGATAGTCGTCGGCGCCTTCATTGAGCCCTTTGACCCGACCGTCGAGACTGGCATTGGCGGTCAGCACGATCACCGGCACCCGGTTGCCGCGCGTCCGCAACATTCGCAGCACCTCCAGCCCGCTCATGCGCGGCAGTGCAAGGTCGAGGATGACAAGCGCGTGGTCACCGGCGGCGAGCGCGTGTTCGACATCCTCGCCATCATGGACGATGTCGACGACATAGTTCGCCTGACGCAGGGTCTTGCCCAGCCAATCCGCCAGCTCGCGATTGTCTTCTACAAGCAGCAACCGCATTTCTATCGCTGTCCTGGGGTGCAGGTCACCCGGATTTCCGCCCACTTCTTCAACTGGCGCCGCCAAGTCGCGCCCGATTGATGATCGTGCACAAGCGATAATCTCGATCCAACCGCAAGGCAAATGGAGGAGATCCAGAAGTTCAGATGGTGCGCAATCGCTTCAAACCGAACCGTTCAGTTCGATTTCTGTTGACGCACTGTGTAGCAGATGGTGAACGCCGGCCTGGCGAGTGGTCGCGCCTGGTGATGGGCGTTATCGATTAACCGTCTGATTTCAAACAGTTAAATTATGACCGCCGAGACCCTGTGTCAAATTTCAAGGCCTGGATTCGAGCCGCGGGGGAACATCTTCGTGATTGGAATCCGCGGCAGGGCGAGCCCATCTCGGGGTGGTCCGAGCGACGCGAAATTCCTCCCAAGGGCACGCCACTAGACGGACATGACAAATACTGGAGTAATTAAAATGACCAAGATCGCTCTTACCGCCGCCGCCATCCTCGTTGCCACGGGCACTGCTTTTGCCGGCAGCGACAATTATGGCTCGGCCAACGCCAATCAGCCTGCCGTCACCGTCGACCAGTCGGCCACTGCTTCGATCTCCAAGTCGACGCTGACCGTCCGGGCCCCCGCTTCGCAGGGCGCTGACCGCAACCTCTTCGGCCGCTAATCGCGACTGCCGATATCGACCCAACCTTGAACTCAGGAGTAATTGAAATGACCAAGATCGCTCTTACCGCTGCCGCCATCCTCGTTGCCACGGGCACCGCTTTTGCCGGCAGCGACAACTACGGCTCTTACAATGCCAACCAGCCTGTTGCGAACCAGTCCGTGTCCGACATCGACACCACGCACACCGGCTCGATCCCGAAGTCCGTAAAGACGCAGGGTGATGCCAATGCCAACGTGCCGGCTCAGTCGGGCCAGGGCATCTGGGGTCGTTGATTTCTGAAGTCTGCGACCACAAAGAGCGGTGGGCTTTGCCCGCCGCTCTTGTTTTTTATGCATGAGCAGGATTTCGGCCGACGGCATCGGTGTCGGAGCGCCGATCGTAAATCGAACCAGCTGGTTCAATTTATGTTGACGAATCGTGAACGGATGGCGAGCGCTGGCTCGATGAACCGCCGCATCATGCGTCAGGCATGCTCCTTATAAGCGTCTGAGATAAATTGATAAAACAGGGTGAGCTCAATCCCTTGGCCGACGTTCGAGGTCCCGATGCCGCGCGTGAGGGAACGTCTTCGTGATTGGAAGTCGGCGCACGAAAAACCCAGATCGAGGCTGTCCGAGCGACGCGAAATTTCCTCCCCAGGGGCACGCCACTAGACGGACAGAATCAGGAATACCGGAGTAAATAGAATGAACAGGATCGCTCTTGCCGCCGCCGCCATCCTCGTTGCCACTGGTGCCGCTTTTGCCGGCAGCGACAACTATGGTTCGGACAATGTCAATCAGCCGGCCGTCACCTCGCACGCGGTCAATGTCGACCACAGCTACACGGCTTCGACCCACAGGCAGGTCAAGCACCGCGACCTCACGCTGACGCCCGATTCGGTCCAGCCGGAATCCGGTCAGGGCAACTGGGGAAACTGACGGCTCAAGCGGATGTGCGGCGGGCTTGACCCGCCGCACCTGCCATGGACACTAGCCCAGGTCCTTCGGCCGCGGGCCCAGGTCCTTGGGCCGCAAGCAATGTGTCAGCCGGGCGGGGGACACGACGGACCAATCGCCTTTGAAGACCACCCGGGCGAGGGCTCCCGTCGGGAATTTTTCCTCAAGTCTTGCGATCGCCTTGGCGTCCGACCCCGGCCCGGCAAGCTGTCTGGCCAACTGCTCCAGGCCCGGATTGTGGCCAATTACCAGCAAGCTGCCGCTCGAAGCGTCGGTTTGACCAATCTGGCTCAGAATGTCCGCCGCTGAAGCATCGTACAGCGCCTTGAGGAATGCGACCTGGGGCGGGACGGGCAATTCCGCCGCCACAAGCCGCCAGGTGTCGCGGGTGCGCAGCGCCGCCGACACCAGCGCCAGGTCCGGCAGCCAGCCGCGCGTCGCAAGCTCGCGCCCCATCAACCGGGCTGCCTTCACTCCGCGTTCGGCCAAGGGCCGGTCGAAATCATCGAGATCAGGGTCGTCCCAGCTGGATTTGGCGTGACGAAGCAGGAGAAGCTGTTTCATCGCCGCTCTAAGCTCAAGGCGTGATGCGCGCCAGATGCTCGAGGTCGGCTTCCTCGCGCAGCGGATCCGGGGCCATCACCACCGAGGTGCCGTTGTCGGCATCGTCGGCAAAGTGGGCAAGCACGGTGCGGCCGGACTCCATGCGCGCCTTGCCTTCGGCGACCAGCCCCAGCGCCAGCGGATAGAGCCGGTGTTCAGTCTTCAGCACGCGGGCTGCCAATGTATCGGCGGTGTCGCCGACCATCACCGGCACGGCTGCCTGTGCGATGATCGGGCCGTCATCCATCTCGGAGGTGACGAAGTGCACGGTGCAGCCATGGATGCGGATGCCGGCGGCCAGCGCGCGCGCATGGGTGTCGAGCCCCTTGAAGGCCGGCAGCAGGGCAGGGTGGATATTGATCATGCGGCCCTGCCATTTCTGGACGAAGCCGGGGCTGAGGATGCGCATATAGCCGGCCAGCGCCACGATCTCGGCGTTGAAGGCGGTAAGGGCCGCGTCGATGGCGGCGTCATGCGCCTGCTTGCTGCCGTGGTCGGCACGCGAGACGACCTGCGTGGCGATGCCGCGCGCCCTGGCGATGCCGAGCCCGGCGGCATCCGCCTTATCGGAAATGACACCGACGATCTCGGCCGGGAACGACGGGTCGCTGGCCGCGGCAATCAGCGCGGTCATGTTGGAGCCGCGTCCCGAGATCAGGACAACGGTGCGTTTCCTCTGCGCGCTCATAGGCCGATCGAGCCCCGATAGATGACGCCTGCGTCGCGGCGCGGCACGATGCGGCCGATCGGCGTCACCGTCTCGCCGGCCTCCTGTAGCACGGCCGCGACCTGCGCTGCCTGGCCGGACGCGACCGCCAGGATCATGCCGATGCCGCAATTGAAGGTGCGCATCATTTCTTCCGGCGCCACGCCGCCGGTCTTGGCCAGCCACGAAAACACGGGAGGAACGTCGATCGCCTCGAGGTCGAGCTCGGCCGAAAAATCCTTGGGCAGCACGCGTGGAATGTTTTCCGGGAAGCCGCCGCCGGTGATGTGGGCGAGCGCCTTGATACCATGCGTGTTGCGGATCGCCTTGAGAATCGACTTGACGTAGATGCGGGTCGGCTCGAGCAGTGCTTCGGCCAGAGTGGCCTCGTCGTTGAACGGTGCCGGATCGCTCCACGACAGGCCGCTGACGGCGACGATGCGGCGCACCAGCGAATAGCCGTTCGAGTGCAGGCCGGAGGAAGCCAGGCCCAGCAGCACGTCGCCTTCGACAATGTCATCGGTGGGCAGCAATTGGCCGCGTTCGGCGGCACCCACCGCAAAGCCGGCGAGATCGTAGTCGTTGCCGTGATACATGCCGGGCATCTCGGCGGTCTCGCCGCCGATCAGCGCGCAGCCGGCCTGGCGGCAGCCCTCGGCAATGCCGCCGACGATCGCGGCACCCTGGTCGGGATCGAGCTTGCCGGTGGCGAAATAGTCGAGGAAGAACAGCGGTTCGGCGCCTTGCACGACGATGTCGTTGACGCACATGGCGACGAGGTCGATGCCGATCGTGTCGTGCTTGCCGGCATCGATGGCGATCTTGAGCTTGGTGCCGACGCCGTCATTGGCCGCCACCAGCACCGGATCGGTAAACCCGGCCGCCTTGAGGTCGAACAGGCCGCCGAAACCGCCGATCTCGCCATCGGCGCCCGGCCGGCGCGTCGCGCGCACCAGCGGCTTGATCTTCTCGACCATGAGATTGCCGGCATCGATATCGACACCGGCCTCGGCATAGGTGAGCCCGTTCTTGCGCTTGTTCACGTTGCGCTTGCTCATTTCTGGTGCCCGTTCAGCAATTTTCCTTGTCGCGGGCTCTTCGCATGAACGGTTTCTGTCCGCAAGGATAACGGCCATCTCGGCCTACAAAACCGTGGACAGCGCGCACGTACAGGCGCTCGTGATTGGCGAAAGCCAAGCTGAAGGCCTTCCCGTGCGGGGAGATCGGCAGCTCCTCCCTTGTTGCCACCCGCCATCTTCATCATCTATCTCCGACCAAGAGGAGGTGCCAGGCATTTGACCATCCCCAACCTGATCACCATCCTGCGCCTTGTCCTGGTGCCGGCGGTGGTGCTGGCGATGCTGCAGGCGCGCTGGGACTGGGCTTTTGCCGGGTTCCTCGTCGCCGGCATTTCCGACGGCGTCGATGGCTTCATCGCCCGCCGTTTCAATCAGCAGTCCACGCTCGGCGCCTATCTCGATCCGGTCGCCGACAAGCTGCTGCTGGTTTCGGTGTTCGTGGTCATGGGCCTCATCGGGCAATTGCCGCTGTGGCTGGTCGTCACCATGGTGTCGCGCGACGCGTTGATCGTCTGCGCGGTTTTGCTGTCCGCCGTCATGGCCCATCCGGTCGAGATGAAACCGCTTTTCGTGTCGAAGGCCAACACCGCCATCCAGATCGTGCTGGCGGCGGTTGTGCTGGGTGAGCTTGCCCTGTCGGTTCATCTCGACCCGCTGAGGCCGGTTCTCATATTGCTGTCCGGGGTCTTGACCGTGGCTTCGGCCGCAGCCTATCTCGTGACTTGGCTGAGGCACATGAGCTGACATGACGAAGGCTCCACTCCGGACATCCGAGACAGAAGCGGCGGCGATCGAGGCCGCGGCCGCCGACATCGCCGCGTCCGCGACCTTTCGCCGCCAGATCTTCTTCTGGCTGGCCGGCGCCGCGCTGCTGGCGCTTTTCCTCTATGTCTTCAGCGCCATCCTGCTGCCCTTCGTCGCCGGCATGGTGCTTGCCTATTTCCTCGATCCCGTTGCCGACCGGCTGCAGCGGCTCGGCCTGTCGCGTTTCATGGCGACGGTGGTCATCCTCATCACCTTCCTCATCGTGCTGGTCCTGGCCTTTGTCATCCTCATTCCGGTTCTGGCCACGCAGATGGCCGATTTCGCCGGCAAATTGCCGGAATATCTGACCCGGCTGCAAAGCCTGATCACCTCGTTCGATCCGAAATGGCTGGAGCAGAAGTTCGGCGTCAACGCCAATAGCTTGCGCGACGGGCTGAATTCGCTGCTGACCTCCGGCTTCGGTTTTGTCACCACCGTCTTCACCTCGCTGTGGAGTTCCGGCATGGCGCTGGTTTCTGTGGTCAGCCTGTTCGTGGTGACACCGGTGGTCGCCTTCTACATGCTGCTCGACTGGGACCGCATGGTGGCGGTCATCGACGGCTGGGTGCCACGCGACAACGTCCAGACCGTGCGCGCCATCGCACGGGACATCAACACCGCCACGGCAGGCTTCGTGCGTGGCCAGGGCACGCTGTGCCTGGTGCTGGGCGCCATGTATGCCACCGGGCTGACGCTGACCGGACTGAACTTCGGCATCCTCATCGGCCTGTTCGCCGGGCTGATTTCCTTCATCCCCTATGTCGGCTCGCTGACCGGGCTGGTGCTGGCCGTGGGCGTCGCCTTCGTCCAGTTCTGGCCGGACTGGACGATGATCGTCGCGGTCGCGGTCGTCTTCTTCATCGGCCAGTTCATCGAGGGCAACATCCTGCAGCCGCGGCTGGTCGGCAAGAGCGTCGGCCTGCACCCGGTATGGCTGATGTTTTCGCTGTTTGCCTTCGGCGCGCTGTTCGGCTTCGTCGGCTTGTTGATCGCGGTGCCGGCTTCGGCCGCCGTCGCCGTGCTGGTGCGGTTCGCAATAGCCCGCTATCTCGAATCGCCGCTCTACAAGGGTCGCGGCGCGGCACCTGTGCCGCAGCTTCCGGCCGATCGCGGCGGCGGCCACCGCACGCAACCGCGTCGCTGAAGTGACTGCCCAGCCAACCGACCCGCCGCGCCAGTTGCCGCTCGACCTCGGCCATGGCACGGGCTATTCGCGTGACGAACTCGTCGTCTCCGGCACCAACAACCAGGCGGTTGCGCTGGTCGACCGCTGGCCGGACTGGCCATCGCCGGTGGTGGTGCTGGCCGGTCCCGCGGGTTCTGGCAAGACGCATCTGGCCTCGATCTGGCGCGCGCGTGCCAATGCGGCGGCGGTCGACGCCAGGCGCATCGGCGACAGCATCGCCAATCTCGGCGCGCGGCCGGCGCTGATCGACGATGTCGATACCGGGACGGTTGACGAACAAGGCCTGTTCCATCTGATCAATGCGGTGCGTGGTGCCGGCTCGCAACTGCTTCTGACGGCGCGCCGCTTTCCCTCGGCCTGGGGTGTTGGCCTGCCTGATCTTGCCTCGCGGCTGAAGGCGGCTGCGACAGTCGAAATTCATGAGCCCGACGATCTCCTGCTGGCAGGCGTCATCACAAAACTCTTCGCCGACCGTCAGATCGAGGTCGAACCGCATGTCGTGCAATATCTGGTCCGCCGCATCGAGCGCTCGCTGGCGACAGCGATGCGCGTGGTGGAGCGGCTCGACCGGACCGCGCTCGAACGCAAGACGCCGATCACCAGGGCGCTGGCAGCCGAAACCGTCAGTGCCATGGATGAAGGGCAGGGCGAGTTCGAGATCTAGCCTAAGAGGCCGGTCTCAGAGCCACATTCTGGCGAAATGACGGACTGCGAGATAGACGGCAGAGTGAGCGGCGATATAGCCGGCGGCGACCAGCACAAACATCCCGATACTGACACGCCAGGAGCGGGAGACCACGGCGCCCGGGGCCTGCCTCGCCTGTCTGCGGCTTTCACGGTTGTTCCACATCGCCAGTGCGGCGCAGGCAATTGCCCACGTCACCATGACCGGAACCGTTATGCCGGCGTAGGCAAAGTAGGCCGGTCCGAAAAGCGACACCCAGGCATCGATTCCAAGCATCTGACCCCCCTGTTTGCCGAACCGCGGCGCCGGACACACGGCCGGAGCCGCAGCAAGTGAACCGTATGGCTGCGCCGGGCATTGGGCTGTGAGGGGATGGTCGGAGTGGAGAGATTCGAACTCCCGACCCTCTGGTCCCAAACCAGATGCGCTACCAGGCTGCGCTACACTCCGAACGGTCTGTTGCCTATTCATTTCGGTGGTGCATGGCAAGTGCAAAAACCTGCGAGAGCAAAAACCTTGCCGCCGTGCGCATTGCGCAGTAATGACGGGCGAAGGGTGGCGATGCTGCCTTGCACAACAACGAGGTGGCCATGTCCGCGCGCATTTTCAGCCCAGCCAAAACCGCGATGCAGTCCGGCAAGGCCAAGACCGGTTACTGGGTGCTGGAATTCGATCCCGAGTCGCGCAAGAAGATCGACCCGCTGATGGGCTATACGACGTCGGCAGACATGAGAAGCCAGATCAGGCTTAGCTTCGACACGCGCGAAGAGGCGGTCGCCTACGCCGAAAAGCAAGGGCTCGCTTTCCGCGTCGAAGAGCCGAAAGAGACCAAGCGCCGCCAGATTTCCTATGCGGAGAATTTCCGCTATGACCGCAGGACGCCCTGGACGCATTGAACGGCGCCCGGCGCCAGAATATCCAGCCGGCCCAACGGCCGGCCAGCGGTCCCGTAGCTCAGCTGGATAGAGCACCGGCCTTCTAAGCCGATGGTCACAGGTTCGAATCCTGTCGGGATCGCCAAAGCCTTTCGGTCCGTTCCGGACACATAGGTTACGGTTTATACCGGAGACACGGGCTTTCAGAGAGCGGTATCAGGTCTCGTGCGCTCAGACCGCCGCCGCCAGAAGCAGCGTTACCCCCAGGACCGTCGACGCATAGATCGTCGCTAGGAGCACGATCGGCCGAGGATACTCGGTGGGTGTTGCGAGGCTGGTTATGTCGGGACCCCGAAATGTTTTGGTGCCGGGCGACGGGACGTCGGCGGCGGTGGCAGCGTTGTCATTGCAAGCGCGCAGCACAGAAAGGCGCTGGGTTATATCCGCGGCGATCAGAGGATCGTCCGCCACCAATCTCGACCAGTCCGAAACAATGCCGATTTCATGTTGTGACATCGCGCGCCTCCCATTTACGGCCTAACAGCGATATCTAAATTATGTTCCACTAATAGTTTCGCGAGGCGGACCGCTCTTTGTCACCGCGGTCTTTTGATCGATGAAAACCACGCCCGCTGCCTCCAAGCCTCGACGGATGGCAGCCAGCTTGGCGGGACTGGGAATCCTTCGCCCGCTCTCAAAACTGCCAATCGTTCCTTCGCTGAGGCCGCACTTCGCGGCGAGTCGCACCTGCGACCACTTCAGGATCGCTCGTGCAGCTCTGCACTGCTGGGGTGTAAGGGGTTGGGTCCCTGAGACGGTGGCGCTTCGCTTGTTCACATCCTGACGGTCCTTCGCTTCGGCGGGACACGGCTTTGCACCAGGCCCGCCTTGTCCAGATCCACCGTGACCATTGTCCCGAGCGACACCGTGACCTTGTCGCCGTCGATCCGCGTAACGTCGCCGGATAATTCCATCTGCTGGCCCCTGGTCAGCCTGGTTGCCGGATCAATGACCGAATGCGGAAGACCGGGGATCGACACGCTGACGCGGTCCTTCGTGACGCGCTTCAGCACCGTCGCCATGACCGCCACCTCGTCGCCGACTTTATTGCCATGCTCTGATTCTGGGGCGGCATCCGCCGGCGTCAAGGATTAGCTGCGTCTGATATAGAAAAGTCCGCGGGCGTGGCTCGGCGCCAGCGTATTATTTCGTTACTCGGCCTTTTCGGAACCTTCCCGCGCACGGCGCGTTCGGCCCGCTGTATTCGCGGACCCTCATATAAAAGTGGACAGGCGGGAGGCAAACAAGGGTGGGGAGGAGTGTTGCCATGTCGAAGCGAGAAATAGGGATATCTTCGGCCCTCGATCGGCGCATTGCCGATCTCAGGGCCAGGATGCAGGACGCCCGGATCACGGAATACGAAATGAAGACCTTTCAAAAAGTGGCTTCAGCCATGGGAGGCGACGGAGGCTCCCTGCGTCTCGATGCCGACGACCTGATCGCGGCATCCTTTGTCGTCGATGCGCTGGGTGAACCGACGCTCAACTGAGACGGGCGATCTGGCTTCGCGCGCCGTTTTGCCCTTGCCCGGCCGGCAATTGGCCCACGCCTTCACACTTTGAAACAGGATGGCTGCTTTCCAGCGGCCGTCCTGTGGCGTCTGCCCAAGCGTCTGTCGCAAGTCATAGGCAGGGGCTGGTTGGCCGGTGGATTTGATTCCGCCGCCGACATCGAATTGGAGGGAAAGTCTTATCAATTTGTTTGGGTTGGTGCGTCATAGTAGCGACGGCTAACGGAGTTGAACGCGATGAAGCTCGATCTGTCGCCGACGAGCTGGGGCAGGGTGATCGCTGTCACGGCAGTCGGTACGGCATTCTTCATTGCCGTGGCGTTCTTCGTCGATTCCTTCAATTTTCCCTATCTTTCGCCCGAGGCCGTGTGGCGGGCGCAGATGACCGACCTGATGCTGCCTTTGGTGCTGGGCGGCTCGTTTCTGTTTTTCCTGATGTGGAAGATTCGCCAGCTGGCCATCGCGCAGCGCGATCTCAGCGTCCTCGCCGCGACCGACAGCCTGACAGCGGTGCTGAACCGTGGCGCCTTCTCGATGCTGGTCGAAGCCTATCTCGAGCAGACCCGCAAGCAGGAGCAGACCCGTTCGGGGGCGCTGCTGATCATCGACGCCGACCACTTCAAGTCGATCAATGACCGCCTGGGCCACGATTGCGGCGATCAGGCCCTCAAACTGATAGCGCAGGCGATCAAGGGGCAACTGCGTGGCAGCGATATCGTCGGCCGCATCGGCGGCGAAGAATTCGGCGTGTTTCTGCCCGGCGTGGATCCCTCGCAATCCTGGGTGGTTGCCGAAAGCATCCGCCGGCGTATCAGGGAGATGGAATTCTCACCCGGCGGCAGGCCTTGTCCGCTTTCCGTCAGCATCGGCGGCACAAGCTTTACCGGCCCGATCACCTATGAGGAAATCTTCTCCGCTGCCGACAGAAGGCTTTACACGGCCAAGTCGAACGGACGCGATCAAGTCAGCTTCGATCCGGCCGGAACGTCTCCGGCGCCTGCGCCCGGCGTCGCCACCGTGCATTGATGACAGAACTTGCAGAAGGCTGATCGGGAAGCTCTCGAAACAGACGCTCCCTCTATGCGTTCAAACACTTACGACCATCCGCAAGGAATCAGATCCTTACGGATAGCATGCCGGCTCGATGGGGCATGGACTGCAACCGCTTGCCGGTATACTCCCCCGCGTTAGCGATGTTTCGTTGTCGGCAGAAACGGTTTTGACTCCTGAGTTTCCAAGCGTTCCGGTCGACATGCGATCATGATTTTGATGCTGGCGAACAATGCGGAAACGATTGGGTAAACACAGTTATTATGATCCATTTGTTCAACGGCTTTCAGGATCCTTTCGGCGGCAGTGACCTCAAGACGTTGGAACTTTATCGGCTGTTGAGCGCCGATTCGGAGGTGCGCCTTTGGGCTGCGTCATCGAGGGCTTCAGATGAATTAATGCGGCAATTCCCGATACGCCGTATTTCCCCGCTTACGCGAAAAGTTCCGGATGGCGGCACTTACGTCTTTCTCGGGGCGCATTGGCGCAACAAGGTGTGGCCTTACCTGATCCCACGGCCGCGCCGGCTGATTTACGACTTCAACACCCTTCATCCGAAGGTTCTCAACCTCACCACGCGCATGCCTCGGAGCTTGGGATGGCCCGCCGCCGAGATAGTGGTTGTTTCCGACTTCCAGAAGCGATTGCTCCAAATCGACGGCACCGTGCACCCGTCTCCGATCGAGATCGAACGTTTTTCATCACGACGTCTGGGTTCGGATCGTCCCTTCACCGTCGGACGCTTGAGCCGCGATGGGCCGGGCAAACACCATCCCGCTGACATACCCCTCTACGAGACATTGCTGGCCGAAGGCACAGCCTTGCGGATTCAGGGGGGGATAGGGCTCAAGGACAGCCTCATGCCGCATCCGCAGCTCGAACTGTTGCCACCCGGCCAATTCTCCGCCGAAGAGTTTCTGCAGACGCTCGACGTGTTTTATTATCGCACCGGTTGGCATGTGGAAACCTTCGGTCGCGTCGTGTTCGAGGCGATGGCCTGCGGGTTGCCCGTGGTCTGCCATTCCCATGGCGGCTATTCCGACCACATCAGGCATGGCGAAAACGGTTTCTTGTTCGAAACGACGCAGCAGGCGGCGCGCATCCTGGCCGATCTCAAAGCCGACCCGGCGCTGCGGGCGGCAGTGGGCCTCAAGGCACGGCAGACCGTCGAGCAGATCTATTCTTCCCAAGCTGTGCGACAGAGGCTGGATTTCTATCTGCGTTAGCTGCACGTCATCCCTTGGGCCATGGGACATCCTTGGCGCAACAACATGCCCGCTGTCATCGATCTCGACATCGCGCTAAAGCAGGCACGCAAAGCGGACGAATGGGGCCGACAGCCAGCGGCGTGCCACAGACTGGGCAGGACTTCTTATCGATGACATTGATGGGCGCGGCGGCACTGCTGATCCTGATCCTGACTTACGCCGGTGTCGCCATTGGCCGCATCCCCGGCCTGCGCCTCGACCGGGCAGGGATCGCGCTTCTCGGCGGGGCCGCGATGATCGCCATCGGCGCGCTCAGCATGGAGGATGCGTACCGGGCGATCAATTTCGACACCATCACGCTTCTGCTCGGCATGATGATCGTGGTGGCGCATTTAAAAGTGTCGGGCGCCTTTCGTGGCCTTGGCGCCGTCGCCATCGAGCACGCGCATGCGCCCTTCATGCTCTTGGTGATGGTGACGCTGCTGACCGGCGTGTTGTCCGCCTTCCTGGTCAACGACGCCATCTGTCTCGTCATGGCGCCGATCGTCGTCCACGTCACCCGCGTGATCAAGCGCAACCCGATCCCCTATCTGATCGCCACCGCCACCGCGTCGAATTGCGGCAGCGTCGCAACCATCACCGGCAATCCGCAAAACATGGTCATCGGTGCACTGTCGGGCATTTCCTATCCGGCCTTTTCGGCAGCGCTGGCTCCGGTCGCCCTGTTCGGCCTCGTCGCGGTCGTTGTCATCATCCGTATTGTCTTCCGGGCCGAATTCGCCCGCACCGTCCAACTGACGCCCGAGGTCTCGCGTGGCCGCATGCACAAGGGGCAGGTGCTGAAGGCGGTGGTGGTCTGCATCGGGCTGGCAATTGCCTTCTTCGCCGGCGTGCCCGTCGCCAAGGCAGCACTCATCGGCGGCGCCATCCTCTTGCTCACCCGGGCCATCAAGCCGGAGCGCATCTACCGCGAGATCGACGGTCCGCTGCTGTTCATGTTCGCCGGTCTGTTCGTGGTCGTCGCCGGCGCCGAAAAGACGCTTCTTTCGCCAGACATGATCGCTTCGGCCAGGAATCTCGGGCTGGACGACGTCTGGCGGCTGTCCGGCTTCACCGCGGTGCTTTCCAACATCATGAGCAATGTTCCGGCCGTGCTGGCGCTGCGGCCCTTCATACCCGGCCTCGAAAGCCCCGAGCGCGCCTGGCTGGTCGTCGCCATGAGCTCGACGCTGGCCGGCAATTTCACGCTGCTGGGTTCGGTCGCCAACCTGATCGTCGCCGAACAGGCACGCGCCGCCGGCACGACGCTGTCGTTCGGCGCTTTTTTCAAGGTCGGCTTGCCTTTGACGCTGATAACGCTGGCCGCCGGCACCGCATGGCTGGCTTTCGGTTTCTAATGCATGTCGTTGCCCCAAAAGTGGCCCCGGTTTTAGGGCAACGACATGCATAAAACCAAAGGCTTAAAGCGCGTCGCGCTTTAGACCTGGCTGCCTGAAAGTCGCGCCCGCACCAGCGTCGCCGCGGCGCGTCCGGCCGCTTCGATGTAATCGGGGTTGCGGTGGATCAGCATGATCGAAAAGCAGCCGTCGATCAAAAGCACGATCTCGCGCCCCAGGGTTTGCGGCTCCGCGACGCCATGGTCCGACAGGGCGCCGGCCAGCCATGTTTCGAAATTCAGCTTGTGCCGCGCGCCGACCTTGACCGCCGGATGTCCGGGCATCGAGGCGAGTTCGGCGGCCGTGCGCAGGAAGCCGCATCCCTTCCATTTCGGATGGCGAGCGGACCTCGCCAGATTGGTGAAGATCGCCTCGACCTTGCGATCCGCGCCGCCTTCGGCAGCCTCGAACCAGCCGGCCATCCGCTTCAGATTGGGTTGGTCGCGGCCGTCCAGATAGGCCGCGATCAGGTCGTCCTTGCTCTTGAAATGGTAGTAGAGCGTGCGCTTGGTGAGACCCGCTTCCTCGGCAACGGCATCGACGCTGACACGACCGATTCCTTCTGCATAGAAGAGTCTGGTCGCGGCATCGACAATGCGTTTGCGGGTAGGGCTCTGCGTGTCGGGCATAAGCCTATGTATACCGACTAGTGAATATACACAAGCGACAAAGGGCATAGTCTTCCTTCCATCAGCATGATGGAGAAGGAAGAGCCAAATGACAGATCTTGTCCTTAGCGAAACCCGGGATGGGATTGCCATCCTCACCCTCAACCGGCCGGAGAAACTCAACGCGCTGAACTATGCCCTGATCGACCGCCTGCTTGCGGTCCTTGACGACATGGAAGTCGATGACGGCGTCCGAGCGGTCATTCTGACCGGAGCAGGGGAGCGGGCGTTTTCGGCGGGGGGCGACATTCACGAGTTCTCGGCCAGCGTGGCGCTTGGCGTCGGTGTCGCGATGCGGGATTTCGTCATGCGCGGGCAGCGGCTGACGGCGAGGCTGGAAGCCTACCGCAAACCCATCATCGCCGCCGTCAACGGCATTGCCTTTGGTGGCGGCTGCGAAATCACCGAGGCCGTACCGCTCGCTATCGCCAGTGACCGCGCTTTGTTCGCCAAGCCGGAAATCAACCTCGCAATGCCGCCGACCTTTGGTGGAACCCAGCGCTTGCCGAGGCTCGCGGGGCGCAAGCGGGCGCTCGAACTGCTGTTGACCGGCGACTGGTTTGCGCCGCCGCGGGCGCTTGAACTGGGTCTCGTCAACGAGGTTGTGCCGCATGCCGAGTTGATGCCGGCGGCATTTGATCTGGCCAGGCGTATCCTGCGGCACTCCGATCTGGCGATTGCCGGCATCCTCACGGCAGTGGCGCGCGGCCTCAACCAGAGCATCGCCGAAGGTTTGCTGGTCGAGGCCGAGCAGTTTGCGCGCATGGCCCCGACCGCTGATCTGCGCGAAGGGCTGAATGCCTGGATTGCACGCCGCGAGCCGGGCTATGACGGCTCGTGGACACATATCGCGCGTCCCGACGAGGCCAGGCGAGCCTGAAGCGGGTCGCTTGAATTCCTCAGGCGACCCGCTTCAGGTCTTTGTTTTCATGCGTGTCGTTCTCCCAAAACCGAGGTCACTTTTGGGCGACATGCACTCGTCGGAGCTGGATCAGGGCGCCACCACCAAACGGCCCTTCATGTTGGGGTGAAAGCGGCAGAAGTAGTCGACCGGTCCCGCCGTCTTCAAAGTCAGGCTTGCGGATTTCTTCGGCGGGATCATCACTTCCCAGCCGCCTTTCACGGTGGCCGTGTGGGCGAACACATCCTTGTTCACCCACTCGATCGTGTCGCCGACCTTTGCCTCGACGGTGGCCGGAGAGAACACCAGCCTGTCGATGGTGACCTGGATGGTTTCGGCTTGCGCCGGCACGATCCCGACGGCGAGCGTCAACGCAATCCACAGATGGCGGTTCTGCATGCTCCCGGTCCTTACTTGAGCATGCCGGCGACGTGTTCGGCGTGCTGCTCATGGCCCTGGAATATCTTCAGGCCGGTTTCCAGCAGGCTTTTCAGCTCGGCATTCTGCGCCGACGGGATCAAAAGGGTTTCGAGCGCGCCGTTGACCTGCTTGTGATAGGCGACCTCATT
Organism: Mesorhizobium sp. WSM1293; assembly: GCF_000513875.1. Lineage (NCBI taxonomy): Bacteria > Pseudomonadati > Pseudomonadota > Alphaproteobacteria > Hyphomicrobiales > Phyllobacteriaceae > Mesorhizobium > Mesorhizobium sp. WSM1293. The sequence continues at coordinate 35,109 of NZ_AZUV01000028.1, read as the reverse complement.
GTCGACATAGGCCTTGTCGAAGGCAGCGCCGTGGAGTTTGTCGAGCTTGGCCCGCTCCTCCGTCGCAGCTTTGGTCAGCGCCTTGCTGGTGGGGTTGTCTTCCGGGGTGACCTTGAGCTTCTTGACCAGGTCGAGCGCCTGAATATTTACAGCCTCGTGATCGCGGACCATGTCCTTGGCGAAATCGACAACCTCCTTGTTCTTCGATTTGTCGATGGCCAGCTTGGCCGCTTCGACGTCGATGACCCCGGCCGTGTAGGCGATATGGGCGATCTGCGGATCGGTCGGCTTGTCGGCGGCTTGTGCGAACGGGGCGGTGCCGAGCAGCAGCAGGGCGGCGAGCGCAGCAGTGTGTCGGATAGACATGGCATCTCCTTCGCCGGGACGCTGAAATCGTCCCGGACAGCGTTTTTCGGTTGACGGTCATTGGATGCTGGTCAGCGGCAAACGTTCCCGCTGAAATGAACTGAAATCCGCTGAGGCTCAGCTTTCCAGCCCGAGCCGTCGCATCACGGCGCTGGTCAGTCGTTCGCAACGCCGGCCGGCGAAGGGGAAGGCGTCGAGCAGCACCGGCCCGATCTGGTCGTCCAGCGCCTTGCGGACAAGGGCGCGGGCGCGGTGCAGTCTTGTCTTGACGGTTTGCGGCCGCACGCCGAGGAGGTCGGCGGTCTCTTCGATGCTCAGCCCCTCGATCACCCGCGCCACGAACACCGTCCGGTAGACGTCGGGAAGGCTGTCGGTGGCCTGTTCGACCAGTTGGAGGATCTGCCGTTGCGCCATTGTCCGTTCCGGATCGTCGCTGGGATTGAGGGGAAACCGGATGATCTCGGCTTGCGGATTTTCCGGCAGCGCCACCGTTTTGCGCCTTTTGCGCAGCCGGCCGAGCGCCTCGTTGATGACGATGCGCGATAGCCATGTGGCGAGCGAGGAGTCGCCGCGAAACGCATCCAGATGGGCGAAAGCCTTGACGTAGGCCTCCTGCACGATGTCCTCGGCCTCGCTGTCATTGCGCACGACGCCGCGCGCGATCCGGTAAAGCCGCTGATTGTGTGTCTTGATAATGGTGCGGAAGGCGTCGCCGTCGCGCGCCAGCGCGCGGTGCACAAGCTGCATCTCGCCTGGCACAGCGGAAGGCACGGCCGTCAACACAGCAGGCATGGCAAGTTTCCTCAACCCAATCTCCGAACCAGGATCTCGATTGGGAGATTGGACGCTGTCGCCGGCAAAAGGTTCCCGAAGATTTTCTGCCGGGTCCGGCGGCCGCTACACTACAGTGCGAGCGAAGGCTTGTCAGGCAGCCTGCAGGCGCGCCGTGGCCGCCAACAGATCGGTCTGGGTGATCAGCCCGAGAATCCGCTTGTCGTCGTCGACGATGATGACCGCATGGCTGCGGCCGTCGGTGAGGACGGGCAGCAGACCCATGGCGGCGACGCCGGCGGCGGCTGTTGCCGCGGGCGTTAAGACGGATCCAACCGTCCCCGAGGCCTGGGTGAGTTCGCGCAACCCCACCGTGCCTGCCAGCCTGGCTTCCGCATTGACGACCGGCAAGGTGCGGATGTTGTGGTCAAGCAGCAATTGGCGCGCCGCCTCGGTGGAGGTGTGAGCATCGACCGAGATCACATCGCGCGACATGATGTCCTCGCACAGAAGGGTCTTGTGCGCGCGCACCATCGCCTGCAATTCGACCTGCCGCAGCAGCCGGTCGAGATCGTTGCGATCGATATCGAACGTCTCGTCGAGTGCGCCAAGCGCGGCATCGATGTCTTCCGACCGAAAGCCCACGCGCAGCTGCGCCGGCAGATCGCCGGTGCCGTGGCTGTTTGCCGGCGCCGCAACCGGCACATGCGGATAATTGCGCCGGGCCAGCCTGTGGAAGCCGTAGCCGAGCGCCACCAGCAGGATCGAGTTCAGCGCCACCGGCACGAATGGAAACAGGAAGCCGGCGCTGATCACGGCAGGCCCTCCCAGCACCGCGGTCAGCGCGGCCGCTCCGCCCGGCGGATGCAGGCAGCGCGTGAACGACATGGCGGCGATGGCCAGTGCCACCGCGATGCCGCTGGCAAGGGCGGTTTCGTGGATGAAATGCGCCACGATCACGCCGACCAGTGCCGATATCGTGTTGCCGCCGATGATCGACCATGGCTGTGCCAGCGGACTGGCGGGCACGGCGAACAGCAGCACCGCCGACGCCCCCATCGGCGCCACCAGCAGCGGCACGTGCGGGCCGTTGCCGAGCACAAGGCTGGCGATCACACCGGTGAGTGCAATGCCGATCGTCGCGCCGATACAGGCGACGAGACGCTCGCGCAGCGTCGCGCCGGCAAGAATGGGAACAAAAAGGCGGAAAGCCATGGGGTCGAAAACTCTGCCGATATTCCAGGGGAAGTCGAAAATGTGCTGATCGCACCGCAATGACGCGGCATCGTTGAATTTGAAAGCCAAACTGATCCGGGAAACTGCAATTTGAGGGAATAGAATTCCGCTACGCAGCCGCCGCCGCGGTCAGGCCGCGCGAAATGTCGGCCTTCAGGTCGTCGACGTCCTCGAGGCCGATCTGCAGGCGGATCAATGGACCCTCATAGGGGGCCTTCGCGACAACGCGGTCGCCGAGCCAGACCGGCACGGCAAGGCTCTCATAGCCGCCCCAGGAATAGCCGAGGCCGAAGATTTGCAGCGCGTCGAGAAAGGCGTGCTGCTGCTTTTGTCCGCCGCCGGCAAGCACGATGGAAAAGATGCCGCTCGATCCGGAGAAGTCCCGCTTCCACAGTTCGTGGTCCGGGTGGCTGGGCAGGGCCGGGTGGAGCACGCGCGCCACGCCCTTCTGGCCTTCGAGCCAGGAGGCGATGGCAAGCGTGCTGCGCTGATGGTGTTCGAGGCGCACGCCCATGCTGCGCAGGCCGCGCAGCACCTGGTAGACGTCGTCGGGCCCGGCGCAGCAGCCAAGCGTGCAGAAGCTTTCATAAAGATGCGTCCAGCAGCTCTCATTGGCCGACACCGTGCCAAGCAGCACGTCGGAATGGCCGGCCGGGTATTTGGTCGCCGCATGGATCGAGATGTCGACACCGTGGTCGAGGGGGCGGAAATACAGTGGCGTCGCCCAGGTATTGTCCATCATGACGATGGCGCCCGCGGCGTGCGCCGCCTTGGCGATGGCTGGGATGTCCTGCACCTCGAAGGTGTTGGAGGCCGGTGATTCCGTGAACACCACCTTGGTGTTGGGCTTGATCAACGCCGCGATGCCGGCGCCGACATGGGGGGCGTAGTACTCGACCTCGACGCCCAGCCGCTTCAGCATCGTGTCGGCGAAGTTGCGGGTCGGATGATAGACGGTATCGACGATCAGCAGATGGTCGCCGGCCGACACGAAGGCGAGCAGCGGTACCGTCACCGCCGCAAGGCCCGACGGCACCAGGATCGTGCCTGCCGAACCTTCCAGCGCGTCTATGGCGTGGGCGAGCGCATCGGTCGTCGGCGTGCCGCGCGTGCCGTAAGTGTATTTCTGGGTGCGAGCCGCCATTGACGCCGCGTCGCGAAAAAGCACGGTCGAGGCATGCACCACCGGCGGATTGACGAAGCCGAAATAGTCGTGCGGATTGTTGCCCGAATGGGCAAGCCGCGTGTTGATGCCCATCCCGCCGCTAAAGTGCTCGCCGTCTTTCGCCATTCTGCGTCGCCTTGTTTGACAAGCCGCTAGCCATAGTGCGGCGGCATGGACCGTGCAACAGCCACCGTCCGCCAGGAGATGGACTTCGAATATGCCAATTCGTCGCGGCAAAAACAGCGATGCGGGGACAGGATATCAAAACGAAAAACCCGCCTGTGCGGCGGGTCATCGGCGCAAATCAGCACCATGGACGAAAATGTATCATAGCTGAGGGCAGGCTGTCAAGAAAAAATTCCTATCGCGAAAAGGCGGTCTTTGATTGACCTGCGTTCGGAGCCCTCATCTCCGCCGATCGGCTATTGTGGGCGGCTGCGGAAGGTATATGATTGTCGGCTAATATTAATCGCCGGATTGCTTCGATCAGATGCTGCCGGATGGTTGCTGCCGGTTGACCTCTGGTCCTCCACGATCCGGATCGCGCTCACCAAGCGTGAGCGCGGCAAGGGAGGAATGCCATGCCGGACGTCAAATGGGCCATGAAGGCGCGCGAATTCATCAACTGCAACTGCGCCTATGGCTGCCCGTGCCAGTTCAACGCCATGCCGACATACGGGTTCTGCCAGGCGGTCGCCGGCATGGAAATCGAAAGCGGCCATCACGGCGACACCAAGCTCGACGGATTGCGGTTCGTCGGGATTTTCAGCTGGCCCGGCGCCATACACCAGGGCGGGGGCGAAGCCGCGGTGATCATCGACGAGAGGGCGACGGAAGCCCAACGTGGCGCGCTGCTTCGCATATTGGGCGGTCTGGATACCGAACCGGGTGCAACGATATTCCAGGTCTTTTCGACCACGCTGGAGAAGTTCCACGACCCGATCTTTGCGCCGATCGAATTCAACATCGACGTCGACGCGCGAACCAGTCAGCTGCATGTCGAGGGTATAACCGACGGTCGTGGCGAGCCGATCCGGAATCCGGTCACCGGCGCTGCCCACCAGGCGCGCATCGACCTGCCGCACGGCTTCGAATACGCGATCGCCGAGGTCGGGCGCGGCTGGACAAAGGCGACGGGCCCGATCAAGTTCGAGCTGGCCGATACGCACAGCCATTTCGCCAATCTGCATCTCACGCAGAGCGGCATCGTGCATTGACCTGATCCAATGGGCGACACGGCCCTCGAGGCGGTGCTGCGGCGCGATCGCGCGGTCGTGATGGCCGCGCTCGTGGTGATTGCCGTGCTCGCCTGGGCCTATGTGCTGTGGCTCGCCACCGACATGGTCATGCCCGGCTCCGCCTTGCCGGACAGCGGAGGCGGTGACATGGCCGGAATGGACATGTCGAATATGGACGGGTCGAACATGGGTATGGGCGGCATGGATATGGGCGCCGCCGTGGCGCCAGGCATCCGGGCCTGGGCATTGGCCGATTTCGCTTTCACCTTCACGATGTGGGCGGTGATGATGGTCGGCATGATGACGCCTTCGGTCGCACCGATGTTGCTGCTCTATGCCGGTGTCGGCCGCAAGGCGCGGGCGGATGGCAGGCCCATCGCTTCGACGGGATGGTTTTTTGCCGGCTACCTCGCCGTCTGGGCCGTCTTCAGCCTCGTGGCGACCGGTGCGCAATGGCTGCTCGCCCGTCTTGCCTTGCTCGACCCCTCGATGGCGACCGGCAGCGCGGTCCTCGGCGGCCTCGTCCTGATCGCCGCCGGTCTCTATCAATGGACGCCGATGAAGGGCGTCTGCCTGCGCCAATGTCAGGCCCCGATCGCGTTCCTGGCCGGCCATGGCGGATTCCGCTCCGCTCCGCTCGGCGCGCTCCGGCTGGGCATCGATCACGGCGCCTACTGTCTGGGGTGCTGCTGGGCGCTGATGGCCCTGCTGTTCGTCGGTGGCGTCATGAACGTGCTGTGGATCGCCGGCATCGCCATCCTCGTCCTGCTGGAGAAGACGGTGCCGACCGGGCAGCTGATTCCGCGCGTTTCAGGCGCGTTGATGGCTGGCATCGGGACCTGGATCGTCTTTCAAGCCTCTTGAGAACAGTCTTCGTCTGCGACCTGTATTGGACTGCAGCCGCCAGTAAATCGTCAGAAGACAATCTTGGGACATGGTAGTTCGCCCCACGCGGAGGTCAACAACCACGAGGTATTTGCCCGGGATGGATTTCGCTGCCGCGGCCGGTATCGGCCCCGCGTTGGCGTTGCATCAGCTTTGCCGCCTTTATTGGCCCCTGCTGACTAATTCGCGGGCGTGTTTGTCTGTAAATCAGGCATTTACGGCAATCGGTTTTCAAACTCTTCGGGTTTGGGTCATTTCCCTTGACCTCACAGGAATTATCGCCTTCGATGACATTTGTGAATGGGAGGCGGCGCGTCGGTTACGATGCGGGGTTTCGGGATGGGCCGGGATGAAGCCGCGTTCACACGGGAGAAAAAAATCAGGATTTACTCCTGAAAAACAGAGAAAAGGGTCTGTGGGTCATGAAACACATTGCTATCGGCATTCTAGGCGCCGCCACGCTTGGATTGATGGCGTCCGCCGCGTCGGCGGCCACGCTCGACACCGTCAAGGCGAAGGGCTTCATCCAGTGCGGCGTCTCCACCGGCCTGGCCGGCTTTTCGGCGCCGGACGACAAGGGTGACTGGCAAGGCATCGATGCGGATTTCTGCCGCGCTGTCGCGGCCGCCGTCTTCGGTGACGGCTCCAAGGTCAAGTTCACGCCGCTCAGCGCCAAGGAGCGGTTTACCGCGCTGCAGTCGGGCGAGATCGACATCCTGTCGCGCAACACCACCTGGACCATCAACCGCGATACGGCACTCGGCCTGAATTTCATCGGCGTCACCTATTATGACGGCCAGGGTTTCATGATCAACGCCAAGAAGCTGCCGGGCGTCAATTCGGCATTGCAGCTCTCGGGCGCAGCCGTCTGCGTGCAGAGCGGCACCACCACCGAGCTGAACCTCGCCGACTACTTCAAGGCCAACAAGATGGAGTACAATCCCGTCGTCTTCGAAAAGCTGGAAGAGGTCAACGCCGCCTATGATGCCGGCCGCTGCGACGTCTACACCACCGATCAGTCGGGCCTCTATGGCATCCGCCTGACGCTGGGATCGCCGGCCGACCATGTCGTGCTGCCCGAGATCATCTCCAAGGAGCCGCTCGGACCTGCCGTTCGCCAGGGCGACGACCAGTGGTACCACATCGTCAAATGGACCTATTTCGCGCTGCTGCAGGCTGAAGAGCTCGGCATCACCAAGGCCAATGTCGATGAGATGAAGAACTCGGCCAGCCCCGAGATCAAGCGCGTTCTCGGCCAGGAAGCCGACACCAAGATCGGTACCGATCTCGGCGTTTCCAATGACTGGGTGGTCAACATCGTCAAGGCCGTCGGCAATTATGGCGAAATGTTCGAGCGCAATGTCGGCTCGGGCAGCCCGCTGAAGATCGCGCGCGGCATCAACGCGCTGTGGACCAAGGGCGGCCTGCAATACGCGCCGCCGATCCGCTGATCGAAATGTGATCCGGGAGGCAGATCATCTGCCTCCCGGTTTCTCTTTCCAGGGGACGGTCGAATGGCATCGCAGGACGTACTTCGCGAGGAGCCCAGCCGCGGCTCCTTCATCAACGATCCGAAAATCCGGGGCATATTCTTCCAGGTGCTGGTCGTCGTGCTGCTGGTGGCGGGCGTCTGGTGGATTGCCCACAACGTCATCGACAACCTGACGCGGCTGCGCATCGCTTCAGGCTTCGGCTTCCTCAAGGGCCGCGCCGGCTTCGATATCAGCGAGAGCGCGATCGCCTATTCGTCGGATTCGACCTATGGCCGCGCCATTCTGGTTGGCCTCCTCAACACGGTCATCGTCGCTATCGTCGGCATCATCACCGCGACAATCATCGGCTTCGTCATCGGCATCGGCCGGCTCTCGAAGAACTGGCTGATCAGGAAGATCTGCACTGTCTATGTCGAGGTCTTCCGCAACATCCCGCCGCTGCTGGTCATCTTCTTCTGGTATTCCGGCGTGCTGGCCGTACTGCCGGCGCCACGCGACAGCATCAATTTGCCGTTCGGCTCCTTTCTCAACCAGCGCGGTTTCTATTTTCCACGCGCCGTATGGGGCGACGGTTCATGGCTGATCTTCGTCGCCCTGCTCGTCGGCATCGCCATGGCGTGGTTCGTCGCGCGCAAGGCGCGGCAACGGCAGATGGCGACCGGCCAGCAATTTCCGGTGTTTTGGACATCCGCGGCGCTGATCGTCGGGCTGCCGCTGCTCGCCTATGCGCTGAGCGGCTTTCCCCTGAGCTTCGACTACCCCAAGCAGTCGACTTTCAACCTGACCGGCGGCTTTCAGGTCCGGCCGGAGTTTCTTTCGCTTTATCTGGCGCTGTCCTGCTATACCGCCGCCTTCATCGCCGAGATCGTGCGTGCCGGCATCAGGGGTGTCAGCGCGGGCCAGACGGAAGCCGCCGGTGCGTTGGGATTGCGGTCCGGATCGATCCTGCGGCTGGTCGTCGTGCCGCAGGCCATGCGCATCGTCATTCCGCCGCTGACCAGCCAGTATCTCAACCTGACCAAGAACTCGTCGCTGGCCATCGCCATCGGCTATCCGGACCTGACGGCGACCGCCGGGACAGTGCTGAACCAGACCGGCCAGGCCGTCGAGGGCGTGGTGATCATGATGGTGATCTATCTCGCCATCAGCCTTCTGACCTCGCTTGTGATGAACTGGTTCAACGCCAAGATGGCGCTGGTGGAGAGGTGAGGTAAGGACATGCAAGAACATGATATGTCCTGGGTGCGCACCGAAATGGTGCTGGCGCAGCCGGCGCCCGCCAGCGTCACCGGCCTCGGCGCATGGGTGCGCAAGAACCTGATCGCGTCTACCGGCGACACCATTTTGACAATCGTCGGCATCGCCCTGGTGGCGATGATCCTGCCGCAAATCATCAATTGGGCGTTCATCAACGCCGTGTGGACGGGGCCGGACCGGACCGTATGCGCCACGGTGGCGCAAGGCGGCATCCAGCCGGATGGCTGGACCGGCGCCTGCTGGGCTTTCGTCAATGCCAAGTTCGGCCAGTTCATGCTCGGCCGCTATCCCATCGAGGAGCGCTGGCGGCCGATCCTGGTCGCCATCCTGTTCGTGGCGCTGCTGGTGCCGATGCTGATGCCGAAGGTGCCACGCAAAGGGCTGAATGCGGTTCTGCTGTTCTTCGTGCTGCCGATCGTCGCCTTCGTCCTGCTGGTCGGCGGCATGTTCGGCCTGCCGCATGTCGAGACATCGCTTTGGGGTGGGCTCTTGGTAACGCTCAGCCTGTCCTTCGTCGGCATTGCCGTGTCGCTGCCGCTCGGCATCGTGCTGGCGCTCGGCCGCCGTTCCAAGATGCCGATCATCAAGACGCTGTGCGTCGTCTTCATCGAGACGGTGCGCGGCATCCCGCTGATCACCGTGCTGTTCTTCGCCAGCGTCATGCTGCCGCTGTTCCTGCCGGAGGGCGTTTCGTTCGACAAGTTCCTGCGCGCTTTGATCGGCGTGTCGCTGTTTGCCGCCGCCTATATGGCCGAAGTGGTGCGCGGCGGCCTACAGGCGATCCCCAAGGGCCAGTATGAAGGCGCCGATTCGCTCGGCCTCGGCTATTGGCAGAAGATGTGTTTCATCGTCATGCCGCAGGCGCTCAAATTGGTCATCCCTGGCATCGTCAACACCTTCATCGGCATGTTCAAGGACACCAGCCTGGTTATCATCATTTCGATGTTCGACCTGCTCGGCATCGTCAAACAGAATTTTTCCGATGCAAACTGGGCAACCGCGCAGACGGCGAGGTCTGGCCTGATCTTCGCGGCCTTCGTCTTCTGGCTGTTCTGCTTCGGCATGTCGCGCTATTCAATGTACACCGAACGCCGGCTCGACACCGGCCACAAACGCTGAATGCATGTCGCCCAAAAGTGTATAGCGGTTTTGGGGTAACGACAGGCATCATTACCAACAACAAAAGAACAAGGGGATCCCTCTCATGGCCACCGAAAATGCCGTCAGCGCCGAAGAGATCAAGGTCAACGCCGCCAAGATGCAGATTTCGACGACCGATGTCGCCATCGACATCATCGCCATGCACAAATGGTATGGCGAGTTCCATGTGCTGAAGGACATCAACCTGAAAGTGATGCGCGGCGAGCGCATCGTCATCTGCGGCCCCTCCGGCTCCGGCAAATCGACCATGATCCGCTGCATCAACCGCCTGGAGGAGCACCAGAAGGGCAAGATCATCGTCGACGGTAAGGAATTGACCAACGATCTCAAGAAGATCGACGAGGTGCGCCGCGAGGTCGGCATGGTGTTCCAGCACTTCAACCTGTTCCCGCATCTGACCATCCTGGAGAACTGCACGCTGGCGCCGATCTGGGTGCGCAAGACGCCGAAGAAGCAGGCCGAGGAAATCGCCATGCATTTCCTCAAGCGCGTCAAGATCCCGGAACAGGCCAACAAATATCCCGGCCAGCTTTCCGGCGGCCAGCAGCAGCGTGTGGCGATTGCCCGTTCGCTGTGCATGAACCCGCGCATCATGCTGTTCGACGAGCCGACCTCGGCGCTCGATCCGGAGATGATCAAGGAAGTGCTGGAGACCATGGTTGGCCTTGCCGAAGAAGGCATGACCATGCTGTGCGTCACCCACGAGATGGGTTTTGCCCGCAAGGTCGCCAACCGGGTGATCTTCATGGACCAGGGCCAGATCGTCGAGCAGAACACGCCGGCCGAGTTCTTCGACCACCCGCGCCATGAGCGCACGAAGCTGTTCCTGTCGCAGATCCTGCACTAGGCCTTTCGATGTTTGCGAGGAGCCCGGCTGAAACACTGCCGGGCTCTTTTGCGTATGGGATAACAGGCGACCGTTCCTGTCGCGCTGGAGCGCTTTTGCAGAGCCGCCTTTCATGAAGAGACTGGGACGTTTTCTAGGCCTTCTGTTGATTGTCGTCGCTCTCGCCGTGACGACGGGCACCCTCGTGCCGCGGCCGCTGTGGCCGGCGGCCGCCGCCATGCCCGCCGCGACGCGCCACATCCTGGTGCTGAACAATCCGATCCACACCGATATCGCCATCCCGGTCGACGATGCCGTGCGCCGGCGTTTCCACTTCCTGGTCGACGCCGGCATACCGGCCGACAGGCCGGAGGTCCGCTACATCGTCTTCGGCTGGGGCGGTCGCGCCTTTTACCTGGAGACGCCGACATGGTCCGAGCTGAAGGCGGTACCGGTGATGAAGGCACTGACCCTCGACGCGTCGGTCATGCATGTCGATGTCGCCGGTGACATCCTCGAACCGCGTCCTGACATCGCGGGGTTCGACATCACAGAGGACCGGTTCGCGGCGTTGCTCGATTTCATCGATGCGAGTTTCCAGCGCGGACCGGAAGGCCCGATCCTCGTTCCGGACGCGGCCTATTCCAGGTTCGACGGCTTCTACGAAGCCAACGGCCATTTCAACGCACTGATCGGCTGCAACACCTGGACGGCGGCCGCCTTGCGCACCGCAGGCCTGCGCACCGGCTGGTGGAACCCGCTGCCTGTATCGCTCGGGCTATCGATGCGGCTGTATAATTAGCGTGGGCATTCCGCGAATTGGCGAGTGTCGCGTTCCTTCACACCCCCCTCTGTCCCGCCAACCTTTCGCAGGTTTCAGCTTTCGTCAGCCTCCGGTGCCCGCCAGCCATAGAGCCAGTCCAAATCCGCCGCGAGTTTTTCCGACGAGCGCATTTTCAGGAACACGTTGCGCGCAATCGCCACCGGCCCTGCGGCATGCCAGGCCAGCCGGTTGACAGCGCCGCGTCGGGCGACCTGCGCGACACGCGGCCGCCGTGACTGTTCCCAAACCGCAAGCGCGGCCAGCGGGGTCGCGGGGGAGGCGTAGACGGCGTCGGCAAGCGTCGCCGCATCCTCGATTGCCATGGCCGCACCTTGCGCCGCGAATGGGGTCATCGCATGCGCGGCGTCGCCGATCAGCGCCATGCCGTTCGGTGTTGTCCAGGGCTGTTGCGGGTCGACAGTGTGGATCGGCCACGCGGTCCACGGGCCGGCCTGCTCGACCAGACGGGCAAGTTCTGCCGCGGTGCCGGCAAGAGCTCGGGTCAGGATCCCGGCGTCGGCGTTGCCGGACCAGCCTTCGGCAATGCGGTCGCCCCTGGTGAAGGCCGCGAGATTGAAGGCCGCACCCTTGCTGACGGGATAGGCCACCATATGGAAGCCGGGATGCAGGAAGGTGGTGACGCAGTCCCTGGCGCCGATGGCGGCAAAGCTCTGCCCCGCGGCGCTATCAGCTGCGATGGTCGCGCGCCAGGCCAGTTCGCCGGAGAAACGGTTTCTTGGCGAAGCCGACCCCTTGGCCGAGTCGACAAGTGGGCGCACCGACGACCAGACGCCATCGGCCCCGACCAGCAGGAAGCCCTCCGCCTCGATCGTCTTGCCGTCGATCTCGGCCGTCGCCGTGATGCCATGCGGGCCGGAGGCAACGTCGCCGATGCGCGCGCCGGTGGTGAGATGGATATCCGGCACCTCGGCAACGCGCGCGGTCAATGCGCTCTGCAGATCGGCCCTGTGCGCGACGAGATAGGGTGCTTGCCAGCGGGTTTCGGCGGCTTGCCCCAGCGGCACGCGCGCCAGTTCACGCAAGGTCGCGGCCTTCTTCAACACCACGGCTTGCGGCCGCACAGCTGCCGGCAGCAGCCGGTCGAGCACGCCGAGCTGGCGAAGGATGCGCGTCGCGTTTGGAGAGAGCTGGATGCCGGCGCCGGCAGCTTCCAGGCGCTGCGCCTGTTCGAACACCCGAACCGCGTAGCCGCGCGAGGCGAATGCAAGGGCTGCGGTCAATCCGGCGACACCGGCCCCGGCGACGACAATTTGCCGGGAACGCGTGTCGTTCATCGGGCTGGTCGCGAAAGGCTCAGGCGGCCTGTTCGATGTAGATGCATCCGGCCGGCAGCGTTTCCGTCGCCTTCAGCTTCGGCGAATAGTGGTAGAGCGTCGAGCAATAGGGACAGACTTTTTCATTGTCGTCGCCCATGTCCAGAAACACATGCGGGTGGTCGAAAGGCGGATTGGCGCCCGTGCACATGAATTCCTTCACGCCGATGTCGATTGCCGGATAGCCCGCATCGTTCTGAAAATGGGGAATGGAACCGCCTGCCATCGTCGTCTCCTTAACGCAGTCTCGTCTGCATCTGGATCATATCAGGCCTCTTTGCAAGTTCGATGAAATCAAACTGTCGCAAAAGCCTGTCAGAGGATAAGTTAAGCCGGTTAACCCATGACCCGAAAACCGATTTCGGTTTCCGGGAGGGACCATGGGTCGCTAGAGTGACTGGCTAGCCGGCTTGAGCGGGTGTGGAAGAGCGGGAATCATGAACGAACTGAAGCCGGTGCAGAACGAATTCGTGGATGTCGAGGTGGCTCGCCCGGAAGGCGGCAACCCTGACCGGTTTGTCAACCGCGAGTTTTCCTGGCTGCAGTTCAACCGGCGCGTTCTCGAGGAATCGCTGAACCTCAATCACCCGCTGCTGGAGCGCGTCCGCTTCCTGTCGATCTCGGCCGCCAATCTCGACGAGTTCTTCATGGTCCGTGTTGCCGGTCTTGCCGGCCAGGTGCGCGAGGGCATCACGCTGAAGAGCCCGGACGGCCGCACCCCCGAACAGCAGCTCGAACAGCTGCTGCGTGAGGTCGAGCGGCTGCAGGAAGATCAGCAGAAGAGCCTTTCGGCGCTCACCGTGCTGCTCAACAAGGAAGGCATCGAGAGCATCACCCGCGATGCGCTGACCAAGGACGAGAAAATCTGGCTGGAAGACCATTTCCAGGAACAGGTTTTCCCGGTGCTGACCCCGCTGTCGATCGACCCGGCGCATCCGTTCCCGTTCATCCCCAATCTCGGCTTCTCGATGGCGCTGCAATTGCGCCATCGCAAGAACGGCGAGGAGATGAGCGCGCTGCTGCGCCTGCCGGTGGCGCTGAAGCGCTTCATCCGTCTGCCGGACCGCAAGCATCATGTCCGCTTCATCCCGCTGGAAGAGGCTGTCGGCCTCTATATCGGCAAGCTCTTCCCCGGCTACGAGGTCAAGGGCTCCGGCACGTTCCGCATCATCCGTGACAGCGATATCGAGGTCGAGGAGGAGTCCGAGGACCTCGTGCGCCTGTTCGAAACGGCGCTGAAGCGGCGTCGGCGCGGATCGGTGATCCGCATCGAATTCGACAGGCTGATGCCTGGCGAATTGCGCGATTTCGTCGCCGGCGAGCTTGGCGTGTCGTCCAGCCGCATCAGCGTCTTGACCGGTCCATTGGCGCTCAGCCAGATTTCCGAGATCGTCGCCGTTCCCCGCGACGACCTGAAATTCACGCCCTACAATCCGCGTTTTCCCGAGCGCATCCGCGAACATGGCGGCGATTGTTTCGCCGCCATCCGCGAGAAGGACATCGTCGTCCATCACCCTTACGAATCCTTCGATGTGGTGGTGCAGTTCCTGCGCCAGGCAATGGCCGATCCGGAAGTGGTGGCGATCAAGCAGACGCTTTACCGCACCTCCAACGACAGCCCGATCGTGCGCGCGCTGGTCGACGCGGCCGAGGCCGGCAAGTCGGTCACCGCGCTGGTCGAGCTCAAGGCGCGTTTCGACGAGGAAGCCAACATCCGCTGGGCGCGCGACCTGGAGCGGGCCGGCGTGCAGGTGGTGTTCGGCTTTCTCGAACTGAAGACACATGCGAAAATGTCGCTGGTGGTGCGGCGCGAGGACGGCAAGCTGCGCAATTACGTGCATCTTGGCACCGGCAACTACCACCCAGTCACCGCGCGCATCTACACCGACCTGTCCTTCTTCACCACAGATCCGACGATTGCCCGCGATGTCGCCCAGCTGTTCAATTTCATCACCGGCTATGCCGAGCCGACGGACGAAATGCGGTTGGCGATCTCGCCGTTCACGCTGAGAAGCCGCATCCTGAAGCACATTGCCGACGAGATTGCCTACGCGGTGCAGGGCAAACCGGCGCGCATCTGGATGAAGATGAACGCCCTCGTCGATCCGATCATCATCGACGCGCTCTACGATGCCAGCCGCGCCGGCGTCGAGATCGACCTTGTCGTGCGCGGCATCTGCTGCCTGCGGCCGCAGGTTCCTGGCCTGTCGGAAAACATCCGCGTAAAATCGATCGTCGGCCGTTTTCTCGAGCACAGCCGCATCTATTGTTTCGGCAATGGTTACGGCCTGCCGTCGGACGAGGCGATCGTCTACATCTCCTCGGCCGACCTGATGCCGCGTAATCTCGACCGCCGCGTCGAAACCATGGTGCCGATCACCAATCCAACTGTGCATGAACAGATCCTTGGTCAGATCATGCTGGGCAACATTATGGACAATCAGCAAAGTTTCGACGTATTGGCTGATGGAACCTCCCGGCGCGTCGTGCTGGAGGAGGGCGAGGAACCGTTCAACGCGCAGGAATATTTCATGACCAATCCGAGCCTGTCGGGACGGGGTGACGCGCTGAAGTCGCATGCGCCCAAGCGCATCGCGCAGTTCAAGCGCCGCAAGAAGAACGCCGCAGCGTCCGGCTGATGCTGTCTGATTCTCAGGGCCGGCTGCAGGACCGCCGACCGCTGTCCATCATCGACATCGGATCGAACTCGATCCGTCTCGTCGTCTATGAGGGGCTGGCGCGCTCGCCGACCATGCTGTTCAACGAAAAGATGCTGGCCGGTCTCGGCCGCGGCATCGTTTCGACCGGCAAGCTCGACCCCGAGGCGGTAACGCGCTCGATGGAAGAGTTCCGCCGCTTTCGTGCGCTTTCCGACCAGGCCGGCGCCGAGCAGATGTATGTGCTGGCGACCGCGGCGGCCCGCGAGGCGGTCAACGGCCCCGATTTCATCCACCGCGCCGAGGATGTGCTGAAGACCGAGATCCGAGTGATCAGCGGTCGTCAGGAAGCGTACTATTCCGCGCTCGGCGTCATTTCCGGTTTCCATCCGGCCGATGGCATCGCCGGCGATCTGGGCGGCGGCAGCCTCGAACTGGTCGATGTCAGCGGCGAGGCGATCGGCGACGGCATCACGCTGCCGCTGGGCGGCCTGCGCCTGCAGGACATGGCGAAGAACTCGCTGACCCAGGCGGCCAGGATCGCGCGTGACGAACTGGCGAAGGCCAAGCTGTTGAAAGGCGGGCAGGGCAGGCCCTTCTACGCCGTCGGCGGCACCTGGCGAAATCTTGCCCGGCTGCACATGGAAATGACCAACTATCCGCTTGGCGTCATGCACCATTACGAGATATCGGCCGAAAGCGCGGCGAACTTCCTCAAGCAGGTGGCCAAGGCCGAGATCGAGAAGGTCAAGGGCATCGAAGGCGTTTCGAAGAACCGCCGTTCGCTGCTGCCCTATGGCGCCATCGTGCTGCAGGAGATCATGGCGGCGATGCAGCCGTCGAAGATCATCGTCTCGGCGCTCGGCGTGCGCGAAGGCTTTCTCTATTCGCTGCTCGACGAGGCCGAGCAGAAGGCCGATCCGCTGATTTCGGCCTCGGAGGAACTCGCCCGCCTGCGCTCGCGCTCCGTCACCCATGCGCACGAACTTGTCGACTGGACCGCCAAGACCTTTGCGGCCTTCGGCATCGACGAGACCGAGGACGAGGCGCGCTACCGCCACGCGGCCGCATTGCTGGCCGACATCGGCTGGCGCGCGCATCCCGAATACCGCGGCAAGCAATCGCTCAACATCATTGCGCACGCGTCCTTCTTCGGCGTCGACCATCCTGGCCGTGCTTTCCTGGCGATGGCCAACGCCTATCGTCACGACGGCATCTTCAACGAAGCCATCGCCCCCGAGATCAAGGCTCTGGCACCGCCGCGCTATCTGGAGCGCGCCCGCGTGCTCGCCGCGATGATGCGCGTCGTCTATCTGCTGACGGCGTCGATGCCCGGCATCATGCCCAGGCTGAAATGGGAACAGCGCGCCAACGGCGTGCTGGCGCTGGTCTTGCCGGTATCGCTGGCCGATCTCTATGGCGAGCGGCCGGCCGGGCGCCTGGCGCAGCTGGCCAGGATCACCAACCGCCGGCTGGTGCTGGCCGTCGAGGGTGGCCCCAGCATGTCAGTGAAATAAGGCGCTAGCTGCTAGCAGACCCGTGTCTTATCTGACTTAAGCGGAGACCTGCCGGTCGTACTTCGCCGGCGGCTTCGCGTTTGATGACCGGCTTCCCCAATCCGTCGCTGCTTTGCAGCGCCACCTTTCTCCCCTCCGGAGGGAAAGGAAGGGAGCCTCGTTGGAAGAGCGTTGGCGGCAATAGGCTCGCGGCCTTCCTCTACCCCGTCGATCAGGGGAGAGGTGACTCGACGAAGCCGAGACGGAGTGGGGTCGATCAGCTCGGGCCCATCTACGCAAAAATATCAAACCGCGCCGCGCCCGTCGATCGACCATGCGCCGGCGCCGGCCATCGCCAGCGCTACAAACCCACCTGATATCGCAATGTCCTTCATCAGCATCTGCTGGTGCAGGAAGGCGAGCATCGCGTCGCCGCCGCCCTGGCCATAATGGCCGATGAAGCCGGCGACGATACAGAAGGCAGCGAGCAGAAGCGCTATGATCCGGGTCTGGAAACCGACCAGGATGAGCAGCCCGGCGATCAGTTCGAACAGTCCCGTGCCCCAGGCAGCAAGTGTCGGCAGCGGCAGGCCGAGGCCGGCGAAATAGCCTGTGGTGCCGGCGATGTCGCTCAATGCATGGAAACCGGAAGGCACGAACAGGGCGGCGAGCAGCAGCCGGGAGAGCAGGAGCAGCGCGTTGCGGGGCATGTTCACCTCCGTTGTCGGCCGCCGGCCGGCCTCGTCCCGATAGCCCCGATCCTATCAGAAACTCCGGCCGACAGATCGGCGGTCATGCACCAACAACGAAAAAGCGGCGCGGAAAATTCCGCGCCGCTTTCTTGTTCGGCTATTGCCGGGTCTTGGCTCAGCCGCGCTTGGCGTCGATCGAATAGGCACCGGCGCCCGAGGAAGCCAGCACGAGGAAGCCGCCCGCAATGGCGAGGTTCTTGAGAAACTGGATCATCTGCATCTGGTCGGCCCAACCGGTATGGGCGACCAAACCGGTAGCGACCGTGAAGACCGCCAGCACCCAGGCGACAATCCGGGTCTTGAAGCCGACGAGGATGGCGAGGCCGCCGAGAAGCTCGATCAGGCCGACGACGGTGGCCGTTACGGTCGGCAAGGGCAGGCCGAGGCTGCCGAAATAGCCCGCTGTTCCGCTAATGGCGGTGAGCTTGCCGAAACCTGAAAGCAGGAAGATGACCGCGAGCAGGACGCGGCCGAGGAGGATGGTGGTCGAGGCATTGGATGCGCCGGAACCGGCGACTGAAATGTTGGTGGACATGGTGGCTCTCCGGGATGGGTTGATGCCGGGGAGATAGAGCAAACCGACTGTTCACCAAAGCCACCAGACTGGCGACACATTGTTCACAGTACTTACGTTTCCGTGATCGGGCGGCCTGCGCAAAATTCGCTTCGGGTGAGGTCGTGACGGGAGTAAATTCTCCCCTCACGAAATACCGGGCTTTTGGTTGACGCAATTCCGGACCGAAAACCGCAGACACTTTTCCTGGAATTGCCTACCCCGGATGCGTCATATCCTCCGGCCGCACCAGCCGGTCGTAATCGGCTTCGCTGACCAGCCCGGTGGCGAGCGCTTCCTCGCGCAAAGTGGTGCCCTTCTTGTGCGCGGTCTTGGCGATCTTGGCGGCATTGTCGTAGCCGATGGTCGGCGCCAGCGCCGTCACCAGCATCAGCGAGCGGTCGAGTGCCGCCTTGATGTTGTCTTCGCGGGCCTCGATGCCGACGACGCAATTGTCGGTGAAGGAGACCGAGGCGTCGCAGAGCAACTGCACCGACTGCAGGAAGTTGTAGGCCATCAGCGGATTGTAGACATTGAGCTCGAAATGACCCTGGCTGCCGGCGAAGGTGAGCGCCGCATTGTTGCCGAACACCTGTACGCAGACCTGCGTCAGCGCCTCGCACTGGGTCGGGTTGACCTTGCCCGGCATGATCGACGAGCCCGGTTCGTTTTCCGGCAGCGACAGTTCGCCGAGGCCCGAGCGCGGGCCTGAGCCGAGGAAGCGGATGTCGTTGGCGATCTTGAATAGCGCGGCGGCCGCCGCGTTGATGGCGCCGTGCGAAAACACCATGGAATCATGGGCCGCCAGCGCCTCGAACTTGTTCGGCGCGGTGACGAAGGCGATGCCGGTGATGGAGGCGATGCGATCCGCGACCCTTTCGGCGAAGCCGACCGGCGCGTTGAGGCCGGTGCCGACGGCGGTGCCGCCCTGCGCCAGTTCCTGCAAGCCGGGCAACGTCAGCTCGATGCGCTTGATCGACGAAGCGACCTGCGCGGCATAGCCCGAAAATTCCTGGCCAAGCGTAAGGGGGGTGGCATCCTGCGTGTGCGTGCGGCCGATCTTGATGATGTGATTGAACTCTCTGCTCTTGGCGGCGAGTGCCTTGTGCAGGTGCTTCAGTGCCGGCAACAGATCGTGCACGATGCGTTCGGCGCAGGCGATGTGCATGGCTGTCGGATAGGTGTCGTTCGACGATTGGCTCATATTGACGTGATCGTTGGGATGCACCGGCTTCTTGGAGCCCATGACACCGCCCAGCATCTCAATCGCCCGGTTGGAGATCACCTCATTGGCGTTCATGTTGGACTGGGTGCCCGAACCGGTCTGCCAGACCACCAGCGGGAAATGCTCATCGAGCTTGCCGTCGATGACCTCTTGCGCCGCCTCGACAATCGTCTTGCCGATCGCAGGATCGAGCCGCTTGAGCTCCATGTTGGCTTCGGCCGCCGCCCGCTTGACGATGCCCAATGCGCGCACGATCGACGCCGGCTGCTTTTCCCAGCCGATCTTGAAATTGCCGAGCGAACGCTGCGCCTGCGCGCCCCAATACCGGTCGGCGGCGACTTCGATGGGACCGAACGTGTCGGTTTCGGTTCTGGTCTTTGCAGCGGTCACGGGTCTCTCCTTGTCGAAGTCGGCAACGGCGTATCGCGTTGCACAAACGGCTTCAAGCGGAGAATGCGGGCGGCGAGGATGCAAATCGGTTGAAGGCGCGGCGCGTCTCTCCTTCTCCCACAAAGGGGAGAAGGGAAGGGCTGCGCAGTTTCGGCCTCTCACCCCAGCGGCGGACCGACAATGTCGATGCCGTTTTTTGCGCAAAGCTGCACCAGTGCCGCGATGATTTCCGGTGTTGGTTCCATCAGCGGCGGCAGTTCGGGCTGTTCGGCGGGACGGCTCGCCTGACGCAGCATCGTCTCAAAATCCGAACCGCGCGTGATGGTGAGGGCGCGCGCACCTTCCGGGGATTCGACCCGGTAGGTGTGCGGCAGGCCTTTCGGTGCGATGACGGTTTCGCCGGCGTCCGCAATGCGTTCGTGGCCGTCGATCTGAAAGCGCAATCTCCCCTCCAGGATGTGAAACACTTCGTCTTCCCTGCGATGCACATGCAGCGGCGGCGAGTCGCCATAGGGCATGTGATGCTCGACGACGCAGGTGCCGTCCTCTCCTGCCATCGACGAGACGTGGATCGCGACGAGCGTGTTGTTGAACCAGAAGAGTTCCTTGCCTGTGATCGTGCCGGGGGTCATTGTCATGGCGTGTCTGATCCTTCTGTTGCCTGTGCCTGCTGGGCCCATGACGATCTAGCCAGGGATACGCCGACAACGGAAATCGAATGATCGCATGGGGCGAATTGATGCGATGAATTTGAACGCGCTCGACCTCAATCTCATCAAGGTGTTCGACGCCCTTCTGCGGGAGAGAAGCGTTACGCGTGCTGGCGAGCAGATCGGCCTCAGCCAACCTGCCGTCAGCGCTGCGCTCAATCGCTTGCGACATCTCCTCAACGACCAGCTGTTCGTGCGACGGGGCAATGACATGATGCCGACACCGCGCGCCGAGAGCATGGCCGAGCCGTTGCGCGTGGCGCTTCGCGAGATCGAACGCGTCTTCCATTCGGCCAAGGCGTTCGATCCGGCGGAACTGGAGCGAACCTTCACGTTCATGGGGGCGGATTTCTTTTCCATGATGCTGATGCCAGCGCTGGCGGCACGCATCGCTGGCGCCGCGCCGCGCGCGTCGCTAAGGTTTCTCGATAGCGCGCGCGGCGATGTCTCGCGGCTGCTCCAGGACGATGAAATCGACGTAGCGCTCGAGCGTCCGCTGGAGGTCTCCGACTGGGTCTCAAGCACGCCTCTGTTCCATTCACCATTCGCCATCATCGCCGCGCAGGACAACGCTGCGATCAGGCAGGCGGGAATCATGGAAGGCAAGACTCTGCCGATCGACCTCTTCTGCGAGCTGCCCCATATTCTTCGTTCTATCGACGGGTCGATGTCGGGCTCCACCGACGAGGCGCTCCGCAAGATCGGGCGGACGCGCCGTGTAAGCCTGACCCTGCCGCACTTTCAGGCTGTCGCATTAGCCGTGGCAAATGGAAACCACCTGTCGGCGGTGCCCAGGCAGTTCGCGGTTTGGGCGGCCGAGACCCTGCCGCTCGTCATCTTTGAACCGCCGCTTCCCATTGCTGTTCCGGAAATCAGGATGTACTGGCACGCGCGCCACGACGACGAGCCACCCCATCGCTGGGTTCGCGATCAGGTCCTGGAGGCGGTAGGCGTACTTGGATTTGTAGAAAGTGGCGTCGCTGAAAATGTCGGCGCTTGGCGTGGCGCCCGGACGGATCAGCCCGCGGTATAACCACCGTCGACGGAGAAGACCCCGCCGCTGGTCCAGGCCGCCTCGTCGCTAGCGAGGTACACTGCGATGCCCGCCAGATCGTCGGGGCGGCCGATTCTGCCAAGCGGATAGCTGCGCTCGACATAGGCTTTCAGCTCGGCCTTTGCCTCGGCCGGCAAATTGTCGACGGTCTTGCGTCGCATGGCGGTGTCGACAGTGCCGGGCGCGATGGCGTTGACGCGGATGCTGCGCGGGCCGAGTTCGAAGGCCAGCGATTTGGTCAGCGAGTTCAACGCGCCCTTTGACAGGGAATAGAGGCTCGAGGGCCGCTTCGGGATCATCTTGTTGGCGAAATAGGACGAGATGTTGATCACCGACGCGCCGGCCGCCAGATGCGGCAGCAGACCCTGCGTGAGGAAGAACACCGCCGTCACATTGAGCGCGAAGGATTGTTGGAACTGCGCCTCGCTGACGGTCTCGAACGGCACCAGGAAAGCCACCCCGGCATTGTTGACGAGAATATCGAGCGGCCTGCCGGATTTTTTGACGTGCTCGACGACGGCCGCAATGCCGGCCGATGTGGCAAGATCGGCCGACAGCGTCTCGATAGTGCCGCCGAGGTGCTTATGGGCGGCGTCGAGCTTCTTGGTGTCACGGCCGACGATCAGGACGTCCGCGCCCTCGCGCGAAAAGGCCTCGGCGATCGCCAGGCCGATACCGTCCGACCCGCCGGTGACCAGCGCGCGCTTGTTGTGAAGTCTCATCGGATGCTCCGAGATTTCTGCGTCGTCGAGAGCACCGTATAGTGGCGGCCAAGGTCAAGCCGTCAGCCTATCCCACGGTATGAACTTCGACCGCTGCCACCCGGCAGGCCGGCCGAGGCTGGTTTAAGCGCCGGCGGTCGCAAGCTCCCCCAAAGCCAGCCGTCCCGCGACATAATTCTTGACCTGGCGGACAGCCTGTTCGCGCGACACGCTGCCCGGCTGCAGGCCGAGCCGCAACCAAAGCCCGTCGATCAGCGCGGTGACGCCAAGCGCGATGTCGTCGGCATCTCCGGGCGAGGCGAGGCCGCGCAGGCCCGACAACAGGTTCGAGCGCATGCGCGCATGGATCACCCTCTGGATACGGGCCATCTTCTCGTCGCGCGGCACCTCGGCGCAGAGCGACAGCCAGGCATGGCAGAGAGGCGGCTGGAACAGATGCTCCTCGAAATTGCCCTCGATCACCGCATTCATGCGCTCCATCGGTGTCTGCGCCCGGCGAAGCCGCGCGATCACCGCCTGGCACAGGACGGCGTTTGCCTCACGCATCGCGTGCTCGAACAATTCCTGCTTGTTGCGGAAATAGTGCAGCACGATGCCCTTGGAGGCACCAGCCTGCGCCGCCACCTTTTCCAGTGTCGCGCCGGCAATGCCCTCGCGCTCCAGCACCGCGAAGGCCGCCTGCCGCAATTCCTTGCGGCGGATCTCACTGAGACGCTTGAGTTTCACGGGATCGGTCCATGCACTTCGAATCCACGTTGACATCTTCGTCTGTTCAGATCAAGAATTGACCCATGGGACAATAAAAAGACCAACTGGTCAATTTTACGGACGAGGAGAACCGAAATGTTGCGCATCCTTGCAAATGGCGTCTGCCTTGCCGGCCTCATGTTGGCCACTCATGCGGCCCAGGCGGCCGAGGCCGAAGAGTGCAAGACGGTCCGCATGGCCGAACCCGGCTGGAACGACCTTGCCTTCACCACAGGGGTCGCCAACGTCTTGTTGGAGGCGCTCGGCTATCAGTCGCAAAGCCAGGTGCTCGGCATCAATGTCATCTATGAGGGCATGAAAAACAGGGACCTCGACCTGTTCCTCGGCTACTGGGACCCGGCCATGGTCACCTATTACGAGCCCTACAAGAAGGACGGCTCGGTCGAGAATGTGCGCGTCAATCTCGTAGGCGCCAAATACACATTCGCCGTGCCGACCTATGTCTGGGAAGCCGGCGTTAAGGACATTTCCGACCTGCACAAATTCGCCGACAAATTCGGCAAGAAAATGTACGGCATCGAGCCCGGTTCAAACCAGTTGATGATGGACGCTATCGCCGATCCCGCCTTTGGCCTGGACGGCTGGCAGGTGGTCGAATCGAGCGAAGCCGGCATGCTTTCCGAGGTCGGCTACGAGATCAAGGAGAAGCAGTTCATCGTCTTCCAGGGCTGGGCGCCGCATCCGATGAACATGATGTACGACTTCAAATATCTGACCGGCGGCGACAAGTTCTTCGGCCCGAATTTCGGCGCCGCGACGGTGACGACGCAGGTGCGCAAGGGCTATCTGCAGCAATGCCCGAACGTCGCACAGTTCTTGAAAAACCTCGCCTTCGACATTGATTTCGAGAATGTCGGCATGGGTTATCTGATCAATGACGGCATGAAGCCGGAGGACGGTGCGCTGAAAGCAATCACGGCCAACAAGAGCCGTCTCGATGCCTGGCTCGCCGGCGTCACCACCTTCGACGGCCAACCCGGGCTTGCCGTGGTCAAGGAAAAGCTCGGCCTGTGAGGGCGGCGGTGCTGAATGCCTGCGCGGACCAGGACGGCTGGGCCGGCCGCAAGCAATTCGTCACTGTCGGCGATCTCGACATCGCCTATGCCGAGATATCGGGCGCCGAGCCGGCACTGCTGTTGGTGCACGGCTTCACCGACACCAGCCGCAGCTTTTCGCTTCTGGCGCCCTATCTGGCCGGCCGCCGGCTGATCATGCCGGATCTGCGTGGCCACGGTTCCTCGCAAGCGGGCAAGGGCTGCGGCATAGCCGATTTCGCTGACGATATTGCCGGGTTGATCCAGAGTTTGCGGCTCGACCGGCCGCTCGTCGTCGGCCATTCGCTGGGCGCCATGGTGGCCATCGCATTGGCAGGGCGACACAGGGAGCTGATCGGCGGGCTGGTGGTCCTGGCCGGCACGTTGAAGCCCGATTTCGCGCCGGATCATCCGCTGGTCGCGGGCGTCGAGGCGCTGCGCGACCCGATATCGCCGGCCGATCCGTTCTACGCCTGGTGGCATGCCTGCAGTCCCGACGTGCCAGCGGCCTTTCTCGCCGGCTTGGCGAGAGACGCGTCGGCATTGCCGGCGCCGCGCTGGCGCGCGATTCTCGAGGAAATCCGCCGCGCCGATCTGAGCGATGCGGCGCGGGCCGTGCAGGCCCGGACGCTGATCATTGCCGGCGCGTGCGACCCGCTGTTCGGCGAGGCGCACCAGCAGGCGTTGCAATCCGCTCTTGCCGGAGCCGTCTTCGTTCGGGCTGAGAGCTGTGGCCACAACCCGCATTGGGAAGATCCGGCCCTCGTCGCCAAGACCATCGTCGAGGCATTTGAAGTCTGATGCATGTCGCCCAAAAGTGGCCCCGGTTTTGGGAGAATGACATGCACAAAAAAGGATCTATTCCTAAAGCGCGTCGACGCGCTTTAGGAATAGATCCCGACCAGCGATTGCGATGTCGGCGACAGCCGCAAGGTCTCCGTGGGTTTGGTCAGGCCGGGTTGCGCGGCCCGCCAAAAATCCTGCCATGCCGGCGAGGCGGCAAGCGCGGCCTTGTGGCGGGCATGCGCTTCTGTGCTGGCAAAACCCATGACGCTGATGAAGACGTTTTCGTCAGCCCGTACCGGCAGGCGCGGAAAACTGTTTTCGGCAGGCTCGGTCACGAACGCGGCGAGCAGGCGTGTGTCGGCTGTCATCAGGCACGCCGTCTCAATCTCGAAACGGGTGGTGAAATCTGCCTCCGTGCCGGGCTGCAAATGATGAATCTCGATGACAACGATGCCGGTCAGCGGCCTGTTTCGAATGGGCTTTTCGTCGCCGGCCAGGTTTGGCCGCTGCGCCCCCGCGAGGTCGAAGCCGGCGCCCGGCCACGCCGGCTTGAGCAGCAGCACATCGTCGGAATCGATCATCGTCGCGTTGGCCGCATCGCGGTGCGCCGCCCAGACCGGCCCGCCATAGAAAGCGGCGAGAGCATTTTTCCGCGCAGCCATGCCGTCGAAGCCGCGCATCCAGACGAACATGTCAGGCCGATCGAGGTCCCGGAACTGGCCGATGATGGTCATGCCGGCGGCCTCCTGGCCCTCGATCAGCCTGCTGTCGAAGATGTCGATGAGCGTGTCGCGTTGGCCTGGCTTCAGCGTGTATTGCCGCAGCTCGACGACAGGCGAGGCGAGCGCCGAGGGTTTCGTCGCGACGTTCTGGGGCAGGTTCATCCGGCATTCTCCAAAACAGGGTGATTGTCCTGTTTGTAAAACAGACCGGTTGTCCTGTTTTGTCAATATGCTAATGTCCGGCAATGTCAGCAGAGATGATCGCTCAACCAAAACCGCGCCCGGGAAAACGCATCAACGACCCTGAGGGCATGCGCAAGAAAGTGCTCGATGTCGCCGAGGACGCGTTCCAGACGCGCGGCTATCACGCCTCCAGCATCGGCGACCTGATGGCGGCGGCTGATGTCAGCGGCGGCGCGCTGCATCACCACTTTCCGACCAAGAAGGCGCTGGCGCTGGCGGTGATCGACGAGCGTGTGGCGGCAGCGGTCGAAGAGACATGGATCGCGCCGGTGCTGGCGGCGGCGTCGGCCCGCGAAGGCGTGCGCGCGGTGTTCGAGGCCGTGGCGGCGCAACTGGAGCAGCAGGGTTTCGTGCGCGGCTGTCCGCTCAACAATCTGGCGCACGAATTGTCGCTTGCCGACCCGGATTTCCGCATTGCCCTTGCCGGGATCTTTGCCGGGTGGCGGCGCGCGATTGCCGCCAAGCTGCGTGCCGACCAGCAGGTGGGCAAGGACGAGCACACGGACCCCGAACGCTTCGCCGCGCTGACGGTCGCCGCCTATTCCGGAGCGATGTCGATGGCCAAGACGGCGCAGGATGCAAGCGTGCTGCGGGATTGTCTGGCGGGACTTGAGCGAAGCGCGCCATCGCCATCGCAGGGCGCATTGGCAGCCAGGCGACGCAACAGGATACTGCCACGGCCGAGTACCCCTTGACTCGCCGTACTCTGGTTCAGCTACTCGGCCAGCGGCTTGATCGTCTCGTAGCCGTTGACGGATTCCGAACTGGTGCCTTCATCGTAGCGCCGGGCGAGCGCGGCTTGCAGATCTGGCGCATAGAGGGCGGTAAATGAATCCAGCGTCTCGCCGGCACCGTTCTTGAAGGTCTCCTTGACCGCCAGGACATTGTATTTGCACTCGCCCAGGCTGAATGTCTCCTTGCCCTTCACGACCAGGCTCAGCGTCTTGGTGCCCTTCGGCGGCTTGTTCGGCGACAACTCGACGAACTCTATCGCGGCCTTTGTCCCCGCCTTCAGCGGAAACAGTTTTCGCAGATCGGAAAACGGGATCATCGCCTGGCGACCGGTGTCGCTGTCGCGAAACACCTCGATCAGGCCGGCGAACAGATATTGGGTCTGGGGCGATTGCGATTCGTAGGTGTTGACAACCGACATCATCCCGCCGGCCACGGGCCGAAATTCGCTCTGGATGCCGGGCCTCGCCAGAACGAAACCCTTTCTGGCGGACTTGACGTCGACGCAACCGGCCGCATGCGCAGTGCTCGCGCACAACATCGCGGCCAGGATCATGCAGATAGGTGCGGCTTTCATTTTTCGTCCTCCTCCGCTTGCGCAAGCGAGACATGCCAGCCCCGTGACGTCATGTCGATGATGACGCAGAGGCGCTGGACGACCGGCCGCTGTCCATGCTGAATCAGCGTATGATGAATCGCCGTTCGACTGCATCGCTTTCCCGACGCAACTTCCTGGCGCAGGCTGCAGGATTTGCCGCGGCCGGCGCCTTGTCGCGCCCGGCCTTCAGCCAGACCGGGCAACGCGTCCAGTCGATCGACGCCACTTTCCTGTTCATCGCCGATGTCCATGCCTGCCGCATGGCGAGCGGCTTGAGCCCCAACTGCCTGCAGGAAGGCAAGACCGACGCCGCGCTGCTGCGCAACGTGTCGGTGCTGAATGCGCTTGGCGACAAGGACTGGCCAACTGAGATCAATGGCGTCGCCACCGGCCTGCGTTCGGCCGGCAGGATAGGCACGCCGCTCGGCCTTGTCGTCGGCGGCGACATCACCGACGATGGCGGCGGCCAGATCACGCAGCCGAGCGAGGGCACCCAACTGCTCCAGTTCAGCCAACGCTACAGCCAGGGCGTCGGTCCCGATCGCGTGCACATGCCGGTTTATATCGGGCTCGGCAACCATGATCTCGACCAGAACGGCCCGCCGCACCATGTCGACTGGTATCGGCGCGAACTGCGCGACTATGTCGAGGTCAACCATCGCGCCGGCGTGTTCTTCAAGCCGCCGGTGCCTGCCACCGACTACGATGTCGACACCGACTGTTACTCCTGGGACTGGGGCGGCCTGCATCTGATCCAGACGCATCGTTTCGCCGGCGATACCGGCCACGGCGCCGAGAGCAGCCTGCCATGGCTGAAGCAGGATCTGGCGACCTATGCGGCGGACGGCCGTCCGGTCATCCTGTTCCAGCACTATGGCTGGGACACTTTCTCGGTGGAACGTTGGGATGCCGCCAAGCGGCATTTCGATGATGACGGCAGTGGTGCGCCGCATTGGTGGAGCGAGGCCGACCGGCAGGCGTTGCTGGCGGCGCTGAAGGGCTACAATGTCGTCGGCATTTTCCATGGCCACCAGCACGAAACGCCGCTGATCTATCGCAGGGACGGGATCGACCTGTTCAAGCCGAAGGCTGCCTATATGGGCGGTTTCGCGCTGGCCAGGGTGACCAGCGACGGCATGGACGTGGTGCTGGGCGAGGCGGCCGGCGATCACGGCGAGGTCGTCTTCACCAATGCTTTCAGCAAGGGTTGGAGCACCTGAAAAAGGCGGCCTTCGCGACCGCCTTTCCCTCGACAAAGCGCGTTTGTCTATGTCGGATCAGAGCGCCTTCTTGACCTTGTCCTTGACGTCGCCATAGGCTTTCTGCACCTTACCGGCGGTCCGGTCGCCCGTGCCTTCGGCCTGAGTCTGCCTGTTGCCGGTCGCCTTGCCCGCGGCTTCCTTGACCGAGCCCTTGACCTGCTTGGCCACGCCCGCAACCTGATCCTTGTTCACCATTTTTTGCGCATCTCCTGGGGTTCTGAATTCGGAGGAATTCATTTGCGGTAGCTAACGAGCCGGCGTCGGTTAGGTTCCAGGCGTCGCCCGGACGGCAGATCAGGTCGCGCGGCCGCCGCCCTGGGGCAGGCTGGTGGGCTAGGCTGCGAACACGCGTCGACCATGGAATTTGGATGGCCGTGCATGCGGGGAGAAAAATGGCTGAATTCACTCTCTATATCGGCAACAAGTGTTTCTCCTCATGGTCGTTGCGGCCATGGCTGGCGATGAGGCATCTGGAGATCCCGTTCGAGGAAGGTTTCGTGCGGCTGCGCACGCCTGAAACCTTTGCCAATCTGGCGAAAGTGTCGCCGACCGGTCAGGTGCCGGTGCTGAATCACAATGGCAAGATCGTCTGGGAAACCCTTGCCATCCTTGAATATCTCGCCGACCTGTTTCCCGAGAGAAATCTCTGGCCGGCCGATATCGACGCCCGCGCGCTGGCGCGTTCGGCCGCGAGCGAGATGCATTCCGGCTTTCGCGAAGTCCGCTATGGCTGGCCGATGAATTTGCGCCGGCCGAAGGGCCACAAGCCGCTCGACGCCGAGGGCGAGGCGCAACGCGCCCGCATCGAGGTGCTGTGGCGCGAGTGCCGGGAAAAATACGGCAGGGGCGGCCCGTTCCTGTTTGGCCATTTCACCGCGGCCGACGCCATGTATGCGCCTGTCGTCACCCGTTTCGACACCTATGGCGGCACGCTGGCGCCGGATACGCGCGCCTATGTCGACGCCGTGCTGGCAACGCCGGCGATGCGGCACTGGTATGCCGAGGCGGCCAAGGAGAGGTGGCCGGAACCCGGCCCGGACGAATAGCCGGATCCAACGAAAACGCCCCTCGCACCTTTTATCGTGCGGGGGGCGTCTTTGCCATCAACCGTTCTTTCGATTGCTCTCACGAACTGCTGACGACAAGGCATAAATGCGCCTTTGCGCGGATGGTTCCTGGATGCCAGAAAATTTTTTCAACTTGGCGCAAGCGCGCTGTTTGGCGCCCGGTTTGCCGTCATGCCAGCTGGTTTGGCCTGGCGTTTTGGGAGAAATCCGCATCTGTGGCTTTATGCAAATTTGACAGCGCGCCAAAAGAAGCCTACAAGCAAATCGTCGATATTTGTTTGACTGACTTTTGTTATCCGCGCTTTCGAGCGCGCCTTTGACGAACTTCCCACATCAAAAATCGGGACAAACGACGTTGTGCATCCGCATGGCGTCGAACGAATATTTGCCATGGAAAGGGTTCGTCATGAGCACCGGCACAGTTAAATGGTTCAACGCCACCAAAGGTTTTGGTTTTATTCAGCCTGACGACGGCTCGGCCGACGTTTTTGTCCACATCTCGGCCGTAGAGCGCGCTGGCATGCGTGACATCGTCGAGGGCCAGAAGCTCGGCTACGAGATGGTCCGCGACAACAAGTCGGGCAAGATGTCCGCCGACCAGTTGAAGGCGGCCTGAAAAACGAATTCTGCTCTCCCGGTGACCACGGATGTACTGGCACCGGTGAGTGGCGAATTCGGGCGCATGGCCGCGGAGACCTGAGTTTCCACGGCATATCATGTGCATAAGCAGGGCGTTCCCGTGCGGTGCATCCTTTTGGATGTCATCTGGTTGCGCGACGCTCTCATGGAAGGTCAGGCGGTGCCTGGCCTTTTTCATTTTCCGCGCCTTGCCGCCGAAAGTGCGCTGCGCGCCGGCCTGGACGTGCTAAGGGACGCTCCAGCAATTTGAATTCGCCGCGCGTATTGCTTTGTGCGTGATCCTGACCGAAGACCCGGTCTCGCTCCATCGGCACAGGCTCCTGACAGGAGAAAGATTTGACCACCAGTTCAAAGACAACCGTCGATCAGGCCGTGTCCCTGTTCAGCAAGACGCAAACCCAGTCGATGTCGCTCAACCGCATCAATTCCGAGCGCGACGCCGTCAGCGAGGCACGCGAAGCCAAGACCGCGCGTCTGCGCGAATTGCGCCTGGAGAAGGAGGCCGACGAGATGGCCGCCGCCGCCGCGCTAGCCGCTTTGCCGAAGCGGGCCGGACGACGCTGATGGCCACCAAACGCGTACCGCCAACACCGATCGCCGCCGACGCAACCATTGCCGATATGGTCGAAGGCCTCGACAAGCCGGTCGAATTCGTCCGGCGTGTGCTGGAAAAGCTCGAACGCTGCAAGCGTGCCCACGGTGATGCCCAGGTTCGCGTCGGCGTGCGCGGCCGCGCCGAATGCCCGAACTACCTGATCGAGTATGTCCGCGAAGACGCCAAGACCCATGAGCGGGTGACGTATCAGGACGCCGCCTACAGCGGCAGCACGCATCGCGAGCTGGCGGCCCATCACATCGAGGCGGTGAAAAACTGGTCGCCCGAGGAAATGAACATCACGGCCGTTTCAGCGCTGATCGGCCGCCTGCGCAATCCGCGCGCGCCATCATCGCGCTTCGCCGACGAGGACTGACATGGCCATAAAATTCTCCTCCAAGGATCAGCCGGCAGCCTCGGGTGCCGCGGCAAAACCGGCCAAGCCGGTTGCCGCGCCGAAAGCCGGCGACGCCACCGAGGCGGCGACCGACCTGTTCAAGTCGCCGGCGGATTCGCCGAAGGGCAAGACGGCCAAGAAGAAATAGCGCCTTGCCGCAAGACGCAGATCACAACCCCGCCGCGCCAGGGCTGTCCGCCCTGGTGGCCGCCGCAAGCGTTTTGTCGTCGCAACAGGGCACCTTCGATTGCCAAAGCTGCGGTGCCTGCTGTTCCTATTCGGCCGAGTGGCCGCGCTTTTCCACCGAAGATGACGCACAGCTCGACCGTATCCCGGAAAAATATGTCGCATCCGACCTGTCAGGCATGCGTTGCGAGGGCGTGCGCTGCTCGGCGCTGTCCGGCGAGATCGGCAAGTCGACCGCTTGCGGCATCTACGACGTGCGGCCGGACGTCTGTCGCGCCTGCATGCCCGGCGACGAGGAGTGTCTGATGGCACGCCAGGCGCTCGGATTACCGGTGTAGCCAATCTCCCGTCGCCTCCGCTTGTGCGCCGACCCGCAGCCCGGTACCTTCCTGGCCGGGTAGGGTGCCGGAGGAACCATCGTGAGCATCGAATTTCTGTTGACGTCCCTGATTGTCGTGGCTTCGCCCGGCACCGGCGTTCTCTACACGCTGAGCGCCGGCCTCTCGCGCGGGGCGCGGGCTTCGATCATCGCCGCCTTCGGCTGCACGCTCGGCATCATCCCGCACATGGCCGCCGCAATCACTGGCCTGGCGGCGCTGCTGCACACCAGTGCGCTCGCCTTCGAGACGCTGAAATATCTCGGCGTCGCCTACCTGCTCTACATGGCCTGGAACACGTTGAAGGAAAAGGGCGGCCTCAGCGTCGAGCAGGATGTGACGCCGCGCTCGGCCGGCAAGGTGATTGCCACCGGTATCCTCGTCAACGTGCTCAATCCGAAACTGTCGATCTTCTTCTTCGCCTTCCTGCCGCAGTTCGTCAGCACCACCGAGCCCAATGCGCTGTCGAAAATGCTGGAACTGAGTTCCGTCTTCATGCTTTTGACCTTCGTGGTTTTCGTCGGCTACGGCATCTTCGCAGCCTCGATCCGCAGCCATGTCGTCTC
The DNA here is from genome assembly GCF_000513875.1 of Mesorhizobium sp. WSM1293. Taxonomy (NCBI): domain Bacteria; kingdom Pseudomonadati; phylum Pseudomonadota; class Alphaproteobacteria; order Hyphomicrobiales; family Phyllobacteriaceae; genus Mesorhizobium; species Mesorhizobium sp. WSM1293. The sequence goes on along the minus strand of NZ_AZUV01000028.1, from coordinate 3,023 downwards.
GCGGCCAATGGTGTTGACCTGGATGCGCCGGACCTTCGCCGGCGCCTTCGTCATGCTCGGCGCAAAGCTGGCGCTGGCCGATCGGTAGCGGGGAGCGGTTCAGTCTCGCTGATCCGCTCTCCTTTGTTGCGCTATTCCGGGCGAAAAGCGGTTATGCGCTTTCGGGGCATTGCTCGGGGCGCGCTACCCCTTCACATAGCCCATCGCTTCGACGATCCGCCCATCGGCCACACGCATGAGGTTGACGCCGCGCAGCGAATTGCCGTCGGTCATGAAATAGCGCCAGCGGATCGTTGCCCGGTCACCGGCAATGAAGGTTTCCTCGATATCGAAGCGCGTGCCGGCCTGGGTCGCGATCGCCGTCCAAAGCCCGACGCACGCTTCCTTGCCGGCATGGCGGGCGCCGTCCGGCGCCGGCACGGTGTTCTCGATCACGCAATTGTCGGCCACCAGCTCGGCGAGTGCCGAAGGATCATGGCGTTGGAATACGTCGTTGTAGCGCCGCATGATCTCGGCCGTCTTCTGGGACAGACCGTACGCGTTTGCGTCCATGACAATCTCCTGTGTCATCTTCTTTCTCCTGGCTTCATTGACCTTTGGTGGCTTCGACGAGCGTTGCCTTGAGGGTGATCTGAGACACGCCGCCAAGGGCCCGCGAGACGAGGCAGCCCGCCTTGGCGGACTGTGCAAGGCGCTCGAATTCATCTTCGGCAAGTCCCGCGACCTCTGCCTCGGTTTCGAGTTCGATGCGGGTGATCGTCGGACCGGCAGCGGTTGCGCCAAGATGCACCTTGGCGACGGTGCTGATGCTTGTCGGGACATGATTGGCGTTGCCCAGCATGGCGCTCAGCGCCATCGAGAAGCAGCCTGCATGCGCCGCGGCGATCAGTTCTTCCGGGTTGGTGCCCGGCCCGTTCTCGAAACGCGACGGGAAGGAATAGGCGCCTTCGAAGACGCCGCTGCCGAGCCGCAACCGGCCCGAACCTTCCTTCAGCGTCCCTTGCCACTTGGCCGAGGCTTCACGAATTGTCATGGTCGTTCTCCCTTGGGTTTGAGGACTCGATGGGTCAGGCGCCGTCGATGATCACCTTCCCAACGACGTCGCCCTGCTGGAAAAAGCGGTAGGCATCGCCGGCCTCGGTGAAGGCGAAGACCTTGTCGATGACGGGCCGCAGGCGGTGCTGCGAGACGGCGCGCAGCATGGCTTCGAGATTGGTCCGGCTGCCGACGAACAGGCGGCTGATGGTGGCGAGGCTGCGCTGGTAGAGTGCCGCCGGCAGCTGGATCGATCCGCCTTTCGCATCCTGCAGCGTCAAGAGCACGATGTGCCCGTAAAGCGTGCTGGCGATCAGCGACTGCGCGAAGGTCGCCGGGCCACCGGTCTCGACGACGAGATCGATGCCGCCGGTCTGGTCGCGGACGGCCGCACCCCATTGCGGCATATCCGGTGTCGAAATCACCAGGTCGGCGCCCAGCGCCCGCAGCCTGTCGGCTTTCTCGCCGCGCGAGGTGACGACGGCGACATGGCAGCCGAGCAGCTTGGCGAACTGCAATGCAAAGAGCGAGACGCCGCCCGAGCCGATGACCAGAACCCATTGGCCGGGCTTCGGAATTCCGGCGCCCGTCACCGCATTCCAGGCGGTCAGGCCGGCGCAGGTCAGCGTTGCGGCCTCTTGCCAGTCGAGATGATCGGGCAGCCGCACCGCCCATTGTTCGTCGAGAACCGCATATTCCGCCAGCATGCCGTCCAGCGTGCAGCCGAGCTGGTCGACGAGCCCGGCATGGATGCGGCCGTCGATCCAGCGCGCGAAATAGCTGCCGGTGACACGGTCGCCGACGGCAAAGCGGGTGACGGCAGCGCCGACGGCGACAACCTCACCAGCCCCGTCGCTCAGCGGAACGACGCCTTGGCGTGGCGGCAGCGGATAGGTGCCGTTGAGGATCATCGTGTCGCGTCGGTTGAGCGATGTGGCGCGAACGCGCACCACGATCTCATGCGGTTTCGGCTCTGGCTGCGCCGCCTCGCGCATCACCAGGGATTCGGTCCCGGATCCTTCGAGGCGGTAGTTGCGCATTTCGTTCTCCTCAAGGAATATATAGACTGATCTACATATTATGTAGACCGATTGTCATATTCTGCGCAAGGCCTATAATGATTCCTACTGACAGAGGTTGACATGGCCAACGACACCCGCACCCGCATACTCGAGACGACTGGGCTGCTGCTCAGGCAGCGCGGCTATCACGGCACCTCGCTCAACGACATATTGAGCGCCAGCGGCGCACCGCGGGGCTCGCTGTATTTTCATTTTCCCGGCGGCAAGGACCAATTGGTCATCGAGGTGACGCGCGCCAGCGTTGCCGACGTGACGGAGAGGCTGGGCGAAGCGCTGGCCGCCGAAAAGGATCCGGCGGTAGCCGTCCATCATATCTACCAGTCGGTGGGGCGCATGCTGGAAGACAACCAGTTTTCACTCGGCTGTCCGATCGCGCCTGTCGTGCTGGACTCGCCCACCGACGTGCCGGAACTGGCGGAGTTGTGCCGCTCGGCCTTCGAACAGTGGATAGGCCTGCTGCGGGACGCCTTCGTCAGGGCAGGGGTGCCCGCGCGCCGCGCGCATGCATTGGCACTACTGGTCGAATCGTCACTGGAAGGGCTGATGGTGATCGCCCGCGCCACCCGAGACCGCGCCCCGGTACAGGCCGTGGCCGATGAGGTCGCGGCGTTGATCGAAGCCGCGGTGCTTGATGGCGAGGTAAAGCAACGCGCGGATGCCGCCGTCTGAGAACCGACGGAGGCGCGGCGATCGAGGTCCGCGTAAACGAAAAGGGCGGCATCTCTGCCGCCCTTTCCGTATCTGAAGGCTGATAGGGCTGGATTAGAAATCCATGCCGCCCATGCCGCCCATGCCGCCGCCCATGCCGCCAGGCATGCCGCCGCCGCCAGCCGACTCCTTCTTCGGAGCCTCCGCGATCATGGCTTCGGTGGTGACCAGCAGGCCGGCGACCGAGGCCGCGTCCTG
>NZ_AZUV01000027.1:0-68058 GCF_000513875.1 Mesorhizobium sp. WSM1293 | reverse complement strand
CTGCCCTACTGCCCTACTGCCCTACTGCCCTACTGCCCTACTGCCCTACTGCCCTACTGCCCTACTGCCCTACTGCCCTACTGCCCTACTGCCCTTTATCCGTGGTCCGCGTCTTGGCGACTTCCTCTACCATCCATTCGCGAAAGGCGACGATGCGTGGATCGTCGGCGGTATTCTCGGGATAGACCAGGAAATAGGCGAACTCGGGCGCCACCCGCAGGCCGAGTTCGAAAGGCTGCACCAGCCTGCCCTGGGAAAGGTCGTTCGCCACCATGGCGAAATCGGCGAGCGCAACGGCATTGCCGTCGAGCGCTGCCTGGACGGCATCCGTGGAATTTCCGAACACGACTGTCCGGCTGTCGTCGAAATCATTGATGCCGGCCGCCGCCATCCACATCCGCCAGTTCGGCCACGTCACGCCTTGCCGCGACCATTCGATATGCGCAAGCGTATGGTTGAAAAGATCGCGCGGCTCGCGCAGCGGCGGACCGGACGTCAAAAGGCTCGGGCTGCACACCGGAATGAGGATGTTGTCGAACAGCCGGTGGGTGCGAAGGCCCGGATATTTGCCGGCGCCAAAACGGATGCCGACATCGATGTCGTCGAGTTCGAAATCCCGCACTTCATAGGCAATGTCGAATCGCAACTCGATATCGGGGTGACGCTTGCGAAAATCGTCGACGCGTCGCATCAGCCATTTTGACGCGAACTGCGCGTCGAGCGTTACCTTCAAAAGAGCGGTGCCGCGCGTCAGCTTTTGCGCCCGCGAAACAGCCCGGCCAAGCAGGTCGAGCGCGTCCGCCGAGGCGTCGAACAGCACCGTTCCCGCCTCGGTGAGCCGGATGGTGCGGCTGGTGCGCGTGAACAGCACCAGCCCGAGCTGATCCTCGATTTCCTTGATCTGATGGCTGACGGCGGCCGGTGTCAGCCCAAGCTCGTCGGCGGCACGGGTGAAATTGAGGTGCCGGGCCGCCGCCTCCAGCGTCCTCAAGGCACGAGTCCCAGGCAGCAGACGAGCCATCCTATCCTCAAAGAAAACTTGATGATCGAGAGAAAACTACTCGTTTCCTACAGAGATTTCAATCTGGCATGATCTGTCCATCGAAACATCATCAAGCCGGATTTGATATTCGGGGAGAACGGAGCACACCATGTCCATCATCGTTTTGAATTCGTCCGCACATCGTCCGAACTGGCTGGCCGAAACCCTCGACTGGTTGCGTCACGCCCGGGTCGCGATACGCCTCCCCCGCCGCGATACTGCCTACCAGAACGTCGAGGATCTCTCCGACCGCCAACTGCGCGATATCGGCGGCGTGCGCCGTGATGTCGCTCGCGCAATGGACAAGGAGCTTGGCCAGCTGGGCCTGCTCGACATCGGTTGGCAGAGACCTGGCCGTAGGGGAATAGGGGAATAGGGGAATAGGGGAATAGGGGAATAGGGGAATAGGGGAATAGGGGAATAGGGGAATAGGGGAATAGGAAAAACTAAGGCCGCGCCGAGCTTGTCCCTACTCCCCTACTCCCCTACTCCCCTACTCCCCTACTATCTTACCACCCTCACCACCGTCCGGTCCGACAGCAGCGGCAGCAGCCGCGCCATGGTTTGCGCCGTGACAGCCACACAGCCTTGCGTCGGCGTGAAGCCGGGGCGCGCCAGATGGAAGAAGATGGCGCTGCCGCGTCCGCGCCGGCGCGGCGACAGGTTCCAGTCGAGCACCAGGCAGGCGTCGTAGAGCCTGTCGTCGCGCCGCATGCGTTCGTGGCTGGCGCCATAGGGAATCCTGACCGGCCTGTTGTAGTTGCGGTCGTCAGGCACTTCGCACCAGCCCAGATCGGGCCCGATCGGCGTCATCGCCAGCCGGGTCCTGCGGCCGCTGGAGAACTGATCCCCCCGGAAATACCCCGACAGGATCCGCATCGCGGCCAGCGGCGTGGCGCCATCGCCTTCGCGCTTGTCGGCCGAGATGCCGCCGCGCCCCAGCGCACAGGCAAACACCGTTTTCCCGGCCTGCAGCAGGCCCTGGCTTGGATGCCCAGGCCTCGCCCGCACGGTCAGCACACGCAGCCCTTTTCGCAAAATTGCGCCGGCTGCATTGCGATCGTGTTTTTTCTTGTATGATCGTGCCACGGAACAAATCACTGTGAACGGCTGTTACGCCGGTCAGCTTCCGCATAAACAGGCAGCGGTCAACTGAATTTTCTTTTCAAAACAACGGATTGATCCATGACTTCACGCACCATACTGATCGTCGACGACGATGATGACCTGCGCGGCACGCTGGTCGAGCAATTATCCCTTTACGAGGAATTCGACGTGCTGCAGGAATCGACTGCGGCAAAAGGTGTCGCCGCAGCGCGCGGCGGCCTCATCGATCTGCTCATCATGGATGTCGGGCTGCCCGACATGGATGGCCGCGAAGCGGTGAAGATCCTGCGCAAGGGCGGCTACAAGGCGCCCATCATCATGCTGACCGGTCACGACACCGATTCGGATACGATTCTTGGTCTCGAGGCCGGCGCCAACGACTATGTGACGAAGCCGTTCCGCTTCGCCGTGCTGCTGGCGCGCATTCGGGCGCAGTTGCGCCAGCATGAGCAGAGCGAGGATGCCACCTTCTCGGTCGGGCCCTATACTTTCAAGCCCAGCCAGAAACTGCTGCTCGACCCGCGCGGCGGCAAGGTGCGGCTGACGGAGAAGGAGGCCTCGATCATCAAATATCTCTATCGCGCCGACCAGAAGGTGGTGACGCGCGACGTGCTGCTCGAGGAGGTGTGGGGCTACAATTCCGGCGTCACCACGCACACGCTGGAAACCCATGTCTACCGGCTGCGCCAGAAGATCGAGCGCGATCCTTCCAATGCGGAAATTCTTGTGACAGAAAGCGGCGGCTACAAGCTGGTTCCTTAAACATTTTCATTATCCAATGAGCGGCCGGGCGGGGCCGCTTTCGGGTACGATCCAGTTGGAGGGTGGTTTGGATCGAACTCGCAGAGGAGGAGTCGGACTGTCGGTTCGGGGACATAGCTAGATGGCGCTGGATGACGACATCCGCGTTCTGTCCGCCGTGAGGCTCTTCGAGGGCTTCACGCAGGAACAACTGCGCCTGCTCGCCTTTGGCGCCGAGAACACCAGGCTGATTGCCAACCACAAGCTTTATCGCGAGGACGACGAGGCCGATTCCGCCTATATCGTTGTCAGCGGGCGCATCGTGCTCTACCGGGAGCAGAATGGTGAACGCATCCCGATTGGCACGGCAGACCCCGGCACGATCCTGAGCGAACTGGCATTGATCGCCGACACCAACCGGTTGACCAGCGCCTCGGCCGAGATCGATTCGGAAGTGATGCGCCTCAGCCGCAAGATGTTCCGCCGCATCCTGGAGGAATATCCCGAGATCGCGGTCAAGCTGCACCAGCGCATCTCGGAGGAATTTCAGGCGATGATCCGCCGCATCGAGGAACTGGCGCCGCGCTTCTCCGGCTAAATCTAGCGTACCCACGAAGCTGCTGGCTTCGCGGCCGAAGGCAGAAGCGTTTTCAACGACAGCGATGAGCTGGTCGTGGCGCACTGCGGCCATCCGGACGCCCGGATCCAGCGGCAAGGCTCCGTTGACAGGCAAGAGGTGAAATCCTAAAGCACCTCGAAGGCGGCCGGCGCAGCAGGCGCCATCACCACCAGGCTCCTGGGGGGGAGCGAGCCATGCCATCAGGGCGGTACGAGACCATTATCTTGTATTCCCGCAATGACGCGTTCGGCGACGGACTGATCCGGATTCCGGCATTGCGCGCCGCCAGAACGGCATTCCCCGATAGTTTCATCGTCTACGGAACCACCCGGTCGTCGTCCCTTGAACATAGCCTCAATCGCCATGCCCGCCATTTGGTCGATGCGATCAATGTGCGGACGCCCCTGGCGCGCCTGATCGCCGGTCACAGCAAGGGCAAGGGGCGATTGGCCGTCGTCGATTTCCGCATCTCGGCGCGTTGGCTGCTTCAAGCCTCGGCATCACTGCTCGGCCGCGGCATTGCCTATGAGGCAAACTTTCCGGCTTTCGCCCTTTCCTGGCGCCTGGGTCACAGGCCTGAAGCACGACCCGGGCACAATGCCTGGCGCTACCATCGCCTCATCGAACGCCTTGCCGGCAAGCGGCTGCCTTTCGATCATCGGCTGGAGCCTAGCCCGGCCGCACGAGCGGCGGCCAGGAGCCTTGCGGACGGCAAGCATGCTCCCTTGATCATTATCGCGGCGCATGGCAGCGCCAGCAAGCGCATGTCGGCGGATCAGGTTGCCGCAATCGCCGACAGCCTGATCGCCGGCGGGGCGAACCTTCTCTATGTGAAAACCCCCGGCGACGGTCCCGATATGGCTGAGCTGGCTCAGCGCGTGCCGAAGCTGCGGCTTGTCGATTCCGCCGCGATCGGAGGTGTCGATATCGGTGACATCTTGCTGGCGCTCGGCGAGTTTGCCGATCTCTACATCGGTGCCGAAGGCGGTACCGCACATCTCATGGCAACGGTGATGACGCCGATGGTTATCCTCAATGGCGGCGCCAACATGACCCGTTGGAGGCCGCTTTCGAACTGCGTGGACGTGATCGCGACCCGCCATGCCAGCCCGACCGGTCTGGTCGCCGATGTCCCGGCGCCGACAATCATCGAAGCGGCGCAACGGATGCTGGCGACACGCCGCCGCGACCATCCCCATCTGCCGGATCTCGCAGGCCTGTCAGCGCAGCAGCCCTGGGGCAACGACATGCGTGAAGACGTGAAGCGCGCCGTTTGAGTTCGAATTTATTTAGACGCGCTTCGAAGCGTGTTGGATTCAGGTCGGGCATTTGCAGGCCGGCCTCCCCTGAACATCGGCGCCATGGTACAATGGGTTCGGTGGAGCGAAGCGCTGCAACCGTTCGATGCTGACCACCGGCACAATGCAGGCGGAGTTCTCGGCGCGGCAGAGCTGGCAGCCATCGCACTGGATTAGGCATAGGTCAGCACTTCTTGATCTTTGATTCCAATGGAGTTCCTCTCAGTCCTCTATGAGAATAGCAAATGCCAGAGAACAGCGCGCCGAACACAAAGCATGGCGGCGAATGGACAATAGCCTGGCGCTTGGTCGTGGTGGCGGCGGCGGCGATTAACGTTGCGATGCTCTTGGCCGCGCTGTTCGTCGCGCAAATTCGTGGTCTGGACGCGTGGATCTTTTATCGAGATCCATCCGCAGCCGCCGGAGTCGGTTTCTATACGGGGTGGATTTCGTCCCTGGGTGCTTCGCTATGGATCGGCTCCGGCGCCGCGACCCTGTTTGCTGGCCTGCTCACGCGCCGATGGGATTGCACGTTTCTCGGCGGCCTTACCCTCCTCCTGGGCCTCGATGACCTGTTGTTGATCCATGAGGACGTGCTGCCCATTGTTGGGATACCAGAGATCGTTCCGATGATTGCCTACGCCGCCGCCGGGTTGTTCTGGTTCTTCCGGCTGCGACGAAAAACATTCGACGGCACGATCATCTTTGTGGCCGCAGGTTTCCTGCTGGCGATGTCAGCATCGATCGACCAGCTCGGAGAGCTGTTTCCTACCCCCGGTTCTGCGGCCGCCATCGCCGAGGACGTCGTCAAAGAGCTTGGCATCTTCCTTTGGGCGGCAGGTGCCGTTGGGTACGCGGCGATGGTGACACGATTGGGCCGTCCGTGGGTGGATCCAGCCGGTCCCAACTCTACAGACTGACTGCCGCACGCGGGCATTTTCGACCAGACTAGTCCAGATCGAACCGCGCGATGACAGGCACATGGTCCGACGGGCGCTCCCAGCCGCGCGCCAGACGCAGGATCTCGTAGCCGGAAAAGCTGGGCACAAGGTTCGGCGACGACCAGACGTGGTCGAGGCGGCGGCCGCGATTGGACAGCTCCCAATCCTGCGCACGATAGCTCCACCAGGTGTAGAGCTTCTGCTCATCCGGCACGTTGAGTCGCATCAGGTCGACCCAGTTGCCGGCGCGACGCATCGCCTCGAAATTTTCCGTCTCGACCGGCGTGTGGCTGACCACGTTGAGCAATTGCTTGTGCGACCAGACGTCATGTTCGAGCGGGGCGATGTTGAGGTCGCCGACCAGCACCGAGCCGGACACCTCGTCATGTTCTGCCCGGATGGCATTCATCTCGGCAACGAAATCGAGCTTGTGCTTGAACTTCCTGTTGATGACGGGATCCGGTTCGTCGCCGCCCGCCGGGACGTAGAAATTATGCAGCAGGATCGCCTTGCCGCCGGCCCGCACCGTCACCGAGAGGTGCCGGCTGTCCTCGATTTCGCAAAAGCGTCGCTTTTCGACCAATTCGATCGGCCGCCGCGCCACGGTTGCTACGCCGTGGTAGCCCTTCTGGCCATGGAAGGCGATGTGCTCGTAGCCGAGCTTGCGGAAAGCCTTCTCGGGGAACAGTTCGTCGGGAACCTTGGTTTCCTGCAGGCACAGCACGTCGGGCGCATGCTCGACGAGCAGGCGCTCGACGATCGGCATGCGAAGGCGAACGGAGTTGATGTTCCAGGTGGCGATGGAGAAGGGCATTTGGCAATCCAGGACAGCGTGCAACCGGCCAGAACCGATGGGTCCCGGCGGGGAAGACGCCTTTTGACGGAGTCGGTCCGGGAAATTGCCAGCCGCAAGCCGCAAAGACAAGCCGGGCAACGCTCGACGAAGCGCGGCCCGGTGCTTTCCACAGCTATTGGAGCGTTTGAAGCTAGCGCGCCTTGTTGGTGTTGAGCTCGCGGTTCGCCGTGTAGTCGATGGCGAAAGTATCCGGCGCGAAGCTGACGCCTTCCTTGGTGTTGAAGATCATCACCGTCGTATCCTTGCCCTGCGCGTCGGTGATCGTCCACTGCCGCAAGTCGAAGGTTTTCGGATCGAACATCATGGTGATCTTCGAATTGCCGAACACCGATTTGTCGGCGAGCTGGATGGTTGTGAGGTCGTCCTCCTGCTTGACACTTTTGACGCGGTCGCCGGAGAGGTCGATCCTGTTGTCGAGCAGCAGCTTCAAGGGTGTCTTCGACAGCGGATAGAGATCGGACGTGTTGAGCCTCTTGTTCAGGATGACCACCGACTGGCCGTCTGAAATCACCCGGAAGTTCGAAGAGCCGTCGTAGTTGAAGCGGATCTTGCCTGGCCGTTCGAGGAAGAACTTGCCGCCGGTCTGCTCGCCCTTGGGGCCGAACTGCACGAATTCGCCGCTCATCGATTTGACCGAGGAAAAGTGGTCGGCGATCTTCTGCGCAGCGGCCGGCACAGCCGCCTGCGCCGAGGCCAGCAGCTGGAAGCCGGGCACCGCGTTGAAGGCTGCCGCCCCTGCAAACGCCAGGCCGAGGCCCAGCAACTGACGCCGGGAGGGAGCAAATGTGCTGAGCTCTGAAAGATCGTTTTTCATGTCGGTCACTCTCGTCTGATTCCTGAGTTGTTCTGTGCTTGGACCCCCAGTTGGGCTGAAATTTGGCGGGTCGGGCGTCCCTCCGTCGCTTCAACGCCTTGAAAGGTTCAAGGTTGCCGGACCGGGATGTCGCAAGGGTCAGGCTTTCTGGTCAGAACTTGTCCTCTTCGGTCGGCACCAGGATCTCGCGCTTGCCGGCATGGTTGGCCGGGCCGACGATACCTTCCTTCTCCATCTTCTCGATGATCGAGGCAGCGCGGTTATAGCCGATGCCCAGCCGGCGCTGGATATAGCTGGTCGAGGCCTTGCCATCGCGCAGCACCACGGAGACCGCCTGATCGTAAGGATCGTCGGAATCCTCGAAATTGCTGTTGCCGCCACCGCCGCTCGCTCCACCCTTGCCTGACGGCTCGTCGTCATCCTCGCCATCATCCTCGGTGATGGCGTCGAGATACTCCGGCACGCCCTGCAGCTTCAGATGCGCGACGATCTTCTCGACCTCTTCATCGGCGACGAACGGGCCGTGCACGCGCTGGATACGGCCGCCGCCGGCCATGTAGAGCATGTCGCCCATGCCGAGCAGCTGCTCGGCGCCCTGCTCGCCCAGAATGGTGCGGCTGTCGATCTTCGACGTCACCTGGAAGGAGATGCGGGTCGGGAAATTGGCCTTGATGGTGCCGGTGATGACGTCGACCGACGGCCGCTGCGTTGCCATGATGACATGGATGCCGGCGGCGCGCGCCATCTGAGCCAGGCGCTGCACGGCACCTTCGATGTCCTTGCCGGCGACCATCATCAGGTCGGCCATCTCGTCGATGATGACGACGATATAGGGCATCGGCTCGAGATCGAGGTTCTCGGTCTCGTAGATCGCCTCGCCGGTCTGGCGGTCGAAGCCGGTCTGAACGGTGCGCGAGATCTTCTCACCCTTCTTGTCCGCCTGGCTGACGCGGGCGTTGAAGCCGTCGATGTTGCGCACGCCGACCTTGGACATCTTGCGGTAGCGGTCCTCCATCTCGCGCACGGTCCATTTCAGCGCCACCACCGCCTTCTTCGGATCGGTGACGACGGGCGTCAGCAGATGCGGGATGCCGTCATAGACCGAGAGTTCCAGCATCTTCGGATCGATCATGATCAGCCGGCAATCCTGCGGCGTCAGCCGGTAGAGCAGCGACAGGATCATGGTGTTGATGGCGACCGACTTGCCCGAGCCGGTGGTGCCGGCGACCAGCACGTGCGGCATCTTGGCGATGTCGACGATGACCGCCTCGCCATTGATGGTCTTGCCCAGCGCCAGTGCCAGCTTGGCCTTCGTCGTCTCGAAGTCGCGGCTGGCCAGGATCTCCCTGAGATAGACGGTTTCGCGCTTGGCGTTCGGCAGTTCGATGCCGATGGCGTTGCGGCCGGGCACCACCGCGACGCGGCAGGCGATGGCGCTCATCGAGCGGGCGATGTCGTCGGACAGGCCGATGACGCGCGACGATTTGATGCCGGGCGCCGGTTCGAGCTCATAGAGCGTGACGACCGGACCCGGACGGACGGCGATGATCTCGCCCTTGACGCCGAAATCCTCCAGCACGCCTTCGAGCAGGCGCGCATTCTGTTCCAGCGCGTCCTTGGACAGGCTGGCGTCGCGCACCACGTTCTTCGGCTCGGAGAGGAAGTGCAGCGACGGCATTTCAAATTTTTCAGAGCCGATCAGCGATGTCTGCGCCTCGCGCTGCACACGGGCGCCTGGCACGGGGCGCGCCGCCGGCGCCTCGACGCGCGTGGCGGCATCGGAACGGAACGGCTGTACCTTGGCGGTCGGCGCGCCTCGGCGTTGCACGACAGGCTCATCGTCGAAATCGGCATCCTCGCCCGCATTGTCGAAGCGGTCGTCGAAGATATCGGCATCGTCGGGGTCGAGCGAGGCGCTGCGGTCGTTGACCATGGCGGCGAAGAATTCCGGCTCGACGCGGGCGCGGCCATCCTGGCTCATCCGCTGCTCGGCGAACTCGGCCGATTCGACCCGTTCGGCGGCGCGGCGCCAGGCGGTGGAGCGCTGCTCCATCTCCGGCTCGTACTCGTCCCGCTCCTGCCTGCGGCGCACGGCGCGGCGATGCATCCACGCGCGCAGCGACAGCCACCAATGGGTGATGGCGCCGAGCGCCAGGATGCCCTCGTCGCCTTCGTCCTCGTCATTGTCGAACAAAAGGTCGTCCTCGCGCGGATCGACGGCGGGCTCGTCCTCCATCACCGCAAAGCCGTTCTTGCGTCCGATCAGCGCCGAGCCATGGGCAAAGAGCCACAGTGCGGGCACCGAAAGCAGGATGGCGATGATGCTGGCGATCAGCCCGGTCGGATAGCCGCCGATGACGACACCGGGGATCTTCAGCACCATGTCGCCGAACACGCCGCCGAGGCCGGTGGGCAGCGGCCAGGTCTTGGGCGGCACCACGCAGCCGACCATCGCAGCGGCCAGCAGCGCGAAGCCGAACCAGGACAACCCGCGCTTGGGCAGCCTGTCGACGCCGCGCGCGGAAAACAGCAGGAAGCCCCAGATGACCGTCGGAACCAGGGCGGCGACGGCGGCGAGGCCGAAGAACTGCATGGCGAGGTCGGAGAACACGGCACCCGCATAGCCCATGGCGTTGGTGACGGTGTTGTTCGTCGCGTGGGAAAAACTCGGATCGGCGACATTCCAGGTGGCAAGGCTGGCAACGCCAAAGGCGGCCAGCGCGAACAGGCCGACGCCAACCAGCCGCCCGACCTGACGCCGCGCGAACGCCTGGATGCCGTGCCCCGTATCGGCCAGCGCGAGCGGTGCTGAAGCCCCTGAACGCATGCTCTTCCCCGTCTGTCGTGGACTCGCCGGATGCGTGGCGCACTCCGGCAGATTCGGGTCTCAGACTATCGGTGGGAAGGTTAAGGGCGCATTAACTATAAGAGGTTGAGACGCTCAAACCTCATTACCGCCGGTTGAGCCGTATGAGGCAAGGATGGACGACGGACCGATGGAGCTCCATCGAACGAAACAATGGCGGGCTGCCGGCCCGCCATTGGTCGTCTGAACGGAGATCGGGTCTCGGCCCGATCGCGGCAAATCAGTTGGCGCCGCCGAGCGCCTGCACATTGGCGCAGAATTCCGCATGCGGCTTGCTCATCGCCGCATCCTGGCATTCCTTCTTCATCGCTTCCTGCTTTTCCATCGGCATGGCCATGAAAGCTGTCTTGAAGTCCGCCATCGGCTTCATGGTTTTCATGCCGGAATCCGTGAAGAACGGCGCCATGTTGTCGGGCTCGTCCAGAGCACCGGCAAACGCCACGCCGCCGATCATGGAAAGAGCAAGCGCTCCGAGACAGATGTTCTTGAGGTTCATGAGATGGTTTCCTTCCCTGTTGTTTGGCACGAGCGTCAGAACGACGATCGTCCCCACGGTTCGGAACCAGAGCGGTCGTTGTTTCCTCAAAAAACATGATCACGCGAACGTGATTGCGTGAAGCCGGGCATTGCCGGAATGGCTTGCCAAAAAAAGAGGCCCGGATGCGATCCGGGCCTCAATGCGTGAACTCCTTTCGGGAGCGTCACGACGGGATCTTTCAAAGCAATTCCAGGAGAACTGTGCAGCGCTTTCCATTCGGAATTGCGTGGAGATATGGGGCCGGCGGGAGGAGGGTTCCGCCGGCCCCTTGGCTAAGCTGGCCTTACGGCACCACTTCGCCATGCTGGGAGATGTCGAGGCCTTCGACCTCTTCCTGGGTCGTCGGGCGCAGGCCGACAAGCGCCTTGACGATGTAGAGGAGCACGAAGGTGGCAATGCCGGTCCACACGATGGTGACGGCAACGCCGTAGATCTGCTTGCCGAGCGAAGCACCTGCGCCGAGGCTGTTGATCGCCGGGTCGGCGAGCACGCCGGTGAGCAGAGCGCCGACCACACCGCCGACGCCATGCACGCCGAAGGCGTCGAGCGAGTCGTCATAGCCGAACATGTGCTTGACCTTGACCGCCGAGAGGTAGCAGACGACGCCTGCGACGATGCCGACGATGAAGGCACCGGTCGGGTTGACGAAGCCGGAAGCCGGCGTCACCGCGACGAGGCCGGCAACCGCACCCGAGATGATGCCGAGCACGGAAGGCTTCTTGGCGACGATCCATTCGGCGAACATCCAGGCCAGTGCCGCCGCCGCGGTGGCAACCTGGGTGTTGAGCATGGCAGCGCCGGCAAGACCGTCGGCTGCCAGTTCCGAACCGGCGTTGAAGCCGAACCAGCCAACCCACAGCAGCGAAGCGCCGATCACCGAATAGACCAGGTTGTGCGGCGCCATGTTGGTGGTGCCATAGCCTTCGCGCTTGCCGAGAACCAGCGCACAGACCAGACCGGCGACACCGGCATTGATGTGAACGACCGTACCGCCGGCAAAGTCGAGCACGCCCGCCGATCCGAGGAAGCCGCCACCCCAGACCCAATGCGCGATCGGCACGTAGACGACCAGCAGCCACAACGCCATGAAGATCAGCAGCGCCGAGAACTTCATGCGTTCGGCGAAGGCGCCGGCAATGAGCGCCGGCGTGATGATGGCGAACGTCATCTGGAACATCGAGAACACGAATTCAGGAATGTTGGCGACGCCCGGCAGCCACAGCGAGGCCGTGGTGATGCCGTGATGGAAGAACTTCGAGGTGCCGCCGATATAGCTGTTCACGCCGCCGCCGTCCGAGAAGGCCAGCGAATAGCCGAACATGAACCACAGCACCGTCACCAGGCAGGTGATGGCGAAGCTCTGCATGACGGTGGCGAGCACGTTCTTCTTGCGCACCATGCCGCCGTAGAACAGCGCAAGGCCCGGAATGGTCATCATCAGCACCAGCGCCGTCGAGGTCAGCATCCAGGCGGTGTTGCCGGTGTCGAGCACCGGGGTCGGGGCAGCAGCCGGCGCGGCCGCGGCTGCGGCCGGTGCCGCTTCCTGTGCGAAGGCGGCGACCGTGCCCAATGCTGCGAGAGTAAGCGAACCCAAAAGGGCAGCTCGTCCCGTCGTCTTCAAGGTGGAAGGAATATTCATTGAACTCTCCATTGGAATACGTGATCGCCGCTCAGAGCGCGTCGGTGTCTGTTTCGCCGGTGCGGATGCGCACCGCCTGATCGATGCCGAAAACGAAGATCTTGCCGTCGCCGATCTGGCCGGTCTTGGCGGCTGCGGTGATGGCTTCGACGGCCTTGTCGACCATGTCGGCACTGACCGCGACTTCGATCTTGATCTTCGGCAGGAAGCTGACCGCGTATTCCGCCCCGCGATAGATCTCCGTATGCCCTTTCTGACGCCCGTAGCCTTTGACTTCGGTGACGGTCAGGCCCTGGATGCCGACGGCGGTGAGCGCTTCGCGTACCTCGTCGAGCTTGAACGGCTTGATGATTGCCATCACGATTTTCATAAGGTTTCACCCTTTGCTGTTGCGGTCCCCCGCGTTTGCACACCTTCACCGATCCCAAAGAGCCGGAGAGTGCCCACAAGGATTCAAGCTCCGTGCCAAGTGCCGAAGCAGAGTGTTAAGCCACTGTAAACAAAGAGATTAGGGAGTGCGCCGACGCAACCTGCCCACAGCTGCGGCGATACGTCTGATTAAAAATTAGGCAAATTCTGAAAAATGCCTACTCTGCAGGCGACCGCTTGAGCCGGATCAGCCCTTCCTGCGCAACCGAGGCAATCAGCGTACCGTCGCGGGCAAACAGCGAGCCGCGTGTAAAGCCGCGCGAGCCCTGCGTCGACGGGCTGTCCTGCGTGTAGAGCATCCAGTCGTCGAGCGCATGGCTGCGGTGGAACCACATGGCGTGGTCGAGGCTCGCCGCCTGGATATCGCGATCGAAAATGGCGCGGCCATGCGCGAAGGTCGATGTGTCGAGCAGCGTCATGTCGGAGAGATAGGCGAGCACCGCTGCCTGGATGGCGCGGTCCGCCGGCACCGGACCGGTGGTGCGGATCCAGATGTTCTGCTTTGGCTCCAGCTTTTCGCGGCTGGTGTAATGCTTCAGCATCACCGGCTTCATCTCGATCGGCCGGTCGCGCTCCCAGTAGCGTTTGATGCCATCGGGCACCGCCTCGCCGAATTTGCCCAGCAATTCGCGTTGCGACAGCAATGTGTCCGGCCCCGGAACGTCCTGCGGCATCGGCACCTGGTGCTCCAGGCCGACCTCATCCTGCTGGAACGAGGCTTCGAGCGAAAAGATCGCCTGGCCGTGCTGGACCGCCACCACGCGCCGCGTGGTGAAGGAGCCGCCGTCGCGAATGCGGTCGACCTCGTAGACGATCGGCACCTTGGTGTCGCCGGGCCGCATGAAATAGCCGTGCAGCGAATGCACGTACCGATCGGGATCCACTGTCCGCTGCGCCGCCACCAGCGCCTGGGCGATGGTCTGGCCGCCGAACACGCGCTGCCAGTCGAGCAGCGGGCTGCGACCACGATACAGATTGTGTTCCAGCTTCTCGAGGTCGAGAATGCCGAGAAGCTCGTCCATGGCTGCCGTCATATTTCGCGCCCTCGCCGCAGAAGTGTTATGGCGGTTTCCGACAGGACGGACAGGCAGTCAAGGGCGCAAGACCCGGCCGGCGCAGGAGCGAAGATGATGGAACGCAAGGCGGACACGAAAAACAGATCCGGGCTCGATGTCCTGGTCGCCGGCGCCGGCTATGTCGGCCTGGCCGCCGCCGTATCGCTGAAACAGGCGCGACCGGGCCTCGCCATCGCTCTCGTCGATGCGGCACCTGCTGGCGCCTGGCAAAGGGATGGCCGCGCCTCGGCCATTGCCGCTGCCGCCTGTCGCATGCTCGACCAGCTCGGCGTGTGGGCCGAGATCGCACCCCAGGCGCAGGCGATCACTGAGATGATCATCACCGATTCGCGCACCGCCGATCCGGTGCGTCCGGTCTTCCTGACCTTCGGCGGCGAAGTGGCGCCGGGCGAGCCCTTTGCGCATATGGTCGCCAACAAGGTGCTGAACGGCGCCTTGCGGGCCAGCGCCGAAAGGCTCGGCATCGATATCATCGAAGGCGTCGCGGTGCAGGGCTTCGAGACCAACGGCAGTGGCATCACCGTGCATCTCGCCGACGGCGCGGCGCTGAAGGCGCGGCTGCTGGTCGCCGCCGACGGCGTCAACTCGAAGCTGCGCGACATGGCCGGCATCAAGACGGTGAAGTGGGAATATGGCCAGTCCGGCATCGTCTGCACGGTAGCGCATGAACGCCCGCACAATGGTCGCGCCGAAGAGCATTTCCTGCCGGCCGGGCCTTTCGCCACATTGCCGCTCAAACCCGGCGAGGACGGCACCAACCGCTCGTCGATCGTCTGGGTCGAGCGTACGCCCGATGCCGAGAAGCTGGTGGCCGGTGACGATCTCCTGTTCGAACACGAACTCGAGCAGCGTTTTGGCCTGAAGCTTGGCGAGATCCGCGTTACCGATGCGCCGCGCGCCTGGCCGCTCGGCTTGACCATTGCGCGTGCCTTCGTCGCGCCCCGCATCGCACTCGCCGGCGATGCCGCCCACGGCATCCACCCGATCGCCGGCCAGGGCCTCAATCTCGGCTTCAAGGATGTCGCAGCCCTTGCCGAGGTGATCGTCGAGGCCGACCGGCTCGGCCAGGACATCGGCGCGCTCGACGTCCTCGAACGCTACCAGCAGTGGCGCCGCTTCGACACGGTGCAGATGGGCATCACCACGGACGCGCTGAACCGGCTGTTTTCCAACGATATCGGCCCGTTGCGAACCGTCCGCGACATCGGCCTCGGCCTTGTCGAACGCATGCCGCGCCTGAAGGACTTTTTTATCCGCCAGGCGTCGGGGTTGTCCGCCAGCACGCCGCGATTGTTGAAGGGCGAGGCGATCTGAGCGTTATCGCTCAGTTGACCTCGAAACCCAGCT
Source organism: Mesorhizobium sp. WSM1293 (assembly GCF_000513875.1). Classification (NCBI taxonomy): domain Bacteria; kingdom Pseudomonadati; phylum Pseudomonadota; class Alphaproteobacteria; order Hyphomicrobiales; family Phyllobacteriaceae; genus Mesorhizobium; species Mesorhizobium sp. WSM1293. The sequence goes on along the minus strand of NZ_AZUV01000027.1, from coordinate 52,745 downwards.
TCTGCCGCAGCCGCAATATCCTCTGGTCGGATATTTCGAGGCGTTTTTCGCCGCCCTGGGCGGCGCGGTTGACCATTTGCAGCAGATCGTTTCGCTCGGCGACATCGAGGCGTTCGCGCAGGAACGGCGCCAGCTTGTCGATGACGACGGTGGTGTCGTCGACCTGCGCCGCCGCCCATTTGGCGTAGATCACCGCCTCGTCGGTCTTCTTCTTGTCGGCGATCTCGGAAATCACCGCGCGGATGACAGCCTCGCGCTGCGGCAGGATGGGCCCATCCTCGGAGACGATTGATGTGATCAGCGTAGCCGCCGCTACGACCGGATCATCGATCGCCGTCAGAGGCGACAGAGCCGCCTGCTTGCGCAGCTTCTTGCGATGGATGTTGCCCTGCACGCGCCCGACAACGTCCGCAACCTCGCGAGCCGCGTCGTTCATCGCCTTCATCCGGTACCACCAGAACGCCGCCGCGCCCATCACGCCAAGGATAGCAATCAGGAAAGGCATGTCGAAATCCCCAAGAACCCCGGCGACGATAGGAGAACTCTCGCCTTGCTTCAACACGCAAAAGTTGCGCACCAAATGAACCGGGACGATCGTTCAATCGAACGCCTTGGTTTCCGCGTGGCTGTAGCACATGGCGGGGGCTATGACCCCGGCACATTGTAGATCGCCCGCACCTCGATGGTGCCGATTTCGGCCAGCGGGATCTCGCCGGCGATCTCCAGCGCCTGGTCGAGATTGTCGGCCTCGATCATGACGAAGCCAAGCAACTGCTCCTTGGTTTCGGCGAACGGGCCGTCGGTGATCAGCCGCTTGCCCTGGCGTCGCCGCACCGTCTTCGACGTCTTCACCGATTGCAGCGCCTGCGCGACGATCAGCACCCCACGCTGATCCAATGACCGGTCATGAGCCATCGAATCGGCATCGAGCTTGGCCAGACGCTCCGGCGTCATGGCATGGAGGTCGTTTTCCTCGCCATAGACCAGACAGACATATTTCATTTCCAGCTCCCTTGCTGTGACGAACCATAGGCGATCACGGTATCGGTTGAGTTCTTGCCGGCAGCGACATGGTCGAGAAGGCTGACCGCAATGCCGATGATTGCAACTGCCGCAAGCAGCCGGCCGAAGCCGGAGGGCGGCACATGCAGCGGGTCGCTTTTCCCTGGATCGGCCGTTCGGCAGGTGCTTGTCCAATGGGCAGAAAACAGATTGTTCATGCGAACCTCCATCCGCCACGAGAATCCGTGGCCGCCCGCAGGACGGTCGGGGCCGATGCAAGTCGACATTCTTGCACGCACATTTTTTCAAAAAAATTCGGTGCGGCTCGCAGGTGCTGCGTGCGCGCGCAAACAGCGCGGTGGCCTTCCCTCGCGCCCGCGCTATAGTTGGGAGGAACGCCGCCTGGCCGGCGCCACCGCTGTAATAAGGAGGAATTCATGGACCGCACCGCAAACGCCGTCTGGAAAGGCAATCTGAAAGAGGGCACGGGCACGCTCGACACCCAGAGCGGAACCCTGAAGGGCACGCCCTATTCATTCAAAGCCCGCTTCGAGGACGAGAGCGGCAAATCCGGCACCAACCCTGAAGAGCTGATCGCGGCGGCGCACGCCGGCTGCTTTGCCATGCAGTTTTCGCATTTCCTGGCCGAGAACGGCACGCCGGCCACCGAACTCGACGCCAAGGCCGTGGTGACGCTGGTTCCCGGCACCGGGATCACCGGAAGCGCCCTCACAGTGGTCGGCAAGGTCCCGGGCATCGACGTGGCGAAGTTCAAGGAATTGGCCGAAAAGGCCAAGGCCGGCTGCCCGGTCTCGAAGGCGCTCGGCGCCATAAACGTATCGCTCGACGCCAAGCTCGGCTGAAGGCCCGAACGGCAAATTCATCCAGAAGCCGCCGGCCCTTGGGCCGGCGTTTTCGTTTGCGGTCAGCCCTTCAACGCGGCCGCCCGCACATCCGATGGCGTCGCGCCGTAGCGCCGCCGGAACGCCCGGTTGAAATAGGAGAGGTCGTTGAAGCCTGCCTCGAAGGCGATCGCCGTGATGCTGCGTCCGGCATGACGAGGATTGCTGAGCATCCGATGCGCGCGCAACAGGCGCTGGCACAGCATGAAATCCGACAGCGACGTGCCTTCGCTCTCGAACAGTTTTCTGATGTAGCGGGCCGAAAGGCGGTGACGGCGGGCGATGTCTTCGGCCGACAGGTCGCCGCCATGGGCTGTTATTTCGGCCTTGATGGCACGCAGCCGCGCCACGCGCACGCCTCGGCCCCGGGCGATTTCTGCCGCGTCTCGGGTGGCACCCATGGCCAGAGCGACGAGATCGAAAATATGCGTCGTCGCCAGATGCCAGGCCTCCGGGGTCAGCACGTCGCCGGCATCCTGGATCGACCTGACATAGTCGAGCAGCAGCCGCATCGCCCCGCCGGAGGTTGGCAGCGGCTGCATCAGCGCCGGGGCCGGGTCGCCGATCAGCGGTGACAGTGCCTTGAGCGAGAAGCTCATATTGACGAAGCGAAGACCGCCTGGCTGGATGACATTGAGGCCGACCTCCTCGCCGCTCATCATCAGCGCCTGGCCGTTGCCGACCGGCTCCTCGCGGCCGCGATGCTTCATCACGCTTGCGCCATCGAGGGCGACCAGGAGGACGAGATCGTCGCTGTCGATCAGCGACGTCGAATGATGGACGCGGAATTCCGAACACGTGCCCGTGGCGATGCCGAGGCCAGGCAACGCGCGCACCTGCATATCGACATGCGTCGGGCCGAGTGGATCGAGATCGACCTTGAGCACCGTGCGGCCATAGACCTCGCGCATGACCTCGACGCGATCCCGCTCCGGAAGCGCGTCCGTCATCAGTCGGAACGAGGCGGTTGGCCCCATCGTCGCCGTCACCGGCATCCCCCATGCCTCAGGTCAATCAGAAGCGGCGTGATATGCGCCGCGCCTCCGAAAACGTCAATACAGGGCCGTTTGGGCCGTTTTTAGGGCCGCTGCGTCCAAGCTGCCCGCTTTTGCCGGACCTAGTTTGCAGCGCGTTTCCGATCAGGAAGCGCATCGCAAACAGCCACAAGGGGGTTCGATGTATCATTTGCAATTGTTCAGGACACTGTCGGGGCTCGCCTCGGCAGGCTTCAATCCACGCGTCTATCTGTTGTCCATCGCTCTCGGCGGAACCGTCGCCGACCATCGCGATCCGAAGCGGCCGTGTGGGGAGCGTCGGCCATGAGCGTCCGGCATACAGTCCTGGCGGCACCGGTCCTGTGCCTCGGCCTATCGGGCTGCGTCGGCATCAACCCGGTTTCTGCGGTCGTCGGCATGGCCGGCATGGCGGCGGCCAACTCCGCCGGCATGGCGCAATCGAGCGTCATCAGCCCGCAGGAGCAGGCGAAGTACGCCTCGATGTCCTGTGCGGATCTGCGGCAATTGATGGCAGGTTACGAAGAGGCGAAGAATCATGGGCCGTCGGTCAAGAAATACGGCGGCATGGCGCCGGCCGGCAAGACGGCGATCGTCAACAATGTCATCGGCACGCGGCTTGTCTATCTCCGGCAGCTTGTTGCGAGCAAAGGATGTTGAGGGCCTCGTCACACCACGCCTGCCGGGCGGCACTTGTCGGGCTTGCCGGCTGGCTGGCCTTCAGCGCCGGCGGCGCTTACGGCCAGGGCAAGGGACCGACGACACGCTCGCGCCTCGGTGCGATGCCGGGAGCGCTCGTCGGCAAGTGGGGTTTTGCAGTTGCCAGCGGCAATTATTGCGACACATTCAGCAACTGCGATCCAGGCAGCGGCGGCAGCGTCACCTTTACCTTCGGGGCTGACGGGCGCACCTATTACGCGCTGTTCCAATCGTCTCTGGTCGACGGCTGCGGTCAGGTCCGGTCGCTGACCCTGAAAACCGGCAAGGCCTCCGTGCGCGGTTCGACCCTGGTTTTCACGCCGACGGCAGGAACCTACAAATCCGTCAATGGTTGCCGGCCCGACCTTACGGGCCTCTGGAAATTCAAGCCCGGTGACCTGAAGCCGGTCTCCTTGCGTTGGCAACTGGACGGCAACCAGTTGCGGCTGATCGACCCCGACGGCGAAGCGAGCGGCGTTTACTCGAGGAGGTGAACCTAGCGCTCGCCGGTCAGCGCGTCGATGCGGGCGCGTAACATTGCAATCTCCTCCTCGAGGGCGCTGACGCGCTCCTCGAGGCCGGAGGCAGATGAAGCAGCCGACGCAGCCTGCATGGCGATGGGGGCGATCTGCGGAATCCCGCTCAGCAGATGGACGTAACGCTCCTCGCGCTGGCCCGGTCCGCGTGGGATTTCCTGGATGAGTGGCGGTCGGCGGCCGATCAGCATGTCGAGCTCGGCGCGCAAATCTTCGATCGACGAAAACCGTGCCATGCGCTCGGTGCGCGCCGACAATTCATGGGCCGTCTGCGGCCCGCGCAGCAACAGCAAGCCGATCAAGGCGGTCTGCGGTGTGGTCAGCGAGAAGCGCTGCGCCATCTGGTGCTCGTAGCGCTCGACACGCGAACCGAACATCTGCCGCACCAGCCCCTTTTGTTCGAGCAGCTTCAGCCCCCGGTGCACCTCGCTCTGCTCCAGCGCCATCACCGGCTCGCGCGCCGTCTTCTGGTTGGCGGCGGCCAGTGCCGCGTTGAGCGTCAGCGGATAGACATCCGGCGTCAGCTCCTTCTTCTCGATCAGGCAGCCGAGAATGCGAGCTTCCACAGGGGAAAGGATGGGAAGGTCATCGCTCATTGGATTACTCTCGCCGGCAACCAACCAACCGCCTAAACCCTTCTCTCCACCATCATCTTCTTGATCTCCGCGATCGCCTTGGCCGGGTTGAGGCCTTTGGGGCAGGTCTGCGCGCAGTTCATGATGGTGTGGCAGCGATAGAGCCGGAACGGGTCTTCGAGATTGTCGAGCCGCTCGCCGGTGGCCTCGTCGCGGCTATCGATCAGCCAGCGATAGGCCTGCAGAAGCGTTGCCGGGCCGAGATAGCGGTCGCCGTTCCACCAATAGCTCGGGCACGAGGTCGAGCAGCAGGCGCACAATATGCATTCATAGAGCCCGTCGAGCTTCTCGCGGTCCTCATGGCTCTGCAGCCACTCCTTGGCCGGCTCCGGCGACACCGTCTTCAGCCAAGGCTGGATCGACGCGTGCTGGGCGTAGAAATTGGTGAGGTCGGGCACCAGATCCTTGACCACCTGCATATGCGGCAGCGGGTAGACTTTTACCGCGCCCGAAATGTCGTCGCAGCCCTTGGTGCAGGCGAGCGTGTTGGAACCGTCGATGTTCATGGCGCAGGAGCCGCAAATGCCTTCGCGGCAGGAACGCCGCAAGGTCAGCGTCGGGTCGATCTTGTTCTTGATCCACAGCAGCGCGTCGAGCACCATCGGCCCGCAGTCGTCCATGTCGACGAAATAGGTATCGATGCGCGGGTTCTCGTCGTCGTCCGGCGACCAGCGATAGATGCGGTATTCCCGCAGATTGGTGGCGCCCTCCGGCTTCGGCCAGGTCTTGCCCGGCTTGATCTGCGAATTCTTGGGGAGCGTGAGTTCAACCATGTTCGATCCTCAATACACTCTGGCCTTGGGCGCGATCTTGGCGAGGCTGATGCCGCCGTCCTTTTCAGCCAGCTGCGGCTCGGTGTGCACCGGCCGGTAGGAGAGTGCCACCTCGCCGTCTTCGCTCAGCCTGGCCAGCGTATGCTTGCGCCAGACCGCGTCGTCGCGCGCCGAAAAGTCCTCGCGTGCGTGCGCGCCACGGCTCTCCTTGCGCGCCTCGGCGCTGTAGACCGTGGTGATGGCATTGGCCATCAGGTTTTCCAGCTCCAGCGTTTCGACCAGATCGGAGTTCCAGATCATCGAGCGGTCGGACACTTTGATGTCCTTCAACTCGCCCCAGATCTGCGAAATGCGCTTACAGCCATTTTCGAGCGACTCCTGCGTGCGGAATACGGCCGCGTCTTCCTGCATCGCCTTCTGCATCTTTTCACGCAGCACCGCCGTCGGTGTCGAGCCGTTGGCGTAACGCAGCCGGTCGAAGCGGTCCATGATCTTTTCGACCGAGGCTTCGTTGGGCGAAGGGATCGCCGACTTGCGGTCGATGACCTGGCCGGCGCGGATCGCCGCCGCGCGGCCGAACACCACAAGATCGATCAACGAATTCGAACCGAGCCTGTTGGCGCCGTGCACGGAGGCGCAGCCGGCTTCGCCGACAGCCATCAATCCGGGCGACACCTGGTCTGGATTGAGCGCCGTCGGATTGAGCACCTCGCCCCAGTAATTGGTCGGCACGCCGCCCATATTGTAGTGGACCGTGGGCAGCACCGGGATCGGCTCCTTGGTCAGGTCGACACCGGCAAAGATCTTGGCCGATTCCGAAATGCCCGGCAGCCGCTCATGCAGGACGGCGGGATCGAGATGGTCGAGATGCAGGAAGATGTGGTCCTTGTTCTTGCCGACGCCGCGGCCTTCGCGGATCTCCAGCGTCATGCAGCGCGAGACGACGTCGCGCGAGGCAAGGTCCTTGGCTGACGGCGCGTAGCGCTCCATGAAGCGCTCGCCCTCGGAATTGACGAGATAGCCGCCCTCGCCGCGCGCACCCTCGGTGATCAGGCAGCCGGCGCCATAGATGCCGGTCGGGTGGAATTGCACGAACTCCATGTCCTGCAGCGGAAAGCCGGCACGCGCGGCCATGCCGCCGCCGTCGCCGGTGCAGGTGTGCGCCGAGGTGGCCGAGAAATAGGCGCGGCCATAGCCGCCGGTCGCCAGCACCACCATCTTGGCCGAGAAGCGGTGGATGGTGCCGTCATCCAGGTTCCAGGCGACGACACCGGTGCAGGTGCCGTCCGGCTCCATGATCAGGTCGAGCGCGAAATACTCGATGAAGAACTGCGCATTGTTCTTCAGCGACTGGCCGTAAAGCGTGTGCAGGATGGCATGCCCGGTGCGGTCGGCGGCGGCACAGGTGCGCTGCACCGGGGGACCTTCGCCATAGTTCATCATGTGGCCGCCGAACGGCCGCTGGTAGATCTTGCCCTCTTCGGTGCGCGAAAACGGCACGCCGTAATGTTCGAGCTCGTAGACCGCGGCCGGCGCCTCGCGCACCAGATATTCCATGGCGTCGACATCGCCCAGCCAGTCCGAGCCCTTGACGGTGTCGTACATGTGCCATTGCCAGGAATCGGGACCCATGTTGGACAGCGAGGCGGCAATGCCGCCTTGCGCCGCCACCGTGTGCGAGCGGGTCGGGAACACCTTGCTGATGCAGGCGGTGCGCAGCCCCTGTTCGGCCATGCCGAGCGTGGCGCGCAGGCCGGCGCCGCCGGCGCCAACGACCACCACGTCGAACTTGTGGTCGACAAAGGTATAGCCTGCCGTGTTGGCTTGTTTCGCGTCCTTGGCCAACTCAGCCTCCGAATGCCAGCTTGAGCAGGGCGAAGATCGATGCGACGCCGACCGCTATGGTGAAAAATGTATTGAGCGCGATCAGCGCCAGCTTCATGCCTTCGCCATGCACGTAATCCTCGATGATCACCTGCATGCCGATCCGCATATGGGTGAGACCGGAGATGAGCACCAGGGCCATCACCAGCGCCACGAACGGGTTGGCAAGGGCTGCCCGCACATGCTCGTGGTCGGCGCCGTTGAGCGCGATCAGGAAACCGACGAAGAACAGGATCAGCGGGATGTTGGCGATCGCGGTCAGGCGCTGGCGCCAGAAATGCCCGGTGCCCTCGCGGGCGGAGCCGAGGCCGCGGACCCTCGCCAGCGGCGTGCGCATGTCGGTGTTTTTGCCGCTCATGATCAAGCTCCCCGCGCCATGGTGCCGGCGATCCATATCAGCAGCGTGAGCAGGATCGAGCCGGCCAGCGTCGCCCAGGCGATCTTCGAGGCGGTATGCTTTTCCAGGCCCGCGCCCGTGTCCCAGATGAGGTGCCGTACGCCGCCCAGCATATGATGCATCAGCGCCCAGGTGTAGCCGAACAGGATGATCCGGCCGAGCCAGGTGCCGAAGGCCCAATTGGCCCAATCGAAGGTCGCCTGCGAGCTTGCCGCCGCCATCAGCCACAGGGCGACCAGCAGCGTGCCGAAATACAGCGCGCCGCCGGTGATGCGGTGAATGATCGACATCGTCATGGTGATCGGCGGCCGGTACACGGTGAGGTGCGGCGAAATCGGCCGTTCACGTCTGGCAAATTCGCGGGTGGCTGGTGATTTGCTCATGGCTCCCCCAGTTCGGCGTCTCTCTGGAGCCTCAGGTGGAAATACGGCATTGCCGCTTCCGGTTGCGACTTCGGACAGCCGGTTTCTAATGCTCTTTTTGCACCGCGTCAAAGCCAGAAAACCGTTTCGAAAACGTAATTTAGTCTGACTAAAAGGCGGGCTTTGGCTTCAATCGATTAGGCCGGGAAGGCCTGAAGCCGGCTCGATATCGCTGCAGTGCAACATATCTGCCCCAGGGCCCAGCGGTGGTGAGACTGGCGTCAGCGTTTGCAGGTCTGCGGCGTCGATCCCTTCTTCATCACCAGCGCCTCGCGCCCGTCGATCACGATTGCGTCATGCGTGGCCGCCTGGTAGCGGCTGCTCTGGTTGGCAGGCGACGCCGCAAACTCCTCGGTCGCGCCGTCGGACCCGACCACACGCAACGACGTGCCTAGATTTTGGATGAAAATCATACCGTTGTTGCCGCATCTATAGGTGGCCGTGCCTGTGCCTGGTCGCGGCGCGGTAAGGTCGGTGATAATCTTGGTTGCAGCTGCCGGAGGCACCGCGGCTGCGACGGACTGCTGGGCCGGCGCAGGTGAGACGACGACGGTATTGGCTGCCTTCGGCGCGCTGTCTTGCGGCACACAGGCAGCGACGACACCGAGCAACGGGAAAACGGACACCCAAATCGGCCGGCGTAGCGCCATATGCTGTCCTCCCGCGCGGCAAGCGGCCACGATGCTTTGTCCAGATCACGATCGTCCCGACGCCAAGGCGGACGCCGCCGCGATGGTGCGGCCAAGCATGGCCGAATGATGGCCACCGGGTTTTCCATCCAGTCGGATATTAACGGATATTAACCATGTTTACCGAGACATCGCCGCCAACCGCGCCGGCCTCTTAACAAAGGTTAAGAAACCGTTAATTTCTGATTCGAGGAGGCTTTCCCTCAAGACACGGAGGACGCCATGCGTTCGAATTCGGGCAAATCGCGCCTTGCGGCGCTCGTCGTAGCAGCCTCGGTCGCCGGCCTTGCAGCGCCAGCGCTTGCCGGCGCACGGCATCAGGATCGCGTCTACGCCGATTCCTTCGGCAACCTCGTCGTCGACAGCGCCGCCGGCTACAAGCGCATCATCGTCGGCCAAGGCAGGCTGGCCAAGCAGCTCTCCGACTACACCAGCGCCGGCCAGCCCAAGGTGATCTACGAGAACGAAGCCGACGAAATCGGCGGTTATAGCGATTGCTACCGGCCGCCGGTGCTGGTGAAGGGCCGCTCCTATATGTACGGCCTCTCCGACGGCGAGATGCCCGAACTCAGCCCCTGCCGCTAGCTTCCGTTCCGGCTGACGACCAGTTGCCGGCAGGCCCGACGGAGACGCGCACGCAATCGCGCCCGGCATTCTTCGCCTGATAGAGCGCCTGGTCGGCCCGCCGCATCAGATCGGCAAAGTCTTCGCTCGCATGGAGTTCGGCGACGCCGAAGCTCGCGGTGCAGCGGTTGTCAGCCGGCAGTCCGTCTATGGGCAGCGCGCCGAAGGCGCTGCGCGTTCCCTCGGCGAACAGCCGCGCCGCGGCAAGGTTGGTTCCCGGCAGGATGATGGCGAACTCCTCGCCGCCAATGCGGCCGGCAACGTGATGCGCGGCGGCGGCTTCACGCAGGAAGCCTGCAAAAGTCTCGATCACCCGGTCGCCGGACGCATGGCCGAAGCTGTCGTTGACGCTCTTGAAATGATCGAGATCGGCTATGACCAGCGCGACCGGCACGCCTTGCCGCAGGGCGCCAAGCACCGCCAGTTCGGCATGGCGGGTGAAGCCGCCGCGATTGAGCAGGCGCGAAAGCGTGTCCGTCTCCGACTTCGACGTCACTTCGGCAAGCACGTCGCGAACCAGGATGGCCAGCATCAGCAGCGCCAGCGCCAGCGCAAAGACAGTGCCGAGCGATTGCGACACCAGCGCGTAGTTGCTTTGCAGATAGGCTTGCGGATTGGCGCCCCAGCCGCCGAGCGCATGGGCGATGAATGGCTTGGAGGCAAACTGCAGGCCGCTCGCCGCCAGCACGGCCATCAATATGCGATCGAGACGGGCAAGCTTTTGCCTCGATGACCAGACGATGGCCAGCCCGATGAACTGCATGACCGCATAGGGAAGCTGATAGGCCATGATGCGGATCAGCGACTGGCGGGGCAGGTCCTGTACGAAATACACAGCTATGGTGGTGGCCAACAGGAAAAACAGCATCGCCTTCCAGGGCGGCGCCACGCCGTATTTGCGGGCAAGCCCGCCATTGAACGCAATGGTGGCGGCAAGGAAGACCGCGAAGGCGGCAACGACCGGGAGCCGCGCGTCGGCAAAAGCGGGAATGGAGAATTCGATGGCCGAATAGGCCATGCCCAGCAGATAGCCAAATGCCAGCCAGCGCGCCGGCGCCCGGCCGACATCGTGGAAGGCGACCGCCATGAAGCAGGCCGCCAGCAGGCCGGCAACCGACAGATTGATCAACAGGATGAAGTTGGCGCCGCTCATGTTCTCCCGCACCCGCGCCGACAGCTAATCATCGACGGGCGAAGAAGACGTTAACGTCCTGGCCGGGCAGGATTCAGCCGGTCTTGAGCGGCTCCGGCAGGAACGCCGTTTCCGGTCGCTCATAGGACAGGCGTACACTGTCGCGGCCGTTCTTCTTGGCCTTGTAGAGCGCATCGTCGGCACGGCGCATCAGCGGCTCCAGCGCCTCGTCACCGCTGCGGGCCGCCACGCCGAAGCTTGCCGTCACCTTCGTTCCCTGGGGAAGCCCGTCGACATGGCCGGCCGAATAGACCGTGCGCACCGCTTCGGCGAACAGCCGTGCCGCGGCAAGATCGCTGAGTGGCAGCAGCACGGCGAATTCCTCGCCGCCGATACGCCCGGCAACACCGCGCGCGCCGGCCGCCGACCGAAGCTTGGCGGCGAAATCGGCAATCACGCGATCGCCCGCCCCATGCCCATGCACATCGTTGAGCGCCTTGAAATGGTCGAGGTCGGCCAGCACCAGCGCGACCGGGAACCGCGCCGAGGCGCAGTGCCGCAAGAGCAGCATGCCGCGCTCCTCGAAGCCACGCCGGTTGAGCAGGCCCGACAGAGGGTCGGTAAAGGTCTCGGTCTTCAACGCCTTCAACACGTCGAGTGCCGCGGCGGAAAACAGGCACAGCGCGATAAGCAGCGACAGCAGCGCGTGCGACAGCAGCGCCGTCGTCCAGTAGGACGAGCCATAGAACCCGTCATAGCTCGTGAAGGGCCCGTGCGCGATGACGACGATAAGGGTGCGCACGAAGAAGTTGACGCCCGACAGCAGCGACAGCACGAACAGGATTTTCTCGGTCGGGCCGCTGTTGCGCACCGGGCGCAGTTCGGCGGCAACCAGAAGGCTGATACCGCCGAAAGCGAAATTCATCGCCAGGATGCGCCAGGTGAGATCCGGCGCGATGAACAGGAACCAGCAAAACGACGCCAGTCCCCCGCAGGCCAGCGCGCCGATCCCCACATAGGGCACCTTGCGGCCATAGCGGTGGACGATGGCGCCGGCCAGGCAGCAGCCGGCGATGCTGAAGCAGATGTTCGACACCAGCTTGGTCAGCGGCATGCCGATCGGCAAGGTGAAATACTGAAGCAGGAAGCCCACCGCCGAGAGACTGTAGCTGAGCGCCAGCACGGCCAGATAGGGGCGGTGGCGCTGATAGGACCATAGCACGAGGAACGCCGCGCCGAGCGCCAGCGCGATCGTCGGGTTGAGCAGCGCTATGAGCAGACCCGTGTCCAAACGACTATGACTTCCCCTCGCTTACGTCGGGGAAGAGCTTAGAGGGCAAGCCCAAACAAGCGGTTAAGCCTCGCCGCAAGCAGGACCGCCATCTCAAAATAATGTCAGGGAACCGCCGTCTCCGGTCAGCGTTCCTTCGTTGACAATCTGGAGCGACCGATGGCCGACACAATCACACTGACCGACCACGATGCGATCCGCTCGTGGGCTGCCGGGCGCGCCGGCTTTCCCGCAATCGTCGACATCTCGCCCGAAGCGGGGACGCAGCCCATGTTGAGGCTGGTCTTCGGCCAGCACGCCTATCAGGATCAGGACCAGCCTGAACGGCCGCTCAATGCGGGAGGCTATGAACTCGTCGAATGGGACGAATGGTTCAAGCTCTTCGAGGAACAACAGCTTGCGCTTGTGGTCGCGGCCGAACAGCCTGGACGCCGCGAGGAGTTCCACGAACTCGTCCGCCGTGACGGGAAGCGTTGACCCGAGCCGGGTGCGGCTCGGGTCCGTTCAAGTCTGGACTACTTCCACTCGCGAATGTCGACGAAGTGGCCGGCGATCGCCGCCGCGGCCGCCATCGCCGGCGACACCAGATGGGTGCGGCCCTTGAAGCCTTGCCGGCCCTCGAAATTGCGGTTCGAAGTCGAGGCGCAGCGTTCATGCGGCTTCAGCCGGTCGTCGTTCATGGCCAGGCACATCGAGCAGCCCGGCTCGCGCCAATCGAAACCGGCGGCGACAAAGATCTTGTCGAGGCCTTCGGCTTCCGCCTGTTCCTTGACCAGGCCGGAGCCCGGCACGATCATCGCATCGACATGCGGGCTGACCGTCTTGCCTTCGACCACCTTGGCGACGGCGCGCAGATCCTCGATGCGGCCATTGGTGCAGGAACCGATGAAGACGCGGTCGAGCGTGATGTCGGTGATCCTGGTGCCCGGCGTCAGACCCATATAGTCGAGCGCACGCTGCTTGGAGGTGCGCTTGTTCTCATCGGTGATGTCGTCCGGGTTCGGCACGATGCCTTGCACCGACACGACGTCCTCGGGCGAAGAGCCCCAGGAGACGATCGGCGGCAGCTTGGCCGCGTCGAGCACGATCACCTTGTCGAAATGCGCGCCCTCGTCGGACTGTAGCGTCTTCCAGTATTCGAGTGCCGCATCCCAGGCCGCGCCCTTCGGCGCGCGCGGCTTGTCCTTGACATAGGCGAAGGTCGTCTCGTCCGCGGCGATCAGGCCGGCGCGCGCGCCGCCTTCGATCGACATGTTGCAGATCGTCATGCGGCCCTCCATCGACAGCGCACGGATCGCCTCGCCGGCATATTCGATGACATAGCCGGTGCCACCGGCAGTGCCGATCTCGCCGATGATGGCCAGGATGATGTCCTTGGCGGTGACACCTTCCGGCAATTGGCCGTCGACACGCACCAGCATGTTCTTGGCCTTGCGCTGGATCAGCGTCTGCGTCGCCAGAACATGCTCGACCTCGGATGTGCCGATGCCATGCGCCAGCGCGCCGAAAGCGCCGTGCGTCGAGGTGTGGCTGTCGCCGCAGACGATGGTCATGCCGGGCAGTGTAAAGCCCTGCTCCGGACCGATGATGTGGACGATGCCCTGGCGGATATCGTTCTCGGAATAATATTCGACGCCGAAATCCCTGGCGTTCTTGGCCAGCGCCTCGACCTGGATGCGGCTTTCCTCGTTCTTGATGCCGAACTTGCGCTCGGGCGAAGTCGAGACATTGTGATCGACCACGGCCAGCGTCTTTTCCGGATGCCGGACTTTACGGCCGGTCATGCGCAGGCCTTCGAAGGCCTGCGGGCTGGTCACTTCATGGACCAGGTGGCGGTCGATGTAGAGCAGGCAGGTGCCGTCGTCCTGGCGATCGACGACATGGTCGTCGAAAATCTTGTCGTAGAGGGTGCGCGGTGCGCTCATGTGCGTAAATCCGTCGATATGAGAATGGGAAAGAGCAGGTGCCGGACCTCCGGCCCGGCGAAACGACCCCGATGGGTCGGCCTAGGGTAGTCGGCTGGTCAGCGCCCCGGACACGCGCGCGGAGAAGCGCGACGGCAGGCGTTTTCTGTCCTGCAGCACGAACCCCTTGTAGGCCGGATCGCCAAAAAGCTCTTCCATGGCGTGGCTCATATCAATGTTTTGGGTTTTCGGCAATTGGAAGCTGCCTTCGCAGAACTCGGGTTCCTCGTCCTCACTTCCACACCTTCAGGGGGAGAGGAAGGGAGCCGACCTTACTTAAGCTAGCGCCTTCCTCTACCCCGTCGATCGGGGGAGAGGTGTCGAGCGAAGCTCGACGGAGTGGGGGNNGACCGGCTCAAGTGTTGTGATTTCGTGTCGAGGCGATGCATGCGCTGGGTTACCCGGCTGCACGAGATTTGGAGCCAGCCTGATCGTGCTCGCCTATCGGCGACTGTGCCTTCGAGAACCGCCTTCCCCCACTCCGTCGCTGCTTCGCAGCGCCACCTCTCCCCCCTCCGGAGGGAGAGGAAGGAAGCCAAGATCGGAGAACGCGCCGCTCAGATCACTTCAAACACGAACGTCTTCACCAGCGCATCCGGCTCGGCGATCGCATAGCAGCGGAACCACGGGCTTTCCTCGACCGGCCGCCATTTCCCAGTCTGCTCCAACTCATCGAACACCGCCTGGAAGCCGCCGCTCTCGAACACCCGGTCGCGCACGGTGAAGATCGCATGGCCGCCCTTGCGGGTGATGCGCACCAGTTCGTGCAGGCCTGTCGCCGGCGCATGGCTGATGGTGAACACGCCTGTCGAGAAGAAGGCGCGGAAATACCCGTCCGGCCACGGCAGCGGACCGCCCAGCATTGCCTGCTTCAGTTCGCTGTAGGCATTGCGGCTGCCGGCGATCTTCAGCATATCGTCCGAGAGGTCGAGCCCCGCAATGTCGCGGTAGCCGAGCGCATTCAGCGACGGTCCCGACAGGCCGGTGCCGCAGCCGGCATCGAGCAAGGGGCCATCGTCCGCCGGCACATGGCGCGCCACCCAGGCGGTGATCAGGAAAGGCAGGAGGTAGCCGAGCGAGGCGGTCTCGCTGTCATAGGTCGCGGCCCATGCGGCATAGGCCTCTTCAAGCGCTTCCGGCGTGTCGGCCGTATACACGGAATCCAGCGCCGCATTGGCTTTGTCGACGATCATGGGACCTCCTCAACGGGAATGCTCGGGGATCGTAGCGCTGCCTTGGCCGAAAGACTATTCCTCGTGCTGGCGGCGCAGCCGCCGTTCCAGCGCCCTGAGCGCCAGCGACAGGCCGACGGTCAGGATGAGATAGATGTAGGCTGTTATCGAATAGGTCTCGAAGAAACGGAACGAGCCGGCGGCGTAGACCTTGCCCATCTGCGTGATGTCGGCAACGCCGAGCACCGAGACCAGCGAGGAATCCTTGACCAGTGCGACGAAATCATTGCCGAGCGGCGGCAGGATGGTGCGGATCGCCTGTGGGAACACGATCAGCCGGAAACGCTGCGCGCGGGTCAGCCCGAGCGCCTTCGCCGCCTCGATCTGGCCCTTCTCCACCGCCTGGATGCCGGCCCGGAAAACCTCCGAGATGAAAGCCGAATAGCCGATGGTCAGCGCCATGATGGCGCGCCACAACAGCGACACGTCGCGCACCAAAAGCTCGCCGAACAGGCCGGCGCTTTGCAGCGGCGCGGTCAGCGCGTTCCAGGCCGCGACGAAGGCCGGCGCGCCGGCAAAGGCGATCCAGAACAACAGCACCAGGATCGGCACGCCGCGGATGATCTCGACATAGAAGCGCGCGATCTGGCGCAGCCAGCGCGAACCCGACATTCCCATCAGCGCGATGCCGAGACCGATGGCCGACGCCAGCACGAAGGCGATCACGGTGACGAAGATGGTGACGCCGATACCCTTGGCGACCGTGGCGAACACCTGGGCATAGAGATTGCTGGTGGCGACGAAGACGGCCACCGCGATCGCGATGGTCACGGCCACGACGAGCCACCAGGGGAAGTCGGCTTTGGAGGAAGAGGCGGGAGGCATCAAAAGGATTGCGCCAAGGCACCCCCCTCTGGCCTGCCGGCCATCTCCCCCTCAAGAGGGGAGATTGGCAGCTTCGTCGACGGCACTCTTTTTACAACTTTGGTGATTGGCGAAAGCGGAAAAAACAGCCAATCTCCCCCCTTGAGGGGGAGATGCCCGGCAGGGCAGAGGGGGGCGTTCAAGCGCGAAGTCGGCGCGAAATCACTGCCCCATCTTGTAATCAAGAAACCACTTCTTGTTCAGCGCATCGAACGTCCCGTCCGCCTTCAACGCCGCAATCGCCGCATTGACCGGCTTCACCAGGTCGGAACCCTTCGGGAAGATGAAGCCGAAATCCTCGGTGCCGAGCGGGCCGCCGATCAGCTTCAGCTTGCCGTCGGAGGCGGCGACATAGCCCTTGCCGGCGGTGCCGTCGGTCAAGACGACGTCAACGTCGCCGGATTTCAGTGCCTGCACCGTGGCGCCGAAGGTCTCGAACAGCTTGATGCGCGGGTTCTGCTCATTGCCGTCGAGCACGCTGTAGACGGCGGTGTAGAAGGGCGTGGTACCGGCCTGCGCGCCGATCAGCCCATCCTTGAAGGCGCCGAAGGTCTTGGCGTCGGTGAAACGGCTTTCATCGCCGCGCACCAGCATGAACTGTTCCGAGCGCATATAGGGGTCGGAGAAATCGACCTTCTCCTTGCGGTCGTCCTTGATGGTGATGCCGGTCATGCCGATGTTGTACTGGTTGTCGGAAACCGCCTGGATCATCGCGTCCCAGGATGTGTTCTGGTACTCGACGGCGAAATTCAGCCGCTTGGCGATCTCGTTCATCGCATCATATTCCCAGCCGATCTGCTTGCCGGTCTTGGCATCGATGAACTGCAGCGGCGGGTAGGCGTTTTCGGTGACCACCACCACCTTCTTGCCGCCGAGGTCGGGCAGCACCTGCGCAAAGGCGGCAACGGGTACCAGGACGAGGGCAAGCAGGCCTGCCAGCAGCAGTTTCGATTTGGTCATGACACACTCCCCGGAAATTGACGGACCCGGGCACGGCCGGGCTTGTAGGAAAATCCGGCGCCGACTTTAGCTTTCCGCAAGCGTCATGCAAGACGGTCCGCTGCGTCAGCGCGCGCGAAAAGGGATTCCGATGCCTTCATTTCCGGGATTCAGGAATGAACGGTGTCGCGGCAGCGATCAGCTCCGCTTCACGATGCCGGCATCCGCCTTGCGCAAGCCGGAGACGAACCGCGTCAGCGTGCGGTGCAGGGATTTCAACTCGTCGGCATCCAGCGGCAGGTTGCAAAGCATCGCCGCCGGCACGCTTTTGGCCTGCTCACGCAACGCTTGTCCCTTCGCTGTCGGCTCGACCAGAACCCGGCGCTCGTCGGCCAGGTCGCGCCGGCGTGTGACCAGGCCACCGGCCTCCAGCCGCTTGAGCAGCGGCGTCAGCGTCGCCGAATCCAGCCCGAGCGCTTCGCCAAGCTCGCCGACCGTGCTTGGAGCCCGTTCCCAAAGCGCCAACATGGCCAGATATTGCGGATAGGTCAGACCAAGCGGATCGAGCAGCGGGCGGTAGAGCTTCGTCATCAGCCCGCTTGCCGAATAGAGCGCGAAGCAGAGCTGTTGGTCGAGCCGCGGAACGTGAAACGTCCCGGTGGCCTCCGCCGGGACGTCCCTGGTGCTCTTTGTCGTCTTTTCCGTCATGCCGCCTTTACCGAAAGCGCTACGTCGACATTGCCCCTGATGGCGTTGGAATAGGGGCAGATCTTGTGCGCCTCCGATACAAGCGCTTCCGCCGCCGCCTGATCAAGGCCTTTCGTTTCCGCCGCGAGCGCGACGCCGAGCTTAAAGCCTTCGCCATCGGGAAGCAGGCTGACGGTGGAGGTTACCCCGGCATCCGTCAGCGACAGCTTCTGTTTGCGCGCGACAAAGCGGATGGCGCTTTCGAAGCAGGCGGCATAGCCGATAGCGAACAGTTGCTCGGGATTGGTGGCGCCCCCCGGCCCGCCGAGTTCCTTGGGCATTGCCAGATCGACCTTGAGCAGACCGTCGCTGGTCTCGCCATGGCCGGCGCGGCCGCCGGTGACGTGAGCCTGTGTGGTGTAGAGTGCCATATCAAATCTCCAATTACTTTGTGCGCGATTATTTAGTGCACAAAGTAACACGCCGTCAACAGCCGGATCCTGTGTCTGGCGCTGAAAGCGTTCACAGTCTGGTGAAACGAAAAAAGGCGGCCGAAGCCGCCTTTTTGAATGAGTTCCGAAAATCTTATTCGGCAGGGGTCGCTTCTGCGGCGGCCTTGGCTGCTGCTTCGGCCTCGGCGGCGGCCTTCTTCTCGGCGGCGTCCTGGGCGGCCTTCTCGACGGCCAGGGCCTCGGCTGCTGCCACCTTCTCGGCTTCGATGCGGGCCTTCTCGGCGTTTAGCGCATCGCGCTCCTCATCGTTCAGCTTGCGGGCGCGCACGCCGGTGTTTTCCGAAATACGGGCCGATTTGCCGCGACGATCGCGCAGGTAGTAGAGCTTGGCGCGACGCACCTTGCCGCGGCGAACGATCTCGACGCCTTCAACCATCGGCGAGTAGACCGGGAACACGCGCTCGACGCCTTCGCCGTAGGAAATCTTGCGAACCGTGAAGTTCTCCTGGAAGCCGGCGCCGGCGCGGGCGATGACGACGCCCTCATAGGCCTGAACGCGGGTGCGGGTGCCTTCGGTCACGCGGACCTGGACGCGCACGGTGTCGCCGGGCTGGAATTCGGGAAGCTTGCGCTTGGCTTCGATCTTGGCGGCCTGTTCGGCCTCGAGCTGACGGAGAATATCCATCTCAAAAGTCCACTTCTTGTTCTTCCGACAGTCAGAGCGTCCGACACTCGCCTTGCAGTTCCATTGACCGCTTGGCTATGCCTTTTGTCTCCAAGACATTTGTCTTTGAAACATCAGGCAGGGGCGACTACACCGTCATTGTTGACGGGTCCGGCAGATTCTTTCTGGCCGGTACGGGCGGGCACATACAGCTATTTCGCCGCTTTGTCACGCCTTGGGCGCGCATTTTCTGCTCGCATGGCACCATCGTAATCCTGCCGTGCCGGGTTGCGCCGGTCGTTCAGGCTTTCTAAAGCCTGAAATAACACAGTTTTGAGCGGCCGCAATTCATGTCTGTCTTCGATGCCATCCTGCTGTTTCTAGCGGGCTTTCTGTCAGGCGCCGCCAATGCGGTCGCCGGTGGCGGCACCTTCATCACCTTCGGCGCCATGACGTTGGTCGGCCTGCCGCCGATTGTTGCCAACGCCACCTCCTCGGTGACGCAATTTCCAGGCTACATCACCTCGACCCTCGCCTACTCGGCCGATATCAGGCACTTCTGGCGCGGCGCGCTGCTGCTGTGCCTGATCTCGGCCGTGGGTGCACTGGCCGGCGCTCTGATCCTTTTGGCGCTCGACAATCCCTCGTTTCGCGCTCTGGTGCCGTGGCTGCTGCTAGCCGCGACGGCCCTGTTCGCCGCCGGCCCCTGGCTGAAACCAGTGCCAAAGCCCGGCCATGAAGCGGCGGTGGGCTCGCTCGCCGGCTCGCTCGCACAATTTCTCACCGCCATCTATGGCGGCTTCTTCGGCGCCGGCATGGGCGTGATGATGCTGGCGACGCTCGGCCTCACCCAGGCCGGCGACTATCACCGGCTGAACGCGTTGAAGAACATGCTGGCCATGGTCATCGCCGCTGTCGCGATCGTCGTCTTCGTCTCGGGCGGCGTCGTCGCCTGGCCGCAGGCGATCATCATGATCCCGGGCGGCGCGCTCGGCGGCTATGCCGGCGTCTGGATCGCCAAGCGGGTGCCGCAAAACGCGGTGCGCGGCTTCGTCGTCGCCGTCGGCCTGTTTTTGGCCTTCTATTATTTTGCCAAGGGCTGAGCAGCGGCAAGCAGGTCCGGACGCCTCTCGGCTGTCAGTCTTTCTGACTCCGCCCGCCGCCAGGCGGCGATCTTCTTGTGATTGCCGGAAATCAGGACCTCGGGAATGTCACGGCCTTCGAACTCCTGCGGCCGCGTATAGTGCGGATGTTCGAGCAGGCCGTTTTCAAAACTCTCTTCCTCGCCCGACATCGCGTTGCCCATGACCCCGGGCAGCAGCCGCACCACCGCGTCGAGCAGCACAAGGGCGGCCGGCTCACCACCCGAGAGAATGAAATCGCCGATCGAGACTTCCTCCAATTCCCGCGCGTCGATCACCCGCTGGTCGACGCCTTCGAAGCGGCCGCACAGGATGACGGCGCCCGGCCCAGCGGCCAGCTCGCGCACACGCGCCTGGGTCAGCGGCTTGCCGCGCGGGCTCATCAGCAGCCGAGGCCGCGCATCGCCTTCCGGCGAAGCATAGTCGATGGCTTTCGCCAGCACGTCGGCGCGCATCACCATGCCGGCGCCGCCGCCGGCGGGCGTGTCGTCGACGGTGCGGTGGCGGTCGGTGGCGAAGTCACGGATCTGGATCGTCTCCAGCGACCACGTCCCGGCCTCGAGCGCCCGGCCGGCCAACGACAGGCCGAGCGCGCCGGGAAACATCTCGGGGTAAAGCGTCAGCACCGAAGCGGAAAAACTCACCGGTTGCCCCCGGCATCGCTCGGTCCGCGCGGCCTGCCCTTCGGATCGAAGTCTTCCTCACGCGGACCACCGCCATCCTCGTCATCGACCAGCCCGGCCGCCGCCGGATCGACGCGGACGAAACCTTCGGCGATCGACACTTGCGGTACGGCAGCCTGTGTGAACGGGATCAGCACGCCCTTGCGCCCGCCCAGCGTCACGTCGAGAATGTCGCCGCCGCCGAAATTGTGCACCGCGACCACCTTGCCAAGCACGGCACCCGTGTCGTCGCGGACTTCGAGGCCGACGAGGTCGGCATGGTAGAATTCGTCTTCCTCGCCATCGTCCGGCAGCATCGAACGGTCGACGAACAGCTCCGTGCCGGCCAGCGCCTCGGCCGCATTGCGGTCGGCAATGCCCTTGAAACGGACCACGACGACGGTGTTGGCGGGCCTGATGTCGACGATCTGGAAGGCGCGCCCGTCCCTGGCGTAGAGCGGCCCGTAATCGGCCAGCGCCAGCGGCTCGCCGGTGAAGGTCTTCACCCGCAATTCGCCCTTGATGCCATGGGCGGCGCCGATCACGGCCATCTGGACAGGGTTCTGGAGCTTGCTCATGGCGAAATATCCTTTGGCCTGCTCTAGCCCCACGCGGCTGTCATTTCAATGACGGGCTATTCACCGCTTCCTAACCCGAATATCGGAAAATGCCGCCATGCAGGAATTCCTCATCCCGGCCAAACCCGATCTCCAGGCGGCACGCGAAAGCTGGCTGAAGATCCTGGCGCGAGAACGTCGGCTGTCGCCCGAGACGGTGGAAGCCTATGAGCGCGACACGCGTCAGTTCCTGCATTTCCTCACCGGCCATTGCGGCGGCTCGCCCGGCATTTCGGACATCGCCGATCTGCGCCCGGCGGATTTGCGCGGCTTCCTTGCCGCCCGCCGCAATGCCGGCGCCGGCGCCCGCACGCTGGGCCGGGGTCTCGCCGGCATCCGCTCGCTGCTGCGTTTCCTCGAGCGGCGCGGCCTCGCCAATGCGGCCGGTGCGGCGGCACTGCGCGCGCCGCGCCAGCCCAAATCGCTGCCCAAGCCGCTGACGGCGAGCGATGCCAAGCATATCGTTTCCATCGAAGGCCAACTGGCGGAGGAACCCTGGATCGCAGCCCGCAACGCCGCCGTGCTGACGCTGCTCTACGGCTCTGGCCTGCGCATTTCCGAGGCGCTCGGCCTGGCCGGCGCCGATCTGGCGTCGGCGGCCGACACGGTGCTGCGCGTTGCCGGCAAGGGCGGCAAGACGCGCCTGGTGCCGGTGCTGCCGGTGGCGCTCAGGGCAATCGCCGAATATCGCCGGCTCTGCCCCTACCATCTCGACCCCAAGGGCCTGTTGTTTCGCGGCGCCCGCGGCGGCCCGCTCAACCCGGCCATCGTCCAGCGCGACATGGCCAAGCTGCGCTCGGCGCTCAACCTGCCCGATACCGCGACGCCGCATGCGCTGCGCCATTCCTTCGCCACGCATCTGCTCGGCCGCGGCGGTGATTTGCGCACCATCCAGGAACTGCTCGGCCACGCCAGCCTGTCGACGACACAAATCTACACCGGCGTCGACACCGCGAGGCTGCTCGAGATTTATGAGCAGGCGCATCCCAGGGCGTGAACGCCAGTAACGTTCACCATTTGGCCGAAAGCCTCCCCAACGTCGTCGTCCCTGGGCGAAGCAGGAGCGAAGCTCCGTCGCGGAGACCCTGGGATGACGAAGAAATGGGCGTTTCCGCTAATCGTTGAAGCATGAGCCCCATCGACGTCAGTTGAGGGCGATAGCCAGTCCAAGACAATTTCTCAGCACAGGTTAACCGTTTTGCCGCTTTTCAGTTCTAGAAGAGGCTCATGAAACGCGTCATAGCCATCGCCGACCGTGCTGCTTCCGTGTCGCTGAAGCTGCTCGTCGCGCTCAATGTTCTGTTCTTCCTGTCGTTCCTCGCCGTGCTGCTGTTCGCGGCCGGCAAGGCGCATGCCGAAGTCCCGACCTGCACCGGTGCCGACATGCTGTCGGCCCTGCAGAAGAACGATCCGGCGACCTACCGCAAGATCGAAGCGGAAGCCGCCGCGACGCCGAACGGCAAGGGCCTGTTGTGGAAGCTGGAAAAGCCCGGCGAGAAGCCGTCCTTCCTGTTCGGCACCATGCATATGACCGACCCGCGCGTCACCACGCTGCCTCCCGAAGCGCAGAAAGCCTATGACGCCGCCGGCACCATCGTCATCGAAACCACCGACGTGCTCGACAAGCAGAAGATGATGGTAGCGATGCTCAAGGAGCCGGACCTGATGATGTTCACGGATTCGACGACGCTGGCGTCGCTACTGTCGCCCGACGATGCGGCGGCCATGAACACCGCGCTCGACGCACGCGGCATTCCGCCGGCAACGGTTGCCAAGATGAAGCCGTGGATGCTCTCGGCCATGATGGCACTGCCGGCCTGCGAGCTGGCCCGTCAGTCAGGCGGCGCCCCGGTGCTCGATGTCAGGCTGGCGGAAGGCGCGAAGGCTTCCGGCAAGCCGGTGGAAGGATTGGAGACGGCTGAAGGCCAACTGCGCGCCATGGCCTCGCTGCCGCTGGCGTTTCACATGAAGGGCCTCGTCGACACGCTGAAGCTCGGCGACAAGGTCAACGACATCAACGAAACCATGATCGTGCTCTACCAGCGTGGCGACACCGGCATGTTCTGGCCGCTGTTTCGTGCCGCGATGCCGGACCAACAGGACGACCCCGCGGGCTACGCGGCGTTCGAGGAAACCATGATCACCAGCCGCAACAAGGTGATGGTCGAGCATGCCGAACCGATCCTTGCCAAAGGCAACGTCTTCATGGCGGTCGGCGCCCTCCACCTCCCCGGCCCCGAAGGCCTGGTCGAGGATTTCCGCAAGGCCGGTTACACCGTCACGCCTGTCGGACTTTAGTGACTTCAGCTTACTTCGCCAGGATCTGGGCCAGCATCGCCGGAACGACGATCCGGTGAAACGGCATGATGATCGCGAGATAGGCGCGCCCGAGCCAATTGTGCGTCTTGACGATCGTCGTCGCGGCCACCTCTTGCCGGCCGCTGCCAAGATCCCTGACTTCGACCAGGACACGGAAATCGAGATGCCGGTCGTCGAGGCCAAGCACAACCTTGCCGGGAAACTGGCTGATGAGCGGAAATATCCCGATCCGGCCCGACGGCAACACCGCAGTTTCCAAGCCCGTCTTCAGCCGGAACGGCCTGACGGCAAGATTGCGCAGCGCCATGAGCCTGCCGACCCAGGGCGGCGTTCGCCCCAGAGCGCGTTCGGCCGCGCCGAATGCGGTTAAGGAAAGGCCTTCAGTGACCAGCACATAGCGGTCTGCGAACTGGGCTCTGGCGAGAGCATCGCAGTGATTCGGGACAAGCTGAGCTGACGGATTCGTCACGGCAAAACCCTCTGATTCGACCTTAACAGACGCAAACTTGGCGCGCTGCGTGGCGAAACGACGCCACTCCGGCTGCGGAAGGGCAGGATTGTCCTTGTTTTTGGCGTTTTCCAACCCTAGCGTGAAACCAGTTCAATGATTGCGCGTTGTATGGTGTTGATTGATATTTTTCATCCACGGAGGACACTTTTATGGCGAACACACCGAATCCAAACGACCCGTTCAATTCGTCCACCAACGCACCAAGGCCAAGTGGCGGCGGCGGTGGTAGCGGTTGGCTGATTGCCCTGGTCGTCGTTATTCTGGCGGTTGTCGCGTATTATGTTTTCGGAAGAAGTGGTGAGCACCCGGCACCCGCCGAGCCGCCGGCGGCCAGCACACCGGCCCCAGCGCCTGCACCGGCGGAACCGATGAAGCCGGCTGAACCTGCGCCCGCGCCTGCTCCGGCACCTGCAGAACCGGCGCCTGCCCCGGCACCCGCGCCCGCACCGGCTCCTGCGCCGGCACCAGCCCCTGCGCCGGCACCTGCACCGGCCCAGTGATTGGCTCGATATCAGTTACGAACGGTCCGCTGAAAAGCGGGCCGTTTTGTTTTGTAGGGGCCGCCAGAAAGGCCTTTCCAGAAACTCGCTCCGGTGAGTCAGCTGGTGTGGTTTTCGAGAACCGGAGCGCAGCGGACATTGGGTCCGTGAGCAGCGCATGACCCCGAAGATCAGTCCGATTTTCGGAGAGGATCATGCGCCAATCAAAAAGGGTCACAGCATCCTTTGAGCGTCCAGGAGGGACGCGCGGCGCTGTGAAAGCGGAGAAAACCTCGCCAGATGGCCGCCGGAGTAGAGTTTATGAAAGGGCCTTAGATGTGGATCGGCTTGAAGAACGTCGCCAGCGCCGCCTCCTTGATCGCCTCCGACATCGTCGGGTGCGCATGGCAGGTGCGGGCGAGATCCTCCGACGAACCGCCGAACTCCATCAGCACCGCCGCCTCGTGGATCATCTCGCCGGCGCCGAAGCCGACGATATGCACGCCGAGCACGCGGTCGCTTTGCCTGTCGGCGAGGATCTTCACAAAACCGTCCGTGTGCAGCATGGCGCGCGCCCGGCCATTGGCGGTGAACGGGAATTTTCCGACCTTGTAGTCGATGCCGGCCTTCTTCAATTCTTCCTCGGTCTTGCCGACCGAGGCGATTTCCGGGCTGGTGTAGACGACGCTCGGAATGACGTCATAGTTCACGTGGCCGGCCTGGCCGGCAATGGTTTCCGCTACCGCCACGCCCTCATCCTCGGCCTTGTGCGCCAGCATCGGCCCGGCGATGACATCGCCGATGGCATAGATGCCCGGGATATTGGTCTTGAGATGGCCATCGGTCTTGACCCGGCCGCGCTCGTCGACCTCGACGCCGGCTTCCCTGAGCCCGAGGCTGTCGGCATAGGCGCGGCGGCCGGTGGCGATCAGCACGGCATCGGCCTCGATGGTCTCGGCGGCGCCGCCCTTGACCGGCTCGAAGGTGACGGTCGCACCCTTCTTGGCCTTGGCGACGCCGGTGACCTTGGCACCGAGCTTGAACTCGAAGCCCTGTTTGCCCAGCAACCGCTGGAATTGCTTGGAGACCTCGCCGTCCATGCCGCCCAGGATGGTGTCGAGGAATTCGACCACGGTGACCTTGGCGCCGAGCCGCGCCCACACCGAGCCGAGCTCGAGCCCGATGACACCGCCGCCGACCACCACCAGATGGCCGGGAACCTTATCCAGCGACAGCGCGCCGGTCGACGACACGATCACCTTCTCGTCGATGTCGACCTTGACGCCGGGAATGCCGGCGACATCCGAGCCGGTGGCGATGACGATGTTCTTGGTCTCGATCTCCTCGACCTTGCCGTCCTCGGAGGTGACCGACACCTTGCCGGCGGCGAGCACCTTGCCGGTGCCGCGGAAACTGTCGATCTTGTTCTTCTTGAACAGGAAGGCGACGCCGTTGACGTTCGACGACACCGTCGCATCCTTGTGCGCCATCATCTTCTTCAGGTTCAATTTCGGCGCCGATATCTCGACGCCGAGCGTGTCGAAGGAGTGGCCGGCCTCGGCGAACATCTCGGAGGCATGGAGCAGCGCCTTGGACGGGATGCAGCCGATGTTCAGGCAGGTGCCGCCGAAGGTCGCGTTCTTCTCGACCACCGCAACCCTGAGCCCGAGCTGCGCCGCCTTGATGGCGCAGACATAGCCGCCGGGTCCCGATCCGATGATAACGACGTCATAAGCCATGATACTGTCCTTCTGTTTTGAGCATGATGCCGAAAAGTGTGACGCGGTTTTCGGATAACATCATGCTCGATCTGCTTGAGAGCGCTCAGCGGCCGCCGCTTACATTCAGGATCGCGCCCGTCGTATAGGACGCGGCGTCGGAGAGAAGATAGAGAACCGCGCCCGCGACTTCATCCACTGTACCGGCTCTTTTCATCGGCAGCAGATCGCGGAACCGCTCCACCCGGTCCGGCTGCCCGCCGGAGGCGTGGATGTCCGTGTCGATGATGCCCGGCCGCACCGCATTGACGCGGATGCCTTCTAGCGCCACCTCACGGGCGAGCCCGACGGTGAAGGTGTCGATGGCGCCCTTGGAGGCGGCATAATCGACATATTCGCCCGGCGAGCCCAATGTCGCCGCGGCCGACGAGATGTTGACGATGGATCCGCCCGACCCGCCATGACGGGTCGACATGCGCTTCACCGCCTCGCGGGCGCAGAGGAACGAGCCGACGACATTGATGCGCATCATGCGCTCCAGCCGCGAAACATCCATCTCGTCGACGCGCGCCTTGACGTCGACGATGCCGGCATTGTTGACGAAGGCATCGAGCCGTCCATAGGCGCGGTCGACGGCCTCGAACATGGCTACGATATCGGACTCCTTGCCGACATCGCCCTTGACCGCGAAAGCCTCGCCGCCGGCGGCCTCGATCTCGGCGACCAGCGCCTTGGCGGCCTCCTGGTTCGAAGCGTAGTTGACCGCGACCCGGTAGCCGGCCTTCGATCCGAGCCGGCAGATCGCGGCGCCGATGCCGCGGCTGCCGCCGGTGACCAGCAGCACCTTTTGCGTCCCGCTCATTCCTGGCATCCCTTCAAGGCAAACACATCCCACGGCACTTTCGAAAATCCGCTGCCGCCATAGGCGCTGGATTGGCGCAACGCCGGCCCGAGGTCCGGCAGGATCAGCGTCTTCGGCGCTTCGACGCCTTCAGCCGGCAGCAGTCCGATGTTGCCCTTTTCATCCGCCGTGTAGATGACGCCATGCCAGGGCGTGCAGGCGGCAAGCTCCTCGCCGGTGACGTCGCCCTCGGGGCATTTGTGCATCAGCGCACCGTTCGGCCGCGATACGCCTTCATTCCACATGACGATGCCGTTCAGCACCACATTGTTGTCGAGGATCATGCGGAAGCTGTTGGTGACGGTCGCCGAGGTGCCGGTCGGCGTGAAATCGATCTCGCTGCCGCTCTGGGCGTCGCCATAGACAGCGAGCTCGATCGGACAGGCGGCGTGGGCGCCGGCAGCGGCCAGCATCATGCCGGCCGCGATCGATGCGATCGAAAGCACCTTGGAAAGGCTAAGGGAACGGGTCGTCATTCTGCCGCGCAGATCCCTTCCTCCGGCACACATTCCAACAGCCGGATCAGCACCAGACCTCAGAGATCAAGCACCAGCCGTTCCGGATCCTCCAAGCTTTCCTTGACGCGCACCAGGAACGTCACCGCTTCCTTGCCGTCGACGATGCGGTGATCGTAGCTGAGCGCCAGGTACATCATCGGCCGGATGACGATCTGGCCGCCGACCACGACAGGCCGGTCCTGGATCTTGTGCATGCCGAGAATGCCCGACTGCGGCGCGTTGAGGATCGGGGTCGACATCAGCGACCCGTAAACGCCGCCGTTCGAAATCGTAAACGTGCCGCCCTGCATGTCGGCGACCGACAGCTTGCCGTCGCGCGCGGCGATACCCAGCCGGCCGATGTCCTTCTCGATCTCGGCGATCGACATCTGGTCGGCATCGCGCACCACCGGCACGACGAGGCCCTTTTCAGTGCCGACGGCGACGCCGATATGGGCATAGTTCTTGAAGATGATATCGGTGCCGTCGATCTCGGCATTGACCGAGGGGATTTCCTTCAACGCGTGCGTGACGGCCTTGGTGAAGAAGCCCATGAAGCCGAGCTTCACGCCGTGCTTCTTCTCGAACACATCCTTGTATTTGGTGCGCAGCGCCATCACCGCTGACATGTCGACCTCGTTGAAGGTGGTCAGCATGGCTGCGGTCGACTGCGCTTCCTTGAGGCGGCGCGCGATGGTCTGGCGCAATTTGGTCATGCGCACGCGCTCCTCGCGCGATGCATCGTCGCCCGAGGACGGCGCCCGCACGGCAACCGGTGCCGGTGCTGCTTTCGGCGTCTCGGCCGGCTGCGACGGCGCGCCCTTGGAGATGGCGTCGAGCACGTCACCTTTCAGCACCTGGCCGCGCTTTCCCGAACCGGAGATCTGGTCGACCGAGAGATTGCTTTCGGCGATCAGTTTCGCCGCGGCCGGTGCCGGTGGCATGGTGCGCGGCTCGACCGGGCCGGCATCGCCGGCGATCTTGGCGGTCTCGGCCGCGGCCTGCTTGCCGGTCGATGCCGCATCCGGCGACGAGGCCTGCGACACCGCTTGCGGCTTCGTGGCGGGAGCCGCGCCGCCTGCCGAAATCGACCCCAGCAGCGCGCCGACACCGACCGTCTCGCCTTCCTTGACGGTGATCTCACCCAGCGTGCCGGCGGCGGCGGCAGGCACCTCCACCGTCACCTTGTCGGTCTCGAGCTCGACCAGCGGTTCATCGGCGGCGATTGTATCGCCAACCTTCTTGAACCATTTGCCGACGGTCGCTTCAGTGACGGATTCGCCGAGAGTGGGAACGCGGATTTCGGTAGCCATTGTGCCTGTCCGTTTTCTTTCGGTTCTGTTGTTCGCCCAGATCTTCTCTATTCACCAAGCGCGTCTTCGAGCAAGGCGGCGAGCTGGGCGAGATGCTTCGACATCAGTCCGGTCGCCGGCGAGGCGGCGGCCGGACGGCCGGTGTAGCGCACCCGCTGATGCTTGGCGTCGATATGCGCCAGCACCCATTCCAGATACGGGTCGATGAACGACCAGGCGCCCATGTTCTTGGGCTCCTCCTGGCACCACACCATCTCGGCATTGCGGAACCGCGACAGTTCGGTGATCAGCGCCTTGGCCGGGAACGGGTAAAGCTGCTCGACGCGCAGCAGATAGATGTCGTTGATGCCGCGCTTCTCGCGCTCCTCATAGAGGTCGTAATAGACCTTGCCCGAACACAGCACGACGCGGCGGATCTTGGAATCCTTGACCAGCTTGATCGCTTGTCCGGAAAGCAGCTGCGCATCGTCCCACAGCAACCGGTGGAACGAGCTTTCGCCCGAAATTTCCGGCAGCGTCGACACCGCCCGCTTGTGGCGCAGCAGCGACTTCGGCGTCATCAGAATCAGCGGCTTGCGGAAGTCGCGCTTCAGCTGCCGGCGCAATATGTGGAAGTAGTTGGCCGGCGTGGTGCAGTTGGCGACTTGCATGTTGTCTTCGGCGCAAAGCTGCAGGAAGCGTTCGAGCCGGGCCGAGGAATGTTCCGGACCCTGGCCTTCATAGCCATGCGGCAACAGGCAGACGAGGCCCGACATTCTGAGCCACTTGCGTTCGCCTGACGAGATGAACTGGTCGAACACCACCTGGGCGCCGTTGGCGAAGTCGCCGAACTGCGCTTCCCACAAGGTCAGCGCCTTGGGCTCGGCCAGGCTATAGCCGTATTCGAAGCCCAGAACCGCCTCTTCCGACAGCATCGAGTTGATGACTTCATAGCCGGCCTGAGCCGCCGACAGATTGTTGAGCGGGATGTAGCGGGTCTCGTCGCGCTGGTCGTAGAGCACGGAATGGCGCTGCGAGAAGGTGCCGCGTTCGGAATCCTGCCCCGACAGGCGGATCGGATTGCCGTCGAGCAGGATGGCGCCGAAGGCCAGCGCCTCGGCCGTCGACCAGTCGATGCCTTCGCCGGACTCGATCGCCTGGCGGCGGTTTTCGAGGAAGCGGATGATCGTCTTGTGCGCCTCGAAGTCCTTCGGCACCTCGGTCAGCTTCCTGCCGATTTCCTTCAGTGTCTTGACCGGCACGGCGGTCTTGCCGCGCCGCTGTTCGTCCTGGTTGTCGGCAGTGCGCAGGCCCGACCAGGCGCCGTCGAGCCAGTCAGCCTTGTTGGGCTTGTAGTGCTGGCCGACTTCCCATTCGGATTCCAGATGCGCCCGCCAGTCGGCTTTCAACTGGTCGAGCTCGGCCTGGGTGAGGTGACCCTCGGCGATCAGCCGGTCGCCATAGATCTGCACCGTCGTCTTGTGGTTGCGGATGTTGCGGTACATGATCGGCTGGGTGAAGGCCGGTTCGTCGCCCTCATTGTGGCCGAAGCGGCGATAGCAGAACATATCGACCACAACAGGCTTGAAGAACTTCATGCGAAACTCGATCGCCACCTTGGTGGCGTGCACCACGGCTTCCGGGTCGTCGCCATTGACGTGGAAGATCGGTGCTTCGATCATCTTGGCGACGTCGGACGGATAGGGCGAGGAGCGCGAAAAGCGCGGGTTGGTGGTGAAACCAATCTGGTTGTTGATGATGAAATGCAGCGTGCCGGCGACGCGGTGGCCGCGCAGGCCGGACAGGCCGAGGATCTCGGCGATCACGCCCTGACCGGCGAAGGCGGCATCGCCATGCAGCAAGAGCGGCAGCACCTTGGCGCGCTCTTCCAGCGGCACGATTTCCTCGCGGCTGCGGCCGAACAGATAATCCTGCTTGGCGCGCGCCTTGCCCATCACCACCGGATCGACGATTTCCAGATGCGAGGGGTTGGCGGTCAAGGACAGATGCACCTTGTTGCCGTCGAATTCGCGGTCCGACGAGGCGCCTAGATGGTACTTGACGTCGCCCGAGCCTTCGACCTCATCGGGTGCCGCAGAGCCGCCCTTGAACTCGTGGAAGATGGCGCGGTGCGGCTTGGCCATCACCTGGGAGAGCACGTTCAGCCGGCCGCGATGCGCCATGCCGAGCACGATTTCCTTCATGCCGAGCTGGCCGCCGCGCTTGACGATCTGCTCCAGCGCCGGGATCAGCGCCTCACTGCCATCGAGGCCGAAGCGCTTGGTGCCCTTGTACTTGACGTCGATGAACTGCTCGAAGCCTTCAGCCTCGACCAGCTTCTGCAGGATCGCCTTCTTGCCGGCGGCGGTGAAGGTGATCTCCTTGTCGGCACCCTCGATGCGCGCCTGGATCCAGGCCTTTTCCTCAGGGTCGGAAATATGCATGAACTCGACGCCGAGCGTGGAGCAATAGGTGCGGGTCAGGATTTCCAGCATCTGCCGGATGCTGCCGAATTCAAGCCCCAGCACATTGTCGAGGAAGATCGGCCGGTCGTAATCGGCTTCGGTGAAGCCGTAGTTTTCCGGCGACAGCTCGTTGTAGTCCTCGAGCGGCTTGGCGATGCCGAGCGGATCGAGATTGGCGTGCAGATGGCCGCGCATGCGGTAGGCGCGGATCATCATGATGGCGCGCACCGAATCGCGCGTCGCCTGGTGCACGTCGGCGTCGGACAGGACGACACCGTTGGTGACCGCCTTGTCCTTGACCTTCTTTTCGATCGTCTTCTCGACGATGCCCCAATTGCCGTCGAGCGCCGACACCAGTTCGCCATTGGCCTGCAGCGGCCAGGAGGGCTTGGCCCAGGAGGCGCCCTTGGCGTTCCTGCGCACATCGCCGGAATCGTCTTTCAGCCCGGCGAAGAACTCCTGCCATTCGGGATTGACCGAGGCTGGATCGTCCTCATAGGCGGCGTAAAGCGCGTCGATGTAATCGGCATTGCCGCCATAGAGGAAAGAGGTGAGAGAAAATTGGTCGTTGGCCTGATCTTGTCTTGCCATTTTTGTCCGCGGAGCCCGGCTCCGTCTCCTGTTTTTGGAGGGGAGTAGGGGAATAAGGGAATAGGGGAGCAGGGCTTTTTGCCGCTGCTATTTTCCCTACTGCCCTACTCCCTTACTCCCCTATTCCCTTACCCTTTGATCGCTTCGACCAAGGTCGTGCCCAGCCTTGCCGGCGACGGCGAAACTTTTATCCCGGCCGATTCCATCGCCGCGATCTTGTCTTCGGCGCCGCCCTTGCCGCCGGAGATGACCGCGCCGGCGTGGCCCATGGTGCGGCCGGCCGGCGCCGTGCGCCCGGCGATGAAGCCGGCCATCGGCTTCTTGCGGCCACGCTTGGCTTCGTCCTTGAGGAACTGCGCGGCGTCTTCCTCGGCCGAACCGCCGATCTCGCCGATCATGATGATCGACTTGGTCTCCTCGTCGGCGAGGAACATCTCGAGCATGTCGATGAACTCGGTGCCTTTGACGGGGTCGCCGCCGATACCGACGGCGGTGGTCTGGCCGAGGCCGACATTGGTGGTCTGGAACACTGCCTCATAGGTAAGCGTTCCCGACCGCGAAACAACGCCGACCGAGCCCTTGCGGAAGATGTTTCCGGGCATGATGCCGATCTTGCATTCGTTGGGCGTCAGCACGCCCGGGCAGTTCGGGCCGATCAGCCGCGAGGTCGAACGGTCGAGCCTGGCCTTGACCCTGATCATGTCCATCACCGGTATGCCTTCGGTGATGCAGATGATCAGCGGGATCTCGGCCTCGATCGCTTCGAGGATGGCTTCGGCGGCGCCTGCCGGCGGCACATAGACGACGGACGCATTGGCACCGGTCTTTTCCTTGCCCTCGGCGACGGTGGCGAAGATCGGCAGGCTTTCGCCCTTCGCGCCGGTCCACGTCTCGCCACCCTTCTTGGGATGGATGCCGCCGACCATTTTCGTGCCGTGATAGGCCAGCGCCTGTTCGGTGTGGAACGTGCCGGTCTTGCCGGTCAGGCCCTGCACCAGCACCTTGGTGTTCTTGTCGACGAGGATGGACATGGGAGCCCTTTTCTAAAAACCGTTGATCGAGGAAAACATGGTCAGAGCCGCTTCAAGTCGGCGACAGTGAGGTCGCTCTTGGCGTTGCCGGTGTTGAGCGTCGTTGCCGGCTCGAACATCAGCACCACGGGCTCAACGGTGAGCGAGCGCGGCCGGTGTTCGACGCCGCGCGGCACGACGATGAAATCGCCCTCGCCGAGTTCGACCGGGCCGTCGCGGAAATCGATGGCAATACGCCCACGCAGCACGAGGAAGGCTTCGTCCTCATTGTCATGCGCGTGCCAATCGAAGACCTCGCCGAACTTGGCGACCTTCGCCTGGCTGTCGTTGACGTCGCCGGCGATATGCGGATCGAAGACCTTCTTGATCTTTTGATCCGCAGCCTCGACCAGGTTTATCTTATGCGGAGGCACCAGATCAGCCCTTCACCGCCGCCACGATCTTCTTGGCTGCATCGTCGAGATCGTCGGCCGACACCACGTTCAGGCCGCTGTCGTTGATGATCTTCTTGCCCAGCTCGGCATTGGTGCCTTCCAGGCGCACCACCAGCGGCACTTCCAGGCCGACTTCCTTGACCGCGGCAATGACGCCCTCGGCAATGATGTCGCACTTCATGATGCCGCCGAAGATGTTGATCAGGATGCCCTTGACCGCCGGATCCCTGGTGATGATCTTGAACGCCGCCGTCACTTTTTCCTTGGACGCACCGCCGCCGACATCGAGGAAGTTGGCGGGTTCGGCGCCATAGAGCTTGATGATGTCCATCGTCGCCATGGCAAGGCCGGCGCCGTTGACCATGCAGCCGATATTGCCGTCGAGCGCGACATAGGCGAGGTCGTATTTCGACGCCTCGATTTCCTTCTCGTCCTCTTCGGTGGTGTCGCGCAGTTCGAGCACGTCGGGGTGACGGAACAGCGCGTTGTTGTCGAACGACACTTTTGCGTCGAGCACGCGCAGCCGGCCGTTCTTCATGACGATCAGCGGATTGACCTCGAGCAGGCTCATGTCCTTCTCGACGAAGGCCTTGTAGAGGATCGGGAACAGCGTATCGCCGTCCTTGGCCGCATCGCCGTCGAGCTTGAGCGCGCCGTTGAGCGCCTTCAGGTCGGCTGAAGTGACACCTTTTTCCGGGTCGATGGCGACGGTGATGATCTTTTCCGGCGTGTCATGCGCGACCGCCTCGATGTCCATGCCGCCCTCGGTCGAGACGACGAAGGCAATGCGGCCGACCGAACGGTCGACCAGGATCGACAGATAGAGCTCGCGTTCGATGTCGGCGCCGTCTTCGATATAGAGGCGGTTGACCTGCTTGCCGGCCGGGCCGGTCTGCTTGGTCACCAGAGTGTTGCCCAGCATCTCGTTGGCGTTGGCGACGACATCGGCCACCGATTTCGCCAGCCGCACGCCGCCCTTGGCGTCCGGGCCGAGCTCGGTGAATTTGCCCTTGCCGCGGCCGCCGGCATGGATCTGGCTCTTCACCACATAGAGCGGGCCCGGCAGCGCCTTGGCGGCGGCTTCCGCTTCGCTCGCCTTGAACACCGGCACGCCTTCGGCCACCGGCGCGCCGAACGACTTCAGCAGTGCCTTGCCCTGATACTCATGGATGTTCATCTGTATGGTCTCCGGATCGACTGGGGGTTCACTTACTGGAGATTCATTTGGAGGCGAGTTGCGGCGCGATCTTGACGCAGGCCTCGGTCAGGCCCTGCACCGTCGCCACGGAGGAGTCGAACATCTTCTGCTCGCTCTTGTTGAGCTCGATCTCGATGATACGCTCGACGCCGCCGGCGCCGATCACCACGGGAACGCCGACATAGGTATTCTTGACGCCATACTGGCCGGAGAGATACGCCGCGCAGGGCAGCACGCGCTTCTTGTCCTTGAGATAGGCTTCTGCCATCGAGATCGCCGAAGCGGCCGGCGCGTAGTAGGCCGAACCGGTCTTGAGCAGGCCGACGATCTCGGCGCCGCCGTCGCGGGTGCGCTGCACGATCTGGTCGAGCTTCTCCTTCGAGGTCCAGCCCATCTTGACGAGGTCGGGCAGCGGAATGCCCGATACCGTCGAGTAGCGGATCATCGGCACCATGGAATCGCCGTGGCCGCCGAGCACGAAGGCGGTGACGTCCTCGACCGAGACCTTGAATTCCTCGGCCAGGAAATAGCGGAAGCGCGCGCTGTCGAGCACGCCGGCCATGCCGACGACGTGGCTGTTGGGCAGGCCTGAGAACTTCTGCAGCGCCCACACCATGGCGTCGAGCGGGTTTGTGATGCAGATGACGAAAGCCTTCGGCGCATACTTCTTCAGCCCGGCGCCGACCTGCTCCATGACCTTAAGGTTGATGCCCAGAAGGTCGTCGCGGCTCATGCCGGGCTTGCGCGGCACGCCGGCGGTGACGATACAGACGTCGGCGCCTTCGATGCCGGCATAGTCGTTGATGCCGGTGAGCCTGGAGTCGAAGCCATCGACAGGCGACGACTGCGCGATATCGAGCCCCTTGCCCTGCGGGATACCTTCGGCAATATCGAACAGCACCACGTCGCCGAGGTCCTTGAGGCCAATCATGTGAGCGAGCGTGCCGCCGATCATGCCAGAGCCGATAAGCGCTATCTTGTTGCGTGCCATGTGAGGATGTTTTCCCTTTGTCGGTGACGACGTCTCAAATCTCTGTGACTTGATGGCGGCGTCGAAGAAGAGGCCGGAATGCTGCGGGGAACCGCGAATTTTCGCCGCACCCAATAGCCCCGGCACGGAAAAAATTCAAACGATTATTTTGGCGTCAGTGTTTTCAATCGGTTAGATCATTTGGGATTTACGTAAACGTCAAAGTTTGTAAGCCGACTTGGGAGGAAATAACCGACGAAGATGGAAATGGTAAGGCTGAATGCGGGTAATGACGCCCTTGTGATGCGGGTGGCCGAGGAGGTTCGAGTTGTAGACGTTGGCATGACAGAGGGGGGCAAAGGATCGCTACCGACGCATTCCCTGGAAATTCAGGCCTGCGCCTGCTGTGCCTCTGGCGCCGGCTTCCCTTTCTGCCGCTCCGCCCAATCCTCCAGCCAGTCGCGACTTTGCATCTCGATCAGCCGCGATGCGGTGCGCTCGAACTCGAAGACCTCCACGCCGCGCTTGGCGGCATAAAGCGCTTGCGGCGGCGCTTCGGCGCTCACCACCAGCCGCACATGATGGTCGTAGAGCGTGTCGATCAGAAGGATGAAGCGTTTGGCCTCGTTGCGCTTGCCTTCGCCGAGCACCGGGACGTGGTCGATGAAAATGGTTGAGAAGCGCCCGGCGATCGCCAGGAAATCGCGCGCGCCAAGCGGCTTTTCGCAGAGATCGGCGAAGGAGAACCGCGCCGCATCGCCTGCCGCACGCGGCACGATCACCTGCCGCCCTTTGAGGGCAATCGATGTCTCGGCGGTCGGCGCGTTGCGCGTCATGGCTTGCCAGGCCTCGTCGAGTAGCTGGTCCGCCGCCGCATCGGCCGGCGTGACATAGACCGGTGTCCGGGCGAGCTTTTCCAGCCGGTAGTCCTTGTCGGCATCGAGCGCCAGCACCTGTGTGTGCCGCTCCAGTATGCCGATGAAGGGCAGGAAAAGCTGACGGTTCAGCCCGTCGCTGTAGAGGTTTTCCGGCGCCACATTCGAGGTGGCGACCAGCACCACACCGCTGGCAAACAGCGCCGAAAACAACCTGGACAGGATCATCGCGTCGGCGATGTCGGTGACCGAGAACTCGTCGAAGCACAGCACCCAGGCTTGCTCGGCAAGGGCCTTGGCCACCGGCGGGATCGGGTCGTCCTGCTTGACGTCGCCGTTCTTGCGCGCCTGCCGGTGCTTCTGGATACGGTCCTGCACGTCCGCCATGAAGTCGTTGAAGTGGACGCGGCGCTTGCGCCGCACCGGCAGCAACTCGAAGAACATATCCATCAGCATGGTCTTGCCGCGACCGACGCCGCCATGGATGTAAAGGCCTTTGACGGCCTCATGCGTCTCGCGCTTGCGGGCGAACAGCCAGCCCAGCGCGCTCGACTTATGCGCCAGCCGCTTGGCCGAAATCTCATCGGTCAGCAGGTCGAGCGCCGCAACGATCCGTTCCTGCGCCGGATCGCGGTCGATCGTACCGGTTTCCACCAGATGCTCGTAGCGCTGCCTGACGGTCGCATGGGTCTGGAGGCCGTCACGCAGATGCATCGGTCACGTCATTTGTTTATGCATGTCGCTGTCCCGAAATCGGGGTCACTTCTGCGCGACACGCATTCGGAGGACTAAAGCGGTCGTGTCTGAACGGATTCAGACGACCCGCTTTAGATCTTTGTTTTCCCAAAACCGCGGCCACTTTTGGGCGACATGCATTAGCCTACCTTGTAAGCGAAATCGGCTGGCCGTTGGAAGTCTGGCCGTCGAATTTCGAGCCGCCCGAGGAATAGAGCCGCGCCAGCGCACCGCCACTCTCGTCATAGAGCGTCAGCTGCTTGCCGGCGACGTTCCACGACTTGACGCCGTCCATCGGCGCCGGGCAATGCAGCGGCCCAGCGCGGAAGCCGGCGCCGAATTTGGTCTGCGGTGTCGCCACCTTGCAGCTCTGGCCCGCAACGCTGGCGTTCCAGACACCGGCGACGCTGGCGGCAGTCACGTCCGAAGCGCCGGCCGGCGCCGAACCATCCGAAGGCAGCGCGGCGACCTGCGTGTTCGCAGGAGCGGTCGGGAATTGAGACGGGTCGGTGGTGCCGGGCGATGCCGGCGGCGGCAGTTGGTTCGCCGTCACCTTGCCGGCGGGCGCGGCCTCCAGCGGTGCCGGCTGCTGGTCATCCATCGAGGAGAAACGCGAGGTCGAACAGCCGCTCGCAACGAGCGCCGCCAGCGATACGGCCACCAGACCGGTTTTCGAAAAAGTCATTCCAACCTCCGTCGGATCCGGCTGGGGGGAAGCCGTCCGCACAATCTCACCCCCACCAAGATGGAGGAGGTGGCGAAATTTCAACCCGATATGGTTAAAATACAGTTTGCAGCAAGAATTGTTGCAAATTTATCGCAATCGCGGCGGCTGACCGCTTGTCGCGCGTCGCCTGGGGATCCGGTCAAAGCAGTGCAGCGCCGACATCGACGGTTGGACGCTTGCGCGAGCCGCCTTAGCGCCTATGTCTGGAAAACTAAACACCTGCCGGAGCCGCAAAATTGGCCGCGAGAAAGACAGCCGCCAATCGCTATTATAGCGGCCCGCCCAGCGACCATTTCGACGGCGCATTGTTCTTCAATCCGGACGGCCAGCCACCCGGCCGTTTCGCCGACCTGCTGAAATGGCAGTTGAATGGCCAGCGCTCGAAATGGCCGGCGAGCGATGCAAGCCCCTTTCCGCAGGCAAAGCCGGCGACAAGGGTCGAGGGCGCCGCGCTGGAAGTGACCATGGTTGGTCATTCCACCTTGCTGGTCCAGACGGCCGGTCTGAACATCCTTACCGATCCGGTATGGTCGTTGCGCGCCTCGCCGCTTTCCTTCGCCGGACCAAAACGCATCAATGCGCCAGGCATCGCCTTTGCCGACCTGCCGCCGATCGACCTCGTGCTGGTCAGCCACAACCACTATGACCATCTCGACCTCGCCACGTTGAAACGGCTGAAGGCCGGCCACGACCCGCTGGTGCTCACTCCGCTCGGCAACGACGCCATCATCGAAGCCGCCGTGCCCGGCATGCGACTGTCGGCGCATGACTGGGGCGACAGCGTCGAGATCGGCAATGGCGCCGCCGTCCATGTCGAGCCGGTGCATCACTGGTCGGCGCGTGGCGCCCGAGACCGGCGCATGGCGCTCTGGGCCGGCTTTGTCGTCGAAACGCCTGACGGCAAGCTCTATTTCGCCGGCGATACCGGCTTCCACGATGGCATCAACTACCGGCGGATGGCCGAGAAACATGGCGGTTTCCGCTTCGCCATCCTGCCGATCGGCGCCTATGAGCCGCGCTGGTTCATGGCGCCGCAGCACCAGAATCCCTGGGAAGCCGTGCAAGGCATGACGCTGTGCAACGCCGCCCATGCCGCCGGCTGTCACTGGGGCACCTTCCAGCTCACCGACGAGCCGATCGACGAGCCGGCGCGCAAATTGACCGAGGCGCTTGACGATCAAGGCATCCCACGCGAGCGCTTTCGCGCCTTGCGGCCGGGCGAGGTCTGGGATGTGCCGGAGCACATAGCGCCCTGATCCGCATCGGTTCGACGGAACCCCAGCGCTGCAACCGCGTTTTCATGTGGTTGAAATATCTGCCGGTTTGCGAGGCATTGTCATGCTCAAATGGATTATCATTCTCCTGATCGTCGCCGCGGCGGCGAGCTTGCTCGGCATGCCGGCACTGGCAGGTGCCGCGGCCACCGGTGCGCGTATCCTTATCGGCATCGTTCTGATCATCTTCCTGCTGGTGGTGCTGGGCATTTTCGCCGTCACGTAAGTCCGGCGCTTTCGCCGAGACCAAGCGGCTGCGCACTGGTAATTCCTGCCCGTTTCCGCCATATAGCGCCAAACGGACACGGAATTTTTCGGAGCAATGGCCAGCACTGCCCCTTTCGCCAAGATGAACGGCATCGGCAACGAGATCATCGTTGCCGATATGCGTGGCCGTGCCGATCGGGTGACGGCGGCGGCGGCGGTTGCGCTGAACGCCGATGCCGCGACCAGCTTCGACCAGATCATGGCGATCCATGACGCCAGGACGTCTGGCACCGCCTTTTTCATCGACATCCTGAATTCCGATGGAACCGGTGCGCAGGCCTGCGGCAATGGCATGCGCTGCGTCGTCCAGGCGCTCGCCGCCGAGACCGGCCAGAAGATCTTCACCTTCGAGACCGTGGCGGGCATCCTCAATGCGCGCGAACACGCCGACGGTTCGATCTCGGTCGACATGGGCACGCCGCGCTTCGGCTGGCAGGATATCCCGCTGGCCGAGGAATTCCGCGACACCCGCATGATCGAGCTGCAGATCGGCCCGATCGACGCCCCCGTGCTGCATTCACCCTCGGTCGTTTCGATGGGCAACCCGCACGCGATCTTCTGGGTCGACAACGACGTCTGGTCCTACGAGCTCGACCGCTTCGGTCCGCTGCTCGAGAACCACCCGATGTTCCCCGAGCGCGCCAACATAACCATCGCTCAGGTTACTTCGCCCGAAACCATGATCATCCGCACCTGGGAACGCGGCGCCGGCCTGACCAAGGCCTGCGGCTCGGCCTCCTGCGCGGCCGTGGTGGCCGCGGCCCGCACCAACCGGACCGGCCGCAGCGTCAGTCT
The DNA here is from genome assembly GCF_000513875.1 of Mesorhizobium sp. WSM1293. Lineage (NCBI taxonomy): Bacteria > Pseudomonadati > Pseudomonadota > Alphaproteobacteria > Hyphomicrobiales > Phyllobacteriaceae > Mesorhizobium > Mesorhizobium sp. WSM1293. The sequence continues at coordinate 12,444 of NZ_AZUV01000027.1, read as the reverse complement.
GTTGACGCCAGGCGGCGGCACGCTGCATGTCGAATGGCGCGACGATGACCACGTGGTCCTGACCGGCGCCGCCGAATGGGAATTTTCCGGCAACTTCGACCCGTCGATCGGGACATGGGCCCGCGACACTGAAAGCGCGGCCTGATGTCCGCTCTGCCCAAGAGCCCGGTGTCCCCGGGGATCGATGTCGTCACCTTCGGCTGCCGGCTCAACACCTATGAATCGCAGGTGATGCGGCGCGAGGCTGAAAGTGCGGGCCTCGGCGCGTTGGAAGGTGGCGCCGTGATCTTCAACACCTGCGCCGTGACAGGCGAAGCAGTGCGCCAGGCCAAGCAGGCGATCCGCAAGGCGCGCCGCGACAACCCGCAGGCGCGCATCATCGTCACCGGCTGCGCCGCGCAGACCGAGCCTGAAAAATTCGCCGCCATGGACGAGGTCGATCTCGTGCTTGGCAATGAAGAGAAGCTGAACGCGAATTCCTACCGCGCGCTGCCGGATTTCGGCGTCAACGACACCGAGAAGGCGCGCGTCAACGACATTTTTTCCGTACGCGAGACCGCAGGTCACATGGTCGACGCCATCGAGGGCCGCGCACGCGCCTTCGTCCAGGTGCAGAACGGCTGCGACCACCGCTGCACCTTCTGCATCATTCCCTACGGCCGCGGCAATTCGCGCTCGGTGCCGATGGGCGCCGTGGTCGAGCAGGTCAAGCGGCTCGCCGGCAACGGCTATGCCGAGATCGTTCTGACCGGCGTCGACATGACTTCATTCGGCGCCGACCTGCCGGGCGCGCCGAAGCTCGGCAAACTGGTGAAGACCATCCTGAAACAGGTGCCCGATGTGAAGCGCCTGCGGCTGTCGTCGATCGATTCGATCGAGGCCGACGACGATTTGCTCGACGCCATCGCCACCGAGCCCCGGTTGATGCCGCATCTGCATCTTTCGCTGCAGTCGGGCGACGACATGATCCTGAAGCGGATGAAGCGAAGGCATCTGCGCGATCAGTCGATCCGCTTCTGCGAGGATGTGCGCAAGCTGCGCCCCGGTATCGTCTTTGGCGCCGACATCATCGCCGGCTTCCCGACCGAGACCGACGAAATGTTCGAGAACTCGGAGAAAATTGTCGAGGAGTGTGGCCTGACCCATCTCCACGTTTTCCCCTTCAGCCCACGCGAAGGCACGCCTGCCGCGCGCATGCCGCAGCTCCGCCGCGAGGTGGTCAAGCAGCGCGCCGCCCGGCTGCGCGCCGCCGGTGAAGTTGCCTATGTCAGGCATCTGTCGTTGCTCACCGGTACGCGTCAGTCGATCCTGATCGAGCGAGACGGCCTTGGCCGCACCGAGGGTTTTACGCTTGCCGCACTCGGCACGGGCGCACCGGGTGAGATCGTCGAGGCCAATATATCGGGCCACGATGGTACCAGGCTGATCGCGGCGCCGCTTGCCGCCCGCGCCGCCTGAGAAACGCAAAGCATGGCTGGTTTTTTCAAGAAGATATTTTCGTTCGGCAAGAAAGAGGTGGTCGAGGAACGGATCGACGAGACCGCCCCGCTACCGCCGATCAAATGGGAAGCACTCGATGCGCTGAAGCCGGCGGCCGAACAGGTCGTCCCGGAGTTCTTGAAGCGCGACGAGCCTCGGCCCGAGGCAGAAACGACGCCGACGGTCGAGCCGGAGGTAATTCCTGCGCCGGAACCGGCGCCTGTCGAGGAACCGGTGCCCGCGCCGGAGCCGACCATCCCGCCAGCACCGGAGCCGACTGTTCCCTCCGAGCCGGAACCTCTGCCGGAGCCCGCGCCGAAAGAAGAACCGGCGCCCGCGCCAGAGACTCCAGAGCCGCCGGCGCCCGAGGAAGTTCCGCTCACCCCTGCGACTCCCGAACCCACGCCCGAACGGCAGCCGCAAGAAGTCCCAGCGCCGGCGCCGGCCGAACCGGAGATCGTCCCGTCACGCCCGGAAAAGCGGCCGGAGCCGGCACCAGTCGAAGTGCCGACGCCGGCCGAGGTTCCGGCAGAAACACCAGCCCCGATCGAGGTGCCCACACCGGCGCCGTCCCCTCTTCAGCCGTCTTCAAAGGCCAGCGCCGCCCCTCATCCGCCTGCCGGCACCTTCTCCCCGTATAGCGACGGGGAGAAGGAAGAAGTTTCGGCGCCGACGCCCGAAGCACCCGCCGCCGAAATCGCACCTCCCATTCGCCAGCCTGCGCCGATCGAATCGCAGCCGGTCATTGCGGAAATTGCGCCCGAGCCGCAGCCTCTTCCACCACCCGCGCCGGAGCCGAAAGCCGCCCCCGGCAAGGTGACCGTCACCAAGAAGGTCGAGCAGAAGGCCGAGCCGCAAAAGGCGCCGGAGCCGGCACCGAGGCGCTCCTGGTTCCAGCGCATGAAGGACGGGCTTGCCCGCTCGTCCAAGGAACTGACCGGCAACATTGCCGGCGTCTTCACCAAGCGCAAGCTGGATGAAGAGACTTTGCAGGACCTGGAGGATGTGCTGATCCGCGCCGATCTCGGCATGGAGACGGCCTTGCGCGTTACCGACGCGCTGGCCGCCAGCCGCTACGGCAAGGACGTTTCCGACACCGAGGTCCGCGCCATCATGGCGGCCGAGGTGGAAAAAGTGCTGACCCATGTCGCCATGCCGCTGGAGCTCGACCTCTCGCACAAGCCGCATGTCATCTTGGTGGTTGGCGTCAACGGCACCGGCAAGACCACCACCATCGGCAAGCTCGCCGCCAAGCTGACCGATGGTGGCCTGTCGGTCATGCTCGCCGCCGGCGACACGTTCCGCGCGGCAGCCATCGAGCAGCTGAAGATCTGGGGCGAGCGGACGAAATCGCCGGTCATCGCCTCCAAGCTCGGCGCCGATGCCGCCGGCCTTGCCTATGATGCGTTCGAGCGGGCGAAAGAGGCCGGCTCCGACGTGCTGATCATCGACACCGCCGGCCGTCTGCAGAACAAGACCGAACTGATGGCCGAGCTCGAAAAGATCGTCCGCGTGCTCGGCAAGCTCGATCCGGAAGCGCCGCACACCGTGCTGCAGACGGTCGACGCCACCACCGGCCAGAACGCGCTCAACCAGGTCGAGATCTTCCGCAATATCGCCGGCGTCAACGGCCTGGTGATGACCAAGCTGGACGGCACGGCGCGCGGCGGTATTCTGGTGGCGATCGCGGCAAAGCACAAATTGCCGGTCTATTTCATCGGCGTCGGCGAACAGGTCGACGACCTCGAACCTTTCTCGGCAAGCGAATTCGCCAGGGCGATCGCTGGAGTAGCTTAACAAGCATGTCCCAAAAAGGTGCAGACTTTTTGGATCAGATCATGCGCAAGAAAGAGATTCCATGAACCCACCCATTCTCGAACGCGATCCGTCGGACCCGCAGAAGCAGAAGAAGGAAGGCGTCAATCCGCTGCTCAAGCTGGTGCTGGAGCTGGGTCCGTTGATGGTGTTCTTCTTCGCCAATGCGCGCAGCGGATGGCTGGTGCAGAAATTCCCTGTTCTGGCCGAGTTCGGCGGGCCGATCTTCGTCGCCACCGGCCTGTTCATGGCCGCCACGGCAATCGCGCTGATCGCCTCGTGGCTGCTCACCCGCACCTTGCCGATCATGCCGATGGTGTCGGGCGTCGTCGTCTTCATTTTCGGCGCGCTGACGCTCTATCTGCAGGACGACATCTTCATCAAGATGAAGCCCACCATCGTCAACACGCTGTTCGGCGGGGTGCTGCTCGGCGGCCTGTACTTCGGCAAGTCGCTGCTTGGCTATGTCTTCGATTCAGCCTTCAGCCTCGACGCTGAAGGCTGGCGCAAGCTGACCTTCCGCTGGGGCCTGTTCTTCCTGTTCCTGGCCATCGTCAATGAGGTGGTGTGGCGCAATTTTTCCACCGACGCCTGGGTTACTTTCAAGGTCTGGGGCATCATGCCGATCACGCTTCTGTTCACCTTCAGCCAGATGCCGCTGATCCTGCGCCATTCGCTGGACGACAAGACCGGCAAAGAAGAGAAGGCCGGGAAATAGAGCCTGCAAATAAGGGGAAAGGGCCATGGAATTCGTCACCACGCGCGACCAGTTGAGGACGATCTACAAGACGCCACGGCCGACCGACGGTTCTATCCGCAAGGAGCTGAAAAAACTTGACGGCCATTGCCGCTCCTTCATCGGCAAGAGCCCATTCGTGCTGATTGGCTCGTCCGACGGTGCCGGCAATGCCGACGTGACGCCGAAGGGCGACAAACCGGGCTTTGCCACCGTTCTGGACGACACCACCATCGCCATTCCCGACCGGCCCGGCAACAACCGGCTCGACACGCTGGAAAACATCCTCGTCAATCCCTCGGTCGGGCTGCTCTTCCTCATCCCCGGCATGAACGAGACGCTGCGCGTCAACGGCGATGCCCGCATCACCGTCGACGCAAATTTGCGCGAACGGCTCGCCGTCGACGGCAGGGAGCCGCAAAGCGTTGTCGTGGTCAGCGTCAAGGCGGCCTACATGCACTGCGCAAAAGCCTTCATGCGCTCGGATTTGTGGAAGCCGGAAACCTGGTACGACCGCGCGACGCTGCCGACGCTCGGCCAGATCATGCGCGATCAGCTGGCGGTTGCCGATTCCGCCGAGGCGACCGACCGCTGGCTCGACGAGGAATACAAGAAGACGATGTGGTAGTTTTTGCGGACGCGATTCGCGTCTGGACCGATTCCATACCTTGCTGAACATCCTTGCCATTTCCGGCAGCCTGCGCGCGGCCTCCACAAATTCGGCGCTGATCGCCGCACTGGCGCGCGAAGCGCCGTCCGGCTGCCGCGTCACCGTCCATGACGGGCTTGGCCGTTTGCCGATCTTCAATCCCGACGATGAAGGCGAGCGGACGCCGCTCGAAGCCTCCAAGCTGATCCATGCCGTCAGTCGAGCCGACGGCCTGATCGTCTCCTGTCCGGAATATGCCCATGGCGTGCCGGGCGGGCTGAAGAACGCGCTCGACTGGCTGGTCTCGCGCGATGCCGCCGTCGCCAAGCCCGCCATGCTGGTACACGCCTCGCCGCGCTCGCTGTTCGCCCGCGCCGCATTGGCCGAGATCATGCGCACCATGTCGTTCGCGCTTTACGACGATGTGCTGGAGATCGCCCTGCTCGGCAGGAAGCCGCCGGAGGTGGCGGGCATCCTGGCGGCGCCGGCGAACCGGCAGGCGATGCATGATGCACTGAATGCCTTCGCGGAGTTTATCCGCTCGCGTTGAGCGGCGGCCTCTCTTCCTTCTCCCCTTGTGGGGTCTGAAGGACGGGGCGAGACCCGTGGCTCGCCCCAGGGTGGTGGCCTCGCGAAGCGAGGTCGGATGAGGGTGTTCCAGCTTGGCACCGACGGCAATCCGTCACCCACCCCTCAACCGTCTCGGCGCTGCGCGCCGATCCACCTCCCACAAGGGGAGAAGGAAAGATCGCGCACTACCCCTTTCGCAGCGTCTCCACATCGGTCTTCCCCACGTACCAATCGCGGGCGTTGACCTCTTCAAAAACCACCCAGACATCGTCGTTACTCAGCCCGGTGGCGTCCATGATGGCCGCGGTGACCTTCTTGGCGATATCCGCCTTCTTGCCCGCCGGATCGGCGGCGATCACTTCCTTGACGATGCGGATGTTGACGAATGGCATTTCTTGTCCTCCCGGGGATGTTCGTGCTCACGACCCGCTTCGATGAAACCGTCGAACGGTCGCCAGTGTTCAACTCTCAGTATGTCTTGGCGCCGTTGACCATCAGCCGCACCATGTAGAGCGACGTGGTGCCGGCGATGTAGAGGCAATTCAGCTTGTTGCCGCCGAACACGCAATTGGCGGTGACTTCCGGCACCTTGACCTTGCCGATCAGCGTGCCGTCCGGATCGTAGCAATGGATGCCATCGGCGGCACTGGTCCAGATACGGCCGTCCTCGTCGAGCCTGAAGCCGTCGAACAGGCCGGCGGTGCAGTCGGCGAAGACTTTTTCGCCGGAGACTTTCTTGCCGCCCTTGCCGACATTGAACACCCGCATATGCGCCGGATTCTGCGCGCCATGCGTGCGGCCGGTATCGACGACATAAAGCTTGCTCTCGTCCAGCGAGAAGGCGAGGCCGTTGGGCCTGACCATGTCGGTGATGACGGCTTCGACCTCGCCGGTGCCGGGATCGACCCGGTAGACGTGGCAGGCGCCGATTTCGCTCTCAGCCCTGTCGCCCTCATAATCCGTATCGATGCCGTAGCTTGGATCGGTGAACCAGATGGAACCGTCGGATTTCACCACCGCGTCGTTGGGCGAATTCAGCCGCTTGCCTTTCCATTTGGCCGCGATCGTGGTGACCGAGCCGTCGAACTCGGTGCGGCTGACGCGGCGGCCCGAATGCTCGCAGGTGATCAGCCGGCCCTGCCGGTCGACGGTGTTGCCGTTCGAGTTGCCGGACGGCTGCCGGAAGACGCTGACATTGCCGTCGGTCTCGTCATAACGCAGCATGCGATTGTTGGGGATGTCGGACCAGACGACATAGCGGCCGGCGGCGAACCAGGCCGGCCCCTCCGCCCACTGGCATCCGGTGAATAGCTTCTCGACCTGCGCGTTGCCGTTGAACAGGCGCGCGAAGCGCGGATCGAGAATTTCATAATAGTCTGCGGCCGCCATGCTTTCCTCCCGGCATCAATGACAGGGATCAAGCCAGCCGGAGGGACAGAAGGCAATGTGGGTACGCACAGTGTCCCACAAAAGATCGCTTGCCGGCTCTGCGCATGACGTTAGCGCCGCATTAACCGGCTATGCGTCCAGCGCAATGGTGCATTGCAACATCTTCTTTTTGCAATGCACCATTACTATGTCATGCTTCGTATCGATCAAGGGAGGAAGAAACCGCCGCCGAAATGCGGCGCCAAAAAGGAACCTTGCTATGATCCTCGACAGTCTCATGACCCGCGCTCGCAACAGCATTGCCAAGCGCAAGCACTACAACCGCCTTGTCGCCGAAATCGACAGCTTTTCCAGCCGCGATCTGGCCGACATGCGCGCCGACCGCTCGGAAATGCTCTACCAGATCCACAAGCAGATCTACGGCTGATCTCAAGCCCGATAAGACGCGCCGCCAAGGTGCGTTGAGATTCAGGTCAGGCCGAGTCGAAAACGGTGGTTTCCGAGAACCGGAGCGGAGCGTACTTTTGGTACGCGAGCACCGGACGCGCAGGAAGCCGCTGTTTGCAGGCCGGCATCACCTGAATATCAACGCGCCGCCAGTGCCTTGTCGATCTGCGGCAACAGCAACGCCTGCACCGTCTCGGGCGTCAGCGGGCCGACATGTTTGTAGGCGATCTTGCCGTCCTTGCCGATGACGAAAGTTTCCGGCACGCCGTAGACGCCCCAGTCGATCGCCGCGCGGCCCGCTTCGTCGACCCCTATCGCCTGGAACGGATTGCCGAGATCGCCGAGGAACCGGCGTGCGTTTTCGGGCCGGTCCTTGTAGTTCAGCGCTGCCATGGTGAAACGCTTATCCTGCGACAACGCCAGAAGCACCGGGTGCTCTTCGCGGCATGGCGCGCACCACGACGCGAAGACGTTGACCAATGTGACCTTGCCGGCGAAGGTTTTCGAATCGAGCCCCGGCAGGTTTGAGCCCTCCAGCGCCGGCAGGCTGGTTTGCGGCGCAGGCAGACCGATCAGGGCCGACGGCACTTCCGAAGCATCGCGCCCCGACAGCAGCTGCGACAGGAACAGTCCGGCCAGGCCGAGGAAGATCAGCAGCGGCAGAAGCACGAACAGGCGACGACTGGGCGGCGGCGTTTCCGTTTCGGTGCTCATGGCTTGGCGACCTTGTCGGAGCGACGCCTCACGCCGGACGCCTCCAGTTCGGCAAGCTCACGCTTGCGCGCCCGCTGGTCGAGCAGGATCCAGCCGATCAATCCGGCCAGCACCACGGCAGTGATGCCATAGGCGGCGGTCACGTAGAGTGCATGCGCACTCATGCGGCAGGTCCCGCTGAAGTGGGGCCTTCCAAGCCGATCATGTCGCCCAGTCTAGACATGCTTTTCCTTAGCCTCGCTCCGTCGGCTTCGCAATCGGTCGCCGAGCCGCAGTCATACGCTGCGTCAATCCGTGCCATGGCGCAGCGCCAGCGCCGCCGAGACAGGACCCAGCACGCCAAGAAACAGGGTCAGCGCGGCAAGAATGAGGAAGGGCTGCAGAAACGGGTCGGGATTGGCGGTCGCCCCATAGCTTGCCGAAACGCCGAAGATCAGCACCGGGATGGTCAGTGGCAGCACCAGCACCGAGATCAGCAGCCCGCCACGCGGCAGCGCCACCGCCACCGCCGCACCGGCGGCGCCGATGAACGTGATGGCCGGCGTGCCGACCAGCAGCGTCAGCGCCGTGGCGCCGATGCCGAGCGGCTCCATGTTCATGAACAGGCCGAGCAAGGGAGCCGCAATGACCAGCGGCAGCACGCTGCCCGCCCAATGCGCCAGGCATTTCACCAGCACCGTCAAGGCCAGCATGTGGCGATCGTTGCCGAGCACCAGGAGATCGAGCGAACCGTCCTCGCGATCGGCCTGGAACAACCGGTCGAGCCCGAGCAGGCAGGACAAAAGCGCGCCGATCCACAGGATGGCCGGTCCGATGCGGGCCAGCAGCTTCAGGTCCGGCCCGACCCCGAACGGGATGGTGACGATGACGGCGAGGAAGAAGATGACCCCGGTCAGCGCTCCGCCGCCGGCACGAATGTTGAGGCGGATGTCGCGCAGGAAGAGCGCTAGCATGGTTTGAGATGCTTTCGCCCAGACACCATCAACCGGCTTCCCCCATCCTCAACTCGATCCCCTCGATCCCGAGCGGCAGATGCGTCGCCGCGACAATCATCCCGCCATCCGCGCAATGCCTCGCCATCAACCCCGCAAACCGCGCCTCCGCCGCCTTGTCCAGCCCCGCCGTCGGCTCGTCCAGCAGCCACAATGGCCGGTGGCTGACCAAAAGCCTGGCGATCGCCGCGCGGCGCCGCTGCCCGGTCGATAGATAGCCGAACGGCAGGTGGCCGATGCCGCCGAGCCCGACCGTTTCCAGCGCCTCTTCGACGCCGAGCTGTCCGTCGCCATGGAAGTCTCGCCAAAGGCGCAAATTCTCCGCCACGCTGAGCGCCGGCTTCATTGCGTTCTGGTGGCCGAGATAGTGACAGGCCGAGGCGACAGACGGAAACGCTTCGCCCCCGTCTTCAACCTTCATGACGCCCTCAATCCTCACGCTGCCTTCCGCCGCCGGCAGCAGCCCGGCGATGATCCGCAGCAAGGTCGACTTGCCCGATCCGTTCGGCCCGGTGACGATAAGCGCCTGACACTCCTCCAAGGCAAAGCCGATGCCAGAAAACACCGCGTCGCCGCCTCGCTCGCCGCCCAGATTTTCGGCGATCAGCCGCATTCCTCGCCTGCCCTGAAACCATGTGTCGCGGCCGCTGCCGCATCGCACAAAATTGCTTTCCAACTGTCTAGAACTATTCCAGAAAATTCTCTATATGCGGTGCATCCGTGCCAGCGGTCGGCACGGGAACAGAATTAGCGCCGAACCAGCGCACGCGCCGCCTTGAACGGCTCGGGTTGCTTGGGAACGGACAGCGGAAATGGCCGTACCCGCACCTTTGCGCGTGATTGCATGCCATCGGCGTCCGTTCCCTTTCAGGCTGAACAGACAAGGATCGCACGTGTCAAAATCTCTCGACAGTTTCAATTGCCGCCGCACGCTGACCGCAGGCGGCGCTGAATATGCCTATTTCGATCTCATCGAGGCCGAAAAGAACGGCCTTACCGGCATCTCGCAACTGCCCTATTCGATGAAGGTGCTGCTGGAAAACCTGCTGCGCAACGAAGACGGCCGCTCCGTCACCAAGGAATCGATCCAGGCGGTGGCCGGCTGGCTGACCGATAAGGGCACCGCCGGCGTCGAGATCGCCTATCGCCCGGCCCGCGTGCTGATGCAGGATTTCACCGGCGTTCCGGCCGTGGTCGACCTTGCCGCAATGCGCGACGCCATGGCTTCGCTCGGGGGCGATCCGCAGAAGATCAACCCGCTGGTGCCGGTCGACCTCGTCATCGACCATTCCGTCATCGTCGACGAATTCGGCACGCCGATGGCCTTCGCCCGCAATGTCGAGCTGGAATATGAGCGCAACGAAGAGCGCTACAAATTCCTGAAATGGGGCCAGCAGGCGTTCCGCAACTTCCGCGTCGTGCCGCCCGGCACCGGCATCTGCCATCAGGTCAACCTCGAATATCTCGGCCAGGTGGTGTGGACCAACACCGAGGACGGCGAAACCACAGCCTATCCCGACACCTGCGTCGGCACCGATTCGCACACCACCATGATCAACGGCCTGGGCGTGCTCGGCTGGGGCGTCGGCGGCATCGAGGCCGAGGCGGCCATGCTCGGCCAGCCGGTCTCCATGCTGCTGCCGGAAGTCATCGGCTTCCGTCTCACCGGCAAGCTGAAAGAGGGCGTCACCGCCACCGACCTCGTGCTCACCGTCACCCAGATGCTGCGCAAGAAGGGGGTCGTCGGCAAGTTCGTCGAGTTCTTCGGCCCGGGCCTCTCCAACATGACGCTGGCCGACCGCGCCACCATCGGCAACATGGCCCCCGAATATGGCGCCACCTGCGGTTTCTTCCCAGTCGACTCGGAAACCATCCGCTATCTCACAATGTCCGGCCGCAGCGAGGACCGCATCGCGCTGGTCGAGGCCTACGCCAAGGCGCAGGGCCTGTGGCGTGAAACCGGCTCGGCCGACCCTGTCTTCACTGATCTGCTCGAGCTCGAACTTGGTTCCGTCGTGCCGTCGATGGCCGGCCCCAAGCGGCCTGAAGGCCGCGTCGCCCTGGAAGGCATTCCGGAAGGCTTCGCCAAGGCGATGGAGACCGAATACAAGAAGGCGGCCGAAATCTCCAAGCGCTATGCCGTCGAAGGCACCGACCATGATCTCGGTCACGGCGATGTCGTCATTGCCGCCATCACCTCCTGCACCAACACCTCGAACCCGAGCGTGCTGATCGGCGCCGGTCTTTTGGCCCGCAATGCCAACCGGCTCGGTTTGAAGCAGAAGCCGTGGGTGAAGACCTCGCTGGCTCCCGGCAGCCAGGTGGTCGCCGAATATCTGGAGAAATCCGGCCTGCAGAAGGAGCTCGACCAGATCGGCTTCAACCTGGTCGGCTTCGGCTGCACCACCTGTATCGGCAATTCCGGCCCGCTGCCGGCGCCGATCTCCAAAACCATCAACGACAAGGGCCTGATCGCCGCCGCGGTCCTGTCAGGCAATCGCAACTTCGAAGGCCGTGTCTCGCCTGACGTGCAGGCCAACTATCTGGCCTCGCCGCCGCTGGTCGTCGCGCACGCGCTGGCCGGAACTGTCACCAAGGACCTCACGACAGAGCCGCTCGGCGAGGACAAGAACGGCGAGCCGGTCTACCTCAAGGACATCTGGCCGAGCTCGGCCGAAATCCAGGAGTTCATCGAGAAGAACGTCACCCGCGAGCTGTTCGCCCGCAAATATGCCGACGTCTTCAAGGGCGACGAGTACTGGCAGAACGTCAAGGCGCCGGAAGGCCAGACCTATGCCTGGGACGACAACTCGACCTATGTGCAGAACCCGCCCTATTTCGCCGGCATGACATCAGGTTTCGGCAAGATCGGCGACATCAAGGGCGCCCGCGTGCTCGGCCTGTTCGGCGACAAGATCACCACCGATCACATCTCGCCGGCCGGATCGATCAAGGCAGCGTCGCCGGCCGGAAAATATCTCACCGACCACGGCGTCGGTGTCGCCGACTTCAACCAGTACGGCACACGGCGCGGCAATCACGAGGTGATGATGCGCGGCACCTTCGCCAACATCCGCATCCGCAACCACATGCTGGGCGAGAACGGCCGCGAGGGCGGCTACACCATTCACTACCCGTCGAAGGAAGAGGAATCGATCTACGACGCGGCGATGGAGTACAAAAGGGAAGGCGTGCCGCTGGTCGTCTTCGCCGGCGTCGAATACGGCAACGGCTCGTCGCGCGACTGGGCGGCCAAGGGAACCAATCTGCTCGGTGTCCGCGCGGTCATCGCCCAGTCTTTCGAGCGCATCCATCGCTCGAACCTGGTCGGCATGGGCGTCATCCCCTTCGTCTTCGAGGAAGGCACCTCATGGGCATCGCTCAACCTCAAGGGAGACGAGCTGGTCGAGATCGACGGGCTGAGCACCATCAAGCCGCGCCAGACGATGATCGCCAAAATCACCTATGGCGACGGCACGGTGAAGAACGTGCCGATCATCTGCCGCATCGATACGCTGGATGAGCTCGACTACTTCAAGAACGGCGGCATCCTGCAATACGTGCTGCGCGATCTGGCAGCTTAGTAAGGGAGTAGGGGAGTAGGGGAGTAGGGAAGTAGGGAAGTAGGGAAGTAGGGAAGTAGGGAAGTAGGG
>NZ_AZUV01000026.1:0-69056 GCF_000513875.1 Mesorhizobium sp. WSM1293 | reverse complement strand
GTGCATGGCGAGCGCGATGCGTTGGATTCCCCGGCGGTAGCGATCTTGCACCTCAAAGACATCGCCGGCGAAGCTCCCTCTACGATCCCGCATGTCCTTAACATTGCCGCCGGCGGAAAAAGCCTTGCCAGCTCCGGTCAAGACCAACACCGAAACGGCCGCCTCACCATTGATCCAGTCGACCGTCCGCACGATATCGTCGATCAGGGCCGTCCCGGTCAGTTCGTTGCGGACGTCGTGGCGGTCAAGCACGAGGAGGGCGACGCGGTCGCTAACCTCGAGTTTCGAGTCGACGAGCAGGTGATCGCGCGAGGCCACGAGAACAGCGTGGGCATGGTTCACGCAGTTGGATGGGATGCCGACCGTCTACCCGACGGCGTCGTCGATGAAGCGGCGGGGGAATGGCTCATCCGTGTCGGTGCCCACAACTCAATCGGATGAGCACGCCCACCACTAACCATCCTAGTGAGGGTGGTTTCGCAGTGCTCGCACCGCTTACCTGAAGATAAGCATTGATGGCAGCCTCAGGCCAAAATGGGGCGGTGGCTGCATTGGTGACAACCAATACGGCAGATCGCATGAAAGCGCTCCGATGACGCCCCCCCGGCGACTCCCCGCAAGCCCTTGATCGGAAAAGTGGGCTGTCCGGCCTATGCCGTCGATCGCTGCAACGCTGATGGCCGCCTCTGTCACCCAGACGCGGGTGCCGTGGAGCGGCTCGAAGCGGAGCAGGCGTCCGAAACTCCGTCGCCCCCGTTCCGGGTCTCTCGTTCTAGAAGCCGGTGACGATGCAAATGCTGGTAAAAAACCTGCTGTTCGATGGAGTTCGTGTGTGAGGGTGGACAGATCGGACTGCCTGGACCGGTGCCTTGAGTCGCTGCCAAGTTGCCATGGTGTTATTTTGCGAATTGAAGACATCGACCTCGTGATATTTAGTAGTTAATTAGCAAATCTCGACCGCAACCAAGCGTGCGAATGGCAACCCATCCCAACTAGGATTTCGTTATGACCGACACCCTGCCTTCCCATGCGTCCGTCATCGTTATCGGTGGAGGCATCATGGGGTGCTCCACTCTCTATCACCTCGCCAAGATGGGCGTCTCCGATGCGATTCTTTTAGAACGAAATGCCCTGACCTCGGGTACAACTTGGCATTCTGCAGCACAGGTCCGCGCACTGCGTCATTCGCACAACCTGACGCGGATGATTCAGTATTCCGTTGAGCTTTACTCGAAACTCGAAAGAGACACCGGTCAGGCGGTTGGCTGGATTCAGAAAGGTTCTCTCTCAATCGCCACTAATCCCGATCGGTTGATACATATTAAACGGCAGGAGGCACTGGCGCATGCCTACGGAGTCAACGCCCGGTCAATCTCGGCTGGCGAGGCCAAGGAGCGCTGGCCGCTGATGAATACCGATGACGTCTCAGGCGCCGTATGGTCCCCAGACGATGGTCGGGTGTCGCCCTCAGATGTCTGCGCCGCGCTGATCAAAGCCGCTAAGAACTCTGGTGCGAATCTTTTCGAGCGCACGGGCGTGACCGGCATCCTTACTGAGAACCGTCGCGTCCGCGGGGTCCAAACCACGAAAGGCACGGTAATGTGCGATGCGATCGCGCTTTGTGCTGGGCTGTGGTCGCGCGAGGTCGGCGCCACTGCCGGAGCCGAGATTCCGGTGTTGGCATGTGAACATTTCTACCTGTTAACGAAGCCAATCAAGGGTATCGTCGGCAACACTCCTACGCTCTCAGACCATGACAACCATCTCTACATTCGCGACGATTCGGGTGGTTTGTTGGTTGGTTGCTTCGAACCGATGGGTAAGCCAATTGCGCCAGGGGCTTTAGACGAGACGTTCGAATTCGCCCTTTTGCCCGAAGATTGGGATCATTTCGAACCCATGATGGTGAAAGCGCTGCACCGCCTGCCCGCCCTGGAGTCTGCCGAGGTGAAGATGCTGTTAAACGGCCCAGAGAGCTTCACGCCCGATGGGGCGTTTATGCTGGGAGAGACCGCCGAGACCCGCGGGCTCTACTTGGGCTGCGGAATGAACTCAGTAGGCATCGCCTCGGGCGGCGGTGCGGGCATGAACCTCGCGCATTGCATAGTTCATGGCCACACCGCCTACGACTTGAGCGAGGCTGATGCCCAGCGCTTCGCACCCATGTTCAATAGCGTCGAACACCTGATGGCCCGCGCGCCCGAGATCCTTGGCACTCATTACGACATCGCCTACCCAGGCAAGCAGCTGAAGACTGTGCGCAACCTTCGCCGACTCCCGCTCGACCGCGAATACCGCGCGGCAAAGTCGCATATGGGTCAGTTCTATAGCTGGGAGCGCCCGCTCTACTTTGGTAAGATTGCCGATCCCATGCTGCGATTCGGCCACCCCGATTGGTTTGAGAACGTGCGGGCTGAGGTGGAAGCAGCGCATGAGGAAGCTGCTATCTTCGATGCCTCCTCTTTCGGTAAGATCGAAGTCACGGGCCCCGATGCCGAGGCTTTCCTACTAAGGGTCTGCGCTGGATTCGTAGGGCGAGCCCCAGGGTCCGTAATCTATACCGCGATGCTGAACGACCGCGGCACGTTCGAATCGGACCTAACCGCGCAACGCCTCGCCAAAGATCACTACCGACTCTTCGTCGGCACCAATGCGATCAAGCGCGACCTGACTTGGCTGCACCGCCATTCTGAGGGCTTCAGCGTAAAGATCACTGAAAGCACCGACATGTATGCGGTCCTCGGCATAATGGGACCCGAGGCTGCCAGGATCGTGGCCAAATGCGGCGCGCCGTGGCTGGCCGAGCTCGGCTATTTCAAGCATGGTGCGGGCCACATGGCCGGCAAGGACATCCGCGGCGCGCGAATATCCTATGTTGGCGAAGCCGGTTGGGAAATCACCTGCCGAGCTGAGGATGCAAGCGCAATCTATGCCGAACTCAATTCGGCAGGCGCACTGCCGGCCGGCTTGTTCGCCCAGACGTCGATGCGGATTGAGAAGGGCTTCTGCGCCATGGGGCATGAGCTGGACAGTGACATCACCCCGGTCGCAGCTGGGCTGGACTTTGCGACCCGCAAGACGGGCGGCTTCATTGGGGCCGACGTGCTGGCCGAAGCCCGTGCTCGCGGCGGAAGTTCGCGCATAATCTCGTTGACGCTCGATGACGAAAGTGCCGTACCGCTGGGCCATGAGCCAATTTATCTCGACAGGCAGATCGTTGGGCAGACCTCCTCCTGCGCCTTCGGATTTCGGATTGGTAAGCCGGTCGCTCTGGCCCATACTCGGACGGCGCTAGAACCCGGCGCGCGCGTTAAGGTCGACATCGCCCGGCAGGTGTTCGATGCCACCGTTACCCTTGGGCCGCTCTACGATCCCGATGGCGTGCGGATGAAATGGTAATTCAATGCAATTTTCTTAATCGCTTTCGCACCCAACATGCCGCAGTGCCGCGTCTTGGACCAGCCCTCGCATTCGTGCCTTCCCGAGGTTGGTGTGATAGCCGAGAGAAGCTCGCGTCGACCAACCCGCCAAACTCAAGTCCCCAAGCACGATGCTCGGACTGCGGTGGTGACCCTCGCGCGCGGCGGACGCTTTGTAAGCAACGGCCGCGATCAGGCGCAGCAGGAAGTCTCTCGAGGCGGCGGTGGCGTCCTTCTCGTGCCAGTTCCACGAAGGCGAACTTCGAGGTGCGATCGATGGCAGCGAACATGTGCAGCTTGCCCCGTTCGGTGCGCACCTTGGCCACCTCGCCGGCTCGTCGCCTTGACGTCTGGCAGGCGGCCGATGCCGTGGCGCTGCAAGCGGCGGTGCAGTGACGAGCGCGTCAGATGCGGGATCGTCGGTTGTAAGGCATAGAGGCAATCATCAGAGCGGCAACAGTGTGTAGCGCCGGAAGGCGACCATGACAGCCTCCTCCTCGGGCGAGAGCACCGTCGATCTCGGCTCTCTTGGGCCAGTCGGCAGATCGGCCACCGAGGTCCGCTCCCGCATTGGCAACGGTCTTCTGATTGATCTCGAGCGTTGGCGAGCGCCCTCAGGCTATCTTGACTATGCTGTATCGCTCGACGGACTGCCTCAGTCCGCGTGGCGCTCCCATGAGGAACCTGCCCATAGCGCCTCCTTCGATTCGAAGGACAAAGGATGCCCGTCAATGCAAAACGAGACGTCGAAACCGATATTTGCCCACCGTTGTTCTCCAATGATGCTTGGGCCCGGCGTGCAGTCGTGAGCCCGTCTAACCACCCGCTCTTTTGCATTACCTACTGGCCTCGGGGCGAATGGCTCCGCGATTACCCCACGTTTGAACGAAGGAGTTAATTGGAGCAACGTCAGTGTGTATTTGCTGTGCTGGCGCCCAAGCCAGACGCAGGCCGGGCTCAAGGCATTACTACAGTTGCGCCCGCATTCGCTCCCATTCGCCCCCCAGAGAGCGAGCCAGATTTCGTCGATAACGCCGCAGATCCGCTTCTCATTCTCTCTGCGCCTTTCAAAGATTGCACTATCGTGCAGGAAGCACGTCCCTCCGGTGGACGACGGAAGAGATCGGTGCTGCCCCTGCCGCTTGCCATTGCTCCGTTTGCCACCGAGCATTGTGTCAAAATCGAGTCTTGACACCATGTCACTCTAATGTAGATGGACGAGAGGCGGTTCAGAGGACGACGCGGTTTCGAGCGGTTGCCAATGCCGAGGATAGCACGTGAGAAACTGGGTGCCAGACCTGTCGAAGGTGAGCGGCTATCGATATCGGGCCCTCGCGGAAGCAATTAGGGCCGCTGTGCAGACCGGTGAACTCACACCGGGGGAGCGTTTGCTTTCACACAGAGACATGGCCTGGAGGGTGGGGTTGACAATAGCGACGGTGGCCCGCGCCTACCAGATCGCCGGAGAATGGGGGGTGGTCTATTCAAAGGTCGGCCACGGCACCCGGGTACGCGAGGCAACTGATGGCAGGCAGCCATTGGTGCTGCGGGAAGACTTCAACCACATGTTGAATTTCGGACTGCTCTTGGCCACGCCGCTTGTCGAGCCGGCATTGCGCAAGCAAGCCTTCAGCAGTGTGTTTTCCCACATCGGTACCAAGATCGTGGAACGCTCCCTATCGGGCTATGCGCCCGACCTTGGCTACCGCTCACACCGCGACCTCGGCTCAGGGTGGATCGAATCCCTCGGCGATGCGTGCGAACCCGAGAACCTCACTATCACGCGCGGTGCCCAAGAAGCATTCCTCATCCTCCTTAGCATGCTCACTCAGCCTGGGGATCCGGTCCTGGTGGAAGAGATTACATATCTCGGGCTAGCGCATATGCTGAGGTTGCGAAACCACCAAATGCTCGCAATACCAATGGACGCGGAAGGCATCACGCCAAACGAGTTCCACGAACGGGCACGCGGTTCGAAGGCGCGCCTCCTCTTTGTAAGCCCAACTCTGCAGAATCCGACTGGTGCGACGATGTCATTGGAGCGGCGGCAGGCCATTGCAGACGTAGCTCGCAGCAACGACCTGTTAGTGATCGAGAATGATCCATTCGCCGCTTTGCTGTCGGGGCAGCGGCCCGTGTCGATTTCCAGTCTGGCGCCGGAACGCACCTTCCATCTCTACAGCCTTTCCAAATACGTCGCCCCGGCTATGCGGGTTTGCTTTTTGCAGTGCCCAAACGCGCACATTCAGATGCTGGAGGGGGTCAAACATGGGCTGACACTCGGTGGCCCCTTTCTGCAGGCGGAGATCGCGGCGGAGTGGCTGCGCCGCGGTATCCTAAAGAAGCTGTGTGATTGGCAAGCCGAGCAAACCCGCCACCGATGGACGCTGGCCCGCGGTGCCTTCGGACACCTTATCCCGGTCGACGCGTCGCCATGTCCTTTCGTATTCCTCCACCTACCTGAACCGTGGCGCGCCAGCGAGTTTGTCAGCGCCGCGCGGGCGGCGTCAGTGAGCTGCATCGAAGCGGATCGGTTTACGGTCGGACGAGCGTCAGCACCGCAAGCTGTCAGGCTGTCGCTGAGTTCGCCGGCGACGGATGAAGAATACAGGTTAGGCCTCGCCCGACTCTCAGATCTTCTGGCTTCCAGCTACGTGCCCTCGGGCGCGATCCGCTACTAGACCAAAGCACCACTCGGCGATCGGGATCCGAACGATTTCTGTTAGGTCGGTCAATCCAAACGACGCACCTCACTGCGGTGCGTGCCGGCAGGAAGGCGCGCTATTGGCGTTAAAGGTGGCAACTCCGTGGGACTCCTGCGATGCGTCGGCTGCAGACGTCCAAGGTCGATCTGGCCCGGCGCTTGATCAGTGCACCCAAGAGTGCTGTGGCATTGCTGAAGCTCGGCACGCCTGCGGTCGATGCGGTTTGCGTGCGGGACTTTGATGAAACCATTGCATCGGCACCGCTACGTCAGGCTGCTCGTGCCAGGTGGGCGGCGACATATGTTGAACGGTCCGCGTCTCAAGCAGCATTTTTGACAGTACTCCGCCGTAGGATCGGCGCTTCAGTTCGCGCGAGATCATCGCCCAATCGGGCTCGTCCAGATGCTGCGGCGGACGGCCAACCCGGCGAAACAGACGCTCAAGCGATGCGTCATTGTCACCGCCCGGCGGCAGCGGCCAGTCTTAGATGCCAGCCTCACGTGCCGGCAACAGATAGGTCGAAACCGAAGTCTTGCTGATCTTCAGCCGTTCCGACACCGCACGCACCGAGAGGCCTTGCTCACTCGCAGGCGCAGGATTGATCGTAGGTCTTTCACTGTCGTTCGCCTCGCTTGCTCCGTCTTGGCATGGCCCCTCTCAACCCGATGATGAGAGGGCAAAGTGCCAGAACGGCGCTCCCGAGAACCGACCGTTAGATCCGCCCCGAAAAGTGTCCGGGAATTAGCGGAATCACTGTCCCGTAATTACTGAAATCGCTGTCCGCGAATTAGCGGAATCGGTGTCCGCGAATTCTGAAACACGCATGCAAAGGCCCGACCAATGAGCGCCACGGCCCTGTCGCCATTGCCGCCGGCGCAATCCGCAGCGATTAGAGCCTCAGCTGTTTCTGTTACGCCGTAGGGCGCGGGTTGAGCAACCGGCGGAGACGCGAAGCCCATATCGAGCGGAGCGGCATAGCCGGTTGCGGCGAGGGTTCCGGCGAAGGCCGCCGGGGTCTGGTAGGTGAGCGAGGAATGAGGCCTCGCCGTGTTAAAGTCCTGCCTCCATTCGGCGATGGCGCTTCGGGCGTGATCGAGGCCGAAGAACAGGCTCTCGTTCAACAGCTCATCGCGCATCCGGCCGTTGAAGGATTTCGACGTAGCCATTTTGCATCGGCTTGCCCGGCGCGATGTAGTGCCATTCTACGCGATGATCTTCGACCAGGCGAGGATCGCGTTCGAGGTGAACTCCGTGCCGTGGTCGGAGGCGATCATGTCGGGCTTGCCGCGCTTGGCGATCAGGTCCGTAAGTTCGCGCGCGACACGCCGGCCGGAGATCGAGGTGTCAGGGATGGCGGCCAGCCATTCCCGCGTCACGTCGTCGACGATGTTGAGCACGCGGAAGCATCGGCCGCAGGCGAACTGGTCGTGCACGAAGTCCAGCGACCAGCGCGCGTTCGGCTTCGCCTCGACCAGGATCGGCGTCCGCGTGCCGACCGCTCGTCGCCTTGCCCGACGCTTGCGCACCGCCAGCCCTTCCTCGCGGTAGAGCCGATAGATGCGGTTGCTCCCCGATGCCTCGCCCTCGCGCCTGAGCAGAATGAACAGGCGTCGATGCGAAGCGCCGGCGCTCATTGGTGAGGTCGCGCAGACGGCCGCGCAGTTCCTGCTCGGGCGGACGCCGGGACTGGTTGCGGATCATTTTGCGATCGGCGCCCACGAAGGAACAGGCCCGCCGCTCCGACAAGCCCATCGTGGCCTGCAGATGCGCGACGGCTTCGCGCTTGGCGACAGGCCCTACCATTTTTTTGACAGAAGCTCGCGCAGCGCCGAAGCTTCCAGCATCTGGTCGGCGAGCAGCTTTCTTCAGCTTCGCGTTCTCGTCTTCCAAGGCCTTCAGGCGCTTGGCGTCGGACACTTCCATCCCGCCATACTTCGCCTTCCAGGTATACAGCGTCGCCTCCGAGATCCCGTGCTTGCGGGCCAGATCGCCCGCCTTCGCCCCCGCCTCATGCTCGCGCAAAACCGCGATGATCTTCAAACGAGGCCGGACTCTGATCCCAACTGGAGGAAATTGCCCGCGGCAGGTCAGACGCCATCGCCGGAAATCGACGCTGATCACCGCGCAGCTGCCGATCGCCCAGGGGCACGCCATGATCGGCGAGCCGACAATCGCCGACGCCATTCTCGACCGGATCATCCACAACGCCCATCGCCTCACCCTCGAAGGCGACAGCATGAGAAAGCAAAAAACACCGCCGCTCTTGACCGGCGCCGAAAACGGCAAAATCAATCGGAAATGAGTTCAACCAGGCAACCGAGGGCCGACCCCATCCTGCTGTCCGCGGCTTAGTGAAACTGCTGTCCGCGATTTAGCGGAACGATTGTCCCGTTTTTGCGTAATACGCATTTGTATGCGGCGCATGACCGTTGGCCTCAATGAAGTCCGCAGATGAAGGCTTAATCAAACAAGCGCGCTCTAAACGCATGTCGCCGCGACCTCATTTTTCTTGGGATCTCGTCCCGGCGGATCATGTATTTTCATGCACCTTGCCTTTCCGACGCGAATCTGTCGCCTGTATGAGATGAGTTTGCAGTTACGCAAACAGACCCAAAGCGCCGACCGAAGCCAAAGCTGCGGGAGGATGGTGTCGGACCAGCTGGCGACCGGGCGCAAGATCCGCGTGCTACCCGTCGTCGACATCTTCTCGCGCTTGTCGATCCTCGACTTAGCTATCGCAGTGAAGATGCCGTGGTGACGCTCGAGCGGGTATGCAGCACCAGTGAACTCGGAGCCTAGTCGACCCGGATCGCCCGCTGGATAGTCGATTCCCTCCCGCGACCTCAACATGTCGGCCTATTCAGAAGGATGTCGAGCTTGATTTACCGCGGCCGGAAGACGCGACGGACGATCCATTCGTCGAATCGTTCAACGGCAAGTTCCGGGCGGAGTGTTTGGACGGCGACTGGCTCCTGAGCTTTGACGACGCGCGGGTCAAGTGGAGAAATATCATGGACGCTCCCGATCAGCCGCCAGAGAACCGATTAGCTGTTCGTGGCGAAGTCTATCGCGCACTCCGGTTGAACCTTGACCCAATCGCGCACACCAGCCGCTCTCGCAGCGGTAATCGTATTCCGTTTGACGCAACGATCACTGAACGTCCGTTTACCTGATCGCCACGACCACGAGACGCGGACCTTCGGGTGTGAATTCTCCCCCTTCCTGTCCATAAGTCGCAACATCCTGGAACCCAGCGCTTCGCAACATGCGATCGTATTCAGAGAGCCCGTAGAGTCTGATAGAAAGACGCGTTCGTCTAACGCATCCATTGCGGACGACAATCCTGTCGCAGTTTCCCCGATCGCTTGGCGCATCGTAACTGCTTATATCGATTCTTAGATCGTCGTCACGCTGCAGAACGTGGCAGGTAGGAAGCTCGTCGCGTGGCCAAGCCGAGCTATTGAGCTGATCGATCAGCAGACGCCCGCCCTTTCGAAGCGAAGCGGCGGCTTCCTGAAGAATTCGCTCATTATCCGGTTCATCGAAATAACCAAACGTCGTGTACCATAGAAAAACGGCGTCAAAGCGATTACGCCACGGCAGTGAGCGCATGTCACCAAGAACATAGTCAACATCTATGTGGCGCTCGGTGGCGTCCGCTTCCGCTGCTTTTAACAAGGCCGGCGAGGCATCAAGTCCGGTTACCCGCGCTCCTCTCTCTGCCAATCGGTTTGTAATCCGACCATAGCCGCATCCCAATTCTAAAACTGAGCTACCGTGTTCAAGTGAAAGAAGATCCCAGATTACATTTGCTTCCCGATCACTTCTCTCTGGAGGATTAACCAAATCCGAAAAGTGTAAGTAATCATCACTAAAATGCGATTCTATATCAGACAATAACATTGGATGGTCCCTTGTTGTGACTAATTCCATATGGCCATTTGAGAGACAATTTTTTCACAAATGAGGAGAGTTTGAAAGTAATTATTTGTTAAGTTTTGACCTGGCTTTTATTTTATCTGCGTCATTGGCCGAGTGGCCAACATTAGTCCTCTCATCCATAGCAAACCTCCGTTGGACAAAGGGCGTGGTACTCAGACGTCTCGGGCTTCATCGCCACCGTCTTCGCCCAGGAGACGCAGAGGCGGCAAGCCTGCAGTGGCGCATCTTCCCAATGACGGCGGTTCCAAGGTTCTGTGCGCCACCTGGCAGGACCGCCGGGGTTCATTTGTCCGCAACGTGATCGCCCATGCCGGCAAGAGCGGCCGCCGCCTCGAGGCGGACAATGGCCGCCTTGATGCCTTCGTGGGCATTGGAAACCACCAGCTTGACGCCGCGCCAGACCGCGCCGCGTTTGCATGCGCAGGAACTCGGTCCAGATCAGCTCGGCTGCGGCCGGAACTTTGACCGCAATGGTGGCGATAGCACATCCTGGATACTCGATCTTGGGAATTTGCCCGCTGAGACCCGAAGATCGTGAGGAAACGGACAGTGGAAGCCGTCGAACCGTCGTTCTACACTCGGCGCTGCCTTCTCTTCGGCTAGCTGCCACGTTCGCGGTCGCTGCGCCGGCTGAGCACCTTACGCAAGACACCGGCTGGACGCGTGTTCGGCCTTGGCGATGCCGTTTCCGAAATACCGCGTGTGAGCGACATCCAGGATGCGATTGACTACACTCGAGAAGCTGTATCCGGCGGTCCTCGCGGCCAGGACATAGTTGCTGCCCAAACCGAGTGTCGCCATAGAGTTTATTTCCAAGACAAAGGCTTGGCCGGAGCGATTGATCCGGAGGTCGATGCGGGCATAATCCCGGCACTGGCAGGCACGGAAGGTCGCAACTGAAATGTCCCGTAGGATCGTCGCAAGGTTGCTCCCGATTTGCGCGGGGCAAATAACGTGTGGCGTCTCTTCCCATGTGGCAAAACACGTCTCGCGCTCGCCGAAGTCCCGTTCCACCGGAGGCAATACCTCGAGCTCTTCGTTTCCGAGCAGTGCGACAAAGATTTCCCGCCCCTCGATGTACTCTTCCACGAGGGCATCCTGCCCGTACTGCGTGACGATGTTTTCCACGGCCTGCTTCAACTGAGGGGGCTCGCGTACGAGCTGCAACCCCAAACTGGTAGATTCGTGACGTGGCTTGACCACCACTGGGAAACACAGGTCGCCACAACTCTCGGTGCCGCGACCCATCACGCGGAAGTTCGGCGTCGGCACGCCGCCATCGCGGAGCAGCCTCTTGGTGATGACTTTGTCAAGCGCTACCCCATGCCCGAGAGGGCTAGATCCGGTGTACGGAACGCCGGCCATCTCGAGCATGGCCGGTACGTGGGTGTAACGGCACTCGCCCTGAATTCCGTACGCCAGGTTGAAGACCATTCCGGCGGGGCGGGCTTGCTGATCGGGCGGCATTAACCGCTCAAGCGTAAGGAGCAGACCTTTGTCGCCTTCGCACAGCAGCGTTTCGTGGCCACCCTCCCGCAGTGCCGCTACCACGGCTTCGGCCGACTCCCTAGCATAATGCTCGGGACAACCTTGACCGAACCGGTTGATCACCCCCGTATGATCATGGTTCCACACCACGGCTACTCGCATCGCCTACTCCCTGGATGTTGCCCGCTATCACGGTAATGCGCTCGAATTTTACTGGCGAGGCGAACAGCTTGGCTGGAGGGTGCGTACCCCGCCAGCACCAGAGAAGCGGTGAGCGGGCCCGCAACCTTCCAATAGGCGGAAATCGAGACACCTATTGACCAGCAATATGCGGCCAACCTGCACCGACCTTGCGTCATGGAGAAAGATCGAACACACCTAGCAAGCCTGCCAAAGTCACGACAACAAAGGTTGACCAATACGGTCGTGAACGCGCGCCGGCCTGATCGTCCCGAAGCGACCGCGGGCGCACGGGAAGCTCCATCAATGAACTGGGCTTGACCATCGGGGAAACGGATCAGCAACACGGTATTGCCCTCCAGTCCCGATGCCCCGAGATCACACACGCACACTGTCCAGGCCGCAGCCACCGCCGCATCATTTGCATTCCCACCCTCGGCGCAGGATCTTTTCGCCGCCCGGCTCCGGCGGGGAGGGGGAAAGCCATCACTGGCGCCTCATAGGAATGCAGTATGGAAGCGGCGGGGCTTCTGTTATCCATTGGCTCTGGGTCCAGTATCAGCATTGCGCGCCCTTTTGATCTCATCCCTCAAGCAAATCGTCCAACCAGCAGGCACCTTCCCGATACGGCCGGGAAAAAATCTTCCCGATCTTTTCAGTAGTCTTGCTTTGATGATACCGCATATACAGGCGGCCATCGGCCCCAAGGTCGAGGATCTCGATCTTTCCTGTACGGTGGGACATGATGTATTTGAATGTCTTTTGGATTCCGCTGAGACGTTGGTTAATGCCGTGCGCAATCTCCAATCCGCGGCGTAGTGAAACCTGAAAATGCGATGCGCCTTTCACCGGCCTAGCCTGAAAGAGATAGTAAGGACGGAGACCAATTTGGTGGCACTTGGCGAAGGTCTCCGCCAAGGTTTCGGGATCATCGTTGACATTCGCGAGAAGCACGGACTGGTTGAGGAGTTGCACGCCCTGTGCGCGTAAGGAGCGGAGGGCGCGCTCCGCATCGACCGAGATTTCGCCAATGTGATCGAAATGCGCAACGATCACTGCGGTTTTACATGCTTCATGGATTCGTTGGAACAAAGCCGACAGGGCGGGATCCAGGAACCGCCTGGGCTCGTAGGCGACAGCCTTTGTACCAAACCGAATGGAGTCCAAATGTGGGATCGGCAGCAGATGATCGAGAATCTTGTCGAGCTTGGCGGTGCTGAGAACGAACGGGTCGCCTCCCGATAGCAGCACATTAGTCATCTCAGGATGGCCGCCAATATATTGCGCAATCTGGGCGAAATCGAGTGCGATTTCGTCCGAGTCCTGGCCTACAAATCGTTTCCGAAAGCAAAAACGGCAGTATGAAACGCAACGGTCCGTTACCAGCAACAACCCGGTCTGCGCGTACTTATGCTGAAGTCCGGGCACGACCGTATTGTCGTGCTCGCCACTGGTATCCATAGTGCCAGGACTCTCAAATTCTTTGATTGAGGGTTCTACAACGTACTTAAGCTGGTCGTAGAATCCACTGTTTGTGATCTGCTCGCGATAGAATTTTGTGACATGATGACGAGTGATGCTGTGAGATTGTAGCTCACCCTCGGCGACCACGCGCGTTCCTTCGATGAAATTCATGACCAGGATCCCGGATCTGAGTTGGTGGGCGATGCTTGGGGTTGGCAAAACGGTGGTGGCCGAGATCGCCCGCAGTTCAACTCCCGATAGCTCAAGACCTGGTACTCGCAACCGGACGCGATCCCCTCCGGATCTCGCTCCTCTTGGGCCTCAAACGGCTCTTGAATACAACGGTCCTGCGGATGGGCGGCTTTCATCATGGGCGCTACCAGAACGCGGTGACGTTCCTCCGCCAACAGGAGCGGCCGGACTCTAGCTCCAGCAAGGTCGCCAGCGTTGGATTGCACGACAGATTGATCCGCAGCGCCAGGGGGTTGACGAAGGGAGCGATCAGCTGTGCAATCTCGGTGCGCCTGAGGTTGGCGCTCGGGGTTGCGATCACCAGCTCTTCGTGATCCGCCAAGCGCGCCAGCACGCGCGACCAGCCCGCCAGCAGACTCATGAACCAACGTCGTCCCATGATCTCGATTGAGCTGCGCGGTCGGCGGCTCCTGTGAGATGAACTCGACGTAACTGCCGCTATCCTGCTGCCCCGGACATGGCCGGTCCGTCGGCAGCTTCAGCACCGTTTGCATGCCCACCAGCATCCGCCAGAACTGACGCTTCAACACCTCGCCCACCAGCCAACCCTGTTGCCTAAGCGAGTAGGCCGCATAATGCACCGGCAACGAGGTCAGCCGATCCGCGCGGCCTTCCCGGGCCGCGGCGTAGAGTTCGCGGGTCACGATCTTCCGCGGCCGGTCGTCCGCCAGGAGCCCAAGCCGCGTGCGGATCAGCCGCCAAGCGTCCAAGCCGAACGCCGCTTGCTGTTCATAGAGCATTAGCGCTGCGATCCGCGCCTCCGCATCGGCTGCCCCCAGGTCGTCTCGCTTTAGCGGCAGGCCGGCGTCCGCGGGTCCGACCCGCTGAAACGGCTGGCCGTCCTCCACCCCGACAGTGGTGCGCAGCACCTCATCCCGCCCTGCCAACCCGTCCAGGGCCGATTGCAAGATCGCCTGGTCCAACTCGCCGCGAAGCTGAAGTCCAATTTGTCTGTGCCGGACTTCGCTGCCGCCCCCCAGACGCGACAGGAAGCAAAGCCGCTGCTGGCGAAATGACACAGACACCAGTGACGGACGCGGCAAAGCCTCAATTGGCGGGACCGCACCCAACAGTGCAGCGTACCCGTTGGTTTGGATCGTTTGAGCAAGATTCATGTGGGTCCTGGCTCGCGAGCTGCAAGACTGCTTTAGGCGTGGCGGATGCTTAGCTGTGTCCATGCAATCCGCGTGCCGCCGATGTCGCTGTGTTAGCAAGAGGGCAACCATGTATTTCCCGCCGCAACGGCGGCATATTTATGCCACAGTATGTCGGGTTCTGAACGCAGAGGTCTTCAACTGGACACTGCCGGCGGCCCCAGAACATCGAATAAAGACGCTCACATGCCGGAGATGCGAACCCAGTGGCCGGTCATTCCCGAGCAGACCGATTGTGCGCGTGAGCCGGAGAACGATGACGAAGATGAATTTCGTCCGCTCCCAGCTTAACGGTCAAGAACATCCGCCGAAGCCGTGCCGCCCCACATCAAGTTCGGAAAGCGACGAGTGACCGTCGCAACCTATCGACCTCGCGGCGAGTGTGACTGCCGCAACATTGGAAGACCGCCGCTTGCCGAGCCAGAGCTCCTGCGGCCGCGGAGCGCCATGGATCATTAGGGTGCGCAGATACCGGTCGCCGCGTTTGCTAACGGCGAACAATCCGGCACGTAACTTGCTGCGATGATTTTTCCACGAGGGAAATGTCAGCAGTCGCTCAGTTCAGTAGTGATGGACCAGCATTTCAGTTTAATGCGTGCACGTTGATGGTCGCGGCATGACCGGAGAGAGATATGGATGCCCTGCTGAAGTCGCGACCCAATCCCCTGCAGGCTGGTGTGCAGATCGGCTGCTTCGGCATCAGGATGTCAAAGCGAACGCGACCGTGACATGCTGGTATGCCTATGACCGGCTGTGCGGTCTCAACCTGTCGGCAGCGGCGCAGTGTCTGAGGGTCCAATCCACCCGGCGTGGCCGAACATCGCATACCGTCGCGCGTCTTGGACGAAGACGGGCGCTTGTAGCCATCGGTGAGAAAAGCCATCGTATTGCCGAGTTCAGCACTTACCGGCTCAACCTACGAGGTAATTGGCATTGGATCTGACCATAGCAAGCGCCATCAAGGACAGCTACGAGCTGTTGCCGCCGCAGATAAAGGTCGCGGCATGTTGGTTGGTCGATCATCCGACTGAGGTTGCGCTGCTTTCGATGAGGGAGCAGGCGCGCCGAGCAGGAGTGCCTCCGGTGACACTAACGCGGCTTGCAAGGTGCCTCGGGTTCGCTGGCTTCGCCGAATTGAAAAAGGTATTCGCGGACAATATCAGGGAACTGCCGAAAAGCTTGGTCGAGCGTTCAGAGGAATACCCAGGGCAACCGCAGGCCGAGGGCGATGGCGCGCTCATCTGTGATACAATCAAAGCCTTACTTGGTCATCTCAGCGAGCTGGCGCAGCCCTCCGCAATTGCGAAGCTGACAGCAGCCGCCGATCTCATGGTGGAGTCACGACACATTTTCTGTATCGGCCTCCGTTCGAGTTTCCCTCCAGCGCATCTGATGCACTACGTCGGATCATTGCTCGGCTCGCCCACCATATTGATCGACGGGATAGGGGGCACGGCCAACGATGCGCTCCGTTCAGTGGGTCCGCGAGACGCTGTACTGGCGGTGACAGTAAGCCCATACAGTCGCTACACAATGCAGGTGGCCAAGTTCGCGGTCTCGCGCGGCGCGAAGCTAATCGCTTTGACCGACAGCGAGATGTCTCCGATTGCTAAACTCTCCGAAATTGTGATCCGCGTCCAGACCGAAATGCCTTCTGTTTTTCACACCACGACTCCTGCATTCGTGGCGGTGGAGTGTCTTGTGGAACTAATTGCATCCAAGCGCGGAAGCCGCGCGCTTGAAGCGTTGGCGGCGAACGAAGCACATCTCGCAGCATTCGAAACTTATGTCCTGCAGATACGGCGCAGACGCGATCTCTGAATGCGTGACTAGGTGTCTAGGTGCCAGAGATCTCCGTTGCATTTGTCGACTAGACCGGCAAGACTTGCCGCGAGGTGAAAGTCGTCACCCATCCGATGAGCTTATGGCGTCCACCGTGAACAATCTTGACCGCTAAGCGGCAAGCTGCTTTGGCCAGTTCAGCAACGCGGCGATCAAGAGCCACAAAAATTGCTTCAGCCACCTGAGCAAGAGGGAGAAGTTGTAACCGGCTGCGGCCAGGATGGCGTTGATCGCATCGCCTTGGTGTGAGCGAGGTAATTGCGGCCCATTCTGTGTTCGTTCTTGATGTGGCCGATCACCGGCTCGACGGCCGATCGCCGCCGCATCTGGCGCTTGATGGCCGGTGTCACGCGGCGCTCCTGACCAGCGGTGAAGACCCTGAACTTGTGGCTCTCCGGTGCGTTGTGGCCGCGGTAGCCGGCATCGGCGAGGATGCGGCTGATCTCGTTGCCGATGGTCTTTTCCATGTCAGGGATGATCGCTGCGAGCGTGTGGCCGTCATAGGGATTGCCGGGCAGCGCTTTTGCATGCAGGGCGAACTGGCCACCCTTTGAGCGCTTCAGTGTGGTGGCCACCGACACCTTCACCCCGAACTCGTAGGGCGCGTGCGCCTTGCCCTTGCCGATGCACTCGACTTCATGGGCGTGCAGGCTGTAGATCTTGCGGCCGCGCTGGCGCTGCCGCTGCTCGAGAACGGTGGAGACCTGGTAGAGCGACCATTTGAAGAGCGCGTCCAGTTCCGCATCGCCGGCGATCTGACGGGAGATGTCGCGGACGGTGCGCCCCAGATACGTCCTGAGCCTGCGCAGCGCCTTGTTGGCCCGCTTGAATTGCTTGGCGTGGGCGTAGCGCTGATGCTTGATCAGCGCCAGCTTGCCGACCCGCACATAGGTCTGGCGCAAATCCAGCTCCGCCCGTTTGGCCAGCCGCACCAGCCGTTCGCGGGGGCGATGTATGAGCTTGGCGTCGGTCGGGAACATCACGTTCTTCGGCTGCACGGTCGTGTCAACGATCACTTGGCGCGTGTCGGTCGGCTTCATCGCCCCGGTCTTGACTGCAATGCTGAGGCTTTCCTGCAAAAGCGCGACGATCCGCTCCTCGCCCATGCGGCTCCGCCAGCGCGTCATCGAGGAGCGGTCGAACGGCAGTGCGTGGCGGAAGAACTCCTCGCCGCACAGATACCGGAAATACGGGTTCTCGATCCAGCGTGCGCACAGCACCTCGTCCGACAGGTTGAAGGTGTGCTTGAGGATGGCGAGCCCCGCCATCAGCCGGGTCGGCAACGGCGGCATGCCCGGCCCGTCGCAATAGACCGCACCGAAGCGCGCCTCCAGCACCGGCCAGTCGATGGTGCGGGCCAGCCGCACCAGCTCGTGGTTCATGTTGAGGATCTGATCAAGGCGAGCGCGGAAAAGATCCTGTTCTCCAGTCTCGCGCCACTCGCGTGGTCTGCCCATCGCCTGGCTCCCGATTCACTGCGATGAAAGCAGTGAATCACGCTTCGCCAGGCGGCGAAATCGCAAACTGGAATTGCAAGAAAACTATCCACAAACTGGCCGTTACCTGCTCGGAAGCCTGAAAAGTAGACTATTCCTACGCGATATGAGCGGCTTCCGTATTCTTCACGGCCGACTATGGCGGATCTCAAGATACGACCTGGCCGATAGAGCGGGTCTGGTTTCAGGTCGGGCCCTTGTCGCAGTGGCTTTCGAAGGCTTGGCCAAGGCCGGCTTACCGGCGAGGTGCATCGAGACCCGCCCTACCAAAGCGTTGGTCAGGCACAGCCGAACAAGAGCGATCGCAATGATGCGCGCGGTACCGCCCAAATGATACCGCGTCAGTTTGTACCGCCCGGTGCACGTAAAGACAATGACCAGTCAGAAGCGCCGAGCGCTGCTGACGGCGACAAGCTGCTGCAGGAAAGGCTCTTGCATCGAGAACGGCCGGCGGCCTATGCGCAACTTCGGTCTCAAGGTCGGCGTGGACGGCACGGTGAAGTTCCAGGCACGCTTCGCGAGCTCGTGGAAGGAAATGTTGATCTGTGCGAAATTGTCAAGCCCCGCTTGAGGCCCGCGCCGCAAGCTGCGAGAGAACTGCGACGTACGTCAGCTTCTACGATCGTCCGAATGACGGGGCCTGTCGGCGCCTGATGTCAATTCCCGGCGTCGTGCTGTTGTAGCGCTGGCCTATACTGCGACGATCGACATTCCTCACCGTTCAGGAACTCCAAAGCGGTGGGGCCGATTTAAACGCCCGTTGTCAACCAATCGGGCAAGAGCCACCGCATCGGTCGCATCTCGCATGTTGGCGACGGCATGATGCGGACATTGCTTTAGGTTCTGCTGGCCGGAGAGAAGCAAAACCCGCGAAAGAACCAAGGCCGGCGAAGGGGCAGCTCGAACGCATTGACTTCAAGACGCCGAATAGAGAAGCGCGACAAACGGGGCGAGAGCGCGCAGAGGCATCGATCCGCACCACCGACCCGCTGCTGCCAATGCGCCGCGGGAGCGCCATCGACCCGATACGCACGCGGATGTTTTCAATAGGGAACTCGTGCCGCTGCTCACATGGCACCCTGCATCCGTGCCACGGCGATCTTTGAAGAGCTGGTGCGGCGGAGTCTAGGGCTGGGCAACGGTGACTCCACACACTGGAACGTCGCTACCGCGTACTGGGACCTCGACGGCGCGAGCAGGAGGTCATCTTCGCGGCAGGTTCACGAACCCGGCCGCCTCAGCCCCTTCGGATTTCGCCGCCAAGGCGGGCCGGTATCACTGTCGGGGGTCATCCGCTCGAGCCCGGGCTCTATCATTTACCGCTTCCCACTTGCCTATTCCGGCTTCGAGCGGCATATCGTGCTCGGCGGCGGGAGATTCGTGGCGTTGGCGGAAGACCCGCAGAACGTCCGGTGGTCGCTCGGCGGGAGCGGTAGCATCTCACACCAGCGTTCCGCAATTCCGGAGCTGTCCGGCAGTTTTGACGCGCCGCAATGACTAGCTCATCGCCCATACGGCTACTGAAATGAGCGGCCTCGGCCGCCGTTCCCGCTCACGGTTTCCGAACCCGACACCGTTGTCCTCGCAAACCCTCGCATCCGCCAGCACCGCCGGCAAACCGCCGTCAAAGCCGGTGACAGACGGCAGATCATTCCGCCAAGTTCGCCGCTCGGCCCGGCGCGGCTGATATGGCCAAGCCGCTCGTCCGCGACTCCCGAGGCTGGATCGCCGGTGATTATGGCGCGCCGGAGATTGTACTCAAGGTTCGGCGCTGGCCCGAATGGATGAGTAATACGAGTGGGTCGACTTAAAGTGATCCGGAACCGCGAACGCAGACAGTACCTAGAGCCAAGGTCCAACAGCTCGTAGGCCCGGAATGCCCCGCAGCTTTCCTGTCTCGATCAAAGTCGATCTCCCTCGAGAGTCTCCTACTGGGCAGGCCGGACGGTCAGGCTCCTAGGGCCGCAGAATGTCATCGGCGTCGTCGATGAGAAGCCGGCTTAATCCGTGCAACAAATCCTCATACGAGCCATTTGTTGCAAATTATGCGCTAATGAGCTATTTGAATCATCACACCGCGTGGCACACGCCGAGCGGCTTGCTGTTCAAGAGGAAACTTCCATGAGCCTTTCTCGTCATGAGACGCCCCCTTCGATCTTCGACTTTGATCTCGGAGGCGCGCCGCCCCCCCTGTGTAAGAGCGGTCCGGTAGTGTCGGCATATTTGACCATGCGCGACGGCGTGAGACTTGCCGTGGACGTCGTGCGTCCAATGAATGACGACGCTACGACCAAGCGTGACACCATCTTGGTCCTGACGCGCTACTGGCGTGGGATCAAAGGGAGCCCATCCAATCCCTATGCCGACGTGTTTGCGCCGCACGGGTTCGCTGTGGTCGTTGGAGATGTTCGCGGCACCGGTGCGTCGTTCGGTGTGTGGCCTCACCACCGCGCGCGGGCCGAAACGTTGGACTACTCCGAAGTGCTCGACTGGATCGTGATGCAGCCCTGGTCAACGGGCCGTGTGGTTGGCTATGGCATGTCTTACACCGCCAACACTGCGGATTGGATGGCGGAGCGGAACCATCCAGCGCTAAAGGGGATCGTGCCACGGTTCGCTGATTATGATCCTTATGAAGATGTGTATTTCCCCGGCGGAATTCCCAACGTGTGCATGGGGCGGAATTGGAGCAGAATGGTTAAGGAAATGGACCTCAATTTATTGAGGTTCGGTGAACAATCGCCGGGCGTGCGCCCTGCTACGTCAGATGAAGGGGAGCTTCACGCTGCTTTGCGCGATCACGAGCGAATGCCGCCTGTCTGGGAGGGGTTCCAGCAGGTGACGTTCAAAGACGATCGCCCTACCACCTGGGCCGGAGCCTCCATGCTCGACTGGAGTATTCAGGAGGTGGCGGACCGGGTCAATCGCTCAGGCACTCCCACCCAAAACTGGGCGGGCTGGTTCGATGGTGGCACGGCGCAGGGTGCCGTTCATCGCTTCTTGGGACAGTCCAATCCGCTGAACGTGATTATCGGTCCCTGGAACCACGGGGGCGATATACCTTATGATCCGCTCCGTGCCGCGGATGAAATCACTCTTCCAACGACTCCGACGCAGCAGGCAAATGACATTCGTTTCGCGAATGCCTGCTTCAATGGTCAGGCTGCCTGCGAGCAGGGGAAAATCCTTCACTATTACACTCTAGGAGAAGGGACGTGGAAGTCGACTCGCTC
The DNA here is from genome assembly GCF_000513875.1 of Mesorhizobium sp. WSM1293. Taxonomy (NCBI): domain Bacteria; kingdom Pseudomonadati; phylum Pseudomonadota; class Alphaproteobacteria; order Hyphomicrobiales; family Phyllobacteriaceae; genus Mesorhizobium; species Mesorhizobium sp. WSM1293. Next base: position 47,881 of record NZ_AZUV01000026.1, on the reverse strand, counting down.
ATGGCCGCCCGCGGCCACCCGACATCGGTGGTACATGGCACCTGGCTTGCGCCTGAGTTCATCGCCTGAGGAGGCAGGCTTCGACTCGCTTGAGGTCGACCCCGCGGCGGGGGACGTTACTTCAAACCGGTGGAGCACACAGCTTGACTGTGGGAAAGTGGATTATGGAGATCGGCGGGAGTTCAATGCCTCGCGACTCGCTTACATCAGCGAGCCATCAACGCATGGCTTCGAAATCACCGGGCATCCAGTCGTCCACCTCAGCATCACCTCGACTCGCGAGGACGGTAATTTTTTCGTGCACCTCGAAGCTGTAAGGCCGGACGGGGTGTCGTGTTATCTCACCGAAGGCCAGTTGCGCGCACTACACCGGAAAGTTTGGACAGACTCACCATACCGCGTCCTTGGACCGCAACACAGCTACTTAGGTCGTGACGCGGAGCCCCTCACTCCTGGCGAGTCGGCCATTCTGACGTTCACCCTGCACCCGATCTCCGCCCGTCTCCCAGCAGGCCATCGGCTAAGGGTGTGTCTCGGCGGCAGCGACACGACCACTTTCGCCAATATACCCGCCGAGGGCGCGCCGCCCTTGCTGAAATTTCACCTTGGCCTGGCCGGATGTTACATCGACCTGCCGATTGTCGAGCACTGAGCAGAAACCCACACGCCAATCGCTGCGGCCAGCTCCCTCTCCACTCCGAACTCCGCCATGCGACCGCGCGCGTCCGCAAATTGCGCGCCGGGAGATCGCCGGCGGACGTCTTGGATGTCCGCATCGCAGCCACGACCTGATGCTGCGCTGCACATTGCCGAACTGGATATGCAGGGCTGTTGTCGGGCCTCGGCAAGAGTGCGGCACGACATGGCAAAGCCGCCAGTTCGAGCAGCGATGCCGTCCTCATCTCGTCGAGCGGTGTGCCATCGACACTGTCAAGGACAGGAGACGGACGCGACACCGGACCAGACCGCGCCAAACCCGCAGCGAGGGTCGCGTCCCCACAGGTGGTGTAGCTCGGCGGCAGCGAAGCCGCTCGCGAGCGCGCCTTCGATAGCGCTGTAGCGAGCGAGCGGCTTTGCGGTGGTCATCGACAGTTCGCCGGTAAGGTCGGGTTGCTGACACCAACCTGATTCGAAGGAACCATCAATGACCGACGAGATGATGAACCTGCGCGCGCTCGTGGAGAAGACCCCAGATTCCGATCTCTTGCGCGAGATGATTGGCTTTGCCGCCGAGCGGCTGATGGAGCTGGAGGTTGGTGCCGCGACCGAGCCGCATATAGCGAGAAGAATCCGTGGCGCCCGGCCGAGCGCAACGGTTTTCGCGAGCGCGACTGGGAGACGCGCGGCGGCACCGAGCCACGGCGATTAAAGCCGTCGCCATTTCCGGGCCGTTCGGCAGCACGATGGCGACGCGGTCGCTGCGGCCGATGCCCAACACGTTCAGGCGCGCCGCGGTATCGCGGATCAGGCGGCGCAACCCGCCGCGAGAGGCCGTTCGTTCGGGCGCGGCGATGGCCGGCGCGTCGTCGGCGCCGGGTGCAGGCGATGGGCTAGAGCATTTCAGGTTTTTACGGAAGCGTATCCGGCGTTTGCGAAGTAGTTTCTGCATTCGTTTGGTTCGATAGTTGATACGAGGTGGCCGATGTGTCGCCACGTGTCATCGATTGTTCGCTTCTGGGCAGCTCGCATCCAGTGTTTGATCTTGGCGAAGGCTTGTTCGATCGGATTGAGGTCGGGTGAGTATGGCGGCAGATACCAGAGCCTGGCGCCTGCGGAGCGGATCATCTGCCGGACGGCGGCCGACTTGTGAGATCCGAGATTGTTCATGACGACGATGTCGCCGGGCTGGAGCACCGGCACGAGTTGCTGTTCGACATAGGCGCGGAAACTGTGGCCGTTGATCGGCCCATCGAAGACGCAAGGGGCAGCAAGACGGTCGAGCCGCAGGGCACCGAGGAAGGTCAACGTGCGCCAGTGGCCGTGCGGCGCAAAACTGCGCAGGCGTTTGCCACATAGTCCCCAGCCCCGCAGCGGTGCCATGTTGGTCTTGATCCAGGTTTCGTCGATGAATACCAGCCGTGTCGGATCGAGACCCGCCTGCCAGGAGCGCCAGCGTTGCCGTCGCCGCGCGACGTCAGCGCGGGCATGCTCAAGGGCGAACAGCGTTGTTTTTGAACCGTAACCCCTCGCGCCGCAGGAAGTGCCATACCCGTGTCGTGCGAGACCTTCACACCACGCGCCGCGAGTTCGTCCTTCAGGCCGTGTAGCGACAGATGCGGCGTCTGGTTGATCCGCTCCACGATGAAGGCCCGGTGCGGCTCCAGAACGCGCTTGCGATGGCCACCCATCTTGCCCGGCGCCACAGACCCGCTCGCACGGTAACGCTGCGACCACTTCACCGCCGACGACACCGCTACGCCAAAGCGGGCAGCAACCGAACGGCAGCTCTCGCCCGCCTCGATCGCTCCAACAACACGCTCACGAAGATCGTTCGAAATGGGAGCCATCATCTGATGCTGGCCTCCGATCCAGCCAGCATCTTGGATCACGAAATCACTCCCACGGGAATCCCGCAGATTCTGTCAAAATCTGAACCGCTCTAGATCGGTGGTGGCGTTGTCGCTTTTTGTCATGGAACTATGTTTCGAATGTCGGAAAGTCCACCAGCGGCCCCTCAAGAGCCGAGCGCCACGCCTTTCTGCGCAGGGCCACTGCGCAAACATCAATCCCGGCCCCGCTGCTACGATGCCAATCGTGATCGCATTGGCCTCGTCAAACGGTGCGGATCGGCGGTTTGCGCGATTAAGTCCTCTGAAAGGTCCGGCTGCTCGCCCAGGACTTCACGGATGGTTTTGCCTGTGGACAAGACCTCCTTCGCAAGCTCCGCCGCCCGCTCGTAGCCGATCGCTGGAGTCAGTGCTGTTGCAACGGCGGTACCGGCTTCGAGATGTCTGCGGCAAGTCTCTGCATTGGCAGTAATGCCCACGACACACTTCGTGCGCAGCACATCGACAGCATTGGTCAGAAGCTCGAGCGCGTGGAGTATGTTGTAGGCGATGACCGGCTCCATCACGTTCAACTGCAGCTGCCCCGCTTCGGAGGCAAGAGTGATCGTGAGATCGTAGCCGATGATCTGGAAGGCCACCTGATTGACCACCTCCGGCACTACAGGATTGACCTTTCCGGGCATTATCGACGAGCCGGGCTGAAGCGCTGGCAAATTGATTTCGTTGAAGCCGCCACGCGGGCCGCTGGAAAGCAGCCGCAGATCGTTGCAGATCTTCGAGAGTTTCGTGGCCGTCCGCTTCAGCATTCCCGAGAAGAGCACGAAGGCGCCGGTATCCCAGCAGGCTTCGATCAGATTACCGGCTGCGACGACGGGCAAGCCGGTTATCGCGCGCAACTCGGCGATGGCTGCCGTCTGATAGTCGGGATTCGTATTGATGCCGGTGCCAATCGCGGTGCCACCGAGGTTGACCTCATGGAACAAGCTGGCAATCTCACCGAGGCGGGCTACATCTTCCCGCAGCGTCGTCGCGAAAGCCTGAAACTCCTGCCCCAGCGTCATCGGAACTGCGTCCTGCAACTGCGTGCGGCCAAGTTTGATCACGTCCGAAAAGCTTTCCGCCTTGGCCTCCAGCTCCACCGCGAGCTGCTCCAAAGCGCTCTGCAGCGCCCCGCGTGAAAGAAGGATCGCCAGGCGGATCGCTGTCGGATAAACGTCATTTGTCGATTGAGCGAAGTTGACGTCGTTGTTTGGATGCAGCTGGTCGTATCGACCGCGTGGCAGTCCAATGATTTCGAGGCCGCGATTGGCGATGACCTCGTTGATGTTCATGTTGGTCGAGGTACCGGCACCACCCTGAAATACATCGAGCGGGAACTCGCCGAGATGCCTCCCCGCCGCGATTTCCTCGCAGACTTGGCAGATGATATCGGCTTTTTGTTTATCGAGATCGCCGAGCACGGCGTTGGCGCGTGCCGCTGCCATTTTCACGTAGGCATGCGCTTTGATGAGGTTCGGGAAATGGCTGATCCGGATGCCCGAAATCGGAAAGTTGGCGATGCCCCGCGCCGTCTGCGGGCCGTAATAGGCATCGACCGGGATGCTTACAGGACCAAGCGGATCCTTCTCAATGCGCTCGATTTGTGAACTTTTCGTCACGAAGATTACCTCGTCATTCACTGCCGCTCTGGTCGAAGGTTCGTAGGTAAACCTCACGCCAGAATGAGGATCAGCCCACCGGGCTTCGAAAGTGCGGAGCGGAACTTCCCGGGATTGGGCTCCTTCCGCTTCCACAGCCGCGCACACTTATTGCTTAGCCCGATCCCCATTTGGATCGAAAAACGCCCGCAGAGATGCGTCGGCTTCGTAGAGCTTGCCGGCGATTTCGATTTCCCACCGACTGTTCTCGATCAAGTCCTTTGTGACACCGGCGGAATGGTTTACATAGCCCAGTCCGACTGAAGTCCCGATTGTAAAGCTTTTCACACCAGAGGAAATATAGCCGACAATCCGCCCGTCGCAGCGGATAAGCTCCTCATGGAAGAGAACAGGTTTGGGATCGCGAAGCTTGAATGATACCAAGCGTTTTTTTAACGACCCGGCATTTTTCTGTGAAGCTAGAGCATCTTTTCCGATAAATCCGCCTTGTTTATTCCAATCCACCGTAAATCCCAAACCCGCTTCAAGCAGTGTATCCACTGGTGTGAGATCGAGCTGGTATTCTCTATAGGCGCGCTCGGAGCGGAGGTGTTCAAGCGCGTGGTATCCCGCAGCTTTGAGGCCATAAGCCTGGCCGGCCTCCCATACGACGTCAAACACATGCTGTGCCATCTCGGTTGGAACATGAAGCTCCCAACCAAGCTCTCCGACATAAGTCAATCTATTGGCTATTACACGGGCATACCCGATATCTATTTCCTGGCTGGTGGCGAATGGGAAGGCCGAGTTCGCCAGATCCGTATCCGTTACCTGGGATAGGATTTCGCGCGATCGCGGGCCTTGCAATGACAGGACCGCGTACCCGGACGTCATATCAGTTACCGTGACATTCCATTCATCGGAAATGTGCTTTGAAATCCATGCCTTATCCCTGGGATGGACGGTCGCTGAGGAGATAATAAGGAACTCCGTCTGCGACAAGCGGTTTACAGTAATATCTGTTTCTATCCCGGCCTTTTCATTGAGCATGTGGGTGTACACCAGCTTTCCCACAGGAACATCCACATTGCCGGCGCAAAGCCACTGAAGGAAGCGGCAGGCGTCGCGACCCTGAACCAGATGTTTGCCGAAAGAGCTTTGGTCCAACAAGATGGCATCGTTGCGGGCAGCCTTGCACTCCTGACTGACATACTTGAACCAGTTCGGCTCGTCGTAGGAGTAGATGTTTTTGGTCGGCTCCCCCTCGCCTGCGAACCACATGGGACGCTCCCATCCCATTCCTTCACCAAAGCTGGCTCCAAGCCTCGCCCACCGGTCGTGAAGCGCGCTTTTGCGGACCCCTCGGGATGTCTCAGGCTGGTAGGCTGGCCAGTGCATCTTGTAGTGAAGGCCCAGCACTTCGGCTGTGCGATCATGCAAATATCGCTTGTTGACCTGGAAAGGATGAAATCGAGCAACATCGACGAAGCTGATGTCCATTTGAGGCTCGCCCGCGATGATCCACTCTGCGAGAGCTCGCCCTGCTCCCGCGCCGAATTCGATCCCCTCTGAGTTATACCCAGTGGAAACGTAGAGGTTTTTCAATCCAGGAACTTCACCGATCATGAACAGAAGGTCGGGGGTGAAACTTTCGGGACCGTTGAAAAATTTGGCAATGCCGGCGTTCGCGAGATCAGGGACGATTTCTATCGCCTTGGTCATCGGCAGTTCAAAGTGCTCCCAGTCTTCCGGAAGCTCGATGAAGGCCGTGTCCTTAGGAAGCCTTCCCATCGGCAACGGTTTGCCCCAAGGCTCGAAGGCACCCACCAGGAGCTTCCCCGTGTCTTCTTTCAGGTATACATGTCCGTCGGTGTCGCGCAGCACTGGCAACGTCGGCGTCGCAAGATCGATCGCCTCGGTCACCACATAAAAGTGTTCTGCGGCATAGATCGGAATGCGGGCGCCTAACTTGGCGGCAAAGTCTCTGGTCCAAAGCCCACATGCGAGCACGAGAATTTCAGCTTCGACGACGCCTTCCTTGGTCCGCACCTGGTAGTTGCCGTCTGCAGTTTTCCAGACGTCCGTTACTTCGGCGTTTTCTGTTATTTTTACACCCTTTTGCTTAGCGCCAATCGCTAATGCCATGCACGTGTCGACAGGGTTGGTTTGGCCGTCACCCGGGATAAAGACTGCACCTTCGATGATCGAGGCGTTGAGGGCCGGGTAGAGCTTTTTCGCCTCGCTCGGCGAGATCATATTGGCCTCAAGGCCAAAACTCTTGGCGATCGATGCGTTGCGACCCGTTTCGTATAGGCGCTCTTTGGTTCTGGCGACCCCGAGCGTGCCGTTTCGCTTGAATCCAGTAGCTTGTCCGGTCTCCGCTTCCAGCGCGGAGTAGAGTTCCGCATTGTACTTTGCGATCTCCGTTAGCGCGTGAGTGCCACGCGTCTGCATGATCAAACCGGCCGCATGCCAAGTTGTGCCGGATGTAAGGGTATTGCGCTCTAAGAGAGCGATGTCCTTCTTACCGTTCTTTGCAAGGTGAAAGGCAACACTTGCGCCTGCTATGCCTCCACCAACGATCAGAATTTCGTGGTGCCGGATCGGTACTTCACGAGGACGGAAGGGCGGGTTCGTAATCATATGTATCCTTGTTCGTTCTCGGAGAAGGCAGCGGCAAAGTGTTGCGGCAGTTCAGCTTGAGCTTTGATGCAGCGCTTCAGCGCATTTCCAGCCCACGTCCAAAGTCAGTCCTTTTTCAACAGAGTAGGGGGAGACGCTCGTGGAGATGGTGCTAAATGGGCCTCAAAGCGGCGTCCTTCTGCGTATTTCTGAACCTCGGCGCTGAAATATTGCGCGCTGCGATGGCGCGGCGGCAGAGCAATGAAAATAAGAACCTGCACCGCGCGTCCGACGCCAGCTCGTAAACGGTGCCTCCTGGGTCCCCCTGGCCCCCGACGGATTCGATCCGAGTCTGTGAATCGCCAGATCATTCGGATGGTTGCCGGTTTGGTCTTGCAGCTGGCTCAGGATCCGTACGGCCGCATTGGCATCGACGCGATCTGGGTGGACAGCAGAGATGAGCTGTAGGCAAAAGGCCCTAGGTCGAACTGGTCGCCTTGGCGGCACCAGGGGAGGCAGCGCCGGGGAAAGGTGCGGTCGAGCAGCCGACGTGACTGATCCGCCGCCGATAGCAACGCGCTCGTCTTCAAGGGGAAGTTCGTCAAGAAGACACGAAGCCAAACATCGACCGTCCGCCGGTCTGGGCGAGAGGACAGAGGCACGCCTTTGTCCCTTTGAGCTAGAGGGCCACGTCTGCGCTGGGAAATAATCCCCGGAATTCGAACCGCTGTCCTGCACCCTTGCTGGTCAAGTCACCGTCGATGAATAGTGCCGGCACGCCGCGCCAGGCTGTCGCGCTTCGATGACTCTTGGCTGTACCCACCACGGACGAGCCAAGACACTGTGCCAGCCAGGGGACTTACGTTTCCCGGCCGTCAGGGTCCGCTCCCCCCAATTTCAGTTGCTCTGAGGCACTGTGGGAGCTGCTAGCTGGATTGGGAGCGAAGCACTTCAATGCACCTTCCCAATCCAGCTGAGTAGACAAATGCCAGACGCTTTTTGCTAGTCCACGACTATTAGCTCGCGGGCGACATCGGCCAGCCGATCGCCACCCTTGTCGGTCACAACAAACGACTCCGAGATGGCGGCTCCGAAGGCAGGGGGCCTCACCCCCGATTGGAAATGGAAGCACATTCCCGCCTGGAGCACCGTCGTTTCGCCTGACCGAATGCTCACCGTGCGCTCGCCCCAGTCCGGCGGGAAGTTCATGCCGATTGAATAGCCGGAACGGCCCTTTTTGACGTATCCGTGGCGGTTCAAGACGTCCAGCCACACGGTATTCAGCTCGTCGACGACGACGCCCGGCTTCGCCATTTCGAGGACAGCGTCGCCACCTTCGATGATGGCATTGGCGAGGTGTTGGGCCTCCTTAGGTGGCTTTCCCATGTAGACCGTACGGGTCAGAGGCGCGTGATAGTGGCGCCTGGCCGCTCCAATTTCCAGGAGAACCAGCCCCGATTTGGGCAGGGGCTTGTCCGACCATGTAAGGTGTGGAGCGTTCGTCTTTTCGTCAACCTGTATCAATGGACAGAGGCTTGTGTAATCACCGTATTTCCCATCAACGCCTCTTGTCTGATCTGCATAGATCTGAGCGACGATTTCGTATTCAGGAACTCCCGGCTTCAAATTATTGATTGCCTGGCGCATGGTGTGGCTGACAATCCGACCCGCTTCCCTCATGTAGACGAGTTCGGCGTCGGACTTCACGAGTCGGGCCCAATTAACCAGGCCGCGGCTGTCAGAGAACTTTGCATTTGGAAGGCCGTTGACAAGATGCTGATGCGCACGCGCTGTATAGAAATGCGCATCGAGCTCAACCGCTATGCGATCAGATCCCCAACCGCGGGAATTTATGATTTCACTGACTTCGTCGTAGGGATGCAGCTCCACATGATGCAGTCGGTCGTCGGAAAAATTGATAATGTTGTCAGCAGGCAAGTCCGTTGTGGCGCGAGCGCCGTTCACGTCGACCAGCCGCCCTATCCAAATCGGCGTGTCCGATTTTAGGTGCAATAGAACCACTTGGGGCGTGTAGAAGGACCAGGCGTCATAGCCGGTCAGCCAGCACATATTTGCGGGGTCTTGGCAGATTAGCAGGTCGAATCCTGCTTTCTCCATCCGTGCCTTCACGTCACGGACGCGGCGCTGATACTCCGCAGGCAGGAAGGGTTTTACATAGTCCATTTCGCAGTCGTCCTCTGCACCTAAGGTTGGCGGATTAGACCAAGCACTCTTGCCCGTCCCATCCGTACTGATCGAGAACCTAGCATGCTTCAGAGGTCGTCGCGCCCGGGCCTCGGCGGTCGTTCGCAGGAAAGCTGCGTTTTTGCCTTCTGTGCGCAGCTTTGCTTCTGGTTCTGCCTCGCAGTGCCGTCTCAATGTGCACGGCGGCTTCACATTGGCACCAAAAGGCCACAGCCGTCGATATATGGGAAACCGGCTGTCGATCCAAGGGCGGAGCCCTGCTCGATTGCCGCAGCGCGTTCGCATTGAAATACCAACTGGACCATACTCGGGCCGCCTACGGCGACCTGAGCATATACTGCGCGTTGAATAGCCTTATGAACTTCGTTGTGGCCGTAAAGGGGGCCGGTCCGCAACCAGCGGCTGTTCGAGTCTCTTTAGACCCCAGGATTGTTCCATCCGACAACCCAGTAGCCAGGCTCGTCATAAGCAGGGCGCCTCGACGTCCGATTCGGCTGAAGTCACGCCGATACTGGCGTGACCGGCAAGCATCACCGTGTAGAGGCACATGACGACCAGGCGATCCATTACCTGGTCCTCAAATTGACCTCTGTCCTGCGCTATGCGGCCTTCGTGCAATCGGCTATCACGCCGGCAACGACCTCGCCGAAGGACGCTGGCGTTGGTACGATAATGACGCCGGCTTCCTTCAAGATCTCGACCTTCTCCTGGGCCGACTCGCCGAAGGCGGAGATGATGGCGCCGGCATGGCCCATACGGCGGCCTTTCGGCGCGGAAAGCCCGGCGATGTAGGCGATCAGCGGCTTGCGCATGTTGTCGCGCGCCCAGAGCGCGGCTTCGGCTTCCTGCGGTCCGCCGATCTCGCCGATCATCACCACCGCGTCGGTGTCGTCGTCCTGCTCGAACAGTTCCAGGATGTCCTTGAAGGACGAGCCGTTGATCGGATCGCCGCCAATGCCGACGCTGGTCGAGACACCGATGCCGAGCGACTTCATCTGCGAAGCTGCCTCGTAGCCCAGCGTGCCGGAGCGCCCGACGATGCCGACGCGGCCGGGCAGATAGATGCTGCCGGGCATGATGCCCATCAGCGCCTGGCCCGGCGTGATGATGCCGGCGCAGTTCGGCCCGATCAGCCGCATGCGGTCCTCAAAGCGGTAACGGCGCATGTAACGCTTCACCCGCATCATGTCCTGCGATGGGATGCCGTCGGTGATGCAGACGCAGAACTTGATGCCGGCATCCGCCGCCTCCATGATCGAGTCGGCGGCAAAGGGCGGCGGCACGAAGACGATGCTCGCATCGGCTCCGGTTTCGCGCACCGCGCCTTTCATGGTGTTGAACACCGGGACGCCCAGATGGGTCTGTCCGCCCTTGCCCGGGGTGACGCCTCCGACCACCTTGGTCCCGTAGCGTTTCATGTCCTCGGCATGGAAACTGCCGATTTTGCCGGTAAAACCCTGCACGATTGCGCGGGTGTCCCGGTTGAGCAGAATTGCCATTCTATCGTCCCCTCAGCCTGTTTTCATCGTGGCGGACCGCCAGGCGGCGACGGCCTTGTCGGCCGCTTCGGCCAGCGTGTCGGCGACGATCACCGCCTCGCCGGAATCGGCCAGAATGCGACGCCCTTCCTCGACCTTGGTGCCGGCCAACCGCACCACCAACGGCACGTTGACGCCGACCTCGCGAATCGCCTTGATGACGCCTTCGGCGACCCAGTCGCAGCGGTTGATGCCGGCAAAGATGTTGACCAGGATGGCCTTGACTTGTCTGTCACCAAGGACGGCGCGGAACGATTTCGCGACCCGCTCGGGCGAGGCTCCGCCGCCGATGTCGAGGAAGTTGGCCGGCTCGCCGCCGGCGATCTTGATCATGTCCATTGTCGCCATGGCGAGGCCGGCGCCGTTGATGATGCAGCCGATATCACCGTCGAGGCCGACATAGGACAGGCCACGGTCGCTGGCGAAGGTTTCGCGCGGATCCTCTTGTGACTTGTCGCGCAATTCGGAAATTTGGGGACGACGAAACAGCGCGTTCTCATCGAACGACATTTTGGCATCCAGTGCCATCAGATTGCCGTCACGCGTGACGGCCAGCGGATTGATCTCCAGCATCGAGGCGTCGTAGTCGCGAAACACGCGGTAGCAACCAAGCAGGGTTTCGGTCGCCTTGCCGATGAGGTTGTTTTCGAGCCCAAGCCCGAAGGCGATCTCGCGCGCCTGATAGTGCTGCATTCCCGCACCAGGGTCGACAGTCGCGCGAATGATTGAATCTGGCTGCTTTTCGGCGATCTCTTCAATCTCCATGCCGCCGGCCGCAGACGCCACGATCATCACCCGCTCGGCTTTCCGGTCGAGAACAAAGGCGAGATAGATTTCCTGGCCAATGTCGACGGTCTCTTCGACATAGAGCCGCGACACCAGCTTGCCGCGCGGCCCGGTCTGATGCGTCACCAGCTTCCTGCCCAGCATCGCCTCGGCCGCATCGGACACTTGCTGGTCGGACGAGCAGATGCGGATGCCGCCGGCCTTGCCGCGCGCACCGGAATGGATCTGCGCCTTGACCACCCATTTGCCGCCGCCGATCTCGCTGGCACGGTATGTGGCCTGCTCCGGACTGTAGGCCAGACCGCCGCGCGGCACATGCACGCCGTGACGGGCGAGCAGTTCCTTGGCCTGGTATTCGTGGATGTCCATCATGTCCTCCCGGTACGTCTACTGCGCCGCCATATGCGCCTGGCCAGTGCGCTCGATCGCTTCGTTAACCGCCAGCACGTTGCGTGCCATGCGTTCCGACGCCGCGTCGATCATCTTGCCATCGAGCGCCGCGGCTCCCTTGCCGTGCGCTTCAGCCTCCTTCAGCACCTCGAGGATGCGCCTGGCGCGCGTGACCTCCTTTTCCGGCGGCGAGAACACGTCGTTGGCGAGCGCGATCTGCGCGGGGTGGATCGCCCATTTGCCTTCGATGCCGATTGCGGCGGCGCGCCTTGCGCCGGCGATGTAGCCTTCCGGATCGGAGAAATCGCCGAACGGTCCGTCAATGGCGCGCAAGCCGTAGGCGCGGCAGGCGACAGTCATGCGCGACAAAGCGAAATGCCATTGGTCGCCCGGATAGTCGGGGTTGAGGCCGCCGATGTTGACGGTGCGCGCCTTGTTTGAGGCGGCATAGTCGGCGACGCCGAAATGCATCGCCTCCAGCCGACCAGGGGTAGCGGCGATCGCCTCGACATTGGCCATGCCGAGCGCCGTCTCGATGAGCGCTTCGAGGCCGACGCGGGTCTTGAAACCCTTGGCCATTTCGATCTGGTTGACCATGGCCTCGACCATGTAGAGATCGGCCGGCACGCCGACCTTTGGTACCAGGATCGTGTCCAGCCGGTCGCCGGCCTGTTCCATGACGTCGACCACGTCGCGGTACATGTAATGGGTGTCCAGCCCGTTGATGCGCACCGAGACGGTCTTGCCCTTGGCGCGCCAGTCGATGTCGTTGAGCGCCTGGATGATGTTCTTGCGGGCGCGTTCCTTGTCGGGCGGGGCGACCGCGTCCTCAATGTCTAGAAAGACGAAGTCAGCGGCGCTGTTCGCCGCCTTGTCGATCATCTCCGGGCTCGAACCGGGAACGGCCAATTCGCTGCGCTGGAGCCTCAGCTTTTTGAGATGGTTGATGGTGTGGCTCATATTGCGTTTTCCTCTGCACCCAGGCCGTTTGACGAGGTCAGACACTTTCCAGTCCGCTTGTCTTCCTTCACACGGTAGCACGCCTCAGACGCCGGGCTTGGGCTGCCAGCGGGCAAACGCCGCACAACATATGCATTTTTTGTATGCTGGCGCAGCTATTCCTCTTGCCTGGGTTGTTGGCGTGTATCGGGCGGGCGACGCTTCGCTGGGAAGGCCCCGCGATAATGCAGCTTTGGCAGCAGGAACTGGTGGGGGGGTGGAGCTTGGACCGATTGGATCTCCACGGCGGCGATGGCTAAAGCAAAGAGATCTCTTCGCATCCACCAACTATGCGCCCCTGTACTGTGAAAACTATGCGCCCGTGCCTGCGAAACAAGTGGCCATCTCCTCAACGCAGCCACGTAGCATGGCCGCCACCTCACCGCCGCGCCGTAGGCCACGCGTAGCCTGGTAGATGTCCTTTTCCTCAAGGCGGCTCCTCAAAAGCGACATCAGACGGAAAAACTCAGCAGACCGTCATTATTCGCTGGAGAACGCCTTGGTTGGCATACATCAAGCTGCCAATCGCCGCAGCTGTAGGGCTAGTTTGACGAGAATGGACAATCGATTTGGGGTCAACATGAAAGGTTCAGCAACCGCATTAGGGGGCCTAAAACGCCAGGATCTTTTGCAAAAGTGTGCCTATGTGAATGGCGCCTGGCTATCCAAGGCTGAAACACTCTCTGTCGTTGACCCGGCCACTGGCGAAGAGCTGGCTAAAGTGGCAGCCTGCGAGACGTCCGACGTAGACACCGCAATCAAAGTCGCGAAAAGCTCATTTCAACATTGGCGCAATGTTCTTCCTTCGGCACGGGGCGCATACCTGCGGAAATGGGCCAAGGGTATGCGCGAGAATGCCGAAGACCTTGCCGTTATCATTACCGCCGAGCAAGGCAAACCGTTAGCCGAGGCGCGCGGTGAGATTTCATATGCCGCCAGCTTTCTTGACTGGTTTGCGGCGGAGGGCGAGCGGGCCTACGGCGAAACCATCCCCAGCCATCTCGCGGGCAGCCGACTCTCCGTGCAGATGCAGCCGGTCGGTGTAACCGTTGCCATAACCCCGTGGAACTTTCCCTCGGCTATGATCACCAGGAAAGCAGGAGCCGCGTTGGCTGCGGGTTGCACCATGATTGTCAAGCCGGCCCCGGAAACCCCCTTGTCAGCTCTGGCGCTTGCCCGGCTTGCCGAGGACGCAGGAGTTCCCGCCGGCGTGTTTCAAGTGATCACGGGAGAGGCTGCCCCACTCGCCAAACAGCTGCTGAACCATACCGATGTGCGGGCATTCTCCTTCACGGGCTCGACCGAGGTCGGTCGGATCCTGCTCGAGCAGTCCGCAAAAACGCTGAAGAAGGCTTCACTTGAGCTCGGCGGCAACGCTCCTTTTATCGTGTTCGATGACGCATGGTTGGAGGCTGCCGTGGCTGGATGCATGGCAGCCAAATTCGCCACATCGGGGCAGGACTGCCTGGCAGCGAATAGGATCTACGTCCAGCGGGGAAGCTATGAGCGCTTTGTAGAGGAATTCGCGAAGGCCACCAGCAAACTGAAAGTCGGGCACGGATTCGAGTCCGGTGTCGACATAGGTCCAATGACCAAACCCTCCGTCGCGGAAAAGTGCAAACGACAGGTTTCCGAAGCTATTTGTGCCGGTGCCCGCATCGTTGTTGGCGGACGCGACAATCCGTTCAGCGGCAATTTTGTGACCCCGACTGTTCTAGCCGACGTCACTGATGACATGCTGATCGCCAAGGAAGAGACCTTTGGACCGGTGGCTGCAATCCTTCCGTTCGATGAAGAGGCGGAAGTGCTTACGCGCGCCAACAACTCGGAAATGGGGCTTGCGGCTTACGTTTACACAAGAGATCTGAACCGCGCCATGCGGCTGACCGACCAGTTGGAGTACGGCATGGTCGCCGTCAACACAGCGAAATTTACCGGCGCGCCCATACCTTTCGGCGGATGGAAGCAATCCGGGCTCGGCCGGGAGGGCTCAAAGCACGGTCTCACAGAATATCTCGAACCCAAATACGTGTGCATCGGCAACATCTCAGACTGAAAGGAAAGCCCTATGACTATCAACATCAAGGATATCAGCGAAAAAGATAGAAACGCTGTGCTGCATCCATTCACGCAGCTCAAGGATTTTGCCACCGGCAAGCTCGGTGAGCCGACCATCGTTGAGACAGGCAAAGGCATTAGGATTCAGGATGCGCATGGCAACCAGCTGATCGACGGCTTCGCCGGCCTCTACTGCGTCAACGTCGGGTATGGCAGCACGGAGGTCGCCGAAGCGATTTCCCGGCAGGCTTTCCGGCTGGCCTACTACCATTCCTACGCTGCCCACACGACGGACGAGCTTGCCATCCTTTCCGATCGCCTCGTCAAGATGGCGCCGGGCAAGATGAGCAAGGTCTTCTACGGCATGTCCGGGTCGGATGCGAACGAGACCCAAGCCAAGCTCGTCTGGTACTACAACAATCTGCGTGGCAAGCCGAACAAGAAGAAGATCATCTCGCGTGAACGCGGCTATCACGGTTGCAGCGTCGTGTCCGGCTCGATGACCGGCATGAGCTTCTATCACGACCACATGGACCTGCCGCTGCCGCAGATCGTTCATACTGGTGTTCCACATCACTACTGGGGCGCCACCGCAGGCGAGTCCGAGCGCGAATTTTCGGCGCGACGCGCCAAGGAACTCGATGAGCTGATCGAGCGGCTGGGGCCAGATAATGTGGGCGGCTTCATCGGCGAGCCGGTGCTGGGCACCGGTGGTATCACGCCTCCGCCGGAGGGTTACTGGCAGGCAATCCAGCCCGTGCTCAAAAAGCACGATGTGCTCCTCATTGCAGATGAAGTCATAACCGGCTTTGGTCGAACCGGCTCCATGTTCGGCTCGCATCACTACGGCATCGAGCCAGACCTCATCACGATCGCAAAGGGTCTGACTTCGGCCTATTTCCCGCTTTCCGCGGCCATTGTCGGTGAAAAAGTATACAAGGTCCTGGAGGACGGGGCGGACAGGGTCGGCGCCTTCTCGCACGGATATACATATTCAGGCCACCCGATCGGGGCTGCCGCGGCCAACGCGGTCCTCGATATCGTCGAGAGAGAAGACCTTCCAGGGAATGCCCGCGAGGTCGGTGCATTCTTCCAAGCGCAGCTGAAGGAAAAATTCGCGCAGTTGCCGATCGTCGGCGAAGTACGTGGCGTTGGCCTCATGGGCGCAATCGAGTTTGTGGCCGATCGAGACAATCGGAAGCGTTTTGATCCCTCGCTCAAAGTTGGTGCACGAATTTCCAAGGCAGCGCGTGAACGCGGCCTTATCGCTCGCGCGATGCCGCATGGTGACATCCTCGGCTTCGCTCCTCCGTTGGTGACAACCAAGGCTGAAGTCGAAGAAATCGTTGGCATTGCCGAGAGTGCAGTTCGCTTCGTTATGGATGAGCTCACGCGAGACGGGCAAAACATCTGAAGCGCGGGCAGCCGAATTTACGATTCAGGAGGCCCTGAAAGCCTCCAAAGGTTCGACGGCACAGCCTGGCCCGGCCTGTATCGAGCGGTTCCCGGTGTCAGCGGAAGCTCAAATGTTGCTTTGCGCAGAAAACCGGCCCCCGACTGGGGGGCCGGAGCCAACCAGCGGCCCAGACCGGAGCCTGGCCTGGTCTGTATGCCAGGGGCGATCGGGCGTTCCGAAGGAGCTGGCGGAATACTGTTCGATGGGCGCAGAGCGCTTGTTGCAGAGTTGCTTTGGTCTCCAAGTAAGGAACTCAGTCGCGCAATTTTGGGATGACCGCTGGAACCACACGAGAGACCAGGGCAGGAGAAGGAACCCGGGATGCTAGACTCACAGTCCACGTGCCGAAATTTCTGCTTTTATCTCCTGCCGGCCTTTTCGCTCCAGGCCTTCTCGTCGGCAGTTGAAGCGCTGAGGCTCGCCAACGAGGTTTTGGGGCGGGACGTGTATAGCTGGCAGGTCATTTCGGACGACGGGCGACCTGTGGCCTCGAGTTGCGAGCTGTCGGTTTGCGCCGATTCCTCGTTGCCGTTAGAGCGTGAAAAGAACCGGCGATCGATCTCAACCCCTGCCATCGTAGTCGTGGGCGGCCGCAATGCTCCTGGTCCGGACAAACAGCTTGATGCATGGCTTCGAGAGTGTCGCAACCGCCGCGGTAGCCTCGTAGGGATAAGCAGCGGTACGATTGCGCTTGCTCGGGCGGGGCTTGCAGAAGGACGGCGTTGCGCAGTTCACTGGGAGCAGTTTCCGATATTCTCTGAGCGGTTCCCAGGCGTAATAGCCAGTCAAACAGCCTTCGAGCGGGACGGGAACCTATACACTTGCGCCGGAGGAGACGCCCCCTTCGACATGTTTCTTGACCTGGTCGACCACCACCATGGCGCGATAGTCGTCAACCGAATTTGCGAAAAAGCCATCGCGTGTAGCACCCGTTCCGCTGGTGACCGCCAACGTCTACCGCTTCATTCTCGAGTGCAACTAAATCACAAAGCGGTCATCAAGGTGATCGAGGCGATGGAGACACACCTCACCGAGCCATTGCTGTTGGATGAACTTGTGGGAGTAGCCGGATTATCCCGTCGTCAAATCGAGCGGCTGTTTAGGCGGGAACTCGGATGTTCTCCGAGCCGCTATTATTTGGATCTTCGTCTGGAACGAGCGCACCTGCTACTCATCAGCTCGCGCTTGCCAATCGTTGAAGTCGCGATGGCTTGCGGCTTTGTCTCTGCATCGCATTTCTCAAAGGCGTATCGCGACGCTTATGGATGCGCACCGCATCAATCACGACTACCAGTTTACCAAGGAGAGGGGATGCGGTCGAAAGAGCCGGAAAACAGAACCCGCCAAATCGATCGGAGGGTAAGCAGCGAAAGCCTGCCCAACTGCCACTAGAGCGCCGCGATGTTTCTGTAGAATTACAAGGCGCTGCAGGCGGCCTCAGCATGATCAGTGCGAGACGAGAGGTCGAACGGGCAGGCTTCGGTCAGCTCTTGCCGATTGCCCCGTTGCAACCCGGGTCGGCACAACCCGATCAAGCCTTAACTGAACACACGCACACTTTAGAATAGGATGATTCGATATGATCCAACTGCCCTTCGCGCTCAGCGAATACCGCAGCAGGCTGTCTGCTATCCGTGCCGAAATGGCGACACGCAACCTTGACCTGCTGATGGTCAACGACGTCGCCAACCAGCACTACATCACTGGCTATGACGGTTGGGCGTTCTACACGCCGCAAATGGTCTTGGTGCCTCTAGCCGACGAGGAGCCGATCTGGATCGGGCGCGCCATGGATGCTGCGGGCGGGCTGTTGACGGCATGGATGAAGCCCGAGAATGTCGTTGGGTTTCCGGAAGATCATGTCCAGCGACCTGACCGTCATCCAATGGACTGGATTGCGGCCTGGATCGAAAGGAAGGGCTGGGGCGCGGCAATATCGGCATCGAGCTCGAGGCCTATTACTATTCTCCTAAGGCGCACGCACGGCTGACGGGGGGCCTGCCGAACGCAGCATTCCACGACGCCGACCTTCTGGTGAACTGGATCCGCAGCGTCAAATCGGACGCCGAGATCGGCTATCTCCGCAAAGCCTCGCGCCTTGCCGAGGCAGCGGTCACCGCCGCGTATGAGGTGATTGCGCCAGGCGTTCGCGAGTGCGACGCCATCGCCACGATCCAGGCCGCCCAGATCGCAGGCTCGCCGGATTTCGCGGGCGACATCGCCGCCCTGCCGCCGACCATACTGGGCGGCCAAAACGCCTCGGCCCCGCATATCATGTGGAGTGATCGCCGCTTCGGCGACAACGAAACCGTCGCCCTCGAACTCGCCGGCGTCGTGCGCCGCTACGCCGCCGGGCTGGCCCGGACGCTTCAGTTAGGTGCCATGCCAGCCAAGGTCGGCGACACCGGCAAGGCCGTTCTCGAAGGCATGGAGGCGGTCCTTGCTGCGATCAAGCCTGGGGTTATGGCGGAAGACGTCGAGGCAAGCTGGCGTAAGGTCGTCGAGCGCTACGGCCTGAAGAAGGAGTCCCGCATAGGCTATTCGATCGGGGCCGCCTATCCGCCAGACTGGGGCGAACACACGATCAGCCTGCGACAGGGTGACAAGACGATTTTGAAGCCGGGCAACGTCCTTCATTCCATCCTCGTTATGTGGATGGACGGCTGGGGGATCGAAGTGAGCGAAACGATCCTCGTCACCGCTGACGGGTGCGAAACGCTGACCAGTTTCCCGCGAGAAATCCATGTCAAACGTTTGAAACCCCAAAGGATTGATGGATGACGCGCTGGAGCGCAGGATAATCGGGATCCGCCGCCACCCTCCACCGCAATCCGGAGCTCTCGAACGAAGAGACCCAGACGCCGTTATCTGAGAGAGGTGCTGGAGGGCGCTGGACTGAGTGGACGCCACTTCACCATCCACGATTTCCAGTGGAGGAACAGGCGCTGTCGATAGGCGCTGTTGTCCTCTGCAACGCTGCCCGAAATTTCTTGTTGGCACAGACCTAGGCCAGTCACCAATTGAAATCGGCAGCTCTCGCAGGCGCCCACTGGCTTGCCCGCGCGTTGATGGCGCAGCGGCGTGCGGCCGAGTTGGAATGTTTCAGTGAGGTGCCTCGTTATTGCAGTACTCAGCCGTTGCGTGATCACCGGATGAAGGCAGCTTTTCCGGACGACTGAAAAGTCCGCACGATCAGTACGAACCGCAGTGCCGGCACTACTCCTCAATAGGCAAGGCTAATGATGCCTTGATCCGGTCCATCACGACCATCGTCTTGACGGCCTTAATATCAGACTCGTGAAAAAATCGACGGGTAAATGCCTCATACTCGGCCATGTCCCGCACAGAGATCAGAAGAACGAAATCTGCTTCACCCGTGACATAGTACGCACTCATGATCTCCGGCGTGCGCCTGACCGCTTGCTTGAAGCGATCAATGATGTCTACCCGCTCGCGCTCCAGACTGATAGATGCCAGCATGAGCATGGGACGACCCACGGCTTGTGGGGAAACTATGGCAACGTCAGCCTCAATCACACCATCATCGCGCAGTCGCTTCAATCGCCGCTGACAAGCAGTCGCAGAAAGGCCGGCAAGTTCGCCCAACTCGGCGGTTGTAAGGCGATTGTCGCGCTGCACGGCGTTGAGAAGCTTACGATCGACTCGATCCAGGTCCATTTTCATCATCACTGCAAAAAAGGGGGTTTCCGCGCAGAAAAACGGCTCGGCTTTGGTGATATTAGCCTGACTTCCACAATGATCAAGCCCTAAAATGATCTGATCAGCGAAGCCCTTTCGCGTAGCCTCTTGTTAATGAATCGGCCCGGCCACGGGCGCGCGCAAGGTAGCTCGACGGCTCCTTAAAATGGCATCTTCGGCTCATAATTGTGGGCTTAATGAGTAGGTTTTGCTTCCCAACCCATGAACACGGATCTGATAACGAGCATGACAAGCCATTTTCTGCCCTTAGATCTCCTTCGACAGGAGTTTCCGGCTACTGAAAGCGCCATTTACATGGATGTTGCAAATCAGGGGCTTATATCCAGGACGAGTCGAACGTCCATGGATCAGCACTTCGACAACAGACTGAATGGCCTGAATGACGAAGAAAGAATGATGCAACTTGTCGAGCGGACTCGTTCCAGGTTCGCCACATTCATCGCGGCCGACAAAGATGAAATCGCCATCACGAAAAACGCCTCGGAAGGCATCAATATAATCGGAAACGCGATTGATTGGAGGCCCGGAGACAATGTTGTGCTGTGCCGGCAATTGGAGCACGCAAACAACATCTTGCCTTGGCTGCAAATCAGGGACAAGCATCGGATTGAACTTCGGATCGTAGAATCTGATAGCGGTGCGATTCCGTGCGATGCTCTTGTCAAGGCCATCGACTCTCGCAGTCGTATTGTCACAGTATCGACGGTCACAATGGTGCCAGGATTCAAGACGGTGATGGAGCCCATTGCTGAAGCTTGCAAGCGGGTTGGCGCTTTTCTTTTGGCCGACGCGTCTCAGTCCGTCGGTATATTGGATACTGATGTCACTCGGCTTGGTGTCGACGGGTTGGTGGCGTCGTCTTACAAGGGATTAATGGGGCTCTATGGGTTGGGGTTTCTGTATTGCCGCCGAGAATGGGCCGATCGCCTGAGTCCCGCCTACCTCGCGCGCTTTAGTGTCGATCTCGGGGACGCACCAGAATCGGCTCCCATATTCGATACGGTTAAATTGCGCGCCGGGGCGCCTCGTTTTGAAATTGGGCATTACAATTTCCCCGGCGTGATAGCGGTCTACGCATCGATCGGACAACTGATGGAAATCGGCACGTTGGCGATCGAACAAAGCGTCACATCGGTTGCAAGACGGCTGGCATCGGGCTTGTTGGATCTCGGGCTACCTGTTTGCGGCGGCGCACCAGGGAATCACACCGGAAGTATCGTTGCGCTCGGAGATCCGGCGCTTTCTGGTTCGCGCGAGCCCGACAGCCGCATTCATTCGCTGCACGAGCATTTGTCGGAGAACCAGGTGATTGTCTCGGTCCGCCGCGGGATGCTGCGTTTTTCACTTCATCTATACAACACCGCAGACGAGGTTGACCAAGTCATAGCTCTGGCAAAGAACTGGCTGGCCTAGCCGAAGCTGCATTCTCAAGGAGGGATAGGAGCATTTATGTCGTCCATAAGCACACAAACGGTCGAGCTTCTCAAGCAACTCATCAAAATTGAGAGCATCAACCCGTCAGCGTCAGCAAAGGGGAGCGGAGAGCAAAAAATCGCCGAGTTCCTCGAGGCTTTTTGCCGCGAGCGAAACCTGCCGTATGAGTATCAGGAAGTTGAGGACGGCCGTTCGAACTTCTTTACCTGGGTGCCTGGGCAGGATCCTTCCAAGCGCGTTTTGTTCATATCGCATATGGACACGGTCCCTGTCGACAATTGGGTGGCAGATCCTTTTTCTCCTGAAGAAAAAGAAGGTCGGATATATGGGCGAGGAAGCTGTGACGATAAGGGGCCCTTGGCCGCGATGTTGATGGCTCTCACTACGCTCGGGGAACGTAAGCCCCGGGCCACGATCGTCCTGGCTGCAAGCGTTGACGAGGAGTATCGGAAGAAGGGTGCGCGAGCAATTGCTCAGTCAGGTGTTTCATACGACGCTGCGGTTGTCGGTGAGCCTACTGACTTGGAGCTCGTCGTTGCCCACAAGGGTTCAGTCCGCTGGCAGGTGGAAGTTGAGGGCGTACCTGCTCATAGCTCCAAACCGCACCTTGGAGTGAACGCTATTACGGGCATGGCCAAGGTCATCTTGGCCCTCGATAAAATCAATGAAACTTTATCGCAACGAGTACATCCGCTGGTCAGCCCCCCCACTCTCACGATCACACTTATTGAGGGAGGGGCAGAACTGGCGACGGTGCCGCCCTCGTGCCGCGTCTGGATCGACAGGCGACTCATACCAGGAGAACGGCCGGCAGACGCTGTCCAGGAGGTAGAAACCATCTTGGAGGAGCTGCGCCAAGGCCCCGATAAGATTAAGGCCCGCTCTTTGCTGCCGGCATTGGAAGATCCAGCTCCCCCGAGTGCCGAAGCCACCAAGATCGCCGCAGTAGCCGCAAAGGCCTGTGCTGAGATTGCCGGAACGGGCCAGCACCGTGGAGTTCCGTATGGCACCGACGCAAGCCAGCTCTCGTTGGGAGGCATTCCATGCGTTATCCTGGGTCCGGGAAGCATCGATCAGGCGCATACCGCAAACGAGTATGTGGAGATTGATCAGGTCGCCAAAGCCGTTGAAATATACCAGAAGATCATGCTCGAGTATTGATTCTGTCTTCAAGGACTATGATCTCAATCAGGCAGGCCCAGTGATAAGCTGGGTCTCCTCGGCAACAATTTAACCTACCGAGCAGCCATAGGGATTTCATGCCGATCTTGAATCGCGTCACAGACCTGGTCCCGGAAATCATTGCCTGGCGGCGCGACATGCACGCAAATCCTGAGTTGGGATTTGACGTACATCGCACCGCATCCTTTGTGGCGGATCGCCTTCGCGAATTTGGCTGCGATCGTGTCGTCACCGGGATAGGACGTACTGGGGTGGTTGGCGTGGTGAAGGGTGGACGGGTTGATGGAGATCGAAAACAAAGAATTATCGGGTTGCGTGCCGATATGGATGCACTTCCGATCGAAGAAGCAACGAATGTGGTCTACAAATCATCAAGGGCGGGTGTGATGCATGCATGCGGCCACGACGGCCATACTGCAATGCTCCTTGGTGCGGCGCGCTACCTTGCCGAAACGAGAAATTTCGATGGCACAGTGGTTTTTATCTTCGAGCCTGCTGAAGAGCTCGGCGCGGGTGCGGCGGCTATGCTTGAAGACGGGTTGATGGATAGTTTCGGTGTCCAAGAGGTCTATGGCTTGCACAATTGTCCGGGCATGCCGGTCGGTGTTTTTGGCATCGGTGAAGGGCCGTCGTGGGCAGGCACCGACATCGTTAGGTTTCGGATCGAAGGCCGTGGGGGCCACCACGGTCTGCCGCATAAAAGCATCGACCCAATCCTGGTCGGCGCCCAGCTGATTACCGCGCTTCAGCAAGTTCTGGCGCAAAACGTGGACCCTATCGAAGCCGCTGGCCTCGCTTTTGACAGCTTTCACTCCGGCGACGGATTGGCGACGATCGCACAGACAGCGGAACTTTCGGGGACAATACGCGCGCTGAAACCGGAGGTTCGAAAGGTAATCCAAAACCGGATAGGTGAGGTGGTGGCCGGAATCGCCCAAGTGACGGGCGCGAAGATAGAAATGACTAGCGAGGTCGGGGAGATTATCCTCGTCAATCAACCCGACCAAACCAGGATCGCGCTTACAGCAGCAAAGGGCGTGGCCGGTGAAGACAAAGTTCTAATCACGCCTCCGGTACTCGCGGGCGACGATTTTGCCAGATTGGCGAAGGCTCGGCCAGGAGCCTACATCTGGTGCGGCAATGGCGATAGCGCGGGCCTCCATCACGCGGCATATAATTTCAACGACGACGCGATTCCCTTCGGCACGTCCTTCTGGATTAAGCTAGTCGAGAACACGCTGCGCTAGTTTTCGCACGCGCGCGCGCTGGACTTTAGGTTCTCTTGCGTGTCCTGTTTGTCAATCGGCGCCGAACTTGCCCCCTCTCCGGATATTGCACACGGAAAACACAGCGTCCGTTCAATAGCGTCCTCAGGAGGCCAAAATTGCCGATTTCCTGCGCGCGTTGGCAAAATTCCGCATAATCGTGGATCGCAAGACTGCTAGTTTTACCAGGCGGGAAAAGCTGTCCGACATTATGCTCCACAAAGAAGTTCTCCAAATGTCGCGACGTGACTTTCAGCCTGCCAGAGACGGGAAACCGCCGCGTTCTGGTCCATGTAAAAGCACTGGCTCGACGTCCTCTCCACAACGTCATCCGGCGGGACCAGCGGCCAAGCGCAATGGAAGGAACTTTCAAATGAACATGTGGCAATGCCTGGGGACCAGGAGCAATCTTTTCAAACGTGTGTTTCTGAAGGTGGCTGCGTTGGGTATGGCGGCCCTCGCAACTGTAGCGTTCGCGGGGTCAGCGTCGGCTCAATCACTGCTCGATAAGATCAAAAACGGAGAAGCGGTCCGGCTTGGCTTCTCGAACGAGCCTCCCTTTTCCATTCCGGGACCAAACAACGAGCCGCTCGGATGGGTGAACGCAATGGCCGTGGACCTACTAAAAAAGCTGGGCACGACCAAGGTCGAGCCGGTTGTGACTGAATGGGGCTCTCTCATCCCCGGCATGCATGCCGGTCGCCTCGACATCATTACCGGGGGCATGTACATCCTACCCGACCGCTGTCGCAACGTGCTGTTCACAGAGCCGCTCGCTGTTCTAAGCGCAGCTCTGATCGTGCCGAAGGGCAATCCGCAGAATCTGCGCTCTTATAAGGATCTGCGCGAGAAGGGCCTGACCGTCGCCACCGGTGCGGGCTGGGACGACGTTCAGAATGCTCGCAAGGCCGGCATTGCCGACGAGAAGATTTTGCAGGTCGCCGGATCCGCAGAGGTTCTGCAGGCCGTGAAGGCCGGCCGCGCGGCCGCGGGTGTAGGCGACTACTTCACCATGAAGGAGTTCGCCGCCAAGGACGCCAGCATGGATGTGACCGATCTGCTTCCCGATAGTCCCAAAGGGTATCCGGCCCTCGCCTTCCTTCCCAACCAGCAGGCGACCGTCGACGCCTTCAACGCGGTATTGAAAGACTATGTGGGCTCCAAAGAGATGATGGAGTCAGTCGGCAAATACGGCTACACAAAAACAAACCTGCCGGACGGCACCACGGCTGCCCAGCTCTGCAAGGGCTGAAGCCAAGCGGGATTTGACACCTTGTGCTGAGCGCCTCCTCGATTTGGTCGGGGAGGCATCCAGCGACGGGCAAGGGCGTGAAATTGTCTCTTTATAGGCTCGCCCTTGCCACGGACATTGCCGAGGTGAAGACGGCTGCTCTGTGGGCGGGACAGTCATAGCGACCCGCAACGCGTGCTTTGGTCGGCTCACGATTTCGCTCACCCGTCCTTGCGGCGCGACAATCAACGTGAGAGCGCGTATTGCCTCACGTAACGATGTTCCTCGAGATTCGAGCGTTGCCTCATCCATTTTGCTCCCGGCTTGGGCTAAGGAGGCCGGGCGCGGAGATGGCCGGGGTTTCGCAGCGCCCGGCCTCCTTAGCGAGCGCCACGGCGCCTCAGTGTGGCCCTGCGATCTCCAGGATCGGCGGCTCCTTGTTCAAGGGGCCAAACAGCAACGCGTCCGCCTGTTCGCTGCGCCAGACCTTCAGCCGGCGCTGAAGCGTTCGAAGCAGTTTGTCCGGGTAATCGCCGGGATACTCGGCCTGCAGTCGTGACAGAAGTTCGCTGCCGGTTCGCCATGGTTCGGCTTCGAACCAATTTCGTAAGTCCGCAGTCGCCTTGACGAGAGGGTCAGGACGCCGCCGCCCCCTTTTTGGCTTTCACAATCGGGCGATCCGTCGGCCGGATAGCTCCGTTCTTCCAAGCAGTCCGCAAACTCGCCAGGAAAAGGTCGATTGGCTGAGCTGTTCCGTCAGGGCGCATGGCCGGCGGAGTATCGGCAAGCGTAGCGAGTCGCTCCTGCACGGCACGGATATCGCGCAATAGCAGGACAGGATCGAGCCCGGCGTAGATTTCCTGCAGATGGGAGCGGACTGCATCTGAGGTGCGAGGGTCGGCAACCAGACGCTGATGCGGCGTAGCTGGCGGACTATACGTCTTGCGCACACGTGCGCCGTCGCGCTGCTTCGCGATCAACTTGAACGATGGCTGAAAGAAGTTCACGAACAGCCGCGCTGACCGGTAGAGCTTCGCTAGCAGCGTGGCGGCCTCCAGCCCCTCGAACCGACGATATCCGACCATCCTACGCACCACGGCGCCATGCTTCTGCTCGACAAAGGCCTGGTCATTCTTGCGGTAGGGGCGGCAGCGCGTGAAAACGATGTTGGCGGCGGCGCAATAGGCCTTCAATGTCTCGTTCATGAAAACGGTGTCGTTGTCCGTATCCAGGCCGAGAAGCGCGAAGGGCAGTTGCTTGCGCAATTCTGTGAGCACCGTGCTCAACAGCGTCTGTTCGCGAACCAGCAGCGGCGCACATTCCGTCCAGCCGGTCGCGATGTCGGTGAGCACGAGGGTTTGGATGAAGCTGCCGCGAGCCGAAGGGCCGCTATGGGCCACCAGGTCCGCCTCAACGAAGCCTGGCGCTGGATCGTCCCAATCCGCCGACGTTCTAATGGGAATGCTCCGTCGCAGGGCATGCGCTGCAGGCCGTCGTCGGGGACGTCCCAAGCCTTCTCGGATCGGTCCCAGCGTCCTGTCGATCGTGGCCGCGCTCATCGCCAGCAATTTGCCCCGGATTTCGGGCGCTAGGTCAAAATGACCGTGCCGTTCCATCGCCTCGAGAAGCATGGGCAGCAACGCCTTCAGCCGCTTGCCGCAGACGCGGTCGGACGCCTCCCAGAGCAATATGAGCGCATTGCGTTCCGCTTCATCATAAATCCGCGGCCGCGCTCGCCGGCCTGCACACGGCCCCTCACCGCGTGGTAGCAGCCGCATCGCGTGCTTGCGGTGAAAGCCCGTGACGACGACGAACTCATCCAAAATTCTCGCCTTCTCCGCTCGCGTCGAAGCACGATAGCGCTCTGAAACCGCCGTCGTCAGTTCTTTCCTTGTCGCCATGCTCAGCCGTCCCATAGTCGCCCCTGCTCTTACCCCTCGGTAGGGAGCACTTATGTGAGGCAACGGTTGAACATTCAGGAACATTTTCGACGAGGCAATGCGGCTTCTCTCCCAGATTGTCGCGCTACACGTCCTGAGCGCCAAGGCCGGGACCACTGAGCAATGCGCTCGGGCCCGCGGCTGTACTGACGCGGTTCCTAGTGTCATATTTCTCCCGAGGGCTCGCTTTAAAAGGCGAGAGAGCGCATTGGGAGGACCAACACGCCCGGCACATGCTCAAAACTGCGGCTTGATCCTGTCCGGCCCGAGGGGCGCACACCAATCGGGGCGAGTTATGGAAGCCGTTTGACAGCAGATTGGTCGCTTCCTCGGCAGACGCTTTCAGTTTGAAAATGACCGCGACGTAGACGAAGCCCGCCGCAATCGTCACGTATGTTATGTCGCTCACCCAGAGCTGGTTCGGGCCGTCGGGTGTCACGTTCTTCGCCAGGTTCGGGAAGATCGGCAACTCGTGATCGCTGTTCGTAGTGGCGATGAAGCGCCGCCTAATCCTGGGCTGCAGATCATGCTCGCGCATCAACCGTCTGACCTTCTTGTGGTTGACGATGATGCCGCGCTGCCGCAGCGCCGCCTGCATGCGGGGCGATAGCCGTAAGCTTCGAAGCCGTCGGAGATCTCACCCATCCTCTCGACGAGCGCTGTGTCATCCACGGCGATTTCGGGCTGATCGTAGTAGGTTGATCGCGCGATCCCCATCACCCGGCATCCTTCAGCGATGGAGACACCGCCGGGCCGGTGATCACGGATGGAGTCCCGCTTCTCGGACGTGGTGCGCTTTTCAGAGCCCCCTTTAGAAACTCGATTTCCAAGGCTTGCCGGCCTACCAACCGCTCCAGCGCTGCGATCGCGCCTCATAGATCTGCATCGTGTCGGCCGCCGCCACGTCCCCGTCGAAGGAGCCGGCCCCGTATTTCTGGATCCAGATGCGGATCAGGTTACGCGGCAGTCCGTGCCGCTTGGCGAGATCATGCGGCGTCTCGCCGGAAGGGACTCCTGCACTACCTGACGTTTGAACTCGATGCTGTGCGTGCGATAAGTCACCATGGCTTCCATCCTTCGAAAGCCCGGCTTCCAAGTCAATTCTGCTTGTTCAACCTGTCCGGCTCGAGGGCGCACTCCAGATCGGCAAGTTTGACCCCCATTATGTAAAGCGCGGCGGTCAGCGTTCGCCCGGACGGAGCTGGTCAGGGTTGCGCAGCCCGGGCGAATGCGGGTCGCGCTTGGCAGGTGTTGGGTGATCAGGCGCGGTCTTGAAGGACTCCCTTCCTGTCTCGATAACGTCGCAAGGCGGGCGAGGAGGGATGTCGTCTGTCGTCTTCTTGGCGGCCCCGGCTCATGGGTCAATTTTGTACGCCCATTCACAATCTGCCCAATGCCTGCAATAACCAAGGGCATCATGCCTCCGGTCGTGGACACACTGCGGTGCTGTTGGCGCAATTCGCTATCTTGCTGAACCATTTTTGGGGGCAGCGCAGTTGAGCACAGGCTCGCTCGCGATGCTCGTGTACGTTTTCGGCCAACTGCCTCCTGCCGGTCATTGATGCTATTGCCGAGAGCGGTGATCAGCCATGTTGTCGAGTGCTGCAGCGGAGCAAGACATTGCGGGTAATCTGCTCGACTGCGGGGTCTGCCGGCAATACCGGAGGCTCAAGGCTGCGCGTTGCGGTCCAGTCAATCGACTTTACGAGTCCAAACACCCAATCCGCTGTCGGAGCATTGAACAGTATCCCTTTGCCGGGCTCTTCGTGGACGATCATTGTGACGAATCCACCCAGGCTTCCAAGCGTTTCGCGCGGGCCCGAAGTTTGCCTGTAAGCCGCTGGCCAGCCGCCAAAGTCCCATTCACCCCAACGCCGACAATCGGCGAAAGCGAGCAACCGGGTTCCTGGTAGTGCTCCGTCGGCGAATGTGAGTTTTGGACGCTGGCCATGAGACTCGACTTCGAGACCATCCGCCTCATGCCCGAGGAGCTTTATCTCTGCACCGAAGGTGTCTCCGTCCCCAACCTCTGCACCAGTGAAAACCCAATGCTCGGGATCGCACACGGTAAAGCCGCACTTAGGGCGCGATGGCCCACCGAACAGCTCCCAGTACCAAAACATTCCCCCGGTCAGTACCTCCCGCGGCGCTCCAGGTCGACGCGTGTAATTGTATACGCCGGTCGTGGTTGTCGTTGACTCTGGCCGCAGATGCCAAGTGAACCCTGTAATCAAAGGGTTGGGTGTTGCGGCGTGCAGCGGATCAAGCGATTCCCCGCCGTCGCCATGCTCGCTGTCAGCGTGATCGCCCGAGGCCTTATAGCACTCGATTGCAGTACGGTCGGAAGTCTCTCGGACAAGATAGCAGGCAAGATTGCCACCGAGAAAGATCGTGGCGCCGCCGGTATCCCGGAAGGCGCGGACGGCGTCAAGCTGTTTTCCAGTCCAGTACTCGTCATGGCCAATCGTGACGAGAGCAGAGTAGTCAGAAAGGTTTGCATCTCCGTTGGATATGTCCAGGCCGGAGCAAAAGTCGACGGAAATTCCTTCGCGTTCCAACCAGTCGATGAAGGCAAACGTGTGCCCCGACTTCGGCGGGTATGGCCCTAGAATGTTTCCGTTCGGGTAACATAACCCGAGGCCTGGCCGATGGATCGATGCCTTTGAATTCCTCAGCTCTTCCCAGTACTGGCCATCATCTGACCGTCCATGGTACAGGCTGCGGTTGTGCCAGATGTGATAGGCGAGCCAGGTTGCGACGTTGACTTGACAGAGGATTTGCGACCCTGGGCGGCCGCTGCCGCGCCGGACGATGAACAGCGCATCCTCGCCTGCACGATCAGTGGCACGCTCCCGTGGCTTTTCGTCCGCGCAGAACTGGGCCACGTACACGCCGCTCGGCCATTCATCAGGAACGCTGTCGAGGAGGTTCACCTTCGGCCAGCGGCATCCCTCGGAGTCGGCGTCACCAGGGCCCAGAAGGCGCCCCCCCCGCCGACTGCGGCAGACGGTGTGGTTCGACGGGCCCAAAGCGCTGAACGAAGGAGAACTTCGGATGAAGATGAGCATCTTCGCACCCGGTCACCCGGTAGACGTCGACGTAACAGCGTTCTGATGACCGCGTTGCCACGTGGACCGCGAGTTCGTCTCCAGCGGCAACGCTGACGGCTGCCATATAGCCCGCGAAGTACGGTACAGCTTCTCGGCCGGTCGCCGGGAAAGCGACATAACGATATCCTGACGTTAGTGAAGGATGAACGCCGGGCAGGAACTCCTCAGTTTGAGGCGGGACCCTCCGACGCAGAATAACCGGCGGTTCTGGCAAACGAGTCATCGGTCGAGTCAAACTCATTGCGAGCTCCTCAGGAATTCGAACCGTGCAGGACCAGCTGTCGCTCCTGTCGTTGTACAATGTAGCAGCGCAAGAACGACTATTTCGACGAATTGATGCCTTCTACGCAGTAAACAGGCTTATAGCGGCTCGTGTCTGCATAACGGCAGCGACGGTGAGCAACCCCGCGTTCTGCCAAACCGCTAATTCGGACTGGCCCACTGACAGATGCCAAGTGAGTCCTGGCCGGCGCAAAGCATTGGGCGACTGTTGCCCGTCACATCACTGCTCGGCTGATAAACCACCGATGGGGCCTTTCCCGATCAAAAAAATTCGCCGCCAAGATAGACTGCGCGCAACGCCGAGCACCGCTTTGACGAGGCTGGCCGACGACAGATTACGAGCGACCACGTTCGACCACTCAGCAGGAGGCGAACACGTAGCGGTCAAGCTCTGCTGCATGATGCGCTTGAGCGGAAACGCAGTGGTTTGGTTCCAACGTGAAGGCGTCATGCCACGAGCAGATCGAGTGCAGCGCTCGCCATGCTCGGGTCCGACTGTTTCGGCCGCACCGTAGAGGCGGCCGCGGGAAATCCGCGCCAAGTCACGCAACCGTGCGAGCGCAAGGTCACCCGCACTTCGCGCGCAGCTATGGCCCCGAGCCTACCTGGACTCACGTCACCCGCGCGTGAGACCAATATCCTTTTCCGCCAGACACAGTCTTTCTCGCCCGCTCAGCAGAATCAACCACCTATCGGCCGAGCCGTTCTCCATTTGGATCGAAAAACGCTCGGAGCGACGCGTCGGCCTCGTAGAGTTTGCCAGAGACTTCGATCTCCCATCGACTGCTTTCAATGAGCTCTTTCGTGACCCCTGAGGGGTGGTTCACATACCCAAGTCCCACTGACGGGCCTAGAGTGAAGCTCTTTGCTCCAGAAGAAATATACCCAACAATCTCGCCGTTGCGGCGGATGGGTTCTTCGTGGAAAAGAACAGGATTTGGATCGCGAAGCTTAAACGATACCATCCGCTTTTCTAGCGGACCCGAATTTTTCTGGGAAAGTGTCGCGTCTTTTCCAATAAAATTGCCCTTGTTCCAATCAATCGTAAATCCTAGGCCCGCCTCGAGCAACGTGTCGAGGGGCGTAAGATCGAGCTGGTATTCTCGGTAAGCGCGCTCGCATCGCAGATATTCAAGCGCATGGTATCCAGCAGGTTTCAGTCCGTATGCTTGCCCCGCCTCCCAAATGACATCGAAGACGTGCTGGGCCATCTCGGTTGGAATATGCAGTTCCCAGCCAAGCTCTCCGATGAACGTCAATCTGTTGGCTATGACTCGAGCATATCCGATATCGATTTCCTGGCTGGTAGCGAATGGGAATGCAATATTTCCGAGATCTGCGTCGGTCACGTGCGACAGGACCTCGCGAGATTTCGGGCCCTGCAATGACAAAACCGCGTACGCCGAGGTGACGTCTGTCAGCGTGACATTCCATTCGTCTGTGATGTGCCGGGCAATCCAGGCTTTGTCCCGCGGGTGGACAGTAGACGACGAAATGATGAGGAACTCTGTTTTCGACAAGCGGTTTACTGTGATGTCTGTTTCGATCCCACCTTTTTCATTGAGCATATGGGTATAGACCAGCTTCCCGACCGGGACATCCACATTGCCGGCGCATAGCCACTGCAGGAAGCGGCATGCATCGCGACCCTGCACCAAATGCTTGCCGAATGAACTTTGGTCTACAAGGATGGCCGCGTTACGGGCGGCCTTGCATTCCTGACTGGTATATTTGAACCAGTTCGGCTCGTCGTAGGAATAGACGTTTTTCGTCGATTCTCCCTCTCCCGCGAACCAAATGGGACGTTCCCAGCCCATGCCTTCGCCAAAGCTGGCACCGAGCCTCGCCCAGCGGTCGTGAAGTGGGCTTTTGCGAACACCCCGGGACGTCTCAGCTTGGTAAGCCGGCCAGTGTATCTTGTAATGGAGGCCCATCACTTCGGCTGTGCGATCGTGCAAATATCGCTTGTTGATCTGGAAGGGATGAAACCGCGCGACATCCACGGAAGTGACGTCCATCTGGGGCTGGCCAGCGATGATCCATTCTGCCAGAGTTCGCCCTGCTCCGGCGGCGGCCTCAATGCCCCCAGAATTGTAACCGGCTGAGATGAACAGGTTTTTCATCCCTGGGACTTCCCCAATCATAAACAGAAGGTCGGGCGTGAAACTCTCAGGACCATTGAAGAACTTGGCAATACCGGCATTTGCCAGCTGCGGAACAATCTCTATGGCCTTGGTCATTGGCAACTCGAACTGGTTCCAATCTTCCGGAAGCTCTATGAAAGGGGTGTCTTTCGGCAGCTTCTCCATCGGAAGCGGTTTCCCCCAAGGCTCGAGCGCGCCAACAAGCAACTTGCCCGCATCTTCCTTCAAGTAAACATAGCCATCGGTATCACGCAGCACAGGCAAGGTCGGGGTCACAAAATCCATGGGTTCGGTGAAAACATAGAAATGCTCTGCCGCATATAAGGGAACGCGCGCACTCAACTTGAACGCAAGATCGCGAGTCCACAGCCCGCAGGCGAGCACAAGAACTTCAGCTTCTATGACACCTTCTCCGGTTCGAACCTGATAATGGCCATCTGGAGTGCGCCAGAGGTCGTGGACTTCGGAATTCTCGAAAATCTTCACGCCCTTTTGCTTGGCCCCCATCGCCAACGCGATGCATGTGTCGACCGGGTTGGTTTGGCCATCGCCAGGGAGAAACACTGCACCTTCAATGATGGACTCGTTGAGCGCTGGATAGAGTCTCTTCGCCTCGCTTGGCGAAATCATATGGGCCTCAAGTCCGCAGCTCTTGGCAATCGACGCAGTGCGCACAGTCTCACAAAGCCGCTCTTTGGTTCTGGCCACACCAAGCGTGCCGTTCCGCTTGAAGCCCGTCGCCTGCCCCGTCTCCTCTTCAAGCGAGGAGTAAAGCTCCGCAGTGTATTTCGCCATCTCAGTCATCGTGTGCGTGCTGCGCGTCTGCGTGATCAAACCGGCCGCATGCCAGGTTGTACCGGACGTAAGAGTGTGGCGCTCCAACACCGCAACGTCTGTCTTGCCGTTTTTTGCAAGGTGAAAAGCGAGACTGGACCCGGCAATTCCTCCCCCGATGATGAGGACCTCATGGTGGCGAATGGACAGTTCACGAGGGCGAATGGGCGAGCTGGTGATCATATGCGTCCTTGTTCCATTGAGGCATGTCGCGCCAAAATACGTCGATCGTTCAGCAGATTGCGCTGTGCGACAGCTTAGGGGACGATCCCCGTCTAGATCGCGCTACTTGGGACGGCAGGCGATGTTATTCTGCATAATTGACCGCATCGTCGCCGAACCTGTGCACCGCGTTCCTTAAAGGTGGCCGGTTGCCTGTTGGGCGACGATCAAGAAGGCGACAGGCGGACAATTGACTGTTGGCGTTGCCTCTGGCGGCATGTCCTGGACCGCCAAAAGCGCATGGCACGCACCTAGGATGCCACACATCCTTAGGATGAGGAGCTCAGCTCGGTCTTTTCGGGTGCCATTTTTACTTGTTGCAACCGTGTATTCGGTGGTGGCGTGTGTTCACAGGCATGAAGCCGCACGCTCCGCGACCTGGTGATGTGTGGCGAACCAAACGTCGCCCTTTGCTTTCGCGCATCGAATGAGCTCTTCCACGATCCAAATCCTTGAGCGATATCCCACCACGTGCGGATGCAGAGTTAGCTGGAATAACTCGGCGTCTTGGTACGCCCCTTCAAACTCCCGGACGAATACAGACAGCACGTCATCGAGCGATAGATCTGGCCGCAACGACCCGTCCGGACTCATCCACAGATACGTCGCGTCGTCGCGGATCCATTCTACAGGTATCTCAATGACTCCCGTTGGGTCCTCATCTTCGAGCAGCTCATAGCAGCTATCCATGATGGTGTTCGGATGCCGGTCGGGCGTTTGGAGGTGATTTTTTCAAGAACGTCGGCACTCCTCATCATCAAGGAACGCTCGCTCTCGACGCTGAGTTCGGAGTTTAGCTCATGTATCCAGCCGTGCATCCCGACTTCATGACCGTCGCTGACAATGGCGCGTTGCTCGTCTGGATAAAGTTGAGCGATTACCGCGGGAACGAAGAAGCTGGCGGGAACGTCGAAACGCCTGAGCAGCTCCAAAATCCGGGGCATCCCCCGTCGGCTCCCGTACTGGCCCCAGGATAATCTCCCCAAGGACCGCCCTCCCCTGCGCAATTCGTTGGACTCGTGATCGACGTCGAACGATATTGCGAAAGCGCAACGATTGCCGTCGGGCCACTTTGGCCTCAGTGCCTTGCCTGCTCTGACTTTGTTGACGCGCCCGCGCCAATGGCTTTCAGGCCACTCCCAGGGACTTAAGTCAGTCGAATCGGGCACTTTAGCTGCTCCTGAGCAGTGTCTACACCGACTTCCGCTAAAGAGTTCGAGATGTGTGGAACAACGGAGCGTGGAGGAAAGATGAGCTGGCAGGCGTCTCACACTGATAGCACAAATTACTTTCGCCGATGTTGGTTTTTCTGACAACCCCAGCACTAAGGGTGGGCGGCGCTGCTATCTCGCCTCCAGCACGGCGCTGAGGAACTGACGCGTCCGCTCGTTCTGCGGGTTACCCAACAACTGATCGGGCGGGCCCTGCTCGACGATTTTGCCTCCGTAGAAGAAACAGACGCGGTCTGAAAACTCCTTGGCAAAGCCCATCTGGTGCGTGACCATCAGCATCGTGAGGTCATGCTCGGTGCCGAGCTTGCGGATGACATTGAGCACCTCCCCGATCAGCTCTGGGTCGAGCGCCGAAGTCACCTCGTCGAACAGCATCACCTTGGGCCGCATGGCAAGCGCACGAGCGATCGCCACGCGCTGCTTTTGCCCACCGGAAAGTTGGATCGGAAAGTGATTTCGTTTGTCGCCGAGACCCACCATGTCGAGCAGCTCGGCGGCCCGCGCCTCCGCTTCCTTCTTCGGCAACCCGAGCACAGAAACCGGAGCCTCCATGCAGTTTTGCAGCGCGGTCATGTGGGGAAAGAGATTGAAGTGCTGAAAGACCATGCCGATCTTGCTGCGGACCCGCCTGAGATGCCGGTCATTCGCAGGGACCAAACGGCCATTCTTCTGCATATGGGTGAGCGGCTCTCCATCAACCCAAATCACTCCTCCCTGGATTTTCTCCAGCGTCATGAGCATACGCAGTACTGTGGTCTTGCCAGAGCCCGAAGGCCCGATAATGCAAACCTTTTCGTTGCGCGCGATGTCGAGATTGAGCTCGTCCAGCACGGTTAGCGAGCCATAGCGTTTCGTAACGTTTTCGAAGCGGACCATCGGTTCGTTCATGGCTTTCTCGTTGCACGCGATGTCTGGTTTGTCCAGCACGGTCAGTCCCCCATGATTTCTTGCGGCGTTCTCAAGGCGGACCCTGGGTTCGTTCATGACGTACCTCCTATTGCAGCCGATAGCGGCGGTTGAGCCAGATGCTCACCGACTGCACGATTGCGGAAGCGACTAGGCTGAACACGAGAAAAAAGAAGCCGACCATGACGATGGCCTCGGTGTAGCGGTAGTTATTGGCGCCGAAAATCTTTGCCTGCTGCAACATCTCCAGGATCGCGATGGCCGCCAGGATAGGCGTTTCCTTGAACATGCCGACAAAGTAGTTGCCCAAGGCAGGCACGATGGGAGGAATCGCCTGCGGCAGAATGATGGTGCGCCAGGTTCGCGTTCGCGACAGATTGAGCGCCGTGCAGGCCTCCCACTGGCCTTCTTCAACCGCCAGGATGCCGGCCCGAAACACCTCTGAGCAATAGGCGGCGTAGTGGATGCCGAGCATGCCGATGCCGGCCGTCCAGGCAGGGATGAGGATCCCGAATTGCGGTCCGACGAAATAGACGAAGAACACCTGCAGCAGCAGAGGCGTGGAGCGGATGAACTCCACGAGCTCCGTCATAGCGGTGGAAACATAGCGGTTCGGCGACTGACGGATCAGCGCGACGATTAGGCCCAGCACCACCGCGATCGCGAAGCTGAGCACCGTGGCCTGAATCGTAACGATCGCGCCGCGATAAAGGTACGGCCACGCTTCCCAGACGTAAGACCAATCCCAAATGCTCATGCCAGCGCCTCCCGCACGAAGCCACTTGAGAGCCGGCGCTCCAACCCTCGCACCAGAGGAGTGATCAAGGCACGCGCGAGGAAGTAGTAGCCAAACAGCGCCACCGCGAAGAACAGCAGATAGTTGCCGGTGGCGTCTGCTGCCAGCTTCGACGCGGTGGTGAACTCGGTGATGGTGATGAAAAATACAAGCGAGGTCGACTTAAGCAGCTCGATCAGCAGGTTGCCCGACGGCGGCAGCATGCTTCGGATCGCCTGCGGTACCACGATGCGGCGCATCATGGTGAGCCGCGGGAAGTTGAGGGCGATACTCGCTTCATACTGGCCGCGGTCGACAGCCTGGATTGCGGCGCGCACCACCTCGGCGAGATAGGCGGAATAGTTCATCCCAATGCCGAAGATGGCAACTGCCCACGGGGACAGGGCGACGCCAAAGAATGGCAGCACAAAGAACAACAAGTAGACCTGCACAAGCAGCGAAGTTCCGCGAAAGAATTCGATATAGGCGACGGCTAACCATCGCAGCGGCCAAAGGGACGAGACCCGAATTAAACCTGCGATAAGCCCGAGCGCTACTGCCACCAGAGAAGCCCCAATGGTAACAATAATGGTAATCAGGAGACCGTGGGCGAGCGCCAACACGCTGAAGGTGAGAGGGAATTCGTTCATGTTTCTATCCTATTTGACATTCCCCGGCCGAGGCCGGGGAAACGCATCAGGAGCGGGGAAGAACGGTCATCAAAGCCTCACGATTTGCAGAGATCGTCGGTCTTGCTCCCGTCCGGCAAAAGGGACTTGTCGTATCCATACTTGCTGACTAACGACATCATCTCAGCAGAGCCGACATAGTCCTTCAACAGCGCGTTGACTGCGTCGACCGTGTCCTCCTCGCCCTTTGGAAATGCGAAAGCGGGATAGCCGGGCTTGTAGTTTGGTTTGAACGGGTTAGCGAGCTCGAGGGAATCGTCGTTGCGGATTGCGCCCTTGATGCCCAGGTATTCACCACCCCCGGCATCGGCTCGACCAGACTTGACTGCTTGGGCTATTTCGACATAGCCGGCAACCTGCATGATCTTATCGTCTGAGATGCCGGTCTGTTGCGCCCGTTTCACGTCCGCATATCCGGCACCTGTAACGAATGTCAGGCCCTTGTCACGAATGTCTGGCAAGGAATGCACTCCTTTGGGGTTGCCTTTGGGCACCACAAGACCGCCGTATACCGTCCCGAACGGATTCGTGAATGCTACGTTGCGGCAGCGCTGAGGCAGCACGAACATTGCACTGGTGATTACATCGATGCGGCCTCCTTGCATGGCAGGGATAAGTGACCCCCACTCCATGTCCACAGGTTCGAACTTTGTCGCTCCCAGCTTCTTCAACAGCTCCATCACCAAGACGTTGCCGATGCCAAGCATCTCGTTGTTATCTCCCTTGAACGACCAAGCCGTGTCAGTGGAGAAGCCGATACGGACCGGTCCGCCATTCTTAATCCTGTCGAGCAGCGAGCCCGCCGAGGCGGAACCAACCAGCGACGTCATTGCTACCGCCGTAATGCCGAGTGCGGCCATTCCCCTCAGAACCTTGCGTCTCAGGGGATCGGTTCGGCTTTTAAGGTGTTGGCGCTTGTCCATGAGTTCCTCCTTGTGTTTCGGGCTGTTCGGCCAAAAACAGGTGACACACCCTTCAAACATTCTTCTACGTCAATTACGGTGTGTAGTTTCCTGTTTCATGGCGATTACAATACCAGTTAATGTGCAGCATTTCGGGCGAATTTGCTCCTGAGGCGCAGGAATCCGGCGATTCGGAAGCTAACCACGCCCACCATGCCATTCCGTTGTAAAATGAAGCCCCAACCGTACTCTCCCCTTAATTCGGTCAATAGGCCCGTATCCAAGGTCCACTGGTCGTATTGCAGTCGTTCCAGCAGCGCTCGCCTTCTGCCAGCAAGCCTGGCGCCGGGAGTGGGGCGGACTCAGGGAGACTGCGTCGTTGGACCGAGAGAACGCAACGGAGACACCGTTCGGGCTTTCGGGCCGTCATTGCCCAGCTCGAGAGCGACCTCGCCGCCGGTTGTTGGCGATTGAGTGAAGGTAGAGGGCTCGGCCAGATCGGCACGCTGATCACCACGTTTGCCGACGTCGTCAGGTGGTCGCGCCGGGTCAAGGCATCAATTGGCCTGCGAGTGGCGCTGCAGGAAAGCGTGGCAAGCGGCCGTCGCCAGACAGCATCATGTCACGCTGCATCAATGCCACGCAGCGCGTCAGGATCGCACCCGGCTTCCTAAAGGGGGCTACTTTGCGAAAGGGCTTCTCGAATGGTGGGGCGGCACGCAGGTTGTGATCTCCAAGCGGGCCGGTGCGACGCCAGAAGGCAAATGATCGGAATACCGACCGGCTTCGTAAAACGCCGGCGTGAAGCCGAGCAGGACGCATCGTTGATGTGCACGAACTGCCAGAATTATGCTTCCCCCGGAGCCCTCTGGGCGCCCGCCGCCCTAGCATAAAGCCGCTTTGCGAACTCGACCTCTTTGGATCCCGCGACAGCCGCAATCAAAAGGCTGTCAAAATGCAAGCTTCCGCGACACGGAGCAATCACGAGACAAGCCGGCTACTCCCCCCGTCCATTGTTATTGTGGTTCCGTTCAGGTATCTCGCGCGATTGCCCACAATGAATGCGACAAGTTCCGCAAGCTCATTGGCCGTTCCAATTCGTCCCAGCGGATTAGGCGTAGCAATCCGTCCAGTTGCGGACTGTCGATCAAGTCCCTCCTCGACCATCAGGTCCTCAATTCTCTTGCGCACCCTGCCGGTGTCGAAATAGCCTGGCGCTACAACATTCACGCGAACGCCACTATCCGCAAGAGTATCAGCAAGGTGCTTGGCCACGACTGCTATCCCCGCGCGCATGACGTTTGACGCAACCCGGTGGTCGGTGGC
This sequence comes from Mesorhizobium sp. WSM1293, assembly GCF_000513875.1. Taxonomy (NCBI): domain Bacteria; kingdom Pseudomonadati; phylum Pseudomonadota; class Alphaproteobacteria; order Hyphomicrobiales; family Phyllobacteriaceae; genus Mesorhizobium; species Mesorhizobium sp. WSM1293. Next base: position 8,489 of record NZ_AZUV01000026.1, on the reverse strand, counting down.
TTCGTGAATACCCGCCGACGTGACATAAATGATATCCCCACCACGATCCGACTCTTTCATCACTTTGGCCGCAGCTCGCGACAACCGCACTGCACTCAGTAGCAACATCTCGTATGAGTCGTCCCAATCTTCGTCACTTAAAGTGTCGACAGTTCCGTACGGCGCGTGGCCAGAATTCACGACGAGGCAATCAACGCTTCCCAAGAGGTCGAGTGTACGATTAAACAAAATGTCAACGTCGGATCGTTGTGCTAGATCGGCCACGACACCATGAGCAACTTCGCATGTTGATGTTTCCCGCAGGGCATCAACAGCTTTATCCAATTCACCTCGATTGCGGCCACAAATAACCACGTGTGCTCCGTCTTCTGCTAATCTTCTCGCAATGGCGAAACCCAAACCTTTGCTGGCAGCAGTAACAAGAACCTTCCGGATAATTTTAGGCATTTCATGCCCTCTCCCGTTGGCGGTTATTATTCGCGGAATGCGACTGTAAACGAGCGGACAGTTGATCACCGCCGGTCCATCGTCATATTTTGCGCGAGCTAATCCGGTGATCTTTGCCCGACAACCGACCTATGGCTGTCCCCGGTCATGGAGTATGGCATCAGACATCTTCTCGGCCACCATAATGGTGGGGATGTTCGTATTTGCTCGCGGGCAGAATGGCATTACAGACGCATCGGCTACTCTTAAACCCGATATTCCATGAACGCGGCCTGACGGATCCGTCACGCTGGTGGGATCTTGAGCAGATCCCATTCTGCAGGTTGACGTTGGATGGAAGTTCCCGAAAACGTTGTGTCTTACAAAGCGATCAAGGAGCTCTTCATTGTTCAGAAGGTCTGAGATACTGCGGCCATCGGTAATTGCGAATCTGATAAGGCCTCGACGGAGTGATGCGGAACTGTCCATGAGCGCAGCCAGAAAGGATGTGACACCGTAATTCAAACGGTTGTACTTACCTATGCGCTTTGCTCGTCCCGTCCACGTAGACGGAAAAGGGTCGAGCGCGGTGTTCACGAGAGCCCTGTGATTGATCAGTTTCGCAATGAATCGAAACGCGCTTTTCAACCTTTCAGCGTCCCGTTCGTCGCTCAACATGTCAAAATTCACTTCTGGCTCAGCGAGATGTGAAGGACTTACTAGCGAGACAGTTCCTGTCGAGTAGACGCGATTAACCCAGAAATTGAGCGTCCCTAGACGTTTGCCGACGGGATGCCAAGCAGACTTTGCCAGGACCGAGACGGCCATATCGGTGGGAGGACAACCGTCGTGACCGGAAGAATATCGAGCATGCATCTGGATATATCCTGTCGCGGTCGGCAGCATCCTATCCTTCGGTTTCAGGTAGGCCGATATTGCGACCCCGGCGTGCTCCTGCAGATTTTTTCCGACCCCCTCAAGGTCTGCGACAACTTGAATTCCGAGTTCCGATAAAGCTTTACCCGATCCAATCCCAGATCGCAGCAATATCGCTGGCGAATGTATAGCCCCAGCACATAGGATCACCGTTTTCGCGCTGTAGGACTTTTGTCGAGTTTTGCTATCCGTATCAACGCCCGTCACCTGGCAACCCGAGCAGATTAACTTCAGGACCGTCGTCTCAGACAATATTTTTAAGTTGGGGCGAGCACGCACGCTTTCTGGTAGATAGGCCATCGCAGCGGATACGCGACGACGGTTGAGGTTTGTGAGTGGAACAACTGAGTGACCGTCGCGGAACTCACCGTTGAAGTCTGGCCGGAAGGGTATGTTTTCATCTTCGAAAGCCGACGACACCGCGTTGACGAATCCTGACCACTCTCCCTTGTCGGCACGGCTAATCGGCAGCGGCCCGCTATTGCCGTGGAAGCGATCGCAAAAATCCATATCGCATTCAAGCCGGCGGAAATATGGGAGTACACCTTCCCAACCCCAACCCGTTGCCCCGGTGGACGCCCACTCATCATAATCGGCAGGGCCGCCCCGGTTGGCGACCTGAGCGTTGATGCTGGAGCCTCCTCCGATGACACGTGCTTGCTCATAGTGAACACGTCGGTCGCTATCCCGCGCAACGGCTGCGGCAAGCGACGGCCACTGGTACCGTTGATTATAGTAGGCACGTGTGGGGTTCCCATCGAGGATATCATCAGGGATAGCGTGCGGAGGAAAGTCAGGGCCAGCCTCAATGAGCAGGACGTGACGGCCGGTGGCCGATAACCTGTTCGCCATGACGCAGCCCGATGAGCCGCCACCTACAATTATATAGTCGAAAAGCAACGGCCCCTCCTCTTGCGAGAACAAATTAGCAAAATACAGTGAATATCTGCAAAGAGCGCGTTCCCTGGCAGGGTTGCAATTTTCTGTGGTGCCCGCGGAATGTGCTCTTCGACGTCGTAGAGCTATAACCATGGAACCAGCCACAAAGGGGCATAGGGCTGGTTTTTACCCGCACAACACGACCTCGCTTTTCTCGGGGAGCAGTTGCACGAACTCGCACAGAGGCAGACACGAGCATCGCGCATCGCCACTCGATCAGCACGGTGAAGCATTCCGTGATTAGCTCGAAGTCTTGTAGTCCCCAACTCGGCAGGACAACGCCTATATCACCGCTACGGCTGAACAAGATTGCTTAACGTGAATGGCTTAGAAAGCACCTGATCGCGCGCGGCAGTGCGGCTCTGGGCCCTGCTCCCTTCACCGGATGATGGCTGCGAGATCCGGATGCCGATATTTCTTGTCTGGACATAGCCATCAAGTGCTTCCTGTCCCTTTTCCCGGCCGTAGCCAGACTGCTTCACTCCACCGAAAGGTGTTTCTACGCCGCCGACGTACCAGCCGTTCACGTACACCTGGCCAGCCCAAAGGCGATCGGCGCACCAAAGAGCACGGTCGATATCCCGCGTGAACACGCCAGCTGCCAACCCTTGATCGGTATCGTTGGCTAGTTCAATCCCCTCAGCTGTGTCATCGAAAACAGTTACCGCCAGGACGGGACCGAATACTTCCTTCTGGAAGAGATTACTGTCGCGCGTGACATTTGCAAAAACCGTCGCGGCCATGAAATAGCCGCTTCGCTCCGAGAGTGCGGCTCCGCCGGTCACCACCCGTGCTCCCTCCAGAACGGCAACCTCACAGGCTTCCGTGACTCCCTTGCGCTGCTTCTGCGAGATCATGGGAGTGATGTCACAATTTTCTCGCCCAGGACCAACGGTGAGTCCTTCGACGCAGACTTTCACTTTCTCCAATAGTTCGTCCGCGATCGATCGCTCGACGAGCAGTCTTGTCAAGTTGTTGCAATTCTGACCCGCGTTCAGATAGGTCCCGATGGGCACGGCTTCTACGACAGCATCGAGATCTGCGTCCGAATACACCACCGCCGCTGACTTGCCGCCTAGTTCCATGATACAGGGGACGATCCGTTCCGACGCGGCCTTGAGGACCGATCGCCCGGTTGCCGTGGATCCCGTGAACACGATGTGACGAACATCGGGATGCTCGATCAGCGCTTGGCCGGCGGTCTGCCCGTAACCGGTAATTACGTTGACGGCTCCGGCAGGCAACCCTGCGGTTTCGCAGGCGCGCGCAAACTCCACCCCAGACAGGGGAGCCAATTCCGGAGACTTGACCACGACTGAGTTGCCGGTGGCAATGGCGCAAGCAAGCGAACGAGCCGTTAGTTCAAGAGGACCATTCCAGGGCACGATCTGGGCCGAAACACCGAAAGGGCTCCTGACGGTGTAATCGACGAACTCGGCCCCGCGAGGGATCGATCGGCCTTCAAGCTTATCCGCTAGACCAGCATAGTAGCGCAGGTAGCGCACAGCGGTGCGGACCTCACCCCGGGCAAGGTCTAACGCCTTGCCCGTCTCGATGCAGTTAATAGTCGCGATCTCCTCGCTGCGCGCCTCGATGGCGTCTGCGACACGAAAGAGCATTCGTCCCCGCTCGTAGGGATGCATGTCTATCAGAACGCGGTCACGAAAAACTCGATTGGCGGCGGCAACGGCGAGATTAACGTCTTCAGGCCCCGCCTCCGCAACGACCGCAATGGTCTCCCCAGTTGCGGGGTCGTCAACCTCGATCCGTCCGCCGGACGAAGAATCTTTCCATTCTCCGTCTATATAATTTTTGATTACTTCTGCGCCAGCCATCGAAATCCTCCAAACTTACCTATCATCCACGCAAAAGTACCAACGTCCGGCACGATCCATATGGCTTCGCGATGCCGACACGGAAACGCATTTGGACTGCCTAAGCAGCGCACTTGCCTGCGAAGGCAAATCCAGACCGATCGGTGCTGCTTTTGTCGGACGGCTATTTGTCAGCGACGTGTATCAGCGACTTGCCGCCGAGCCGTCCTGCACCGTTCGTACGCAGTCGCGGATGATTGCCAAGCCCCGACGCAGATCTGCCTCGGCTATGGTGAGGGCCGGCATGAACTTGAGTACTTCACCGTATGAGCCAGCGGTTTCTAGGACCAGGCGACGAGCGAAGGCCTCCTTCGAAACGCGCGCAGGCAACGAGTGATCCTTCGGTGAAACGAGCCCATACATCAGGCCGCGACCCCTCACGCTCAGCCCGAGAGCTGGGTGATCGGCGGCAATAGATGCGAGCTCGGTCGCCAGGATCTCAGATTTCCGCGCAATGTCATCCTCAAACTTTGAATCGGACCAGTAAGTCTCAAGTGCCGCGCGAGCAGTGATGAAAGCCAAATTGTTGCCCCGGAAAGTCCCGGTATGCGCTGCGGGCTTCCAAACATCCAGGTCGGGCTTGATGAGAACAAGAGCCATCGGCGTCCCGTATGCCGACAATGACTTGGACAAGGTAACGATGTCTGGCACGATGCCAGATGGTTCGAAACTGAAGAATTTTCCCGTGCGTCCGACACCAGCCTGGATGTCATCCAGAATCAACACTATCCCGTGCCGCGAAGTTAGCTCACGCAACCGCTGCAACCATTCAACACTGGCAGGATTGATACCGCCTTCACCTTGAACTGCCTCGAGGATCACTGCGGCAGGGGTTTCAAAACCGCTTGACGGATCCGCGAGAAGCTTCTCGAGGTAGGCAATTGTGTCAAACGAGTCCCCTAGGTAACCTTCGTATGGCAACGATGTCACGTGAGCGAGCGGAAAGCCTGCGGCTGCCCTCATGTCTTTATTCCCGGTCGCCGCCAACGATCCCGCGCTGACCCCGTGATAGGACCCCGTAAACGAGACGATATTTGACCGACCCGTTACCTGGCGAGCCAGCTTCAGCGCCGCTTCCACGGCATTTGCACCTGTAGGACCGGTGAACTGCAGTTTGTACGTCAGACCACGGGGCTTCAGGATATAGCGCTCGAAAGCTTCGATAAATCCCTTCTTGGCTGTTGTAGCCAGGTCAAGGCTGTGCACGATGCCATCGCGCTCGATATAGTCTAAAAGCGCCTGCTTGAACGCCGGGTTATTATGGCCGTAATTGAGCGCACCCGCCCCACCGAAGAAGTCTAGATATTCCTGACCGTCTGCCGCTGTGAGTGTCGTATTAACTCCCCTGTCGAATAGGACCGGAAACGAGCGCACGTAGCTACGCACCTCAGACTCCAAGCGGTCGAAGAGTGCGAGGCTCACATCTTTGGCGATCTGGTTCATAAAGGCGAACTCCTTCGAGTTGGGCAGCCTGTGAGGCTTATTGGCCGGTTCAAACGTGAGAGGACGGCCAGTGCCGTTTCTTGTAACTTAGCTCGTCCCGCAGCCCGGGTTGAGCGAAATTTCGGCCAGGAACCGCAGGAAATCAGCGTTATGTAGCCGGTTGCGCAGATTTCGAACATTGCGCGTTATGCCAGGTTGGCCGGCTTGCAAGCGGGCGGCTGCAAGGGCCGCGTTTTTCGTGCTGATTCAATATCCACCTCAATGGGTGGACGATTGGGAAAGCATGGAGGACGGCTTCGGACCAAAGCGTCCCAGAGCGGCACCCGGCGCGCCGTTCGGCGTCGCCTTCGAGCGATCTGTTGGATCGCGGGGCGAAGATCGTCCACTCGCGTAAACGCCCGTCGGAGCGCCTGGCGTCACGCAGCACGCCGAGGATCGTTGAACGGCTCGAAACGAACTGACGAAGCTATCCGCATGCGATTTGGGCGTATCCAACGAGGTTAGAAGGCGCATCCCTGGTCATTGTGGGCTTTGGACATTCCCGACGATTATCACGGACGAGCAGGGGTGACGCCGGTCTCAGGTGTGGCCCTCGATGGCAAACTGGATCTGCGTCGACCTGGACGCCATCTCAGCCCATCCTTTCGGAACGATGAGAACCGGGGCTTGCCGGGAAGACGACAGTCCGGTTCCCGTTGATGAAGGTGCGATAGTGGATATGCGCGTGGATTGCGCGGGCCAATACTTGACTTTCAACATCACGGCCGATGGAGACGTAGTCCTCGGTGCTCTGCGCATGTGTGATACGGGCCACATCTTGCTCGATAATCGGACCCTCGTCGAGATCAGCTGTAACGTAATGCGCCGTCGCGCCGATCAGCTTCACCCCGCGCTCGAAAGCCTGTTTGTAGGGATTCGCGCCCTTGAAAGACGGCAGGAATGAATGATGAATGTTGATGATCCGGCCGGACATCTTCTTGCAGAATGCATCGGAGAGTACCTGCATGTATCGGGCAAGCACGACAAGTTCTGTGCCCGTCTCCTCAACGACGTGCATCAGCTGGGCCTCGGCCTGTGGCTTGTTTTCCTTCGTGACTTTGATGTGGTGGAAAGGAATATCGTGGTTGACGACCACTTTCTGATAGGTCAGGTGGTTGGAGACCACGCCGACGATATCGATCGGCAGGGCACCGATCTGCCACCTGTACAGGAGATCGTTCAGGCAATGCCCGAAGTTGGAAACCATCAACAAGACCTTCATGCGATGCGTACCGTCATGCATATTCCACGACATGCAGAACTGGTCCGCAATCGGTCGCAAACCCTCTTCAATTGCCTTCCGTTCGGCTCCCTCCTCGCTGATAAAAGAGACCCGCATAAAGAACTTACCCGTATCGAGGTCATCGAACTGCGAGCTGTCGACAATGTTGCAGCCTTGAGCTGAGAGGAGGCTCGAGATCGCAGCAACGATTCCCCGTGCCGCCGGGCACGAGACTGTCAGAACATATTGCTTCATGGATTGTTTTCCGTTGGTGCCGGCGATTTAGATTTGGGGCATCAAAGCGCCTTTTGCAGTTCCGGCAGGATGACGAACAGGTCGCCGACGAGGCCGTAGTCGGCAACCTGGAAAATCGGCGCCTCCTCGTCCTTGTTGATGGCGACGATAACTTTCGAATCCTTCATGCCGGCAAGGTGCTGGATGGCGCCGGAAATGCCGACCGCAATGTAGAGGTCGGGGGCGACGACCTTGCCGGTCTGGCCGACCTGCCAGTCGTTCGGGGCGTAGCCGGCATCGACAGCAGCGCGCGAGGCGCCGACGGCGGCACCGAGCTTGTCGGCGACCGGCAGGATGACCTCCTGGAACTTTTCCGAGGAGCCGAGCGCGCGGCCGCCCGAAATGATGATCTTGGCCGAGGTCAGTTCCGGACGGTCGGTCTCCGACAGCTTGTTCTCGACGAAGGTGGACAGGCCTGGGTTGGCCGCTGCCGTGACGGTCTCGACGACGGCCGACCCGCCTTCGGGCGCCGCCTGGAAAGATGCGGTGCGCACGGTGATCACCTTCTTGGCGTCGCTCGACTGTACCGTCTGGATGGCGTTGCCGGCATAGATCGGCCGCTTGAAGGTGTCGGGCGATACGACTTCGATGATCTCGGACACCTGCGCGACATCGAGGAGCGCAGCCACGCGCGGCGCGACATTCTTGCCCGACGAGGTCGCCGGCGCGACGATGGTGTCGTAGGCGCCCGCCAGCGACACAATGAGCGCTGCCGTCGGTTCGGCGAGACGCTCGGCCAGTTCGTCGGCCTCGGCGAGCAGCACCTTGCTGACGCCCTTCAACTTGGCGGCGGCGTCGGCAGCGCCCTTGGCGCCCTTGCCGGCAACAAGCACATGCACGTCCGAACCGATCTGCATCGCCGCCGAGAGCGCCTTGGCGGTCTGGTCGGAAAGGCTGGCATTGTCGTGTTCTGCGATGAGGAGAATGGTCATGTTTTTATCCCTTCCCAGCCTTACAAAACGCCGGCTTCGTTCTTGAGCTTGTCGACCAGTTCGGCGACGCTCTTGACCTTGACGCCTGCCTTGCGGCCGCTCGGCTCTTCGGTCTTGAGCACCTTCAGCCGCGGCTTGACGTCGGCGCCGTAGTCGGCCGGGCTCTTCTCGTCGAGCNGCTTCTTCTTNGCCTTCATGATGTTGGGCAGCGAGGCATAGCGCGGCTGGTTGAGGCGAAGGTCGGCGGTGACGATCACCGGCATCTTCAGTTCCACCGTCTGCAGGCCGCCATCGACTTCGCGCGTCACCTTGGCCTTGTCGCCGTCGAGCACGATCTTGGAGGCGAAGGTGCCCTGCGCCCAGCCTAACAGTGCCGCCAGCATC
>NZ_AZUV01000025.1:0-72778 GCF_000513875.1 Mesorhizobium sp. WSM1293 | reverse complement strand
GGCAACGGTGCCGACGAATTCATGGCCCGTCACCATCGGCACCGGCACCGTCTTCTGCGCCCACTGGTCCCAATTGTAGATGTGCACGTCGGTGCCGCAGATCGCCGTCTTCTTGATCTTGATCAGCACGTCGTTAGGGCCGATTTCCGGCACCGGCACCTCTTCCATCCAGATGCCTGGTTCGGCCTTGGCCTTCACCAGCGCTTTCATCATGTTCGACATGCTTTTGTCCCTTGAAGCTCTTGTTCCGGAATCGCTTTTCGATTCCGGCTTGTCAGGAAATGACGCCGAGTTCGCGCCCGACGGCGGCGAACGCTTCCACCGCGCGGTCGATATCGGCGCTGGAATGCGCCGCCGACATCTGCGTGCGGATGCGCGCCTGCCCCTTTGGCACCACCGGGAAGGAGAAGCCAATGACGTAGATGCCGCGCTTCAGCATGCGCGCGGCCATCTCCTGCGCCAGGCTGGCATCGCCCAGCATCACCGGGATGATCGGATGATCCGCTCCGGCCAGCGTGAAGCCGAGCTTGCCCATTTGCGACCGGAACCGCGCAGCGTTGTCGTAGAGTTTGTCGCGCAGCCCATCGCCGTCCTTGATCAGCTCGAACACCTTGATCGAAGCGCCGGCGATCGCCGGCATCAGCGTGTTGGAAAAGAGATACGGCCGTGAGCGCTGGCGCAACCAGTCGACCACCTGGCTTTTGCCCGAGGTGTAACCACCGGAGGCCCCACCAAGTGCCTTGCCGAGCGTCCCGGTGATGATGTCGACCCTGCCCTCGACGCCGCAATGCTCGGCCGAGCCGCGGCCGTTCTGACCGACGAAGCCGACGGCATGGCTGTCGTCGACCATCACCATGGCGTCATACTTCTCGGCGAGGTCGCAGACACCCCTGAGATTGGCGATGATGCCATCCATCGAAAACACGCCGTCGGTGGCGATCAACCGGAAGCGGCAGTCCCGGGCTTCCTTCAGGCGCGCCTCGAGATCGGCCATGTCGTTGTTGGCGTAGCGGAAACGTTTGGCCTTCGACAGCCGCACACCATCGATGATCGAGGCATGATTCAAGGCATCCGAAATAATGGCGTCTTCCTCGCCCAGCAGCGTCTCGAACAGGCCGCCATTGGCATCGAAGCAGGAGCCGTAAAGGATGGTGTCTTCCATGCCGAGGAAGGAGGAAATCGTCGATTCGAGCTGCTTGTGCTCTTCCTGCGTGCCGCAGATGAAGCGCACCGATGCCATGCCGTAGCCATAGCGGTCGAGTGCCTGCTTGGCAGCATTGCGCAAATCGGCGCTATCGGCGAGGCCGAGATAGTTGTTGGCACAGAAATTCAACACCTTGTCGCCGCCGACCTCGATCTCGGCCGACTGCGTCGAAGTGATCACCCGCTCCGACTTGTAGAGGCCTGCCGATTTGAGCCCCGCGAGCTCGCTGTCGATGTGGGAGAGGAATGCTGCGGTCATGACCTAGCCTCGTTTGATGTGGGCCGACTGTCGTCTCGTCCGCGCGAAAAATCCATCGCAAAAACGACCGGATCGGTGGCAAGCAGCACGACGCGGCCCCGATGTCGATCATCACGCGGCCGAGGAACGACGCCACGACAAAGGTTCTGGCCGATGACCGCTCAAATGCCGGTACGGTGCTAAACGAGCCGATAACCATTCCGCGATCTTTCCACGGCCGCCCCTTGCCGGACAGCCGTCGATTTCCGGTCCTGTTAACGTTTGCAGTTCAATGGTGCTCATACAAGAATCCCTAGGCAAGAATCCTTAGGCGAGAGGGCCGCCCCCGAAAATGTCGCAGCAGCCGGTGCAAACCGTTTCAGGCAAGCTCATACTGCTGATCAAGGCTGGCTATTGGCTAGCCCTGCTGATCATTGCGGCCATGGTGATCGCCTCCTTCATCCTGCTGCAGCAGATGATGGCCACCCAACAGCACAATCACACCTTGCTCGACATCGTCAGCACACAAAAGACGCTGTCGCAGCGCATCGTCTTCCTTGCCAGTGCAACGGGTGCCGGTTCACGCGACAAGCAACCAGCGCTGGTCAGCGCGCTCAAGCAGGCAACGGCGGAGTTCGAGACCAACTACGACCTGCTGCTCGATCAGACGGGAGCCGATCCGCAATCGCCGGCCAAGCTCGACCCGAAGTCGATCGAAAGCGTCCTCTTCGCCAAGCCCTTCCACCTCGACTATTTCTCGGTCGGGCTGATCGCCAATGGCGACCGCCTGATCTCTGCCTATGAATCGCAATTCAGCGGCAATGGCGGCTACAAGGGCGGCGGCGAACGCGTCAATCTCGACGCCTCAGTCGCCAATGCGACCTTGTCGGGTTATGCCGCGCTCGGCCAGCGCATCACTGCCGACGCCGACGACCGCTCCGAGAAGCTGCTCGCTCTCCATCGCACGCTGTTCTACGCCACAATCGGCGTCATCATACTGGTGGCGCTCTTCATCTTCAGGCCGATGTCGAACGCCATCCTGCGCAAGACGCATGAACTGATCGACGCGCGCAATTCCATGGCCTTCATCGCGGTTCATGACGGCCTCACCGGCCTGCACAACCGCACGTTCCTGACCGATCATTTCGACACGCTGATCAAGGGCACGCACCGGCGTCGCGAACGCCTTGCCGTCGTCCAGCTCGATCTCGACCGATTCAAGCAGATCAACGATACGCTCGGCCACGCCGCCGGCGACTATGTGCTGGTCGTCACGGCACAGCGCATGCGCGATTCCTGCCGGGCGTCGGATCTGTGCGTGCGCCTGGGCGGCGACGAGTTCGTCATGATCCTCGGCGGCGCCGGCGGCACCGAAGACATCAACATGCTGGCGCGGCGCATCCTGGCGCACATCAACGAGCCGATCGTCTTCCAGGGCACGACCATTCTCCCAGGCGCCAGCGCCGGCATCGCGGTCTATCCGATCGACGCCGACAACGCTGGGGATTTGCTGGTCCATGCCGACCTGGCGCTTTATTCCGCCAAGAAGCTTGGCGGTGGCAACTTCTCCTTCTTCTCCGAGGAACTGCGCCGCGAACTCGATTATCGCAAGCAGCTCGAGCACGACATCAAGGTCGCCATCGCGGAGCGGGCGTTCCAGGTCTATTTCCAGCCGCAGGTCTCGCTGACCAACGGCACGATCAGCGGCATCGAGGCGCTGGTGCGCTGGAACCATGCGGAGCGCGGCATGATCCCGCCCGGCGAATTCATCCCGGTCGCCGAGAAATGCGGCTTCATGCCCGAGATCGGCCGCATCGTCATCACCAAGGCGATCAACGAGGCGGCCGAATGGAATCGCGCCGGCATTGCCTTCGGACGGCTTGCCGTCAATGTTTCCGGCACCGAGCTGCGCGAGCACGATTTCGATGCGTTCTTGTTCGAGACGCTGGAAAAGGCTGGGCTGCCGCCGCAAAAACTGTCGCTGGAAATCGTCGAATCCGTCATCCTCGACGACGAAAAGACAGGCATCGCCGCCAAGCTGCGCCACATCAGGGCAGCCGGCGTCCATCTCGAACTCGATGATTTCGGCACCGGCTATGCTTCGCTCAGCCATGTCAACCCGAACGAGATCGACCGGCTGAAGATCGATCGCCGCTTCGTTCAGAACATCCATGAGAATGGCGACAACTCGAAGATCGTGCGCGCCATCACCGAGCTGGCGCGTGGCCTCGGCATCTCGATCGTCGCGGAGGGTGCCGAAACCGAGGCCGAGCTCGATTCGCTGATGGCGATCGGCTGCGACCAGGTGCAGGGCTACTCCATCGCCTTCCCGATGCCGCACGACAAGGCGCTGGAATGGCTGACCGCCCGCATGCCGAAGAAGGCCAAGCTGACGGTGCTGCAAGGAAGCCTGGCATAGGTACGGCCGGGCTGCCTTGACAACCGCGTGTGAAGATGGCCGCCTTGTCGTGATCGCAACAGGGATATCGGGGCTGATGACACCGTTTCGGTTTGCCCTTGCGGCACTGCTGATCTTTGCGGCCCCCGCCCAGGGCGCCGATCGCACCATCTATCTTACCTTCGACGATGGGCCGCTGAACGGCACAAGCAACATCCTCGACGTGCTGGAGGCCGAGCAGGTTCCTGCAACCCTATTCATGGTCGGCATGCATGCACAGGCGAGCGCTGCCAACAGAGCGCTCGTCCAGCGCGCCAAGCAGCTTCCTCTGGTGACGCTCGGCAACCACAGCTACAGCCATGCCTACAATCACTACCGGCATTTCTACGGCGACACCGAGGGTGTCGTCGCCGACATGGTACGGGCAAACGCGGTGCTCGGCTTGAAGCCCGTGGTGCATGCAAGGCTGCCGGGGCGCGACGTGTTCAGGCTGCCCTCCATGTCGAAGAACGACACTTCGCTTGGCCTCGCCCAGGAGGGGCATGAAGAGCCCGACTACGAATTTGTCGCGGCCTCAGGCTTCTATCTCTACGGCTGGGACCATGAATGGGTGCACAAGGACAACGGCGAGCCGGTGCAGAGCGTCGACCATCTGGTCAGCGAGATCGATCATCTGTTCGGCTATGGCCGCTTCGTCAAGCCCGGCAAGCTGATCTTGCTGATGCATGACGAGATGTTTCAGGACGGCTTCGACGGCAAGACGAAGCTGACCAATTTGATCGCCGCGCTGAAGCTGCGCCGTTACGCCTTTGGGGCAATCCAGGGCTACGACGACTGAACCGGTGAGGACGGCAAGTTCTTCAGCGGATGTGCATCGGTACCCGATGCTGTCGCATGGCCGGCAAGGCGTCAAAGCACCTCGATCGACTCCCCGCGCAGCTTGTGCCGACGCAATTTGATGTATGTGCGCAAATTAGGCGTCATCTGAAAGCCCACCAGCTTCGTCTCCTGGAGGGGAGCAGCCCACGCCATCGTCTCGTAGCGGGCGCCGTAACCTTCGATGGTGGCGGCAAGATTTTCGTGGCCCAGATTCCTGGCCAGAGTGGCGCAGGCAGCAACCCTCGAACGAATCGACTGGCCGTATTTGGGCGCAAACGCCAGTCCGCCGTCCGCCAGGTCATCGACCTCATGGGCAAGCGCCAGGAACAGAATGTCCTCGTCGCCGGCAGGCACACCTTTGTCCACAATGCGCTCGGGATCTCCCGTGTCGAATTTCAGTCCGACCACGCGAGCGACAAGACCCTCGACGCGAGGACCGATTTTTTGCTCCAGCCACTTGCGGTGAGCATCGGTTCGCCTGCTGGATTTGCCGTCCGGATACTGGCCTCCGTCATAGGCGGCGTGAAACATAGCAGCGAGGACAAGATCGACGCTTTTGTCGAAATGCGCGACCGACGACGCAGCTCCCACCGCATGGCAGATGAAAGGCCGTCCCGTCTTGCGATAACGGCCGTTGAACATCGCGCAACACACACGATACGCCTTCTGCACCCTGGCGATATCGGCAAGCGGATATCCAGCCTCGTATAGCTGGATGTAAAGCGCCGTGTTGGTCTGGCGCGGAACGAACAGATCTTCTTTGGTCAACTTGTCCCCCCGAACGTTGTTAGGTTTTCCGGCGACTTCTCGCTGCCGAAGCCAGCGGCTTCGGTATTCTTGCATAGATTTTGCGGAAGAGTTGAGCCCGACCTCTTCCCACCAGGATCAGCCGGACAATGGAACGTTACAAATGTGATGAGGGAAGTCCAGTCCAAGGAAATTCTTGGTCCGTCGGATTCTATCCCCCGACATTGCCCCGCAACACGGCCAGCACCTGCGCGAACTCCGCCAGACGCTCGTCGGTCAATCCCACTCGCAGCCGCTTGTCGAAGACGAGCGCGGCCTTGCGCAGTGTCTCGAACATCGCTTCTCCGGCCTCGGTCAATTCGACCAGATGAACCCGGCGGTTGACGGGGTCGCGGCGGCGCATCAGCAGGCCCTGCGCCTCCATGGCGTTGAGATGATGGGTCAGCGTCGCGCCCTGGATACCGATCATGCCGGCAAGCTCGCGCTGGTTGGCAAGGTTGCTCGACTTGACCGATAGCAGCGTGAGCCAGATCGGCAATGTACCTCCAGCCTCGACCAGGGCAGCATCGAAGGCCTGGGCAACCAGCTTGGCGGTTCGTCCGAGATTCATGCCGACTGGCGGGCGGTCAAAGGGTGTCATTGCAGGACCCTAGACGGTGTCATGCACGGATGGAACTGGCACGACTTATATATTGACATCTAACCATTCGATATCTAATCATCTAGAGATGGCGGGCTAAAGAGGAAATCCGGTCATGCAATATGTCTACATCGTCGTTATCGGTCTTCATGTCATGGCAGGCGTATTCTGGGCGGGCACGACCATCGCGGTCGGCCGTGACCCGGACATCCGGGCGGAACGGTTCTTCCGGCCGCAAATGGGCGCTGCCGGCCTGGTTTTCCTGACCGGCATACTGCTCTGGTATTTCTTTCACGAGGGTGTTTTCGGCTCGATGGAGAAGGTGCTGGCGCTGGGCATCGTGACGGCCCTGATCGCCGCCGGCGTGCAAGGCGCGCTGGTGGGCTCAGCCAGCAGGCAGCTTGCCGGTGCCGATGCGGCAACGGAAAGGCAGTTGCGCGCGAAGATGACAAGAGGCGAGCGCATTGCCGGGGGGCTGTTGGTGCTGACAGTGCTGTGCATGGCCACCGCCAGAATGTTTTGAACGCCGCCACGCGGCACACCCTCACAGAATCGTACGTTGTCTGGCGACGAGCCAATGACGTGCGGGCGCGCGGCCAGACCGAAGTACATGGGCTCTCGTACGCAGGTCCGGCCGCGCGCCACCGATCCTCGCAACGCCCAATTTCAGATCCGCAAGCCGAACCTGATGCCGTCGTAGATGGCGGCATGGATGTTGCGCGAGGCGACCGCGTCGCCGATGCGGAACAGTACAAAGCCGCCTTCTGGATTGCGCTTGGGGAAGATGTCGCCACCGCTCACCAGCCGTTCGTAGTCGACCGCACCGCCGTTCTTCGACAGAGGCTTCAGCGAGAGATAGAGATCATCGAGCGGCAACGTACCGTGCTCGACCACCACCTGGTCGACCCTGCGCTCGCCGCGCCAGCCATCGGCGAAATCCGATGCCAGTTCGGCGACCAGTTGGTTGCCCTCGCGGCGCACCGAACGCAGCCGCGTGTTGATGGTGATGCTGACGCCCTTTTCCTGAAAGGCGCGCATGTACGGCACATGGTTCATGCCGCCCATTTCCGGGGCAAAGAAACGTTCGGGCGAGACAAGTTCGAGTTTCGAGCCGGCATTGGCGATCAGTTCGGCGGCGCCCATGCCCTGATGGCCGCCATTGTCGTCATAGAGCAGTACATTTTCGGCCGGCTTGACGCTGCCGGCCATGATGTCCCAGCTTGAGGTGACAAGATTGTCGCCGGCCGTCAGCGGCGGGTTCTGCGGCAGGCCGCCGGTGGCGACCACCACCACGTCGGGTGACAGCGCCAGAACATCGTCCTTCTCCGCCCAGGTGTCGTAGCGGATCTCGACGCCGAGCCGGGCGAGTTCGGCCAGCCGCCAGTCGATGATACCGATCAGCTCCTTGCGGCGCGGATTCTGCGTCGCCAGTCGAATTTGGCCGCCGGCCTGGCTCGATGCTTCAAGCACCGTCACCTTGTGGCCGCGCTCGGCTGCGACCCGCGCAACCTCCAGCCCGCCGGCGCCGGCTCCGATGACCACGATTTTCTGCTTCGGTCCTTCGGTCTTGACGATGATATGCGGGATTTCGGCCTCGCGGCCAGTCGCGGCATTGTGGACGCAAAGCGCTTCGCCGCCCTCATAAATGCGGTCGAGACAATAGGTGGCGCCCACGCACGGGCGGATCTCATGCTCGCGGCCCTCCATCACCTTTTTGATGATGTGCGGATCGGCGATATGGGCGCGGGTCATGCCGACCATGTCGAGCTTGCCGGTGGCAATGGCGTGGCGTGCGGTGGCCACGTCGGATATGCGCGCCGCGTGGAAGGTCGGGAATTTCGTCGCCGCCCTCACCTCTCCGGCGAAATCGAGATGCGGCGACAAGCGCATGCCGGCCACCGGTATGACCTTGGTCAGCGCCGCATCGCTTTCGATCGAGCCGCGGATGATGTTGAGGAAATCGACCTTGCCGGAATTGGCCAGCCGCCCGGCGATCTCGATGCCCTCCTGTTTGGACAGGCCTTTTTCGAAATCTTCGTCAGCGACCATGCGGATGCCGACGACGAATTTCTCGCCGACCGACGCACGCACGGCATCAAGCACCATGTTGGTGAAGCGCAGGCGGTTGTCGAGCGAGCCGCCGAATTCGTCGTCGCGATGGTTGGTGGCCGGCGACCAGAAGCCGTCCATCAGATGGCCGTAGGATTCGAACTCGATGCCGTCCAGGCCGGCGGCCTGACAGCGCTGGGCGGCCGAAGCATAGTCGGCGACGATGCGCTCGATGTCCCAGTCCTCGATGGTTTTCGGGAATGCGCGATGCGCCGGCTCACGCACCGGCGAGGCCGAGAGCACCGGCAGCCAGTCGGCCTTGTTCCAGCCGGTACGGCGGCCGAGATGGGTGATCTGGATCATCACCTTGCAGTCGTGCTCGTGGCAGGCATCGGCGAGCTCGGCCAGCCACGGCACGATCCTGTCGTCATAGACATGCAGATTGCCGAAAGCGGCCGGGCTGTCGCGCGAGACGATCGCCGAGCCGGCGGTCATGGTCAGCGCCATACCGCCCTTGGCCTTCTCGGCATGGTAGAGCCGGTATCGCTGTTTCGGCATGCCGTCCTCGGAATAGGCCGGCTCATGGCTGGTCGACATGACCCGGTTCTTCAGCGTCAGATGTTTGAGCTGGTAGGGCTGGAGAAGCGGATCGTTGGAGGTCATCGTCTTCCTGCGGTTTCAAATTGTGCTAATGAGCGGCAAAATTCGTTTTCAAGCATGTCGTCCCGCACGCACTCCGGGCGCATGCGACAAGGATTGGGCCCATGATCGATACCAAAACTCTCACCCAGCTCGGTGCGCACGTCGAGACGCCACAAAGCCCCGAAGCAGCGGTTCTGGAGACCGTACCGTTTTCGCGCGGCGACGGGCCGCCGGCGATCGTGCGCTTCACCTGCCCGGAATTCACCTCGCTGTGCCCGGTCACCGGCCAACCGGACTTCGCCCATATCGTCATCGACTACGCACCCGATGCGGCTCTGGTGGAATCGAAGTCGCTCAAGCTGTTCATGACCTCGTTTCGCAACCATGGCGCCTTCCATGAAGACTGCACCGTCATGATCGGCCGCCGCATCGTGGCGGCAACCAAGCCGCTGTGGTTGCGCATAGGCGGCTATTGGTATCCACGCGGCGGCATTCCGATCGATGTGTTCTGGCAAACCGGCGCTCCGCCGGAAGGCGCCTGGCTCCCCGACACCGGGGTGGCGCCCTATCGCGGGCGGGGTTGAGCTCGCCCATCATTCGCACTGATATTGGCTGAGTGCCCATTCGCCGGTCACCGACAACAGGTCCGTGATCTTCCAGTCGCCATCGACCTTCTTGAATTTCCATTCCAGCCGGTGCGGGTTGCCCGATATGACGAAGGCG
The DNA here is from genome assembly GCF_000513875.1 of Mesorhizobium sp. WSM1293. NCBI lineage: Bacteria > Pseudomonadati > Pseudomonadota > Alphaproteobacteria > Hyphomicrobiales > Phyllobacteriaceae > Mesorhizobium > Mesorhizobium sp. WSM1293. Next base: position 63,259 of record NZ_AZUV01000025.1, on the reverse strand, counting down.
ACGATGACCTTGGCCTGGTCACCGTTGATCGCCTCGAGCGTCTTCAGGCTCTTGTCTATCTCGGCCTTGTCGTAATCGGCATTGTCGAGCGCCATGTTGGGGTCGAGGCACTCGCCCTGCCCGGATTTGCGCAAGGCGTCGCTCTTGTCGAGCACGGTTTTGGCTGGATCGATGAAATGGCTTCGCTCGGCCGGATCGATCTCCAGCCCGACCTGATCGTAAAACGGCCGCACAACGGCGGTCGGCGAGCCCGGCTGGATCGGTGCGGCGGGCGCGGCTTCGGCCGGCGACCATCCAACCGGCGGCGTGGCCGGTTCTGCCGCTCCGCCCGGCGCATTTGCGGGCGGTGCAGCGCTGTCGCTCGGCTGGGTGTCGGCCGGGGCGTTTGCCGGCGGCGCACCCAACAAGCCTTGCGCGGCGGCGCCGCTCAGAGCCGCCAGCAGGCACACACCCGACAGTGCCACGAACCGGCGGTGGGCCATCGCTTCACTCCGGCGTCTGGCCGGCCATGCATTCCAGCGCGCTGAGCGTCCAGTCGCTGGTTTTGGAAGCGATGTCCGATATCTTCCACTTGCCGTCGATCTTCTTGAGCGACCAGAGCATTTCACGTTTGGAATCATCGCCTTCCGGAAACAGGCTGAAGGATGCCGTGACCTGTGCGTTGTCGCCATCCTGCTTCTCAGACAGTTTCAGCGTTTTCGAGACGGTTTTCTGATCGAAATCCTGAGCGTCGAGACCAGGATCGAAATCGATGCAGGCGACCTGGTCCGGGTTCTTTTTCGTTGCCTGGTCGTTCAGGTCGAACAGTTTCGTCACCGGTTCGGTGAACCGGTCCCGATATTGTTCGTCGGCCTCGAACTTGACCGCCGGGGCATAGAAGAACTTCACCGCGTCGGACGCCGGTCCGGCGACGGCTCCGGCCGGCAGGGCTATCGAAAGGGCGGCAACGATCACTGTCAGTCGCATGCAGAATCTCCGGCTTTTGACGGCTTGAGCCTATCAACACCACGTATCCTGCATATCGGCTTTTTTGCGGCTCATGAAGTCCTGCAGCACCTTGTTTTAGCCGTCCAGCCAGACGTTCTGAAGGTCCATCTCGAATGTCTGGTGGACACCATAGTTCTTCACCTTCTTGCTCATGTGGCTGTAGAGCTTCTGCCAGAAGGGCTGAATAATGACGCCCGAATCCTGCAGGATCTGCTCGACATCCTTCATGACCTCGCGTCGTTTCTCCACGTCGATGAGCGAAAGCGCCTGCTTGAGCTTGGCATCAAAATCGGGGTTGGAATATGCCGATTCATTCCAGGCCTCGCCGGTGCGATAGCCGAGCGCCAGCACCTGCACGCCAAGCGGGCGCATGTACCAGATCGTCATCGAATAGGGATATTTCGTCCAGTCGTTCCAGAAGGTCGAACCCGGCAGCACCGTGCGCTTCACCTTGATCCCGGCATCGCGCAACTGGCCGGCAATGGCGTCGCCGGTATTCTTCTGCCAATCGTCCTCGATGGTGATCAGCTCATGCTCGAAGTCGGCCTGTCCGGCTTCCGCCATCAGCTTCTTGGCGCCGGCGGCGTCGCGTGTCTTCTTGGGCAGCGCATAGTATTCCGGATGGATCGGGGCGACGTGGTGGTTTTCACCAGGGGTGCCTCGCCCGGCATAACCGAGTTCGAGGACCGCATTGTTGTCGACGGCCATTTGCAGGGCGTTGCGCACCCGCTTGTCGTCGTAGGGCTTGTGGGTGATGTTGGTGCGGGCAACCAGCGTCGTCGCCGTCGCCACCTCCGATTTCACCAGATCCATCTTGTCGAGAATGTCGATGAAGTCGGCGGGCGACTCGAAATTGAGGTCGATCTCACCGGATTCGAACGCGTTCACGGTGGCGTTGAAATCGGTGCCGTAGTCGACGAACTCGACGCTGTCGAGCGGCGCCTCACCACCCCACCATTTGCCATTCTCACGACGCTTGACGACCGCCTTCTGGCCGACATCGTAGGAGACCAGTTCGAACGGTCCCGTGCCGATCGGCTTCTTGATCGGATCGGCACCGTCGGCATCGAAGCTGCGATGGACGACGAGCGCCGGATAGTCGGTGAAATTCGGGATCAGCGAAATGTCTGGTTCGCTTAACTTCAGCTTGACCGTATTGTCGTCGACCTTGGTGATCGCGCCATCCCTGGCCTTGCCGGTCTTTGCGTCGATCAGCGCGCCGACCCGGGCGGCCATGGAATTGCCGGCGACATTCTTCTCGCACCAGCGGGTCAGATTGTGAGCGACGTCATCGGCGTTGAAGGCATCGCCATTGTTCCACGTGATGCCCTTGCGCACATGCAGCACGTATTCGGTGGCGTCGTCGTTGATATCCCAGCTTTCGAGCAGGACCGGCTCGAAGGTGAATTGCCTGGTATAGCGGACAAGCGGCTCCAGCCAGCAGCGCGAAATGTTCGCCAGTTCCACCCAGTCGTAAGTGCGCGGATCCTTCTGTCCCTTCACCGACATCGAGACGCGCAGCGTTCCGCCTTTCTTCGGCTCTTCGGCCAAGGCCCGATCCGGCACGGCAAGGCCGATCATGCCATAGGCAAGAGCCGTCGATGCGCCGAAGGCGCTTGCCAGCGCCAGGAACTCGCGCCGGTCGACACGACCCGCGCGTGCTTCGACCGCCATTGCCTCGATAGCGCTCGGCACGCGATCGCCACTGCTTCTGAAGAATGCCATTTTTTCCTCCCGTCTGGTTCCCTTTGATCTTGGTTCTTCGCCTCAACTGACGCTGTCCGGCAGCCTCTCCTCGCGCCGCGCGATGAAATCCATCAGGCCATCGGCGATGCCTTCGTCGAGCTTCGGCTCCTCGTAATCCGCCAGCATGTTGCGCGCCTTCTCGCGGCCGCGCGTGTCGTGGTCCTTCGCCCCTTCTGCCTTCCACTGTTCGAACGAATTGAAGTCCATGATCGAGGGCATGAAGAAGGCGGATTCGAAATGTTCCAGCGTGTGCTGGGTACCGAGGAAATGGCCCTGCGGTCCCACCTCGCGGATTGCCGCCATGGCTTCCTTGAAATCGTCGAACGGCAGGCCGCCGGCATATTTGTACCAGCCGATGAGCTGTTCGCAGTCGGTGGCGAATTTCGAATAGCCGCAGGTCAGGCCGGCCTCGAGCCATCCGGCGGAGTGCCAGATGTAGTTGGCGCCGGCGAGGATGGCGGCATGCATCAGCATGTTCGCCTCGTAACCAGCCTGGGCGTCGTTGAGCTTCGACCCGACATGGAAGCCGGAGGTGCGCCACGGCAGTCGGTATTTCCGCGCCAGCGCTCCCATCAGATACATCATCTGCGCCGCCTCGGGCGTGCCGCCCATCGGAGCACCGGTCTTCATGTCCACCGTGACCATGAACTGTCCGTAGATCTGCGGCGACCCTGGGCGCAGCAGCTGCGTAAAGGCGACGCCCGCCAGCGCTTCCGCATTGACCTGTGCCACAGCGCCCACGGCGGACGCCGAAGTCGAGGCGCCGCACAGTGCAAAGGGTGCGAGGATCAGCGGCTGGTTGCTTCGCGCATAGACCTTCATCGCGTCCAGCATGGTGGCGTCCCACACCAGCGGCGAATTGCAGTTGGTGATCGACACCAGGACCGGATTGTCGCGGACGTAATCCTCTCCGAACACGATGCCTGCCATCGCCATCGTGTCTTCCGCCCGCTCCTTGGACGTGACGATGCCCATGAACGGCTTGTCGGAATGCTTAAGCGCGGAATGGATGATGTGGAGGTGACGCTTCGGTACCGCGATTTCCATCGGCTCGCAAATGACCGAACTCGATGAATGCAGCGCCGGCGCCATGTAGGCGAGTTTGTGGAAATTGTTGAGGTCGGCGAGCGTGCCGTAACGCCTGTTGTTGTCGAGATCGCGAACATAGGGCGCGCCATACATCGGCACGAAGATGGTGTTGTTGCCGCCCACCCGCACCGTGCGCTGCGGATTCCTCGCATTGAGCGTGAACTCCGACGGGACCTTCGACACCAGTTCCATCAGCAGGGCCCGGTCGATCCGCACACGGGTTTCCGAGACATCCGCGCCCGCCGCCTTCCACAGTGCGATCGCCTCGTCGTCGCGGAACTCGCATCCCACCTCTTCGAGGATCAAGAGCGACTCCTCGTGGATCAGTTCGACCGCCTCATCCGGGACCATCTGGTAGACGGGGATCTGGCGGACCAGCGTCGGGAACGACGTTACGGGAGCTCCGCGCAGGGCCTTGCGCCCCAGGCGGCCGCCACTGCGGCGGTTGGCATGTTCGGTCACTTCGGGGGCCGGTGCGTTCATGGCAACTCCATTCCACTCATGAAGGAGCCTAGCGCGACAAAATGGTGATGTGACGCTGGAAAATCCTGATCTCTTGTATAAGCTCAGCTTATGCGAAGCTTGCGCCACCTTCTGCCTTCGGCCGGCAGCCTGATCGTCTTCGAGGCGGCCGGGCGGCTGTCGAGCTTCACCGCCGCCGGGCGCGAGCTGGGCATGACGCAGGCCGCCGTCTCCTATGCCGTGCGCGGACTGGAAGAACAGCTCGGCGCCAAGCTGTTCCAGCGCCGCCACCGCCAGGTGCTCCTGACCGAGGCCGGCGAGCGCTTCCATGCCGACGTCTCGCTCGGCCTTTCGCACATCCGCAAATCGGCGGAGGATCTGCGCCTGCAGGCGACCGGCGGTCATGTCACGCTGGCCGCCTCGACCGCGTTCGGTTCGTTCTGGATGATGCCGCGCCTGCAGCAGTTCCGTGACGAGCTGCCGGGCATTGACCTGCGTATCCAGACCGCCGACCGCGACCTCGACATCATCGCGGAAGGCATTCCCCTCGGCGTGCGCGGTGGCGCGCCGCGTGACTGGCCGGACTATCATTCGTTGCCGCTGGCTGACGAGGAGATATTTCCCGTCGCCGGCACCAGCTATGCGGCAAAGTTCGGCCTGCCCAGATCCGCTGCCGAACTGGCCACGCACCGCCTCATCCATCTGGAGGAGCCGTATCGCGAGGCGGCCAGTTGGGACGAATGGTTCCAGTCTGCGGGCGCCAATCTCAGCGATACCGCGCGCGGCCTGCGCATCAACGACTACGGCCTGGTGATCCAGGGTGTCATGGAAGGCCAAGGCATCGCGCTCGGCTGGCGGCATCTCGCCGAGCGGCTGCTGGCGTCGGGCCTGCTGGTGCCGGTGACGGATCATGTGCTGAAGACTGGCAAGGCCTTCTATGTCGTCTGGCCGAAGAACCGGGAGCTCAGCGACAACGCCCGCAAGGTGCGCGACTGGCTGGCGGCGCAGGCATAAGTCGTTTTCCACTGATCCACCGCTGGCGCAATTCTGCCCCTCCCGCGCGACGCGAATCCGCCTATAGTGCCGCCATGCCCATCCGCCAGCTTTCCGAAACGATGATCAACCAGATCGCCGCCGGCGAAGTCATCGAGCGTCCGGCGAGCGTGGTCAAGGAACTGGTCGAGAATGCGCTCGATGCCGGTGCTTCGCGCGTCGAGATCGTCACATCGGGCGGCGGGCTGAACCTGATCCGCGTCACCGATGACGGCTCCGGCATTGCCGAACGGGAGCTGGCGCTGGCGATCGCACGTCACTGCACCTCCAAGCTCACCGAGGATATCAACGACATCCGCTCGCTGGGCTTCCGCGGCGAAGCGCTGCCGTCGATCGGCTCGGTGTCGCGACTTTCGATCCGCTCGCGCACGGCAGCAAGCGAGAGCGCCGCCGAGATCGGCATCGAGGGTGGCCGCGTCCTGCCTGTCAGGCCGGCGGCGGCCAATCGCGGCACCACGGTCGAGGTGCGCGACCTGTTCTTCGCAACGCCGGCCCGATTGAAGTTCATGAAGGGCGAGCGCGCCGAAAGCTCGGCCACCAGCGATGTGGTCAAGCGCATCGCCATCGCCTTCCCCGCCGTGCGCTTCACGCTGGCCGGCTCGGACCGCTCGACACTGGAACTGCCGGCCGCGGACGACAGCGCGGAAGGCAGCCTGCGTCGTGTCGCCCAGGTGATGGGCGCCGACTTTCCCGACAATTCCATTGCCCTCGACGCGATGCGCGATGGCGTGCATCTGACCGGCCACGTGTCGATCCCGTCCTTCACCCGCGCCAACGCGCTGCAGCAATATGCCTATGTGAACGGCCGCCCAGTGCGCGACAAGCTGATCGCTGGCGCCATACGCGGCGCCTATGCCGACGTCCTGCCGCGCGACCGCCACGCGGTGACGGTACTGTTCCTGACGCTCGATCCGGCCATCGTCGACGTCAATGTCCATCCAGCCAAGGCCGATGTGCGCTTCCGCGATCCCGGCCTTGTGCGCGGATTGATCGTCGGGGCCATCCGACAGGCACTGGCCGATGCCGGCGTCCGCGCCGCCACCACGGGTGCCGCCGGCATGATGGCGGCGTTCCGGCCAGGGGCCGCATCCTACGGCCACGGCGGACCGGCAAACGGCCACCGCAGCTACGACGCGGCCTACCGCGCGTCGGGTCCGTCCGGCTTCGATCCTGCCCGATCGCCGCAGCGGCCGCTCGATATGGGTTTCGATGGTGCGGGCTTCGAGCAGCGCGGCTTGCGAGAAAGCGAGCAAGCGGCTTTCGATGCCGGTCCGCTTGCCAGCGCCGATGCACGCGCAGGGCAGGATGAGGCGGCCGAGACGTTGCTCGGCGCGGTGCTGGGCGCGGCGCGCGCCCAGGTGCATGAGAACTACATCGTCGCCCAGACCAGGGATTCGCTCATCATCGTCGACCAGCATGCGGCGCATGAACGGCTGGTCTACGAGGCGCTGAAGAATGCGCTGCATTCGCGCCCGGTGCCCTCGCAGATGCTACTTCTGCCCGAAATCATCGACCTGCCGGAAGAGGATGCCGAGCGGCTTGCGCTGCATTCGGAAACGCTGGCCCGCTTCGGTCTCGGCATCGAGCGCTTTGGCCCCGGCGCTGTCGCGGTGCGCGAGACGCCGTCGATGCTGGGCGAGGCCAATGTCCAGCAATTGGTGCGCGACCTCGCCGACGAGATCGCCGACAACGACACGGTCGACACGCTGAAGGAGCGGCTGGACAAGATAGCCGCGACCATGGCGTGCCACGGCTCTGTGCGCTCCGGCCGCCTGCTCAAGGCCGAGGAGATGAACGCGCTGCTGCGGCAGATGGAGGCGACGCCCGGCTCCGGCACCTGCAACCACGGCCGCCCCACTTATATCGAACTCAAGCTGGCGGATATCGAACGGCTTTTCGGACGGCGATAGCTGCGGACGGATTGCGGGCCTATCGCTTCGCCGCTCGAGGTCGGCAGGTCAGGAGGCCGGCCGACAATGTGGTCACCCGCGATTTTCGCCCAGCGGCCTGAGTAGCGCGATCGCAGCCGCCGCCAGCAGGAGGATCGCACCGGTGATTTCAGCCCAGCTGACCGCCTCGCCGAAGAGCCAGGCTCCTGCCGCCAAAGCGGTCAGCAAATACCGTGCAGCCGCCAGCAGGAGCGGAGGCGCGTCATTGAGACCGAGCTTGATCGCGGCCCAGGTCAGCCCCCAGATCAGCGACATCACCGCGAAGAAGAAGAGGTTGCGAACCACCGATGGGCGCTCAGCGCAGTCCCCGACGATCGACAAGTATCCGATGGATTTCGATCCGCTCCGGCAGCTCGATCAGGAACTCGGCATCGCGGTCCAGATGATGGACTTTGGTCGGTTCGCCTTTGGTAAAGGCGGTCATCGCTTGCATGTCGGCCCAATAGGAGATGGTTGTGAACCACGTCTCGGCATCACGGTCCTCGCGCAGCAATTGGACGCCAAGCGCCGTCTTCTCGAGGGGCGGAATACCCTCGGCACGCAGGTATGGCTCATAGGCGTCGGCGATGTCGCGGCGGGTGCGACCGCGCCAGATGCGCGCGATGGTCGGTTTGGTCGGCATGAGGTTCTCCTTCAGTCAGGCGGACAGCAAACTGGGCATAGTGACGCCGGCTGTGATCAGCCGTGAACACCAGCCAGGAAATCGCGGACCAGCGGCAGCGCATCGTCGAAATGTGTCTCGAGCAGCCAATGACCCGCCCCTTCGATCAGATGCAGTTCCGCATCGGGCAGATCGCGATGATAGGCCCTTGCCGACGCCGCGGGCATATAGCCATCCTCAGGCCCCCAAAGGATCAGCGTGGGTGGATGGTGTTCACGCAAATAAGCCTGGTAGCGCGGAAACCAGGTGAGATTGGCTTCCAGCTTCTCCATCAGACCGACGGCGATCTGCCGACGAACCGGCGTGTTCATCAGTGGCCAGTGAAGGCTCCAGAGATCGGGCGGCACGCGCATGGCGACGTCGTCAGCCACTTCCCCGATGAACTCGGCCCGGAACCCGTCCTCACTTACCGCGGCCTCGAGCGGACGGTGCTTGCCGTGCGTCTTGTCGGTCCACCAGGCCTTGATCGTGGCGTATTTGGGTCCAAGCACGTCCTCGTAGATGTCGCCGTTCTGGATGATCAGGGCGCTGATCCGCTCCGGGTGTGAGATCGCATGCCGGAGTCCTATCTGCGAGCCATAATCATGCAGCCACAAGGCGTAGCGTTGGAGACCGAATTCATCGGCAAGCTTGGAAAGCACGTCGCAATAGGCGTCGAAATCATAGCCGAAGGTGACCGGATCGGGTGTGCCGCTGTATCCGAAGCCAGGCCAGTCGAATGCAATCGTCCGCCAGCGGTCGGCGAGCGCCGGCATCAGTCGGCGGAATTGGAACGAAGAGCAGGGATAGCCGTGCGGCAAGAGCAAGACAGGTGCTTCTAACGGCCCTGCCTCGCGATAAAAAATGGATAGATCATCCAGTTGCATGCGTCGGTGCGTGGTTGCACCCGGCATTCGGACCTCCGTCGAACAAACCTCGGCTAAACGCGTTTGATCGAGGGATCGTTCCGAATGGCGGAAGCGGACGGTCGGCAATATTCATCTCTTCAAATTCACCACGATGACACCGCCCAGCGCCAGCGCGCCGCCGATTATGCCGAGCAGCGTGGGAACTTCGCCCAGCCAGAAGAAGCCGATCAGCGCGGACATCGGCGAGACCAGATAGAGGAAGTTGGAGGCACGTGCCGCCGGCAGACGCGACAGCGCGGTCGCCCAGGCGGCATAGGCGATGAGGCTGGGCACGATGCCGAGAAAGATGACGGCGCCGAGGCCTGCTGTGTCGGCGACCGCCGCCTGCGAAAAGGCCGACGGCAGGAAGGGCGCCAGGCATAGTGCGCCGAGCACCATGTTCGAAGCCGAAATGGTCAATGGATGATGGCGGGCAAACAGCGGCTTCTGGACGATGGTGTTGACGGCCGAGCACAAGGCCGAACCAAGCACCAACAGAGCACCGGTGTTGAACGACAGGCCATGCCCGTCGGCCATGGCGATGATGCCTATGCCGGCGAAGGAAATCACCGTACCGATCCAGGCCACGCCTGAAAAGCGCTCGCCCAGCAATGCCATCGCCATGATGGCGGTGAAGATCGGGCTGACATTGATGATGAAGCCGGCGGCACCGGCCGAGACGGTCAGTTCGCCGAAATTGAGCATAACGGTGTAGAGCGCGACGAAGATGGCGCCGCCAAAGACCAGGCGCCACGCTTCGTCGAGCCTTGGCAGCGCCGGGCGCTTGACGGCCAGGAAGATCGCCGCCGGCACAGCGGCGATGGCAAAGCGCAACGCACCCAATTCCAGTGGGCCGAAGGCGGCGAGACCGGCTCGGATAGCGGGAAAGGCGGAGGCCCAACCGACCACCGTCAGCGCCACCGCGATGGCTGCCGTGGTGTCCATTCGCTGTGTCGAATTCAACGTGCCCGTTATCTCGCTCATCTCACCGCCCTCGTATTTCTTCGGTCCTGAAAGGCAGAAAACGCCTTTTCACCCCGGTTGACAAACGACGAAATCGAGGATCACCTGTGACTATGGATCACAGCTCGGACACAATGGTGCCGCTCGAAACGCTGCGCGCCTTCGATGCGGCGGCGCGAACAGGTAGCTTTTCGGCGGCCGCCGAAAAGCTCAATATCACCCATGGCGCCGTCAGCCGGCAGATCGCCAAGCTCGAGGACTGGCTGGGATTGAAAGTCTTCGACCGTGGTGCGCGCGGCGTCTCGCTGACGATCGAAGGCAACAGGCTGCATCTGCGCACGGCGGAAGCCTTTGCGCTGATATCGACCCATTCCGACCGCTGGGTCGAGCCCCGTGGCACGGCGGTGGTGCGGCTGACCTCGATCCCCTCGGTCAGCGGACTGTGGCTGATGCCGCGCATGGCAGCGCTGGAAAACAATCCCTCGAAGCTGCGCATCGTGCTCGATGTCGACATCCGCCAGGCCGACCTTGCCGATGAAGGCATCGACCTCTCGATCCGTTGTGGACGCGGCGGCATTCCGGGCCGCATCTCGGTGCAGCTTTTCGAGGAACATGTCTTCCCTGTCGCGTCACCCGAGCTTGCCCGCGAGATCGGCCGCGGCGACCCTGCCCGGCTGCTCAAATATCCGCTGATCAACGATTCCGACGCGTCGGCCTGGCGCGCCTGGTTTGCCGCGCAAGGCATGGATTACCGCCCGCGCCCGCAGGACCGCCGCTTCGAGGACTACAATCTGGTGCTCGACGCCGCCGCCTATGGGCTCGGCATCGCGCTGGCCCGCCCGCCGCTGACCGGACATCAATTACAATCGGGCCGCATCACTCCCGTCGATGAGCGCACAGCCCTCAACCCGGTATCCTACTGGCTCGACCGGCCGATGGGGCGGCCGCGTGCCGCCGCCGCCGACCTCGCCCGCCGCATCGCAGCAGAGGCCGGGCTGGCCCAGGAAAAGATCGAGGCGTTTATCGAAGCCGAGCGATAGGCCTTCCGGACCTATATGGAAAACCGGCCGATTCGAAGCTCAGCGAAGCAACAACAAAACGAACCCAAGGATCACCGCTCCCAGCAAACCGGCCATTATCGAAACAAAGCCAATTTTCACCAGCAACTGCTCAGGGTTCGGCACCGCACCATGGGATTGATTGGCCGGCCTGTACCTGCCCGCCGGCGTACCCAGGGCGGCAGCGTTGCGCGGGATTGGAGCCTGCGGCGGGATAAGCGAAAGCAATGACAGCCCCGCAACCCTGGCGGAGGCATTGTCATTGGCGGTTGTCGAAGGCGGCAAGAAGGCTCGCAGCGTTTCGGCTTCGGGTTTTGCCTTTCTCGCCACGACTGTTGCCAATGCCGCCTCTTCGCCCGTCTCAAGCTGGGCAAGATAGGCCTCGACGATGCCAGCGGATGCGATCTGCTGCGATTTGACGGCCATCGGCGCCGCCGGCAAAATCAACAGCGCCGGCGCTGTCTGCTGCGCGAGCAGAGACGGCGCCGGCGGTTGGACCAGCGCCTTGACCAGTGCCGTCATCACTGGATCAGCCTGCCCCGAGGGCACAGCTTGCGGCGTCATCACTTCCCTAAGCAGGGCGGGAAGACGAGTGGAGGAAACGTCCATTGCGGCCCACCAACGACATTTTTCCGCTTCACAATAAGCGTTCAGCATTGTCTCAGGCTTGTCTCATGCTTGACCTCGCCGGGAATTTATGGCGATGAAATCCTCATGAACCCTGGCGTCCCCGCATGATGAACCGTTTCGAAGGCCCCGGCGGCAAGGAAGCCCGCATCCGCTACCTGGATGGCGACTTCCAGGTTACCAGCCCCGGCGCGTTCGTGCGCTGCGCGGTGACAGGCGAAAGCATTCCGCTCGACGAGTTGAAGTACTGGAGCGTCGCAAGGCAAGAGCCCTATATCAGCGCCACCGCCTCGCTGCGCCGTGAAATCGAGATGCATCCGGAGCTGCGTAAGCGCAGTTAACCCTTCAGCTTGCGCTGGCGCCAGGCATCGAGCGTCTCGTCGATGATGCGCTCGGGAACGTGATCGAGTTCGAAGACCGTGTCGATCTCCAGCACCTCGAGCCGGTCGAGAAAGTCCTGTGAGGCGCCGTGGCGCAGCCGGGCGGCGTCCTTGGCGGTGGTGATGAGCACCAGCCCCTCAGTGCGTGCGGTCGCCGCCAGCTCGGCAAGTTCGTCCTCGGCATAGAAATGATGGTCCGGAAACGGCCGCGTCAACGCCAGCTCGCCGCCGGCCTCGTGCACCGTGTCGAAGAATTTCTCGGGATGGCCTATACCGGCGAAGGCGAGGAACCGCTTGCCGGCAAGCCCTGCCTTGCCGCTTGGCTCTGTATGGGCCTCGAAGATCGCCCGGCCGGCGCGTGCCGCCTGGCGGACCACGCTGTCGGCGGCAGTGCCCTCGCCCATTTTCAACAACCCGCTGGTGAAAACCAGCTGGTCGACGATTTTGGCCCTGAGCGGCCCCCCCGGAATGACGCGGCCGTTGCCGATCCCGTAGCGCGCATCGACCACGACCAGCGCATAGTCGATGTGGATGCGGGCGCTCTGGAAGCCATCGTCCATGATCAGGAAATCGCAGCCATTCCGTTCCAGCAGCAGCCGGGCGCCGGCGGCGCGGTTCGGCGTCACCGCCACCGGCGCGTGTTCGGCGAGCAGCAGCGGTTCGTCGCCGACATGCCGGGCGCTGTCGTGGTCGATATCGACCACGTGCGGCTCGGCGAAGGAGCCGCCATGGCCGCGCGACAGGAAGCCTGGTTTCAGATGCATGCGCTTGGCCTGCTTGGCGAGCGCGATGGCCACCGGTGTCTTGCCGGTGCCGCCAACCGTGAAATTGCCGATGCACAGAACAGGCGCTTCGATCTTCTCACGCTTGGCCCGCCGCATGCCGCGGCCGGCGGCAGCCGCATAGATGGCCGACAGCGGCGACAGTGCCAGGACCCGCCAGTCCGGCTCTTCCCACCAGAATGGTGGTGCTTCCGAGGCCACGCTAGCGCCCGTTCGCGCCCTTCAGGCGCGACTTGACGACCAGCGGCTGGATGTAGGGCTCAAGCGATTTCAGCGTACGCGCCAGCGCACCGCGCATCTCGTCGACGGTCGCAATGCCTGCCGCCATCATCTCGTGGCGCGCCACTTCGTTGGTCAGGAGGAAATTGACGGCGCCGGCCAGCATGTCGCGATCGCGCACCAGCTTGGCGCCGCCGCTGTCGAGGAGACGCTGGTAGGCCTCGCGAAAATTCTGCACATTGCGCCCGGCGAGAACCGCCGTGTCGAGCATGGCCGGCTCCAGCGGGTTCTGGCCACCCTCGGAGGTCAGCGAGCGGCCGACGAAGGCTATTTCCGTCAGCCGGAGATAGAGCCCCATCTCGCCGATCGTGTCGCCAAGCAATATGTCGGTGTCGGCCGTGATCCTGTCGCCCTTGCTGCGCCGCGCGACCTTCAGGCCCATGCCGGAAATCTGCGCCGCAAGCGCCTCGGCGCGATCGGGATGACGCGGAACGACGATGGTCAGAAGACCATGGTGGCGCTTGTGCAGCGTCGCGTGGACTTCAGCCGCGACCACTTCCTCGCCGTCATGGGTCGAGATCGCCGCCCAGGTCGGGCGCGTGCCTATCTGCCGCCGCAGTGTCGCCAGCGCCCGTTCGTCGACCGGAGGCGGCGACGTGTCCACCTTGAGGTTGCCCGACACCGTCACCGGCCGCGCGCCGAGCGCGAGAAACCGCTCGCCATCGACATCCGACTGCGCCACGACGTGAGCCAGGTTCTCGAACAGCGCCTCGGCGATGTTGGCGCGTTTCTTCCACGATTTGAACGAGCGGTCGGACAGCCTGCCATTGACCAGCACCTGCGGCACGCGTCGCGCGCCAAGCTCGAGGATGGTCATCGGCCAGATCTCGGATTCGGCGATGATTGCCAGATCCGGCTGCCAGTGATCGAGGAACCGGCTGACCGCCGGCTTGAGGTCGAGCGGTACATATTGATGGATGATGCGGTCACCGAGCCGCTCGTCGGCGACCTGCGCAGAGGTCACCGTGCCGGTCGTCAGCACGATGTTGACGCCATAGTCGAGAATGCTTTCGACCAGCGGCACGACGGCTATGGTCTCGCCGACGCTCGCGGCATGAATCCAGATCACCGGCCCGTCGGGGCGCGCGCGGCCGGCGACGCCATAGCGCTCGCGGCGGCGGTAGCGGTCTTCCTTGCCGCGCGAGGTGCGCCAGGCAACGTAGGGCCCGACCAGCGGATAGGCTGCCGCACCCGCGAATCGGTAAGCCGACAGCATGGCCCGTGCCCAGCGGCCGCTCATCGCGGAGCATCCACGAGACGGTAAGCCTCGGCGGTCGCGGCATTGAGCGCTGTCGTCACTTCCTGGCGCTTGCGCTCCATTTCGGCGTCATCGGCGCCGGCCGCCACGAAAATCGGCTGGCCGATGACGATCGACGAACGGCCGAACGGCAGGTTGATGGTGGTCTTGTCCCAGCTCTTCTCCAGCACCTTGCGGCGGCTGGTGGTGATGGCGACGGGCACAAGCGGCCGGCCCGAGAGGCGAGCCAGGAGAACGATACCAAGTCCTGCGTCTCGCGGCGTGCCGTGCGGAATATCTGCGATCATGGCGACGTTCTTGCCGACGGCGAGCGACTTTTTCAGGGCGATAAGCGCTTTTGCCCCACCCTTGTCGAGGTGCCTGGCATTTTCCCGCCCGCCCGAGCCGCGCACCGCCTCGATGCCGAATTTTTCCAGCATCAAGGCGTTGAGCTCGGCATCGGCGCTGCGCGAAACCATGGCGACCAGCGGCTTGCGCTTGGGATAATAGGCAGGCGTCAGCAGATGCTGGCCGTGCCACAAGGCGATGATGCCAGGCTCGAACTCGGTATAGGCACCGCCCGAAAACCGTGCCGATCCCTCGACGACGCGATTGGTGAGGCGCACGAAGCGGACGAACTGGGCGAACAGGCTGGCGATGGCGTTCTTGACGAATCGCGACTGCGCAAGCGGTTGGCGAATCTTGCGCCAGAAGGCCTTGGTCGTGCGGCTGCGTCCCCTGCCCGTGGGCGCGGCATCGCTTGCTGGCCCTTTCGCCAGGTCATGCTCCATCGAAGTCAACCGGCAGCCTTGTTGTCGGGGTCCAGCAGCCGGTGCAGATGAACGACGAAGTAACGCATGTGAGCGTTGTCCACGCTGGCTTGCGCCTTGGCTTTCCACGCCGTGTGCGCGGATTGATAGTCGGGATAGATGCCGACGATGTCGAGCCCGTCGAGATCGCGGAATTCGGTGCCGCCAAGCTTCTTCAGTTCGCCACCGAACACCAGATGCAAAAGCTGTTTCTTTCCGTCTTCCGCGGCCATGTCGGTCCTTCACATATCGTGAGTTTGTCACAGGTCTAGACCAAAGCCGCCGACTTTGGAACCTTTAGGGCGAGATGAATTCATCTCGCCGAGGAAAACGCTTTCACGTGTCCAGACCGGCGATGACGCCGGCGAGCACGGCCAGCAATTCACCGCTGCCGGCAGCAAGGGCGCCGTGACGAGTCACCTCGCCGGCATAAAGTGGAGCGCGGCCATGCTGGTCGAGCAGCTGGCCGCCGGCCTCGCGCAGGATGAGGTCGGCCGCTGCAATGTCCCAGTCATGCGCGTTCGGCTTGACGAAAGTGGCGTCCAGCGCGCCATTGGCGATCATGGCCAGCCGATAGGCGAGCGAAGGGCTGTAAGGCGCCCGCTTCAGCCGCGCCTGCCATTCGGCAGGCATCAGGTCGGTCAACTGCTTCAGCCCGGAAATCTCGGCCGTTTCCGCCAGCTTGCGAACCGCAATGCGCTTGCCGTTGCGGAAAGAACCCTGGCCGGGCAGCGCCCAATAGGTCTCCTCCATCGCCGGGCATTCCAGCACGCCGGCCAGCGTGCGGCCATGCTCGACGACGGCGACGCTGACGCACCAGGTGCGCTGGCCTTCCAGGAAACCGCGCGTGCCGTCGATCGGGTCGACGACGAAGGTGCGGCGTGCCGAAAGCCGGACCGGATCGTCAACTGTCTCTTCCGACAGCCAGCCATAATCCGGCCGCGCCGCCAGCAATGTTTCGCGCAGATAGGCGTCGGCCGCGTGGTCGGCCTCGCTGACCGGTGATGTGCCGCCCTTCATCCAGACTTGCGGGCTGTTGCCGAAGTAGCGCATGGCGATCACCCCCGCCTCGCGGGCGGCATCGCGCAGCAGCGGCAAGTCTTCGGTGGCTCCGGCAGTGTTCAGGTCATGCTCCGGCAAGGGTCATGCCTTCGATCAGGAGCGTCGGCGCCGCGGTGCCGAAATTGCGGTCGAGGTCATCGGCCGGCACCATGTTGAGGAACATCGTCTTCAGGTTCGAGGCGATGGTGACCTCGGCGACGGGATAGGCCAGTTCGCCATTCTCGATCCAAAAACCGGAAGCGCCGCGGCTGTATTCGCCGGTGACCATGTCGACGCCCTGGCCGAACACCTCGGTGACGTAGAAGCCGGTCTTGAGCGATTTGATCAGCTCTTCCGGCGACCGCTCGCCGGGTTCGATGGCGAGATTGGTGGAGGATGGCGTCACGGAGGAGCCGCTGCGTGCGCCGCGGCCGTTGGTGACGAGGCCCAGCTCCCTTGCAGCCGAGGTCGACAGGAACCAGTGGTTGAGCACGCCCTTCTCGACCATCAACAGCTTTTCGCCCTCGACGCCTTCGCCGTCGAACGGACGCGAGGCCTGGCCACGCCGCCGGAGCGGCTCGTCGGTGACGGTGATGGCGGAGGCGGCCACCTGCTTGCCCATCATGTCGCGCAGGAACGAGGTCTTGCGCGCGACCGAGGCGCCGTTGATGGCGCCGGCGAGATGGCCGGCGATGCCGCGCGCGACGCGTGGGTCGAACACCACGTCGACCGGCCCGGTCGCCGCCTTGCGCGCGCCGATGCGGCGCACGGCGCGCTCGCCGGCCTTGCGGCCGATGTCCTCGGGCGCATCGAGATCTGCGAAATGCTGGCGCGAGGAGAATTCATAGTCGCGCTCCATGCCGGTGCCCTCGCCGGCGATAACGCTGGCCGAGCGCGAAAAACGCGAGCCGACATAGTGGCCGAGGAAGCCGTGCGAGGTGGCCAGCACCAGGCCGCCCAGCCCGGCACCGGCGCTGGCGCCGGCCGAATTGGTCACGCCCTTGACGGCAAGCGCTGCCGCTTCCGCCGCCAATGCGGCTTCCTTCAACTGGTCTGCCGACACTTCGGTGGCGTCGAACAGGTCGAGATCGCGCGTCTGTTTGGCGAGCAATGCCGGATCGGCCAGCCCTTGATAGGGATCCTGCGGCGACACTTTCGCCATCGCCACGGCGCGCTCGGCCAGTGTTTTCGGGTCGGACGCCGCCGTCGCCGAGACACTCGCCACCCGGCCGCCGACGAAAACGCGCAGCGCCACATCCTCGCTTTCGGAAGCTTCGGTAGCCTCGACCTTGCCGAGACGCACCGACACACCGGTCGAGCGGCCGCGCACGGCCACCGCGTCGGCGGCATCGGCGCCGGCCTTTTTGGCAGCCTCGACCAGGGCCGCAACGCGGTCGGTCAATTTTGCTGCGTCTGATATGTCGGTCATGCCTGAAATCCTGCTGGTGCGGCCGGTGTGCGGCCGTTGCCCACCCATCTATTGTTCCGGTCCGGCTTGTGCAATGGCATAGGCTTCAATCAAAATGCGGGGCGGACGGTTCAAACCGCGAACCCTGTGACGCAAAATCGGTTCGCAGCCTGCACGGAGCACTTCGATGACGCCTTTCCATCTCGCCTTCCCGGTCCGTGATCTCGATGAAACCCGCGTTTTCTATGGCGAGGTGCTGGGCTGCGCGATCGGCCGCTCGTCAGCGACCTGGGTCGACTTCGACCTCTACGGTCACCAGATGTCGGCGCATCTGCGGCTGCAGGCCGCACAGGCCTCCAGCGACGGCAAGGTCGACGGCATTGTCGTGCCGATCCCGCATTTCGGCGCGGTGCTCTTGATGGACGACTGGCAGCGCCTGGCGACACGGCTGGAGGCGCGCGACGACATCGACTGGCTGGAACGGCCGATGGTCCGCTTCAAGGGCGAGCCCGGCGAACAGGCAACGCTGTTCATCCGCGACCCCTCGGGCAATGCCTTGGAATTCAAGGGCTTTCGCTCGCTGGAGCAGGTTTTCGCGCACTAGCTCAGATCGAGGGCATCCATCGATCAACGGCCGAAACGGCCCGCCGCGAAAGGTGCGAGCCGAGCCGGATCGCCGCGTCCGCCGATCAAGTCGGCGACCAGCCGCGCGGTGATCGGAGCCAGCGTCAGGCCGAGATGACCGTGCCCGAAAGCATGAATTACGCGGGAGCTGCCGCGCGAAGCGCCGATGACCGGCCTGGAATCCGGCAGGGACGGCCGGAAGCCGAGCCATTGCGAGGCAGGCGAGCCGAGCCTGGGAAAAATTTGCCTGGCGCCACGGTCAAGCAGCGCCAGCCGGCGCGGATTTGGCGGCGCGACCAGGCCGCCGAGTTCGACGGTGCCGGCGACCCGCAAGCGGCCAGCCATCGGCGTCAGGTAGAAACCAAGATCGACGGGACAGACAGGTCGGTTGAGCAGCGGCGCGTCGGTCTGGAATTCCAGATGATAGCCGCGCTCGGTCTCGAGCGGAATCCTGTCGCCGGCCTGCGCGGCCAGTGCGCGCGACCGTGCACCGGCGGCGATCACCACCGTGCCAGCCTTGATGCGAACGCCGGGTCCGCTGAGCTGGACACCGTCAGCCTCGACCTGCAGCCCGGTGATCTCTGCCTGCTTCACCGATGCACCACGGGCACTCACCGCGCCCAGCAACCGCCGCATCACCATTGCCGGATCGGTGACATTGATCGAGTCGGGAAAATACACGCCATGCGCTGCTGTCGCCGGCAGGCCCGGCTCAAGCGCCGCCACCTCTTCGGGAGTCAGCACCTCTTGGTGGATGCCAAACCCAGCGCGCATTGCCCGGCCGCCGGCGCCAGCGGCAAAATCGCTCAAGCGGCGATAGAGGTAAAGACAGCCATTGCGGCGCAGCTGGTCCTCCAGCCCGGCTTCCCCGGCCATGTCTTCCCAGGCCGGGAGGGCGTCGGCCAGCAGTCCGGCGAGCGCCAGCGCATTGGCCCCGGTGGCCGCCGGCAGCGATTGCCGCATGAACCGGACGAGCCATGGCGCCAGCTGCAGCAGCGCCGGCCAGCGCAGCGAAAACGGGCTGTCGGGATCAAGCAGCAGCTTTGGCAATGCCCGCAGCACCGCAGGAGTGCCGACCGGTATGCAGGCATATTCGGCGATCGTTCCGGCATTGCCGAACGACGCGCCTGAGCCCGGCTCGTTCGGATCGATGAGCAGGACTTCGCGGCCGTCCGCGACAAGGCGAAGTGCCGTCGCCAGCCCGACAACTCCGGCGCCGACAATGGCGATTTCGACCGTTTCAGAAGCAGCCACTGTAGATCTTCCCGATTGACCTTGAAATCCAGTACCGATCATGTGGTCTCTTGGTTCGGGGTCACGGTCCAGTCTTGATCCCTGGAATCGAATAGGCCAGATCTTTCCGCCCTCAGGCGACAGGCGTCCAGATCACGTCCTCGATTTTTTGCGCGCCGGTCGCCAGCATCGCCAGCCGGTCGAAGCCGAGCGCGATGCCGCTGGCCGGCGGCATGATGGCAAGGGCTGAGAGAAAATCCTCGTCCAGCGGATAGCGCTCGCCATAGATGCGCTGCTTCTCGTCCATCTCGATAACAAAGCGCCGGCGCTGCTCGTCGGCGTCGGTCAGTTCGCCAAAGCCGTTGGCGAGTTCGACGCCGCAGCAATAGAGCTCGAAACGCTCGGCGACGCGCGGGTCGCGCTGGCTCGGCCGCGCCAGTGCCGCCTCGGCGACGGGATATTCGCACAGGATGGTCGCGCGCCCCTGCCCGAGGAATGGCTCGACCTTTTCCACCATCACCCGGCTGAACAGATCGGCCCAGCTGTCGTCGGGCGCGGTGCGCAGGCCGGCATGGGTCAAGGCGGCGTGCAGCGCGTCGCGGTCGGTGCTGCCGTCGGCGGCGACCGTGGCCAGCAGGTCGATGCCGGAATAGCGGGTGAAAGCGTCCGCCACCGTCAGTCGTTCCGGCTCGGCAAACGGATCGCAGTCGCGGCCCCGGAAAGAGAAAAGAGTCGCCCCTGTCCTTGTCGCGGCCAGCGCCAGAAAGGCCGCAGAATCCAGCATCAGGCTCTCATAGGCCTCGCCCACCCTGTACCATTCGAGCATGGTGAATTCGGGATGATGCAAGGGGCCGCGCTCGCGGTTGCGATAGACCGGACCGAAGCTGAAAATCCGGGTTTCACCGGCGGCGAGCAGCTTCTTGCAGGCGAATTCCGGCGAGGTGTGGAG
This sequence comes from Mesorhizobium sp. WSM1293, assembly GCF_000513875.1. Classification (NCBI taxonomy): domain Bacteria; kingdom Pseudomonadati; phylum Pseudomonadota; class Alphaproteobacteria; order Hyphomicrobiales; family Phyllobacteriaceae; genus Mesorhizobium; species Mesorhizobium sp. WSM1293. The sequence goes on along the minus strand of NZ_AZUV01000025.1, from coordinate 43,035 downwards.
ATAGAGTGGCGCCCTTGCACCGTCCGGCCCGACCGCTTCCGTGGCGAAAGCCGCCAGATGCGCCTCATTGCCGGGCGAGACCTGCAGCGCCGCCGTTTGCACCTCGACGAAATCATGGGCGGCGAACCAGTCGCGCAGGCCGGCGGCGATGCCATTGCGCAGCATCAGCCGCGGGCGGCGGTCGGCGTGAACGTCAGGCGTCCACCAGGGCGAAGCTTCGGTCATGCGGCTCGGAACATGGTGGAAGGGGGCTGGCGGCGGCGGCCAAGATGCGGTAGGCCCCCATCCAGCGCCGCACTAGCCGGCAAACGCCAGTCAACTCTTCTTGCAGGATTTAAAACCGTGGTGAAAGTCATCGCCAGTTCGCTCCGCAAAGGCAATGTCGTCGACAAGGACGGCAAGCTTTATGTGATCCTCTTTGCCGAAAACATCCACCCAGGCAAGGGCACGCCGGTAACGCAGCTCGACATGCGCCGCATCGGCGACGGGGTGAAGGTTTCGGAACGCTACCGCACCACCGAGCAGGTCGAGCGCGCCTATGTCGAAGAGCGCGAGCACACCTTCCTCTACCGCGACGGCGAAGGCTTTCACTTCATGAACCCGGAAACCTACGACCAGGTGGCGGTGTCGGAAGCCGTGGTCGGCGACATGGCGCCTTACCTGCTGGAAGGCATGGCCGTGCAGGTGTCGCAGTTCAACGGCATTGCAATCTCCCTGGTGCTGCCGCAGCGCGCCACCTTCGAAGTGGTGGAAACCGAGCCGACGACCAAGGGACAGACGGCCTCGTCGTCCTACAAGCCGGCCGTGCTGTCCAACGGCGTACGCACCCTGGTGCCCCCCCACATCGCGCCGGGCACCCGCGTGGTGGTGATGACGGCTGATGGGGCTTATGTGGAGCGGGCGAAGGACTGAAGACGAGCGGTGGGGTTACGGGTTTACCGGCCAGCCCTGCGTTTCACCAGGGCTCACCCTTGTCCTCTTCCGCTGTCTCCCCTTGAACGCGGCGCCTCCGCCCGCACAGTGATATTTTTCACGAAGCGTGTCGCAATGACCCTGCGCGGTCCGTCCTTTGAGCGAAGAAGGAGAACGCCATGCGAAAACTTATCGTCACCGAATTCATCAGCGTCGATGGCATTGCCGAGGTCGAGAAGCTGCCAAGCGTGACCTGGAATGACGAGATGAACAGGTTCAAGGAGGACGAGCTTGCCGATAGCGGCGCCATGCTTTTGGGGCGCACGACCTATGAGATCTTTGCCGGCTCCTGGCCGACGGAAACCGGAGATTTTGCCGAACGGTTCAACGCGCTGCCGAAATATGTCGCGTCGAACAGCCTGAAGGCGCTCGACTGGAAGCCGGCCGAATTGCTGAAGGGGCCGCTGCCGGAAGCGGTCAGGATCCTGAAGCAAGGCAGCGGCGGCAACATCTATGTGCATGGCAGCCTCAGCGTCGCGCAGGAATTGCTGCGCCACGGCCTGGTCGATCGCGTCAGGCTGCTCAGTTATCCAGGCACCGTCGGCCGGGGCAAGCCGCTGTTCCCAGGCGGCGAACCGGTGTCGCTGGAATTGATTTCTGCGACGCCGTTCAGCAACGGCGTTGTGGCGCTGGAGTATGCGCCGGTGGCGGCTAAGTCGTAATCGGTTGGAGCCTTTCAGATCGAATGGGGAGATGCATCCTCACCCGACCTGCTTGCCCCGTCTCCCCTTGATGGCGGCGCTATTCCTCGCCTCAACCACCTTCTCCACCTGCCGCTTCAGCTCGTCCTTGATATCCACCGTCTCGTTCATCAAGGCGTCGATCTTCAGGAAATCGAGGACGCGGTATCTCGAGACTGCCGGGCGGACCAGGATGTCGGGGCGGCATTGCTTCAGCTTGTTGGCGATGATCGACTGCATCATCAATTGCGTGGCGCCGAACATCAGGTCGACGGAGGTCGGCTGTTTGCGGTCGGCCTCTTCCGGCGCGCCGACGACGTCGACGCCGATGATGATGTCGGCGTCGTTCTCGATCAGGTCGAACGGCACGGGGTTGTAGATGCCGCCGTCGATCAGCAGCCTGCCGTCTCGCATCACCGGACGGAACACGGCAGGGATGGCCGCTGACGCCGCCAGCGCGGAGTGCAGGTCGCCGTCTTCGAAGACGGCCAGCTTGTGACCGAAATAGTCGGTCGCCGTCACCTTCAGCGGGATTTTCAGCTCGGCAAAGGTTTCGGGGATGGCCTCGGGCAGAAAGGCTTTCAGGATGCGCTCGACATTGAACTGGCTGACGCGGATGCCGTTCTGCATGGCTTCGGCTATCGTGCCCGGCCGCGCCCGCCACATGCGGCTGGCCACCTCGGCGCGGCGGCCGAGGATAGAGCGGGCATAGTCGTGGATGTCCTTGCCGGCCATGCCTGATGCCATGCCGGCGCCCATGATGGCGCCGATCGACGAGCCGGCAATCGCCACCGGCTTGATGCCGAGCTCGTCCAGCGCCTCTATGACATGGATATGCGCCAGCCCGCGCGCGCCGCCGCCGCCGAAGGCGATGCCGAAGGTGGGGCTCATCCCTTGCCGGCTCCGGCCAGTTTCGGGCCGATGATCATGATGGTCGGCTCGGTGGTCAGCAGCTTTTTCGCCGCCGCCTTGACCTGTTCGAGCGTCACCGCGTTGATGTAGCCGGCGCGGCGCTGCATGTAGTCGATGCCGAGATCGTCGAGCTGCAACTCGACCAATGTCGAGGCGATGGCGCTGGACGAGTCCAGATTGTTGATGGCGTAGGCGCCGATCATGTATTTCTTGGTCGCCGCCAGTTCCGCTTCGGTCGGGCCTTGCTCGGCCAATTGCTTGACGACATCGCGGACGATGCCCAGCGTCTCGGCCGCACGGTCGGACCGGGTGCCGGTGCTGACGATCAACGCGCTGGCGTGGTCCTGGTTGATCAGCGAGGAGTTGACGCTGTAGGCCAGTCCGCGCTTTTCGCGCACTTCCTGGAACAGGCGCGAGGTGAAGGTGCCGCCGCCGAGGATCTCGTTCATCAGCACGGCGGGGAAGAAATCCGCCGCCTTGCGCTTCACGCCGGGAAAGGCGAGCTGCAGGGAGGTCTGCGGCAGGTCGTAGTCGACCTCGATATGCTGCGCCAGCTTCGGGTCGATATCGGCCACAGGCCTCAGCGCCTGGTTCTGCGGCAGGTCGCCGAACACCATGTCGAGCTTCTTCTTCAGCGTCTCCGCGTCGATGGCGCCGACCACGGCGACATGCAGACCGCCGCGCGCGAACACCGCTTTGTGCAGGCCTTTCAGATCATCGGACGTGATGGCGGCGATGCTTTCCTTGGTGCCCTGATCGGAGCGGGAATAGGGATGGTCGCCATAGAGGGCGCGCGCCCATTTGTTCTGCGCCACCGTGTCCGGGTCGTTTTCGCCGGCGATGATGCCGGACAGGATCTGGGAACGGATGCGGTCGATCGGCAACTGGTCGAAGCGCGGCTCGTTGACCGCCAGCCGCAGCAGGTCGAAGGCCTGGTCGCGCTGCTCGGCCAGCATGCGCATCGAGCCGTAGATGCCGTCGCGGCTCTCGTCGAAGCTCATCTCGGCGCCGGCATCGTCGAGCTTGATCTGGAAGTCTTCACTATCGAGCGGGCCGGCGCCTTCGTCGAACAGGCCGGTCATCAGATTGGCCAGTCCTTCCTTGCCGACAGGATCCTGCGTCGAGCCGCCGCCAAAGACGAAGCGGATGGCGACGACCGGCACGGAATAATCCTCGACCAACCAGGCGGTGATGCCCTTTGGCGAGGTGACGGACTGGATCTCCATGGCCCGCGCGGTGAGCGCCGGCAGGATGAGGAAGAGGATGGAGAGGAAAAGGGTGGTGAGTGCGGCGAGCGCCCTTCCTTCTCCCCTTGTGGGAGAAGGTGGATCGGCGCGCAGCGCCGAGACGGTTGAGGGGTGGGTGACGGAGCGCCGTCGGCGCCAAGCTGGAACACCCCTCATCCGACCTCGCTTCGCTCGGCCACCTTCTCCCACAAGGGGAGAAGGGAGAGAGCGGCGGTGCTGGTTCGTCATCATCAATTCCCCGCCTGTTGCTGCGGCAAGAGATAGCCGGTCGTCGACCGGGCGAGCACCAGATAGCGCGCGGCGACCGCCTTGACCTCGTCTGCGGTGACCTTGCGGATGCGGTCCGTCCATTGCTGGACGTCCTGCACATTGCCGCCGGTGGCCAGCGTCGAACCGTAGATGTTGGCCATGGAATCCTGCTTGTCGCGGGCAAAGATCATCGACCTGACATAGCGGTCCTTGGCCTTTTCCAGTTCCGATGGCGTCACGCCATCCCGGACGATGCGCACCACCTCCGCATCGACCGCCGTTTCGACGTCGGAAATCCTGGCATCGCCGCGCGGCGCGCCGTAGACGGTGAAGTTGGTGTCGTCGAGCATGGTGCCCTGGAAAAAGGCGCCGGCGCTGGATGCGATACCTTGCTGGACGACGAGCGCCTGGTACAGCCGGCTGCGATTGCCGCCGCCGAGGATCTCCGCCAAGAGGTCGAGCGCTTCCGCCTCGCCCGGCTTTCCCGAATGATAGGACGGCACCACCCATTGCGTGGAAAAGCTCGGCACGCTGACGCGCGCGTCGGAGAGCGTGACCGTGCGCTTGGTGTTCTGCTCCGGCTCGACCGGGCGGATGCGGGGCGGCAGATCGGGGCCGCGCGCCACCTTGCCATAGGTCTTTTCGGCCAGCGCCCGCACCGTGTCCGGTTCGACATCGCCGGCGACGATCAGCACGGCGTTATTGGGCCGGTAGTATTTGTCGTAGAAGGCGGTGGCGTCGACGCGGTTCAGCTGCTGCATCTCCTGCATCCAGCCGATGACCGGAATGCGATAGGGCTGGTTCTGCCACAGCGTCGCATCGACCTCCTCGTCCAGCACAGCCTCGGGGCTGTTGTCGATACGCGAGCGGCGCTCCTCGAGGATGACGTCGCGCTCGGTCTTGATGACATCGTCGGTGAGGATGAGGTTGCGCATGCGGTCAGCCTCGAAGCTCATCATCAGCTCGAGCGCCGACGGCGCCACCGTCTCGTGGAAAGCGGTGTAGTCATAGGAGGTGAAGGCGTTGTTGGATCCGCCGATATCGGAGACGGCGCGGTCGAACTCGCCGGCCGCATGGTTGGTCGTTGCCTTGAACATCAGATGTTCGAAGAAATGCGCGATGCCGGATTTGCCGGGCGGCTCGTCGGCGCTGCCGATCTTGTACCAGACCATGTGGGTGACGATCGGCGCACGGTGGTCGGGAATGACGACCACCTCCATGCCGTTGTCGAGCAGGAAATCCGTGACCTTGAACTCGGCCGGAACCGTGTTGGGCAAGACGGGGCTCTCGGCCAGCACTGGGCTGGTCATGACAAAAGCCAAGGAGGTCGCCAACAGCGTTCCCCGCAGCCATTCAATCCTGGATGTCATCAACGGCTCCGGTTCTGTCGACAGACGATAGGCAAGGTGCTGGCGACAAGCAAAGTGATTTGTTGATCATGTTGCCGGCAAAGGCGGCGGCAAAGAGGCCGGCCCATGGATGCCCGGCCAAGGATACGAGGCGTATCAGGCCGCCTCGATGAAGCGGATGACGGTCTCGCCATAGTTGCGTTCGTCCAGCACCGAAAAGCCGGGGCCTGGCTCGAAGGACGCCACCGCGGCCTCTTCGACCACGCACAGCGCGCCGGGGCGAAGCCAGCCGCCGGCTTTGGCCGACTGCAAGGCGCGCTCGCCAAGGCCCTTGCCATAGGGCGGGTCGGCGAAGACAAGGCCGAACGGCGCCAGCGTGCCGGCCTCGCCGAGGCCGGTGGCATCGCGGCGGAAGATCTTGGTGCGGCCGGTCAGCCCGAAGGCCTCGACATTGTCGCGGATCAGGCCACGGCCTTCCGCCGATTCCTCGATGAAGACACCGTAGGAGGCACCGCGCGACAGCGCTTCGAGCCCCAGCGCGCCGGTGCCGGCGAACAGGTCGAGCACGCGTGCGCCGTCCAATTGCTCGGCAAAGCGATGCGCCAGCACGTTGAAGACCGCCTCGCGGGTACGATCGGTCGTCGGACGGATGGCGCTCGAGCGCGGCGTCGCCAACGGACGCCCGCGAAACTCACCACCGACGATTCTCATCTCGCTTTGGGGCCTCGGGGACCGTTGCGCGGACGCTCACCGCCGCCAGCCCCGCCCGGACGTTCGCCGCGCGGCTTGCCGAACGGCTTTGCACCGGCCGGTTTGCCATAGGTCGGTTTGAACGAGGCCTTGCGCGCCTTGGCGTCAGCCGCCTTGGCGGCGTCAGCTTCGGCCCTGCCCTTGCCGATCGGTCGCGCGCCTGGCGCCATCCAGACATTGGCCTTGCGCTGGCCGGGCGGCTCGATCGGCCGCTGCTCGCGCTCGGACTTTTTGCCACCGCCCGGCTTGCCACCAAAAGCACCACGCGGCTTGTCGCCGAAGCCAACGCGCGGTTTGTCGCCGAAATTGCCGCGCGGCTTGTCGCCAAAGCTGCGTTCGGGACGCGGGGCGCGTTCGCCAAAACTCTTCTCCGCGTTTCTGTCGGGGCTTGTCGACAGTTTGCCCAGAGCCTCATCGCGGCTGCCTTCGCGGCGCTTGCGGTTCTTGATCAACCCGCCCTCGCCGATCGGGCGGCGCTCGCCATCGCGGGTGAATTTCGGCCGCTCCGGCTCCGGCTCGCGAACTTCGGTGCGCCGCACCGGCTTGTTGGAAAATGGCTTGGTGACATCGGCGTCGAAATTGGCGCCGGATTCCTCGACCAGGCGCTCGCCAAGCTGGTCGCGCAACACCCTGCCCTTGATCTCCAGCACATGGCCCTCGGCGAGGTCATCGAGTTGGAACGGCCCATAGGAGATACGGATCAGCCGCGTCACGTCGAGGCCGAGCGAACCCAGGATGTTCCTGACTTCGCGGTTCTTGCCCTCGCGCAGGCCGATCGTCAGCCAGGCATTGGTGCCTTGCTCGCGATCGAGCGTCGCTTCGATGGCGCCGTAAAAGACGCCGTCGACGGCGATGCCTTCGCGCAGGCCGGCAAGCGCGCTTTCCTCGACCTTGCCGTGGACGCGCACGCGGTAGCGGCGCAGCCAGCCGGTGGCCGGCAGTTCGAGCACGCGCGACAGGCCGCCATCATTGGTGAGCAGCAGCAGGCCTTCGGTGTTGATGTCGAGCCGGCCGATGGTCATCAGCCGCGGCAATTCAGCCGGCAGCACGTCGAAGACGGTCTTGCGGCCCTCGGGATCGCGGTTGGTGGTGACGACGCCGGCCGGCTTGTGGAACAGGAACAGCCTTGTGCGCTCGATCGGCGGGATTTCCATACCGTCGAGATGGATGATGTCATCAGGCATCACGTTGAAGGCCGGTGAAGTCAGGGCGCGGCCATTGACCTTGACGCGGCCGGCGGCAATCAGCTCCTCGGCATCGCGGCGCGAGGCGAGGCCGGCGCGGGCCAGCCGCTTGGCGATGCGCTCGCCTGCCTCTTCCGCAGCCTCGGCGGGACGCGGGCGTGGCTTGAAGCTGCCGCCTGACGCGCCTTGCGGCCGATCGTTGAAATCCCGCTTCGGGCGATCGCTGAAGTCACGCTTTGGGCGATCGACGGCGTCACGCGGGGCGCGGTCACTGAAATCGCGCTTGGGACGGTCGAAGCGCTTTTCGCCGCCCGCTGCCGCCCCAGCCGGCCGGTCGCCCCGCGGTGCGTAGGGTTTGCGCGGCCCTTCGCGCTTCTCGTAGGGCTTGCGCTCGCCTTCGGCGGCCACCGGGCGGTCGCCGCGCGGTGCGTAGGGCTTGCGTGGCCCCTCGCGCTTTTCATAGGGCTTGCGCTCGCCTTCGGCGGCCACCGGGCGGTCGCCGCGCGGTGCGTAGGGCTTGCGTGGGCCCTCGCGCTTTTCATACGGTTTGCGCTCGCCTTCGGCGGCCATTGGACGATCGCCGCGCGGTGCATAAGACTTGCGCGGCCCCTCGCGTTTCTCAAAAGGCTTGCCTTCGGGACGCGGGCCTTTGCTGAAAGGCTTGTCGCCGCCCTTGAAATCGCGCTTCGGCCGCTCGCCATCGGCAGCCATCGGCCGGTCGCCACGCGGTGCGTAAGGTTTCTTGGCGCCAAAGGACGGTTTGCCGCCCTTGCCCGCGGCGCCATCGCGGCTGCGCGGTCCCGCGGCTTTCGGCCCACTCTTGGCCGGACCCTTCCTGGGTCGGAATTTCTTGTCGTTGTCGTCCATGTGGCCTTTATCCGTTTGCGCTGCTACAGCGTGGCGCATCCTTTCGGGCGCGCAACGAACGCTGTAGCACTTTTGATGTGGCGCATGATCATTTTCGAAAACCGAGTCCCGATTTTCGAGGTCATGCGCTCCATAACAGGATCACCGTCAGGTGGCGAGGAGATAATCGGAGTGGAAATCGCGTGAAGCGGCCCGATTTCATGGCGCTGGCGCTGAAGGAGGCCGAAGCTGCCGCCTTGCGAGGCGAAGTGCCGGTCGGCGCCGTCATCGCCAATGGCGCTGGTGTTGTCGCCAGCGCCGGCAACCGCACACGCGAACTTGCCGACCCGACCGCGCATGCCGAGATGCTGGTCATCCGCGAAGCCTGCCGCAAACTGTCGGCCGAGCGACTGACCGGGCACGATCTCTATGTGACGCTGGAGCCTTGCGCCATGTGCGCCGGCGCCATTTCCTTCGCCCGGCTGCGCCGGCTCTATTTCGGCGCCGCCGACGACAAGGGCGGCGCTGTGGTCAATGGCGTGCGCTTCTTCGCCTCGCCGACCTGCCACCACGCGCCCGACATCTATCCGGGCATGGGCGAGACCGAAGCAGGCCTGCTGCTTAAAGGATTTTTTCGGGAGCGGCGCGGCTGAACCGGGCGCTACGCCCGGCGACACAATTCGGTGTTTTTACAGCCAATCGAACCAGCCGCTGCCCTTCTTGCCTTCCGCCTCTTTCTTGAGACGGCGTTCCTTCTTGTACTCGTCCTCGCCAAGCTCGTTCTGCGGCGCGGTGCCGGCCGCGACACGATACTGCACTGGAGGCTCGCTCAGATATTTGCGGGTGTTCGGATCGCCCTGCTTGCTGTCGGCGAGGCGACGCTGGATCTCGGCGGCACGGCCTTTGTCGGAATCGGCCGGTGTCCATGCCGGCGGGTGGCTCGAGCCTGACTCCGCCATCGCCCTTTTTACCGAGGCCGGATCGGTTTGCACGTCGTCGACGATCTCCGACTGATAGGCCGGGTCGTTCTGATGGGCGGTGGCATCGGCGCGCAAGCGGGCGCGGCGCTGCTCGGGCGATTCGGGCCATTCGGCGCTCGCCGTCTCGATGCTGTCCTGCGGGGCCGGCAGCGCTTCCTTCTGGCCGGGCGCCGGCTTTACAAGCGTCGGACGCGGTTTGTAGTCGATCTGTTCCTTGCGCTTCGGCGCAAATGAAAAGGCGCCTGAAATATCGCCGGCCAGCTGTTCGCCGGCGGTCTTGTCGGTGCCGTAGGTCGGAGAGCCCATGCAGCCGGACAAAGCGAGGCCCGACGCGACAAGCGGCGCCAGCAGCGCCAGGCGCGCATTATATCTCTCGGTCATGCCAAAAAGTCCCACTCTAGACAGCCTCTCGATTGCCACCAGCCTTGTGGCCGGTCCCCATCGTCCAAGCACTTGCGACGGAAATCCGGCGACAATTTGTCTTCCGGAGTTTCGCGTGTTTACCTCAACCACTCGTTAAGGGCAACGCGCGGGCGGTTTTCACCCGCCCGGCGTGGCATTTGTGCACCGATCAAGCTGGCCGGCCGGCCTGTCAAAGCCGGCCAAGCGCCTTCAATTCATGCAGCACCGCCGCATCCCTGGCCGAAACATCCGGGAATTCCGGATCCTGGCCGATATCGGCGGTGTAGCGCCATGAGCGTGCGCATTTTAACAGGCCGCGATCCTCGGCCTTCTCGACCACCACGGCGACACCCCTGACGTCGTCGATCGCGAAGGCACCAGCCGGTGCCTCGCCATGCGCGATGACCAGATCGCTGGTGATCGCCATCTCGGCCATGTCGACATCTGAAATCGCCGCTTCGAGCGCTGCATCGTTGATGGTGACGACCGGCACCGCTTCCAGCGACGATCCGATTACCTTCTGGGCGCGCGCGATCTCCAGCGCGCCGGTAACGACGCGCCGCACCTGCCGCACCTGGCGCCACTTTTCCGCCAGCGCCTCGTTCTTCCAGTCCGCCGGGATTTGCGGAAACTGGTCGAGATGCACCGAGACCGCGTCGGGATGACGATCGAGCCAGGCCTCCTCCATGGTGAAGGGCAGCATCGGCGCCAGCCATTTCACCAGGCAATCGAAGAGATGGCGCACCACCTGCACGGAAGCCTTGCGCTTCAGGCTCGACGGCGCGTCGCAGTAGAGCGCGTCCTTGCGGATGTCGAAATAGAACGCCGACAGCTCGACCACCATGAAATCGAGCAGCATGCGGGTGATGCGCTTGAATTCGAAGGCGTCGTAGCCCGAGCGCACGACCTCATCGAGCTCGGCCAGCCGGTGCAGCATCAGCCGCTCCAGCTCCGGCATCTTCTCCAGCGGCACCTCTTCGCCATCGTCATGGGCGAGCGTGCCGAGCATCCAGCGGATGGTGTTGCGCAGCTTGCGGTAGGCATCGATGTTGGTCTGCAGCACGTTCTTGCCGAGCCGCTGGTCCTCCCAGTAGTCGGTCGTCACCACCCACAGACGCAGGATATCGGCGCCCGACTGCTTGATGACGTCCTGCGGCACCACGGTGTTGCCGAGCGACTTCGACATCTTGCGGCCATCCTCGTCCATGGTGAAACCATGGGTGACGACAGTATCGTAAGGCGCCCTGCCCCTGGTGCCGCAGCTTTCCAGCAGCGAGGAATGGAACCAGCCGCGATGCTGGTCGGAGCCTTCGAGATAGACGTCGGCCGGCCATTTCAGGTCAGGGCGATCCTCCAGCGTGAAGACATGCGTCGAGCCCGAATCGAACCAGACGTCGAGGATGTCCATCACCTGCTTCCATTTGGAGGCATCGTGATTGCCAAGGAAACGCTCCTTGGCGCCAGCGGCGAACCAGGCGTCGGCGCCCTCCTTCTCGAAGGCGTCCATGATGCGCTGGTTGACCGCTTCGTCCTTCAGCACATTGCCGTCGACATCGGCGAAGACGGCGATCGGCACGCCCCAGGCGCGCTGGCGCGACAGCACCCAGTCCGGGCGCTCCTCGATCATGGCGCGGATGCGGTTCTGGCCGGCGGCGGGCACGAAACGGGTTTCGTCGATGGCCTTGAGCGCCCGGCTGCGCAACGTCGAGCCGTCGCCGAGGTCCTTGTCCATATAGACGAACCATTGCGGCGTGTTGCGGAAGATGATCGGTTTTTTGGACCGCCATGAATGCGGATAGCTGTGCTTCAGCCGGCCACGCGCGAACAGCGCGTTGCGTCTGATCAGCTCGTCGATGACGGCCTGGTTGGCGTTGCCCTTCTTGCCGTTGTCGTCGATGACGCGCGCCGGCCCACCCTCGCGGTCCGGTCCGAAACCCGGCGCGTCCTTGGTGAAGAAGCCGCCATCGTCGACGGTGAACGGGATGGCGGGATCGATGCCGCGTGCACGCAGATCCACCGCCGCGTCCATCCAGGCGTCAAAGTCCTCGCGGCCGTGTCCGGGCGCGGTGTGGACGAAGCCGGTGCCGGCATCGTCGGTGACATGGTCGCCGGCGAGCATCGGAACGGCAAATTCGTAGCCGCCGCCCAAGCCCTTGAGCGGATGTGAAAGCGTAAGGCTTCCAAGCTCTTGCGCCGAGACGCTGCGGAGACGATTCAAGGTGACCTTGGCCTTGGCCGAGGAGTCTTCGGCCAGTGCGTCGGCAAAGATCAGCTTTTCGCCCGGCTGCGGGCCGAACGCGTTCTCGGCTGCCGTGACCTCGTAGAGGCCATAATTTATACGCGGCGAATAGTTGACGGCGCGGTTGCCTGGGATCGTCCACGGCGTCGTCGTCCAGATGACGACGTGGGCCTGCAGCAGATCGAGGGCGCCCTCCGTCAGCTTGGTCTGGCCATCGTCAATGGGGCGGACAAGGCTGGCGACCGGAAACTTCACCCAGATCGTGTCGCTCTCATAGTCGTGGTATTCGATCTCAGCCTCGGCCAGCGCCGTGCGCTCGACCACGCTCCACATCACCGGCTTGGAGCCGCGATAGAGCTGGCCCGACATGGCGAACTTCAACAGCTCGCCGGCGATGCGCGACTCGGCATGGAAAGCCATCGTCGTATAGGGGTTCTTGAAGTCGCCGATGACGCCGAGGCGCTGGAACTCGGCCCCCTGCACCGTGATCCAACCCGCGGCGAATTCGCGGCATTCCTTGCGGAATTCGTTGACCGGCACCTCGTCCTTGTTCTTGCCCTTGGCGCGGTACTGCTCCTCGATCTTCCATTCGATCGGCAGGCCGTGACAGTCCCAGCCGGGCACATAGTTCGAGTCGTAACCGCGCATCTGGAACGAGCGGGTGATGACGTCCTTGAGGATCTTGTTCAGCGCATGGCCGATATGGATGTTGCCATTGGCGTAGGGCGGGCCGTCATGCAGCACGTATTTCGTGCGGCCGGCAGCGCTCTCGCGCAGCTTGCGGTAGAGATCCATGTCCTGCCAGCGCTTGACCAGCAGCGGCTCCTTCTCCGGCAAGCCGGCGCGCATCGGGAAGTCCGTCTGCGGCAAATAAAGCGTCTTGGAATAGTCGATCGTTTCAGTTGTGTCGGTCATTGGTCTGCCATGTGCATTGCCCGGCGGGCGTACAAGCTCGGGCGTGAACTATCATGTTATGAAAAAAGCGCGAGGGGCGCGCAGAAACTCCCGGCGGCTCCGGCGGCGCTCAGGCCACCCGGAACACCGGGCCTGTAATTCGTATCGCGATCGCGAAAAGGCGCGAAAAGCTGGTCATGGCTGGGCTTTTAGCCGAAGCCACGGCAGGAATAAAGCGTCTCTCGTTCGATTCACCTACATCGTGAAATCGAAGCGGTAGGTGGTCGACACGCCGACCGTGAACTGGTTGTGGTCGCCACGCTCCTTGACCAGGCTGGAATCGGCCGCCGGTCCCATCAGGCGTGAATATTCGCCAAACAGGCTGGCGGTCATCGGCTCGGTCACCTTCCAAGTTATGGCGCCGCCAAGGCCGGTCGATTTCAGCCCGCCACCGGGATGGTATTCGCTCAGGCCCGAGGCCACCGCCTCCTGCGCGTTGACGCCATAATAGGCGTCAAAATAGTTGCCCGAGGCGAAGGAAACACGCGGTCCTCCCGAAATCCTGACGGTCGGCGTCACATCGTAGAAGGCATCGGCGGTGATATCGGCGACAAAGCCGTTGTGAGCGCGAATGCCGTGGCGCAGCTCGGCGCGGGCGCGCAGCCAGTCCGTCGGATAGAATTCGAAGAAGCCGCCGACTTCGCCGCCCCAGCGCACCGGATCGAGGCCCTTCAGCTCATCGGCGTTGTCGTCGTCGCGGGAAAACAGGAACTTGCCGGTCAGGCCGGCGCGGACACCGCCATCGTCGACCAGCGCCAGCGAGATGTTGTCGTTGCGCGAGACAAAGCGTGCCGCCGGTCCGGCCTTGCCCAATGAGATGATGGGTTGGGCGCTCAGCATGTATTTCCTGCCGCCCTCGAAATTGGGCGCGACCAGGCCGGTGGCGCCAACGGTCAGATACCAGTCGCCGGACAGCCAGCTGCCCTCGCCCGCCTTGGCAGCGCCCACTCCACCCAGCACCGCAGCGGCCAACACAAGAGAGATTCTTCCGACCGGACTCATGGCCACTCCACTAACACGACACACACGATTACCGATGACAGCTTTGACGGCCGTTTGGTAAAATTTGATTTAAACCCGAGACATACGCTCGCGCTTTGCCGCGATCCCCCTGCCGGTCATCGACTGGACGTTGGCCCGCGCCCGGATTACCTTCCATCCGCAGTATTCCGCAGCCCTCGATGGAGACCGCGACAATGACCCTGCATGGCGATGCCCTGAAAATCGCGATCGAACAGACACGGACAAAATGGGGATGGTTTGTCGCGCTCGGTGTGCTGCTGCTCATCTTCGGCGGCATTGCCTTCGCCAACCTGTTCGTCGCCACGGTGGCTTCCGTCTACGTCGTGGGATGGCTGATGCTGATGGCGGGCATCATCGAGATCGTGCACGCGTTCGGCGTCAAGACCTGGAGCCGCTTCTTCTACTGGCTGCTCAGCGGACTGCTGTACGCCGTTGCCGGCTTCTTCGCTTTCGGCAATCCGCTGCTTGCCTCGGCGGTGCTGACATTCCTGCTGGCGATTGCGCTGGTCGCGTCAGGGGTGCTCAGGGCCTGGGTCGGCTACAGCCATCGGCCGGAACGCGGCTGGGGCTGGATCGTCGCTGCCGGTGTCATCACCGCGCTTGCGGGCCTGATCATCGCCATGGGCTGGCCGGTCAACAGCCTGTGGGTGCTCGGTCTGTTCCTGGCGATCGATCTGATCTTCCAGGGCTGGACCTTCATCGCCGTTGGCCTGGCACTGAAGAAGTAGCTTAAAATGCCATCGCAGCGTCGAGGTCGGAGAGCGGCCTGACGCCGGCAAGCAGCGCGCGTGCCTCGGCTTCATCGCGCTTCATCTGCGCGACCAGCGCGTCGAGCCCATCGAACTTCACCTCCGGACGCAGGAAACCGAAGAAGGAAACCTGGCAGACCTCGCCATAGAGGTCGCCGGAGAAATCGAAGACAAAGGTTTCCAGCAGCGGCGCGCCGTTGTCGTCGATTGTCGGGCGTCGGCCGAAGCTGGCGACGCCGTCGTGAAGCGTGCCGTCGGCGCGGCGGAAGCGGACGGCATAAATCCCTTCTTTCAGAGTCGCTTCGGGCGAAAGCCTCATGTTGGCAGTCGGAAAGCCAAGGGTGCGGCCGAGCTGCTGTCCGCCGACCACCTCGCTTTCGACGGTGAACCGGTAACCGAGCAGTCCGGCGGCTTCAGCCACCTCGCCCTCGCCCAGCAATCCGCGGATACGGCTGGACGACACCACCTCGGCGCCCTCGTCCCGGAACGCGTCGACGAGCGTGACGCCGAAGCCGTGACGTTCGCCGGCCGCCATCAGGTAGGCCGGGCCGCCCTGACGATCCTTGCCGAAATGGAAGTCGAACCCGGTCACGGCGTGAGTAATGCCGAGGTTCGTTTCCAGCACATCCGTCACGAACGCTTCCGCCGACAGCGAGGCGAAGTCGCGCGTGAACGGTTGTTCGACCAGTGCGGCAAAGCCCAGCAGCGACAGCAGCCGCGCCTTCATCGGCGGCGGCGTCAGCACGAACAACGGGATATCAGGCCTGAAGATCTTGCGCGGATGCGGTTCGAATGTCAGCACCAGGGCCGGCACGCCGCGCAGTCCTGCCTCCGCCGAGGCTCGCTCGAGCACCGCCTGATGGCCGCGATGGACGCCATCGAAATTGCCGATCGCCACGACGCCGCCGCGCAGGTCGGCGGGAAGCGGCGCGGTTGCCAGGATGCGCTGGAAGGCAGCCATCGTCACCTACCGAAGTCTGGGAATGACGGCCACCGGACCATAGCCATGCTTTTCCAGGAAGGCCGCCAATCTTGCCGGATCCGGTTGCAGGGCATCGCCATAGTCGCGGGCATGGATACCGCCGGAGACATAAAGAACATCGAAGCCATTGTCGGCGGCGCCCTTCACATCGGTCATCATGCCGTCGCCGATGGCCAGCACCTGGCCGCGCTCGACCGGCTGGCCAAGAATCTCGGCAACCTCCTTCATCGCGAGATTGTAGATCGGCGCGTAAGGTTTTCCAGCGATCAATGTGCGGCCGCCGAGCTGGGCATAGTCACGCGCCAGCGCGCCGGCACACCAGATGATGCGTTCGCCACGTTCGACCACGATGTCGGGATTTGCGCAGATGAAAGGCAGGTTCCTGGCGCGCAGCCGCCGCAGGAGCTCCGTGTAATCCTCGGGCTTCTCGATCTCGTCGTCGAACAGGCCGGTGCAGACGACGCCGGACGCCTCGAACTCCTCGACAAGCTCGACGTCGAGACCTTCATAGAGGGTGAAGTCGCGGTCGGCGCCGATATGGAAAATCTTGCGCGGCCCTTCGGCGATCAGATCCCGGGTCACGTCGCCTGAGGTAACCACCCGGTCGTAGGCTGACGGTGGAACACCGATCGCGTTCATCTGCGCTACGACATCGGCACTTCTGCGCGGCGAATTGGTGATCAGGACGACGGGGATTTTCGCCTCTCGAGCCCTTGCCAATGCGGAGGCTGCCACAGGGAAATGCGTTTCGCCATTATGGACCACGCCCCAGACGTCGCACAGGATTGCCGAATAGGCCTTCAACACGTCTTCGAGCGAGCCGATGATTTCAGGCGAATCCGCCATGCCGTTTCCTTCAGTCATGATCGTTGCGACCGCCACGACAGACGGTTCGCCGCAGCCGGTTCGGATTAGCCGAACCATTCCGGCCTGTCACCAGCTTTCGCCAGGCACGATTGGTTAGCGGTTGGTGAAGCGCTGCCCCGGCAATAGAGCGATTTGCCAAACCCGGCCTTCAGCGTTTTGTGGAAAGCTGGCGTCGATCGAGAATCCGCCGGCGGGGGCCGCTCCAAGACATGCATGGACTTTGGCGTCAGTTCTGCCGCGACCAACGCGGCAACTATGCTCTTATGACGGTCGTCGCGATGGTTCCGCTGATGGGCGCCCTGGCAATGGCCGTCGACTTCACCGAGATGAGCCGCGAAAAACAGGCAGTTTCGAACGCGCTCGATGCCGCAAACTTCGCCACGGCGCGCCGGCTGACGGAGGGTGCCACCGACGACCAGTTGCGGGCCTATGCGCTCGACTTCTTCAATGCCAACCTCAACAAGATCAATCCCGCCAATACGACGCTCACCGTTACCTTGCCAAGCAACACCACCGGCGGCGGCTTGCTCAAGATGACCGCGCGGCTGGACTACAAGCCCTATTTCTATCCGGTCTTCGGCCAGCTCGTCGGCAAATCCGAAACCGACGCCAACCAGAGGATCAGCTTCAACATCACCTCGGAAGTGCGGCTGAAGAACACTCTTGAAGTCGCCCTGGTACTCGACAATTCCGGGTCGATGACCAAGACCGGAACGGGCTCGGGGCAAACGCGCATCGACCTTCTCAAGACCGCGGCAAAACAGCTGGTCGACACGCTGGCCCAGCAGGCGGCGATGATCAAGCAGGTCGACAGGCCGGTGCAGTTCGGCCTCGTGCCGTTTGCCGCCTCGGTCAATGTCGGGCCCGGCAACGGCAATGCGCCCTGGATGGATACCGAAGGATTGTCGCCGGTATCGAACGAGAATTTCGACTGGTCGACGCTGAACGCAGCCGACAAATACGCCCAGCAGACCAACGGCATCTGGTACAAGCGCGGCACCGGATGGGGAACCGACGAAGGCCAGATGCTGACCCGGTTTTCGCTCTATCGCGACATGAAGGTCGTCACCAACCATGAGCGTGTCGTCAACAGCAAGCGCGTGGTGTGCGACGAATACAACCCGAACAACACCTGCAAACGCGACCACGACGAATACGACTACATCGACACCTATGGCCCGTTCGCCAGTTGGCAGGGCTGCGTCGAGGCCAGGCCTTATCCCTACAATGTCAACGACGCGGCGCCTTCCGGCGGCTCGGCGAACACCGGCATAGGGGTCGGCGATCCGGCGACGATGTTTGTGCCGATGTTCGCCCCGGACGAGCCCGGCAACCATTGGAGGCTCACCCAGGATCCCGACGAGGCCGCGCCGACGACCTATGGCGCCATCAACAGCTGGTGGAATGACGACCCGACGAGCAGCACCGGCCAATCCCGGCTGCGCAACATGTCCAAATATTTCCAACCGAGGCCGATCAATGCGCCGGCGCTGGCCGCCGGCAACGGGCCGAACTACAGCTGCTCCACCAACCCGATCACGCCGCTGACCGATGTCAGCGTTACCACTGGGCTTACCGCGATCAAGGCCGCGATCGACCTGATGAAGCCCGATGGCGGCACCAATGTTCCCGAAGGCATGGCCTGGGGTTGGCGGGTGGTTTCGAGCGGCGAGCCGTTCACGCAAGGCCGCCCGGAAACCGAGAGAGGCAACGACAAGGTCGTCATCGTGCTGACCGACGGCGCCAATACCTACTACACGCCGTCCTCGCTCAGCCATTCCGACCCCGCCGATTCGAAATCGACCTATGCGTCCTTCGGCTATCTCAACCCAGGCTACAACGGCACTTCGGTGGGCCGCCTGTTCATGGGCACATCGAGCGCCATTGGCCAGTTCGACTATTCGAACGGCAACTACACCAACGCGCTCAACGAGCAGATGGCGACGCTTTGCAACAACGCCAAGGCAGCCAATATCATGGTGATGACGGTGGCGCTCGACCTGTCGACGACCAAAACCGCCGATCAGCAGGCGATCGAGGCGCTGAAATCCTGCTCGTCGAACTCGCGCTTCCGCAAGGATCCAACGGACGCGAGCAAGCCGGCAAAACTGTTCTGGAATGCCACCGGCGCCAGCTTGTCGAACGATTTCAAGGAAATCGGCAACGAATTGTCGAACCTGCGCATCGTCGGCTGATCCTCAGGCTTCGGGGCTGGCTGGAACAACGGCGGGCGCCGCCATGCACTTGCGCGCGCCTCCCGGGACAGGCACATCTTGGCCGCCTGGATCGCGCGTCCATTCGCGGCGCGCTGGGGAAGAACAGATGCCCGAAACAGCCAATCATCTCGCCTTCGCGCTGGTCTGCCTCGGCATGGTGCTGACGCCTGGGCCCAACATGATCTATTTGATCTCGCGTTCCCTGTCGCAGGGGCCGAAGGCGGGGCTCATCTCGCTTGGCGGCGTGGCGCTCGGCTTTGTCTTCTATGTACTGGCGGCGGCATTCGGCATCACCGCGCTGCTGCTCGCCGTGCCCTACGCCTATGATGCGCTGCGCTTTGCCGGCGTGCTCTATCTCCTGTGGCTGGCCTGGCAGGCGGTGAAGCCGGGCGGACGCTCGCCATTCGAAGTGCGCGAATTGCCGAGGGACCGGCCGCGCAAGCTTTTCGCCATGGGCCTGATGACCAATCTGCTCAATCCGAAGGTGGCCGTGCTCTATCTGTCGCTGTTGCCGCAGTTCATCAGCCCCGGCAAGGGTCACGTCCTGTCGCAGCTCCTGGTGCTCGGCGCGACACAGATCTCGATCAGCCTCAGCGTCAATGCCGTCATCGCGGTGACGGCCGGTTCAATCGCCACCTTCCTCGCCGGACGGCCCTTGTGGCTGGTCATCCAGCGCTGGATGATGGGAACCGTGCTGGCGGCTCTCGCGCTGAAGATGGCGACCGACGCGCAGCGCTGAGAGCTAGCCTACATCGGCCGTCTTATCTGCTGTGCCCGCTCCGGCTCGACCACCTTGCGGTAGAGATGCCAGGTGGCATGGCCGAGCACCGGCATGACGACGGCGAGCCCGGCAAACAGCGGGATCGAACCGATCACCAGAAGCACGGCGACCAGCAAGCCCCACAGCGCCATTTGCAGCGGGTTGGCCATCACCGCCCGGGCCGAGGTCTCGATGGCTGAGACGGCGCCGACGTCGCGGTCGAGCAGCAGCGGGAAGGCAACCACAGTGGTGGCCAGCACGATTACGGCAAAGACAAAGCCCGCGGCATTACCGGCAAGGATCAGCGTCCAGCCCTTACTGGTGGTCAGCACATCGCGGATGAAGCCGCCGATCGAGGCCGGCGGCTGGTCTCCGAACAGGCCAGTGTAGATCGATTGCGCGGTGTAGAGCCACAACAGGAACAGCGCCACCAGCATGACGCCGATGACGGCGATCGACGGGATCGCGGACGAGCGCCGGACATCAAACGCGTGCCGCCAGGAGGTGTTCATGCCGAGCTCGCGCCGGCGGCTGATCTCGTAAAGGCCGAGCGCCGCAAACGGCCCGACCAGCGCGAAACCCGACATCAGGGGATAGATGAGCTGGATGGCATTTGCGCCGGACGTCCACTGCGTCAGGATCAGGCCGACGATGGGATAGATCAGGCACAGGAACACGTAGTGCGATGGTTTTGCCCAGAAATCCTCGAACCCGAGACGCAACGCATCCCAAAGGTCCGACGTGGTGATGCGGCGCACCGTCGGCTGCACATGCATTCCACGTGCGTCCGCCATGACATGAAAGCCGGCCATAACCTTCCTCCCGTGTGTCGGGGCGGTCACCGCCTGGATGGCCGCCAGAGCTGCCATTTCAAGATCGAGAAGCATGATAGCAGAGTTGGCTGCGATTGTCGCCGGGTCAATGGCCTGGGGAGCAACTCCTCATTGTGCTCAACTCTCCGTATGGCCTCTCATATGGCGTACCTTGGCAGACCTTCGTTTTGGCCAATCATTGTGCTGCATTTTAGCATTTACGCATTTTAGCATTTACTTAAATTACTCGTAGGGATCCCTGGCGTATCACCTGAGCTTTACGAGTTTCGGCGAGGGACTATGTTCGCATTGAAAGCCTTCTGGTCTTCGGAGCGCGGCAACTTTGCCATAACGACCGCCTTCGCTATGCTGCCAATAATGATTGGCTTGGCCGGCGCCGTCGATCTGATCGGCACGAGCCATGACGCCTCGCAACTCCAGAACTCGCTGGACGCGGCTGGGCTCGCCATCGGCACGAAGTTCTCTCCCGATATGGCGGCTGGCGATGTCCAGCAGCTTGGGCTGCAGTTCTTCGCCGCCAATATGAGCGCGGCCGACCAGCAGGAATATTTGGGCAGCGTCTCCGCTTTCGCGGCAACGGCAAGCGGCAGTCCAAGCGCCTACTTTATCTCGCTGTCGTCCAGCATAAGCCGCCCAAGCTTCATCAGCGCCTCGGCCCCCTGGCAGGCCTACCGCTCGGCCTCGGTCAAGATAAAACCTGGCGCGCAGGCCTGCGTGCTGGCGCTCGATCCGCATGCGTCCGCCGCCGTGAACCTGCAGGGCTCGACCAACGTCTCGATGGACAATTGCGTGATCGCGGCGAACTCGGACGCGTCCGATTCCGTCAACAGGGGCGGTTCCGCACTGGTTTCGGCCGGCTGTGTCTCAACCGTCGGCGGCACCAGCGGGCTGTTGCCACCCAGCGCCAGTCTCGCCTGCGGAACGCCGCACGAACATAGGTACGCGTCCTTTGATCCATTGGCCGACGTCGTTCCTCCCCCTTACACATTGTGTTTGCCTGTCCCGAACGGCAAAACCTACACGCTGTCGCCCGGCACTTATTGCGACAAGACATTATCGGGGAACATCACGCTTAATCCGGGCGTCTACATCATGCGCGGCACCACCATAAAGCCAGGGGGAAACGGCAGCCTGACTGGCCAGGGCGTGACCATTTTCCTCATGGAAAGCGCTCAGATCTACATAAATGCCAATGAGAAGGTGAACCTTTCCCCGCCCACGAGCGGCCCTTATGCTGGCATCACCATTTTCCAGGATCACGGCAATACGTCTGCCCTGACATTGAATGGTGGCGCAAATTCCGTGCTCAGCGGTTTCATCTACGCGCCGGACGCGCCCATTTCCTACGCCGGCAACTCTGATATGAGCGCCCAGGGCGACTGTCTCAGGCTTGTCGGCAATACGATACAGATGACCGGGAACTCGTCCGTCAAGTCGGACTGCGCGGCGGCGCTTGGAAATCGCACAATGTATGCCGATCGGATGATCACTCTGGTGAAATGAGAGACAACCTGACGTGCGGCGGCGCCAGCGGTAGCGTTGAGAAAAATGGCGGTAACGCACGGCCAGATCGGTTTCGATGCGAGGCGCAATCCGGCCAGCCTGGGATAGGCAGCGCCGTCGATCGCCTGGTGAAATTCCGCCCAGCATGCCACGCCGATCAGCGTTGTATCGGCCAGCGTCAGTCTGTCGCCCCCTCTTCGATTTTCGCCGCCCTGCCCGGCAAAAGCCATGATCGCCATTATCTCAGGGGCATGACCATAGCGAAAATCGAAACCCACCCGAAGCTGAACAGGCGCATGGTGCTGACCGGCCTCGCAGCCCTGGCGGGGCTCGCCGCCTGCAGCACCGTTTCACTGCCAACCGGTGAAGGCGCCGGGGTCTCCTCCTCCGCCACCAGCACGCTGGCCAGCATCCGCGCCTCGGCCGGGCTCGCGCCGCTGGTCCCCGACCGGCAGCTCGAACAGGCCGCCCTGCAGCAGGCAGGCTACATGGCGCAGCGCCGCCGCATGAGCCACACCACCGGCTGGGGCAAGGATTTCGCCTCGCGCGTCAGGGACAATCGAATTTCCGGTGCCGCGGCGGAGAACATCGCCGAGGGTCGTTTCGACCTCGAGAAGCTGTTCGACATCTGGGTGGATTCACCAGGCCATCGCCGCAACATGCTCGACCCGCGCTTCACACGCTTCGGCCTTGCCTATGTGCGCGACGGCAGCGACAGCAAGCTCCGTTACTGGAGCCTCGTGCTCGGAAAATAGGAAAACGTGCCGGTTCGGTGCGCCACACCCAAGACGATTTGATGGAAAGCTAGTCCATATGCGCCGCCGGCGCGCCGCCGGCTGGTGCCTGCTTCGGCTTGCGCAGCAGGAAAACAAACGGGATGGCAAGCAGTGTCATCACCATGAGTATTTTGAAGTCGTTGACGTAGGAGATCATCATGGCCTGGAGATTGACCATGCGATCGACCTGCGAGAGCGCCGTTGGATCGCCGCCTGCGGCCGCCGGCGAAACAGCCCACAGATTGGGGTTGAACGGATTGATGAAGGCCGAAAGCTCGGCATGGTTGATCTGCGTGTTGCGCACCATCAACACCGTCACGACCGACACGCCGATCGACGAGCCAAGATTGCGCACCAGGCTGAACAGAGCCGTGGCATCGGTGCGGAAGCGCACGTCAAGCGTGGCGAAGGCGACGGTCGACAGCGGCACGAACACCATCCCCATGCCCAGGCCCTGGATGACGCCGGAGCTGATGATCAGCCAATTGTCCATCTGCGGGGTGAAGCTGGACATGGTGTAGAGCGACTGCGCGGTCAGCAGGAAGCCGATGACGACGAGGATCCTGGCGTCAATCCTGCTCATGAGCCGCCCGACGACGAGCATCGAAATCATGGTGCCGACGCCGCGTGGCCCCATGACGATGCCGATGGTGACGGTCGGATAGCCGAAGATGGTCGACAGCATCGGCGGCAGCAGCGACATGCTCGCCAGGATGAGCACACCCATGACGAAGATGAACGCCAGCCCGGTCACGAAATTGCGGTCGAGGAAGATCTTGGGATCGATGAAGGGGTGCTCGGCCGTCATGGTGTGAATGATGAACACCCAGAAGCCGGTGAGCGAAAGACCAAGTTCGATCCAGATCTCGACCGAGGAAAACCAGTCGACCTCGCCGCCGCGGTCGAGCAGCAGCTGAAGCGCGCCGACGCCGAGCGATATCATGGCGAAGCCGAAGAAATCGAAGCCGCGCACGCGCCGCGCGATAGCCGGCAAATAAGCGGCCATACCGAGAAAGGCGACGATGCCGACCGGCAGATTGATGAAGAACACCCAACGCCAGTTGAAATTCTCGGTCAGCCAGCCACCGAGTGTCGGGCCCAGAATCGGACCCAGCATGATGCCGGCGCCCCAGATGGCCATCGCCTGGCCATGGCGTTCCCTGGGATTGATGTCGAGCAGGAAGGTCTGCGACAGAGGCACGATCGCGGCGCCGAACACGCCTTGCATCAGCCGGAAGAACACCATGGTCTCCAGGCTCCAGGCGATGCCGCACAGCATCGAAAACACGGTGAAGCCGACCACCGCCGTCAGGAACAGTTCCTTGCGGCCGAAGCGATCGGCCAGCCAGCCGGTGACCGGCGTCATGATGGCGGCGGCAACGATGTAGGAGGTCAGCACCCAGTTGATGTTGTCAGGCGAGGCGCCGAGATCGCCGGTCATGGTCGGCAGCGCGACGTTGGCGATCGTCGTGTCGAGCGCCTGCATGATCGTCGCCAACATGAGCGCGACCGTGATCAGGCCGCGATGCGGCACTTCTTTGAAGGGTTCGGGCGTGCTCATGGCGTGGAACTTCCAGCAGGTAACAAAAACGTGTACAAGGGGTTTCCGGGCGGCAACGCCTTCCGTTGAGAGACCCTCGTCGCGGTGGGACGCGATTGTCGATGTGGGGGTTACATCGACTGAAAGTCTCTGATGAGCGGATGCCTGCCGCCCGGAAACATGAGGACCGACGGGTCCGCGTCGGAGATTTCAGATTTCGGCCAGCCGCACCGCGGCAGCACCCAAACGCTGATCCTCCAGCTCCTCCCATCAGACCAATCCTGCTATTCACCTCCGCCGCTGGTCCTGCGGCATTCTGTTGACGTTACTGCGCGGCCTCGCCGGCCGTGGCGTGACCGAAGATCGAAGGCAGACCACGCGCCACGCCGGTGTCGACGGTAACGGTGGCGCTCATGCCGGTGCGCAACGCCATCTTGGCGTCCGCATCGGTCAGTTCGAGACGAACCGGGATGCGCTGTGTGACCTTGACCCAGTTGCCGGTGGCATTCTGGGCCGGCAGCAGCGAGAACTCGGCTCCCGTGCCGGCGCCGATCGCCTTGACCGTCGCCTCGAAGGTGCGCCCCGGATAGGTGTCGACCACGATCTCGGCCTTCTGGCCGGGCTTCATGTGGGTGAGCTGCGTTTCCTTGAAATTGGCATCGATCCAGGTGTCGCCGGTCTCGACCAGCGAAAACAGCGGCGTGCCGGAACCGACATACTGGCCGACCTTGAACGACGAGGCCTGGCTGACGATGCCGTCAGCCGGCGCCTTGACCGTGGTCTGCGCCAGATCGTAGGCGGCCTTGTCGCGCGCGGCGAGCGCGGCCATCACGGTCGGATGCTTGTCGGTTTCGATGTCGGGATTGCCGCCAAGGGCTGCCTTGGCGCTGATGATGCCTTGCTCGGCAACGGCGAGCTGCTGCTTGGCCTTGTCGAGATCGTTCTTGGCTTCGTCCAGCGACGATTTGGCGTTGATGCCCTTCTGGGCAAGATCGGCGGCGCGGTCGAACTGCGACTGGGCGAAGGCGACCTGGCTGGCATCGGACTTCTGCTGAGCCATCGACTGGCCATAGGCGGCGCGCAACTGCTCGACATTGAGACGCGCGCCCGCCACCGCCGCGTCGGCCTGCGCCAACGCGATCCGGTAGGGCTCGGGGTCGATGGCAAACAGCTCGTCACCCTGTTTGACCAGCTGGTTATCGAAGATGTCGACCTTGACGATGCGGCCGGCCGTGTCGGAAGCGATCGACACCTTGGCCTGCTGCAGATTGGCGTTCTCGGTCTCCTGATAACGGCCGCCGGTAACCCAGACATAGCCGCCGCCAACAGCCAATGCCGCAGGCAGCGCGACCATGAGCAGGAAGCGGCCCAGCCGGCGCTTTTTCTTCACCGGCGCCGGAGCCGGCTGCACCGGGGGAGCAACGGTTGCCGGGGCCGCGGCCGGCTGCGCCGGCGCTTCCATTTCCAGTTCGGTCACTTTCTCGTCTATCTTGGCTACCGCGTTCATGCTGCTGCGCCCTCTGTGTTCTTCACTTTTTCAATGGACGGCGTCTCGTCGTCGGTCAGGTTGCGGACCATCGCCTCAAGTCCCTCGACGAGGACGCGACGGGCTTCCGGTTTCACGCCGACCAGCGATTCCTCATAGACTTCTCCGGCAATGCTCTTGATCACGGCGTAGGCATCGCTTGCCTTGGGCGTCAGGAAGATCATGCGGACGCGGCGATCGGCAGCGTCGGAACGACGCTCGATCCAGCCTCCCTCCTCCATGCGGTCGACCAGGCGCGAAACGCTGATCGGCTCGATTTCGAGAAGTTCGGCCAGCCGCGCCTGCGCGACACCGTCTTCCTTGGCAACGCGGACCAGAAGCCGCCATTGCGCCGAAGAAAGCCCCAAGCCACTGGCCCTCGCCTCGAAGCGCTTGCGCATCAGGCGCTGCACGTCGTGGATCAAGAAGCCCAATCTGTCGATGCCATCGGAAACCATGAGCGGGATATATAATAAGCGTGCTCACTATTCAAGGTGCCGCAGTGCACACAAAGCCGACAAATGTGCATGACAGCTTTGCCGGGCCAATCATGGTTATCGATTTGCGAACGCATGATGGCCGCGCCGCCTCTCCGCTGGTCGCGTCTGGCATATTGATGTACAGCCGCTGAACAGGATCGGGGGATCAACGCAA
Source organism: Mesorhizobium sp. WSM1293 (assembly GCF_000513875.1). Lineage (NCBI taxonomy): Bacteria > Pseudomonadati > Pseudomonadota > Alphaproteobacteria > Hyphomicrobiales > Phyllobacteriaceae > Mesorhizobium > Mesorhizobium sp. WSM1293. Next base: position 16,843 of record NZ_AZUV01000025.1, on the reverse strand, counting down.
TGCCGACGCTTTACGCTCTCAAGCCGGCCTTCCAGGGTCGACTGCGGCCGCTGGTCAATCGGCTGGCGGCCATCGGGGTCACCGCAAACAGCATAACCATCCTGGCGGCCGCGATGTCGATAGCCGCCGGCGCGGCCAGTGCGATCCGGCATGAATGGCGCTGGCTGCTGTTGCTTATCCCCGTGGTGATGTTCGTCCGCATGGCGCTGAATGCCGTGGACGGCATGCTGGCGCGCGAGCATGGCCAAGCCTCGACGCTCGGCATGTATCTGAACGAGTTGTGCGACGTCGTTTCGGACCTCGCGCTGATCTTGCCTTTTGCCGTCTTTCCGGAATTTGGCGCATGGGGCGTCGTCGCCTTCGCAATATCGGCGGTGCTGACCGAGTTTGCCGGCGTGCTCGGCATCGCCGCCAAGATCGGCCGCAACTATGCCGGGCCGTTCGGCAAGAGCGACAGGGCGCTGGCGCTCGGCGTCGTCGCCGTGCTGTGCGCCCCAGGGCTGTGGCCGGTATCGATCGCGCCATTTGTGTTTCCGGCCATGGCAACGCTTTCGCTGCTGACCGCCATAAACCGGATACGCGCCGGGCTTATTGGCAGCGCCAGCTGAGCATCGAGGCTCGCCATGCCGCCAGTGGGGCCGCCAGAGGGAAAGACCATGATGCACGACCCGATCGCCGCCGCGGCCACGGAAAGCCTTGCGCGGCAAGCGCAGGAGCGGGTCTTCCGCAGCCATGACGGGACGGAGATCTTCTACCGCTTCTGGCCGGCGGCCTCCGCCGATGCCAACGGCGCGGTGGTGCTCTTCCATCGCGGCCACGAGCATGGCGGCCGCATGGCCCATCTCGTCGATGAATTGCGGATGCCGGACCACGCCTTCTATGCCTGGGATGCCCGCGGCAATGGCCGTTCGTCCGGCGAGCGCGGCTATGCCCCGTCCTTCTCGGCGCTGGTGCGCGACATCGACTGCTTCATGCGCGAGATCGCTGAAAGGGATGGCTTCGCCACGCGCGATATCGCGCTGATCGCGCAGTCCTTCGGCGCCGTTCTGGCCGCCGCCTGGGTGCATGACTATGCGCCGAAGCTGCGCGCCATGGTGCTGGCCTCACCGGCCTTCTCGGTAAAACTCTACGTGCCCTTCGCCAAGGAGGGCATAGCGCTCTGGCAGAAGATCAAGGGCCGCTTCTTCGTCAATTCCTATGTCAAGGCGAAATTCCTGACCCATGATCCCGTGCGCATCGCCTCTTTCGAGAGCGATCCACTGATCACGCGGCCGATCAGTTCCAACATCCTGATCGAACTCTATCAGCATGCCGCCCGCATCGTTGCGGACGCCCGCGCCATCACCGCGCCGACGCAGCTTCTGCTTTCGGGCAGCGACTGGGTCGTGCGCCACGGCCCGCAGCACGAGTTCTTCGTCAATCTCGGCAGCCGCATCAAGGAACGTCATGTGCTGCCGGGCTTCTTCCACGACACGCTGGGCGAACGCGACCGGGCAAAGGCCCTCGACCTGATCCGGCCGTTCCTGGCCAGGCAGTTCGCGGCACCGGATGCGCCGGTCGACCTGAAGCAGGCGGACATTGCCGGCTACACACGCGACGAGGCCGACCGGCTTGCTTCACCGCTCGCTTTGATGTCGCCCAAGGGCCTCTATTGGGCATTCAGCCGCGCCTCCATCCGCATGGGCGCCTGGGTTTCCCAAGGCATGAAGACCGGCATTGCCACCGGCTTCGATTCCGGCTCGACGCTGGATTATGTCTACGAAAACGACGCGCGCGGCCTTACGCCCCTTGGCCGCGTCGTCGACCGTGTCTTCCTGGAAGCCATCGGCTGGCGCGGCATCCGCCAGCGCAAGCTGCATCTCGAAGAACTGATCGGCTCTTGCCTGGCAACGCTCAAGACCACTGGCCGGCCAGTGCATATTCTCGACATCGCCGCCGGCCACGGCCGCTATGTTCTCGATGCCATCGTGAAGAGCCCCGACCAGCCGGCGAGCGTGCGTCTGCAGGATTATTCCGACCTCAACGTGCAGCTTGGCCGCAAGCTGATCACGGAGCGGCAATTGCCGGCTGACGTCACGTTCCAGCGCGCCGACGCTTTCGATGCCGACATGCTCGCCAACGCCGATCCGGCGCCGGACCTCGCCATCGTTTCCGGCCTCTACGAGCTATTCTCGGACAATGCGATGATCGCCCGCTCGCTCGGTGGATTGGCCAGCGCCATGCAGCCGGGCAGCCTGTTGCTCTACACCAACCAGCCTTGGCACCCGCAGCTCGAGATGATCGCCCGCAGCCTGACCTCGCATCGCGGCGGCGAGGCCTGGGTGATGCGCCGGCGCACGCAAGGCGAAATGGACCAGCTCGTCGAAGCCGCCGGTTTCGAAAAGCTCGACCAGCGCATCGACCAATGGGGCATCTTCACCGTCTCGCTCGCGCGGCGCCGCTGAGCAGCATGGTGTCATCGCCTGCATCCGTGGCGCGTGCCGAACCCTATAGCCGGGTGGTCGTCAGGGCAGCCCTGTGGCTGGCCTTCCTGGCGCCGTTCTTCTATCTCAGCTACGGCTTCGCCAACTGGCTGGCGTCGCGGCGCGACGATGTCGGCAGTATCGTGTTCTCGTGGGAGCACGGCATCCCGTTCCTCGCCTGGACCATCGTGCCCTATTGGTCGATCAACCTGTTCTACGGCCTGTCGCTGCTGCTCAACAACGACAGGCAAGGGGTCGACCGTCTGGCCGGACGCTATCTCACCGCGCAAATCGTCGCCGTTATCTGCTTCATCCTGTTCCCGCTGACCGCTACATTCGTGCGACCGGCGACGACCGGCCTGCCGGGCTTCCTGTTTGCCGTGCTCGGCGGTTTCGACAAGCCGTTCAACCAGGCGCCCTCGCTGCACATCGCCCTTTTGGCGATCATCTGGGATCATTGGCGCCACCGGCTCGGCGGGTTGCTCCTGCCGCTCTGGCATGGCTGGAGCTTCCTCATCGGCGCCTCGGTGCTGACGACCTGGCAGCATCACTTCATCGACATCCCGACCGGCGCGCTGCTCGGGTTCTTTGCGCTGTGGCTGTTTCCGCGTAGCGGCGCATTGCCGTTTGTGGGCTTCCGGCTGACCAACGATGCGAAAGCGCGGCGGCTGGCGCGGTTCTACGCGCTGGGCGCCGTCCTCGCGCTGGCCGGTGCCGCGCTCGGTGCCTTCCTTTGCGCTGTCGCGCTCTTCCTGCTTTGGCCGGCGCTGGCGCTGGCCATCGTCGCCTTCGCCTATGCTGGCGCAGGCGAAAAGGTGTTCCAGAAATCCGCCGATGGCACCATGACGCTTGCAAGCCGTGTCCTGCTCTTGCCTTATCGCCTCGGCGCCAGGGCAAACATATGGGCCTGGACGCGCAATCTTGCCCCCCAGGTGGCGATTGCCGAAGGTGTCTTTCTCGGGCGCTTTCCCACGGCAAGCGAGGCCAACAGCTTCGGCACGGTCATCGACCTCGCCGCCGAACTCGAAAAGCCGGCGACAACCGATTGCCGCTGGATCAGCTTTCCGATGATCGACCTGTTGCCGCCGCCACTGGCGATACGGCAACAGGCAGCCGGCGCGCTGGAGAATGCACGCCGCGACGGCACCGTCCTGGTGTGCTGCGCGCTCGGCTTCCAGCGCAGCGCCGGCGTCGTCGCCGAATGGCTGGTGGCGACCGGCAGGGCCGGGACGCCAGCGCTCGCCCGCGAGATGCTCGCGGCCGCCGGCCGGCCGATTCATCTTGCAGAGGCTACGGGGCGGGCGGCGTCATGACAGGCAATACCTATCAGGACCGCACCGACCGCTTCGCCGGCATGCTGATGCGACAGGCCGCGTGGCCGGCCGCAATCGTGCTGGCCGCAAATGTCCTTGCGCCTCTAGCCGCATCGGCGCGCGGTGCCTTCGAGACCTTGCCCGCGGCCATCGCTTTGTCGATCGCCGCCGCGAGCGCGGTTGCGGTGCTGGCGCTGTCGGCATTGCTGGCATTCGACGCGCTGCTGTTCCGACTGATGGCGAGCCATGACGACGAAGCTTCCGGCGGTGCCGCGGTGGATGACATGTTGGCGCGCATGCGCCTGAAACCGGCTCCGTTCGCGACACGCTTGCTCGATGACCGCATGGCCGGCACAAGCCGCTTGCTGTTCAAGCAGCGCGCTGCCCTGGCTCTGTTCGCCGCAGCGCTTCTGGCGGCAGGGTTTTGGGCGCCGCGATGAACAAGCTTTCGCTCAAGACCTTCACCTTGCTGCAGACGGTAACCTCCGTCGGCCTGTCGGCTCTGGCCCGGATGGTGACCGGGGTGCGGCCGATCTGGAACGGCAGCCTGCCCTCCGAGCGGCAGCGCATCTATTTCGCCAATCACACCAGCCATGGCGACTTCATCCTTTTGTCGGCCTGTCTCAGCGAAAGGGAGCGCGCGATCACCCATGCTGTTGCCGCAGGCGAATATTGGGGGAAGTCGCGGCTGCGCCGCTTCATCGCGCAGGACATGTTGTCGTCCGTGCTCATCAACCGGCAATGGACGAGACCTGAGGAAAACCCCATCGAGATCATGCTGTCGGTTCTCGACCAAGGGCACTCGCTTATCCTGTTTCCCGAGGGCACCCGCAACATGACAGACGAGCCGCTGCTGGCGTTCCGCTCCGGGCTCTACAATCTGTCGACGGCGCGGCCTGAGGTCGAGCTGATCCCGTGCTGGATCGAGAACATGTCGCGCGTGCTGCCCAAGGGCCAGTTCCTGCCGGTGCCGCTGCTGTGCCGCGTCGTTTTCGGCGCGCCTGTCGCGGTTGGCCCGGGCGAAGAACGCCGCGCCTTTCTCGAGCGCGCCCACGCCGCGCTTCTGGCGCTCAACCCGCGTCCCGAGCGAGACGATTGATGCGCCACGAGATCTCCATCCTGATCATCGGCCTGCTGGCGGTTTTGACCACCGCCAGCATCGTCGCCACCATCCTTTCGGCGCGAGCGCCGAAGCCGCTGAGCTCGACGCTTGTCAATCTCACGCAGCGCATCAACGCCTGGTGGGTGATGGTGGCGCTGATGACGGTCGCCTTCTTCTTCGGCCGTTACGGGATGACCATCCTGTTTGCGCTGATTTCCTTCGCCGCGCTGCGCGAATTCGTGACGCTGACGCATACGCGCCGCAGCGACCATTGGGTGCTGCTCGGCATGTTCGGCATCATCATCCCGTTTCAGTACTGGCTGGTGTGGACCGCCTGGTATGGGCTCTTCGTCATCTTCATTCCGGTCTACTGCTTCCTCTTGATGCCGGCCATCACGGCGCTGCATGGCGACACCGAACGCTTCCTCGAGCGGATCGCCGCGCAGCAATGGGCGGTGATGATCTCGGTCTATTGCGTCAGCCACGTCCCCGCCCTGCTGACACTCGACGTGCCAGGCTTCGAAGGCCGCACCTTGCTGCTGATCGCCTTCCTGATCATCGTCGTGCAAGGCAGCGACGTGCTGCAGTACATCTTCGGCAAGCTGTTTGGTAAACACCGGTTTTCGCCGAACGTCTCGCCGTCGAAAACCTGGGAAGGGCTGATCGGCGGATTGGTGTCGGCGAGCCTGCTCGGCGCGCTGTTGTCGTTCGTGACGCCCTTCTCGCCGCTGCAGGCGGCAGCCGTGGCCTTCGTCGCCTGCTCGATGGGATTCCTAGGCGGGCTGGTCGCCTCGGCCATCAAGCGCGACCAGGGCGTCAAGGACTGGGGCCATCTCATCGAAGGCCATGGCGGCATGATGGACCGCACCGACAGCCTGGTCTTCGCCGCCCCGGTGTTCTTCCACATCGTGCGCTATTTCTGGACCGTGTGATCCGGCGACCGGTTGCCAAACGCGCTCAAAGCCGGTTGCGGATCAGCATGGTGACGACGAAGAACGCACCGACCGAGCTGGTGATGATGCCGATCGGCAGTTCCTGCGGCGGCAGCAGCGTTCGGGCCAGAAGATCGCTGGCCAGCAAAAGCACCGCGCCGAAGACGGCGCAGCTGGCAACCAGGCGCAGATGCAAGGGGCCTGCCAGCGGCCGCGACAGATGCGGGATCATCAGCCCGACGAAGCCGATGACCCCGGCGACAGAGACCAGGATCGCCGTCGAGAAGGCGGCGACGAGAAACGTCATTCGGCGCATGCGCGCCACTGGCACGCCAAGGCTTTCGGCGGCGTTTTCGCCGGCCAGGAAGGCATCGAGCCGGCGGTGGTTCCACAGCGCGTAAGCCAGAATGGTGCCCGCACCCAGCGCGCCCAACCAGATATTGTCCCAGCGCGCCAGGCCAAGGCCGCCCATCGTCCAGAACAACACGGAGTGGGCGGCGCGCTGGTCGCCGGCAAAGACCAGGTAGTTGGTCAAGGCGGTGAACATGAAGGACACGGCAAGGCCGGCGAGGATCAGCCGCTCCGGCCCTTGGCCCCTCACCCGCGCGACCAGCAGCAGGACGACGCCGGCGGCCAATATGCCGCCGGTGAAGGCCGCGACCGGCAACGTCCAGATGCCAAAGCTGTCGCCGAAGACGGTGATGACGGAAACAGCACCGGCGGCGGCGCCCGACGACAGGCCGAACAGGAACGGATCGGCGAGATCGTTGCGGGTCACTGTCTGCAGCAGCGCGCCGACGACGCCGAGGCCCGCGCCGACGCAGATGGCCAGGATCGTGCGCGGCAGCCGCAGATCGACGACGATCTTGCCGACCGGCCCGGACACGTCGTGCCCGCCTAAGCCGATTGCGCGGCCAAGCGCTGCTACAACGTCGGCCAGCGGGATCAGCGTCGAGCCATAGGCGATCGACAGCAGAGCGAGAGCGGCGATCGCCGCCGCTCCCGCCAGCATGGCCAACGCAAATGCCGGATGGCGCAAGCTCAAAATGCTTCCGGGTGCATGGCCTTGGCGATCTTGTCGATCGCTTCGATGTTGGCGGGTCCAGGCGTCAGCTCGGCGTAGCGGAGGGCAACGAAGCGCTCGTTCTTGACCGCGTCGGTCTCCTTCATGGCCGGATGCGCCTTCAGGAAGTCGAGCAGCTTCCTGTAGCCGCCACCGTCCTGGTAATCGAGCAGGATGAGGAATTGCGGATTGCGCGACGCCACCGTTTCCCAATCCGTGTTGCCCCAGCTGGTGTCCATGTCAGCCATGATGTTGTCGCCGCCGGCGGCAGTGATCATGGCGCTGGGGATGGCGAACTTGCCTGCGGTGAACGGCTTGTCCTCGCCGGAATCGTAGAGGAACACCCGCGTGCCCTTGGCGCTGCCGACCTTGGCGGTGATGTCGGCGAGCTGCGCCTTCCAGCCAGAGACAAGCTTTTCCGCCTCTGTCTCCTTGCCGAAGATCTTGCCCAGCTTTTCGACGTCGCCGTAGAGCAGGTCCATCGAGGCGGCGGGGCGCCTCTTGTCGAGATGGACGCAGCTTTCCGCCAGAACCAGCGTCTTGATGCCGTGCGGGGCAAGCGTGTCGGGCGTCACCTCGCCACCCGGCTTCATGCCGTAGTACCAGCCGGCGAAGAAGAAATCCGGCTCCACGGCCACGAGGTTTTCGAGCGTCGGATATTTCGGCGCCAGCTCCGGGATCGAACCCTGCTCTGCCTTGAATTCGGGACCGACCTTGTACCATCCGGTGATGCCGGTCAGGCCGACGATTGACGGCTGCAATTTCAGCGCGAAAGCCATCTCGGCCATGTTCAGATCATGGATGACAGCGCGCTTCGGCGGCGCGTCGAAGGTCAGCGGCTTGCCGCAGCTGTCGACGGTTACCGGGAAGGCGAAGGCGGTCGAGGTCAGCAGCGAGACGGCAAGCGAAAAAGCGAGGCGTTTCACGGGTATGCTCCTTGTGGGTGGGATCGGGTCGACTATGGAACGGCTTCAATCACGACGGCGGCGCGGCACGGTTCGGAACCTCGAACACCGTCAACTCTCGATCCTCGGTCGGATGGCGCAGGCGCAGCACATCGATGCCGAAAATCTCGCGGATCAGCTGTTGGGCCAGCGCTTCGCGCGGTGCGGCGAGCGCTTGCAGGCGGGCATGATTCATCACCGCAACCCTGGTGGCGAAGGGTGCTACCAGCGCCAGATCGTGCAGCACCGCGATCACCGTCATCTCGAAGCCTGCCACGAGGTCGAGCAGTTCGCCGCGGGCGCGCGGGTCCAGATGGTTGGTCGGTTCGTCGAGGAACAGGATTTTGGGCTGCTGGGCGATGGCGCGCGCCAGTTGGGCGCGCTGGCGCTCGCCGCCCGACAGCGAGCCGACGGTGCGGCCAAGCAGCGGCAGCAGGCCGGTCCGGCGCAGCGCATTGACGACAATGTCGCGTTCCTCGCTCCTGCGCCTCAGTCCGGCGTGCGGGACCCGGCCAAGCTCGACATAATCGATCACCGCCAGCCGCGGATCGGGCTGGTCGGTCTGGCCGACAACGGCGATATGCAACGCCCGCTCGGCGGCCGAAATCCTGTCCAGCCCGCGTCCGCCAAGCTTCACCTCGCCGGAACTTGGCCGCAGCATGCCCGACAGCATGCGCAGCAGCGTCGTCTTGCCGGCGCCGTTGGGACCGATGATGGCAAGGCGATCGCCAGCGGCCACCGAGAAGCTGACCGCCTGGACCAGATTCCGCCCATTCGCCATGGCACAGAGGTCATGGGCTTCGAGAAGCGCTGCGCTCATCGGCTGCAGCCCGCCGGATTGCGGGGACGGCAAAGCGTGCGCATGGTGATGCGATGATCGATGGAGCCGTCCAACTTTCCGTCACTTTCCAAAACTGGCGACGGAAGGAAGCTGGCGAACCGGCCGACAAGGCCGGGATTCGCGTTTCCTCCCGGCACACCCCGTCCGGTCAACTCAGTGATGGCAGGTCTCCTGGCTCGCGGGTCGTTGCGCCATCCTGCCTTCCCAGCCTTGCCGGCCAGTGGCATTCACGGATTTTGCTCGCCGCTTACAGTTGCGGGGGCAGCCACGGCCTCGACCTGAACAGGCCTCACCGTGTTCCCTTTTCACCCCTCGCCTTTCGGCTCGGGGACCATCACCACTTCAGCGTAGATTTCCACCAAACGCTTCGCAATGGATTTCTCGGACGAAGTGGTGGGCCAGCTAAGGGAAACAGGCATTGCACGCTCATTTTATGTAATAACATAACATTCTTAGGAGATGACGCGGCCCGCTGTCAAGCGAAAGCCCATGGGATCGGCGCAGATTGCACGGAATGCGCAATTTCGATCAAACTGGCCGCGCCAGGAAACGCCAAGATGATCCGGCCAATGCGAAAAGGAGCCCCATGAACCCGACCGAGAAAGCGCTGTGGTTCGTCGAGAGCCATCTGCCGGAGGCGATCTCGCTTGACGATGTCGCGCAAAGCAGCGGCGTGTCGCGTTTTCATGTGACGCGCGCCTTCGGCGCCGCAACCGGCCGCTCGGTGATGGGTTACATGCGCTCACGCCGGCTGACCGAGGCGGCGCGCAAGCTGGCCGGCGGAGCGCCCGACATCCTCGTCGTCGCGCTCGACGCCGGCTACAACTCGCATGAGGCGTTCACCCGTGCCTTCCGCGATCAGTTCGGCACCACGCCGGAACTGGTGCGCGCGCAAGGCTCGACCAACAACCTCGACCTCGTGGAGCCGATCCTGATGGACCAGTCCCTCCTCACCAATCTCGAACCACCGCGCTTCGAGACCAGCCGGCCGTTCCTGATCGCCGGCCTCGGCGAACGCTACAGCTGTGAAACCAGCGCCGGGATTCCGATGCAGTGGCAGCGTTTTGCACCCTTTATCGGCAACATCCCCGGCGAGATCTCAGGCGTTTTCTACGGCGTGTGCCTTAATGGCGACGACGCGGGCAATTTCGACTATGTCGTCGGCGTCGAAGTGTCCGGCTTTGCGGATCTGCCGAAGGACTTCTATCGGGTGCGGGTGCCGGCGCAGAAATATGCGGTGTTCTCGCACCGCGAGCACATCTCATCCATCCGCCGGACGATCAACACGATCTGGAACAGCTGGCTGCCCGCCTCCGGTCACGAAATCGCGGATGCACCGGAATTCGAGCGCTATGGACCGGAGTTCGATGCCCACAGCGGCAATGGCGGCCTGGAGATCTGGGTACCGGTGAAGGCGTAGCTCGATCACGCCATCGGCAGCGCCGGCCAGCGATCGATGACCTTTCCGCCGGAAAACACGGCGATCGACCCGAATTGCTGCAGCACGGCCTCGCTCTGCGTCGGCCTTAGAAACGCGTAGTCGCCTGGCCTTGCGGTCGCATCGGCGGGCAAGCCCATGAATTGCTGGTTGGAGGACAGGCCGAGCAGGCCGTTCGTCTTCATGCCTTGGGGGAAGACCGGCTCGGCCATCCACTTGCCGCCATAGAGATAGCAGCCCTTGCGCGGAAACCGGCCGAGCGCCTGCAGCAGGCGGGTGACGGCCGGCGGGCCAGGCAGCATCGGCTCGACCACTTTCAGGATCGGCGTGGCGATGAAAGCCGCCGGCTGGAAGCCGTCGAGGCCTGGCGTATCGAAGTCGCTGGGCAGCACGAAGGCCGAGCCCATCGACACTTCATTGGCCGCGCCGCCACGATGAAGCAGCGCGGTCTTGCTGCCGCCGATGTTGAGGATACGGCGCTGGTCGGCGCCGAGACAGGCGACGAACGCCGCAGCCTGCGCCGACGCCTCCGCCAATGCCTTTGCCGGTCCGCCGAAAAGGCCGGGAATGAGCGGTGCATGCGCCTCGTAGGCCATGACGCCTTCGCAATGCAGCCGGGCCGGCAACGCGCTCAACGCCTTCGACAAGGCCGCGGGATCAGCAAAGCCGCCGCGATGCAGCCCGACATCGATCTCGAAAGCGATGCGCAGGCCGATGCCGAGTTCGTCAGCGAGAGCACCGTATTCCGCCAGTCTCTCCTCGCTGTCGATCAGCCAGCAGACACGCGACCAGTCGGCATCACCCTTCACCAGCGCAGCCCTTGCCGCACCGATCGGCATCGGCTTGCCGTAGAGCAGATCGGCATCCGGAAACGCCTTCAGCACCGCCTCGCTGATCGGCGGGTGGAAGGTCATGAAGCGCTCATGGCGAAGCGCCTTGCCTATATGCGCAAGCAGCGGCAGGCAGGCGAGCGATTTGTCGACCAGCCGCACGGCCAGGCCGGGATCCAGCCTCCTTTTTACCAGGGCAATGTTTCCGTCCAGCCGATCGCGGTCGAGCAGCAGGCAGGGTCGGAAGATGCCGGCGGTCTTCAGCGCATCCGAGAGGGTGGAAAAATAGGTGCTCATCATTCGATGCCGAACAGGCCGGCCATGTAGGGCGACACGAAGCGGTTTTCCGGATCGATGTCGCGGCGCGCCGCCATGGCATCGTCCCAGCGCGGGTAGAGCTTTTTCAGCTCCGCCGCCTTGAGGCTATGCATCTTGCCCCAATGCGGCCGGCCGCCATATCTGCGAAAGATCGGCTCTGCCGCCCGCATGAACGGCAAAGGATCGTTCGCGGCGTCATGGTGGATGGCGATGGAGCAGGTCAGCCTGTTGTAGAATGGCGAAAGCCAGAACTGGTCCGGCGCGACCGAGCGCACCTCCATCGGGAAATAGACCTCGGGAAAGCGCTTCTCGGTCAGCTCGATGATCTCGGCCAGCGCCTTCGGCCCTTCCTCGAACGGCAAATGATATTCCATCTCGTTGAACTTGGTCTGCCGGTCGCTGGCATAGACGTTGAGCCAGTCCTGCACGTAGTCCTCGGCGGGAAATTTGGCGGCCGCCGATCGGATCAGGCGGCCACGCAGCGATGGCAGCCAGGCAAGTGAAGTGCGCAGCCTGCGCAGTGTCCTCAAACCCGCCTCGTCCTCTTCCGGCGGCCGCGTGGTGGGTGCGGCATCGCTGAAATCGCTGGCGATGAACTGCGCATAGCCGGAAAACGGAATGTAGTAGAATTCGGCCGAGCGATGCGCGGCCATCATCGCCTCGAAATCACGCAGCATCTCGGTGATCGGCAGCACATATTTGCGGCGGCGCAACCGGTAGGTCGCGATGTTGTTCAGCGTCACTTCGGTGAGCACGCCGAAAGCGCCGAGCGCAACACCGATGGCGTGGATCATGTCCCGATCCCCTGCCCGCTTGAAGTCGCGGACCTTGCCAAGCCCGTCGACGATCTGCACCGTCTCCAGCTGCGTGTGATAGGCGCCGAGCGTCGGTCCCGAGCCGTGCGTGGCTGTGCCCAGCGCGCCGCCGATCGCCTGGCGGTCGATATCGCCCATGTTGGGCAGGCCCTGGCCAATGCCTTGCAGGATGTGCATGAGCGGGCCGAGCCGGGTCCCTGCCCGCACCCGCGCCTGATGTTTTTGCGCGTCGTGCGAGACCAGCCCTTCCAGTCTCTCCAGGGACAGGATCGTGCCCTGCGATTTCACCAGCGGTGTGAAGGAATGACCGGCGCCGGCCACGCGCACCGGGCCAGGCGCGGTCCGGACGAGATCACCGAGTTCACCGACATCGCCGGGGCTGGCGATCAGCTTGGGCTCGGCACTTACGAAGCCCGACCAGTTGCTCCAGGTGTTCGACATGCGCTCCCCGCTCAGGCAACCGCACGACGGCGACGTGACACAAGAACGAAGAGACCGAGCAGCGCCACGCTTGCCACCGCGCTGGCGGCGGCGAATTCCGGCACCGGCCGGAAATCCTTGCCGTCGATGAGCAGCGACGCCGCAATCGGCCCGATCGCCAGGCCGAACAGTTGGGCTGCCGGCACCAGCAGCACGGCGGTGCGCGTCTCGTCGGCGGTGATCGCCAGACGGATCTGGTAGGGCACGATGAACAGCAGGATAAAGCCCATGGCCAGGGCAGCGACCCAGAACGTCGTCAGGCCGGGGCTGCTGGCAAGAACCAGGGAACTGACAAGCGCCACGACGCCGATCGCCGCGATGGCAAGGCGATAATCGATGCGCGCCTCGAACGCGGTCGCCGTCATCGCCCCCAGGACCTGCACCGCGAGGCTGGCCGAGACGATCAGGCCGACGGTGCGGCCATCGATGCCGTATTGCGCGCCTAGCGGCTCCAGGAAAGCCCAGACCGCGCCGAAGAACATGAAGTAGCAGAAGACCGACAGCAGCGCGGTCATCGAGGAAACCGTCAGCACATTGGCCAGATTCTCTTCCTTGGGCAGGTCGGCATAGTCACCTGGGACAGTGAAAGCGACCGCCAGCGACACGACGCAGACGACGGCAAGAACGATGAAGCCACCCGCCGACCCTGCGGCCGGGATGACATAGAGCGCCAGCAACAGGGCGAGCGCGCATTGCGCCAGCGTCTGCATGGTGACGAAATAGCCGCCGATGCGCTCGGCACGCCGCGAGCGGGCGATCAGTTCGGTGGCGATGGCGACCAGACCGCCCTCGGCGAGCCCGGCAAGGGCGCGGGCCGCAATCAGCATGTTGGCGCTCGCGGCATAGGCCGTCCACACATTGGCCAGCGCCAGCAGCAGCAGAAGGACGGCACTTTTCCAGCGCATATTGTGGGCCGAAAGCAGCATCGCCACGACGGCCGAACCGATGGCAATGGCGATCATCTCGGCGGTGGCGACCAGCGCCAGTTCGTCGCCGCTGACATGGCCTTCGGTGTAGAGAGCTCCGAGCAGCACCGGCTGCAGGCCGAGGATGAGCAGGCCGACCGAACCGATCCACAGGGCCGAGGCGAGCTGCCAGCCGGTCGGATTGCCGACCAGCCAGTCGCCACTGCCTGCGTGGCCGATATCTGTCGAAGCCAAAGGCGCCTCCCCAACGTCCTTGCCGCGCGGCAAAAAAGCTGACAACCTGTCAGTATTTCAGAAACTGATACTTGATCATATTTCTTGTCAACCGGAATCTAAAAACCGTGCGAAAGATCGGTGCATGACGGAATTGAAGAGAATGGCGACCGAGCCGAGGCGCAAGCCCAAGCAGGAACGCAGCCGCGAGCGCATCGACGCGATCCTGTCGACGACCATGCGGCTGATCGGGGAAAAGGGTATCGACGCCGTCACTATGAAGGAGGTCGGCATGCTGGCGGGCGGGCCAATCGCCACCGTCTACCACTACTTTCCCAACAAATCGGCGATCCTGGCGATGCTCTATGAGCGGTTTTCAGAGGTCAGCCGGGCACGGCTGACGACGATCATCGCCGAAATCCACGAGGCGAAAGATGTCATCGTGGCCGCTGACCGGCTGCTCGATGATTATCTCAGCCGTGTCGCCGGCGATCCGGCCATCCAGGATCTGCAGAACGCCATCCAGGCCGACAAGGCGCTCAAGAACCTCGACCTCGCCGAAACGCGGCACCAAGCCAAAATGTTCTGCGACCATGTCATCGCCTTGCTGGAGCCCGAGAGGCGCGAGCAGTTCGAACGCATGGTTCTGCTGATCTTCCAGCTCGCCGGCGGCGTGGTGCGCCTGGCGCTTGCCGAGGGCGAAGCGGAAAGCCGCCGGACCATCGAGGATTACCGGTCTATCATTCACACGCAGCTGCGGCTGTTCCTCTAGAGCCGCGCCTATTTCGCCCGATGGACGAGGCCTTCGAAGCCGTGTGTCAGATCCGAAGCGCCGGCCGCGAACATCTTGACGAGATTTTGCGGACGGCCGGGAGTCTTGTTCGCATCGAGGAGGATGGCCCTGCCCTCATGCATGACGAAATCGAATTTTCCATAGTCGAAGCCGAGTTCACGCCGGCGCTCACGCAGTTCGTCGGGCACCGGGACGGGCTCGCGCCGGATCGTCTCCGATGCCTTGACCAGGCCGTTCGGGGAGACGTAGCGGGTGCAGCGCTCTCGCTCTCCGCAAAACACCCAGAAACGAACAGCAAAACCGTCGGGTTCTCTCTCCGGAATGAACTTTTCCACGACGAGATCGTCGCAATCAAAGACGCCGTCTGGAACGTCGCCGAGAGATCCGTGGATCTCATAGGGGTGCAAGATTGGCAAATGCGGAAACGGCGGCTGTTTGCCCGCGCGCTCGGATCGCCGGTTGAGGAGCGTCTCCGGGATTCCCCGATTGTTGAGATTGCTTTTGACGATCACCTGACCTTGCCAGCTGTCGGTTTTGTCGATCAATGCACCACTGATCCGCCGTTTGGATATGTCGGCGGCGCCGATGTTGAGGCAGAATGCAAAACTCCGGGCATAGTCGACATAGTCCGTGGGCGTCACCGTGGCATCGACATGCAATACCGCCATATCGGCGCTGACCGGCTTCGACAGGCCTTGCTGAACCCGAACCGAATGGCCGCGCCTTTTCAATTCCGCAAGAATGTCGAACAGCATGTATGGGCTGCTCCTGCGCAGCAGAATATCGCGCCTGCCCAGGAACCTGTCATGCTCATGCGTTATCACGGCGATACGCGCCACTATCCACCTCCTGGACTGTCTGTAGATGCCTTGAAATGTCTTGGCTTGTCCAACGACCTCTACTAAGCCCCGGTGATATCCAAAATCCAGGCGTGCAGGGGGCCAATGGAATTGCATGACAAATCATTGGGACGATTACCACCGCCATTGGAAACTTCTGGAAGCGCCGCTCCGGCCGACAGCGGAAACCGTCGCTATATTCGATCGCGAACTTGATCTCGGAAATGCCGATGTCCTTCTCTTGGGGGTTACCCCGGAATTGGCAGTTCTGGGCAAGTCGATGTTGGCGGTCGACCAGTCGGCGGCCATGATTTCCGGCGTATGGGCTGGCGACGACGGCTCGCGACGGGCAATCGCCGGCAACTGGCTTAACCTGCCCGTGGACCGCGCAAGCATCGACGCCGTCATCGGCGACGGATGCCTGTCGGCGGTCGCTTCCCAGGCGGCGCGCAGTTCGTTGTTTGGCGAGGTCGCCAGGGTGCTGAAGCCTGGCAGGCGCGCAGCGATCCGCGTCTTCGCACGACCGGAAACGGCGGACGATCTGTGCGGCATCGAAGCTCTGGTTCTGGCCGGCGGGATCGAGAATTTCCACGCGCTCAAATGGCGGATTGCGATGGCGTGTACGACCGACGACCGCGATTTTACCATCAAGGTGGCAACGATCCGCGATGCATTCGGCAGACTGTTTCCGGACCGCGAAGCTCTTGCCGCGCGAACAGGATGGAGCATGAGCTCGATCAACACGATCGACGTCTATGCAGGCTCGGACATAAGCTACAGCTTCGCGACGCTGGCCACGCTGACCAACGAGGCAGCCAACTGGTTCGGCGACGTGCGCGTCGTGCCGAGCGGAAGCTATCCGCTGGCGGAACGGTGCCCGCTTCTGGTGCTCGGTTCGGCCAGGCACCGGTAAGTTCATCATCATGCGCCAAGAGGCGCTCCGAGCGCCTTGACTCCGGCGCGCCGCCAGCCTATTTCAGCGCCACGTTAGCACTCGCCTTTGGTGAGTGCTAACCACATGTCCGGCGCCGCCGGATGGAGGAACTGTTTCTCACCGTTCTCATCGAGGAAGAAAAAATGGCAAAGTCGAAGTTCCGCCCGCTTCATGACCGCGTGGTCGTTCGCCGGGTCGAATCCGAATCCAAGACCGCTGGCGGGATCATCATCCCCGACACGGCAAAGGAAAAGCCGCAGGAAGGCGAGATCATCGCTGTCGGCTCCGGCGCTCGTGACGAAGCTGGCAAGCTGGTCCCGCTGGACGTCAAGGCCGGCGACCGCATCCTGTTCGGCAAGTGGTCGGGCACNGAAGTCAAGCTCAATGGCGAAGACCTTCTGATCATGAAGGAATCCGACATCATGGGCATCATCGGCTGATATCAGGCCTTTCCGTCAACTGAATTCCCGGGCTCGATCGAAGCCCCTGCCAGGAGCTAAAAATGGCTGCCAAAGACGTAAAATTCTCCCGTGATGCCCGCGAGCGCATGCTGCGCGGCGTCAACATCCTCGCCGACGCGGTGAAGGTCACGCTCGGCCC
>NZ_AZUV01000024.1:0-81694 GCF_000513875.1 Mesorhizobium sp. WSM1293 | reverse complement strand
GACAACTGGATTCACGAAATCAAGTACGATGGCTACCGGACGCAAATCATAATCGAGGACGGCACGGCCCGAGCGATCACCCGAAGGGGCTACGACTGGTCATTGACGTACAAGACGATAGTCGAGGCGGCGGCAACCCTTTCCCCCAAGTCGGCAATCATCGACGGCGAGGCAATCGTCCTCAACGGGAAGGGCGTGTCGGATTTCCANTCGCTGCGGTCCGCGATGCGATGGGCGCCGGATCGGATTATCTTCGTCGCCTTCGATCTACTGCACCTGGACGGGGTCAACCTGCGCCCAGCACCTCTGCTGGAACGTCGGGAAAGCTGCTCGAACTCGTCGGGCCTGCCAAGGGCGTGATCCAGTACAGTCACCATGTGCATGGCGGCGGGGCCGACTTCTACGCCGCGGTTGATCGCATGGGCCTGGAGGGCATGGTGTCGAAGCGGCCTGACAGCGTTTATCGGTCAGGCGACACCGAAGCGTGGCTGAAAACCAAATGCTACGAGGAAGTCGACTTTGAAGTGGCAGGCGTGCAGCTAAAACCGGGATCGGCACCACTCGCTTTGATGGCAACCCGCGATGCGGAACGCCGCTATGTCGGATCGGCTCACATCGCCCTGAACAAAGCCATGCGAGAACGCCTATGGGCCAAGGTGCAGGAGGGGAAAGGCACGCCACCGAAGGGAGCCGACAAGCCAGACGCCGAATGGATCAAACCTGGCCTTGTCGGACGAGTGAAGACCCTTAAGCGCGAGGACAAGCTACGCCATGCGACTTTGCAGGCGATCCGTGAGGCGAAATCGTGATGTTACGAACGCCAATGAAGTAGGCCCGCCTGACAGCCCACGTCCTAAAACACACCACCGATGCCTATCCCCCCACTAATGTCTGGTGGGGGGGCTATGGGGCGTTGCGGGACGGCCTGCGCGCGTTTCGCCGCCTTGCGGCTGGGACCGGTTTGCGAAGGGCCGTTGTCCGACGCGACTTTAGCCGGCTTGGCCTTGACGATGACCGGCTGCTTGCAGATTCTGCCGGAACGCAAAAAGAGATCGCCGAGCAATCCGACGGTCGGCTCGGTCGTGGGTGCGATCTGTTTGGTGTTTTTGTAGTAGTCGGTGAGGGCACGGATGGAGCCTGTGCCCCAATCGCCATCAACTTGCATCCGGTAGCACCCCAGGCGACGAAGTTCGGTCTGAATGCTGCGCGCAAGATCGCCTGCCTTGTCCTTTTCCGCTTCGCCCGCCGAGGCGCCGACAATGAGAGTTTCGAGGCCGGAGACGACGCTCTGGCGAGCGACTGCAACGCTTTCGGTTGAAGACAGATTGGCGACCCGAGTGCCGACCGGCTCCGCTGAACCGCCTGACGGTGCCGGAATCTCGACGGACCGCAGCGTCTGTCCGACGATGAGCACGGCGGTCTGCAGGTCGTTGGAGGCGAGCTCTATCTGCAGCTTCTTCTTGGCGTCTGGATCGGACAGGATGCGCGACAGGCTCGCGCTCAACTGCGCCGGATCGAGCATCTGCTGTTCGGTGAAATAGAATTGTTCACGCAGGTTCGACTGATCCCACGGCACCTGGCGGCCGACGGTGAGCGCCTCGGTCTCATTGCGGACGCGGATCATCATGTCCGAAATGCTCAAGCCAGGAATTTCGACGTTTTTTAGAAGCGCAGTGGTGAACGGGCTGTTTTCGTCTGTCCCGTCGACGGTGACGTTCCCGGGCTGGGTGGCGAAGGCGACAAACGTGTTTTCGCCGACCTCGACCTGCGCCAGACCGTTGGAGATGTTGGCGCCGCTGCCCAGCGGATTGTTGCGGCAGGCATCAAGGAAGATGAAGGTCTGACGGCCGCGACTGGCGAATTTGGCGATCACATCATTCAGCTTGACGGCGTGCGCCGTCAGCTTGTCCAGGTTTTCCGGATCGGGCGTATCGATCGGTAGCAGGTAGTTTTCGCCCTGCACCTGCATGCCGTGGCCGGCGTAGAAGATCAGCACGGCGCTGCTTTCGGGCAGCTTCGCCTCGGCGTCATGGAAAAGCTTGACGAAGCCATCGGCGGTAAGATCGGTTCCAGTCAGAACCTCAAAGTTCAGCCGCTTCAGGCTGTCGGACAGTTTCGTCGCATCGTTGACCGCGTTGGCGAGGTGCTCGAGACGCTTGCTCTGGTAGTTCGTGTTGCCGATGACGATCGCCAGCCGGTTGCGCGGCTGTAATGAGGCGTTCTGTTCGACCGCGGCGCGAACGTCGATCGTGCTCAAAATCGCGAAAAGCATGAGCAGCGGGATGCGCAAGTATCCGTGGCGGTGGGTCATATCGGCATGCTCGTTCCAGCCTGCGTCAATCTTGATCCGGCGGCCTTCGAACGCACCAGACGCAAACGCAATCTGCCCGAGCGTTTGGACCCCGTGCCGCCAAAGGCCCGCAAATTTTTATACCAAGTATCCTGTCAAAGATAGGAAAAAGGGATTTGTATGCAGTCACTGGACCGTGGAGGGCTCGATGCCGACCAAGATCAACCTCGCGCTGCCGGTTTACGGAGCAGCCTACAAAAGCGTATTCGTTCGCAGCCTTTTTGCGGCCCTGACTCACGAAAGCCTTTCCAGCTACGCGTTCACGCTGTCGGAAATCGAGTACACGGATATACCGTTTTCTCGGAACTATCTGCTCACGAATTTCTACTACAAGAAGCTGGACTGCAGTCACATCCTGATGATCGACAGCGACATGGGCTTTTCGCCCGATCTCATTGCCGCGATGCTGGCGCTCGACAAGCCTGTAGTCGGCACTTTGTATCCGCGGCGTCTGGTCGACCTTCGCAAACTTCACTCGCTGTCGAAACTGCCGTTCGACAAGGCCTTTGCGCAAAGCCTGGAGTTCCTCGGAACCATCATCGAACCGCGGCAGGAGATGGGCGGCTTTGTCCGGGTATCGCTATGTGGCACGGGTATCTTCTTGGTTTCGCGCGACTGCGTCGCCAGGATAATTGAGAAACTGCCCGAAACGGTGAACCGGTCGCGCTACAGAAAAAACAAATACGCCGCACAGTTCGAGAGCTTTCTGACGCCATTTTCGAAGATCGTGACGCCGGACGTGGACTTGCCTACCGATTTTTCTTTTTGTCATCGCTGGGCCCAGCAGTGCGGCGGGGAAATATGGGCAAGTTACGACCGCAAGGTTGCCCACGCGGGAAGCCTGACCGTTTCGGCAGCCTATTCTGACCTCTAGATGTTCGCGTCCTTGTACCGCGTTGTACTGCATCTGAGCGGTTCAATCTGAGTTCGATAGTGACCTTGTCGCCACACATGACCTTATAGTGGCCTGAGAGCGAACGCCTAACCATTGCCGACGAGCAGCGCGCTGCGTACACTGCCTGTCAATCAAGTCAACGAGCCCCATTGAAGGGCCGGTGATTTATTGTAATTGCCTTAACTGTGACGGTATCGATTCTCGTAAGGTGGGATCGAATGAGAGTGCCGCGCGAGGCCTATCAATTGGCGGGTGTTTCGTTGCTTGCGTTAGCGGCGGCATCCACGTTGCAGATATCTGGCGCGGAAGCGTGCTCGGCTATCGCAAGCGGTGCTGGTACAACAGTCGGCTCAGGCATCTCGGCCGAAACGACGTTCGAAACGACATCGGTCACGGTCGAGTGCAGCACAACTGGAAACGTCCAGGATGTCGGCGGCGTATTCACGACGGGGTTCGCGGGATACAAGGGGCAAGCCAACGACTCGTCAACAGTCATCGTCAACGATTATGACGGAAACGGCGATGACATTGTTAGCATCTTTGGCGGTATCCTGGACAACAGCACGCCTACCCCCGTCATAAGTGGCCTGCCGCCGGTAACGTCATCGGCAACGACATCCTTGCAGTCGGCAGAGGGGACCCTCGAACTCTTTGGCGGCAACGACCGGTTCGAGATGTCCTATGGGGATTTGTCGGGCGATCCGTTCGCCCCAAATGTCGACGCCAATCTCGACGCCGGGGCGGGCGATGACACCGTTATCATCCAGGCCGGCAGCATCCACGACATCGATCTTGGAGATGGTGTCGACAGTGTCGTGATATCCGGCAGCGGCACACAGGTCGGCAATGTGACCGGTGGCATCGGTGACGACCTGATATCGGTCGGTATCCTCGAGGTCGAGGAAGGCGTTTTTTTCAGCGAGCCAATCGTCGGTATCATCTCTGGGGGTGAGGGCGGTGATACCATTACCATAGGGGGAGGCAACGTCGAGGCCGTGGATGCCGGGGCCGGCGACGACCAGGTCAGCATCGGCGGCAATACCGCAATCGAATTGGATATCGATGGAGAGGCCGGCAACGACACAATAACGGTCAGTGGCAACGCCACCATAGGCGGCAGCATTTTCGGCAACGATGGCAACAACACCGTCAACATCGACGGTGGAACCGTCGGCACAACCATATCGCCGGGCATCGTTGATCTTGCGGGCGGCGCCGACATTTTCAACATGGCCGCGGGCCATGTGACCGGCTCGGTGTTCGGCGAAGGCGGCGGCAACACCTATACCGTCAGCGGCGGCACGGTCGACGGCTCGATCTATGCCGGCAGCCAGGACGACAGCGTATCGATCTCGGGCAACGCCAGTGTCGGCATCGACCCAGGTGAGGGTGGGGAGGGCACGGATTCTGTCGGGCTGGAGGATGGTGACGACACCTTCGACATGACCGGCGGCACTCTTGCGGGTGCGGTAAGCGGTGGTGCCGGCAATGATGTTATTACGCTGCGCGGCGGCACCATAAACAGTTTTCTGGAAGGCAACGACGGCAACGATCAGATATTGGTCTCCGGCGGCGTGCTTGCGGGAGAGGTCACCGGCGATGTCGGTGACGATCTGATTGTCATCAGCGGCGGCGCCATCGGATCCAGCGTTTCCGGCGGCGCCGGCTTCGACAATGTCTCGGTCACCGGCGGCACCATCACGGGCGGCATAGACGCCGAGCATGTCCATCTGTCGGGCGGCACGATCGGCGGTAACATTACCGGTCTTGGTCCCGACACGCTCGTGATCGACGGCATCGGTGCGGTTGACCCACTCAATTTGAGCGATGGCGTTCTGTTCAGCGGCACGGGCGCCAACGGCACCATCACCGGCACCGATCTCGCTGCCGGCGGCAAGAGCCAGAACTTTACCGGCTTCGACAATTTTTCCTCCGACAATTCCACGCTGCGCTTCAACGGCGGCATACAAGGCATCAACCACCTCAACCTGGGCAGTGGCTCGACGCTGTTCATCAACGGCAACGTCACCATGCCGGGTTCGATCATCGCGACGAATTCGCTGATCGACATGACGAACGGTGTCGCTGGCGATGTGTTGACGCTAGGCGGCCTCACCCTCAACGGTGCCAGCATCGGCCTCGACATCAACCAGCAGACATCTCAGTCGGATCAGCTCATTGCCGATGCGTTTTCGGCAACCGGCGCCAATACCATCATCGTCAACCTGCTCGGCACGCCGCAATTTGCCGAGCCGACCGACATACCGCTCATTGTTTCGACCAACGGCCCGGTCACCGGGACGTTCAGCGTCGCAGGCGTGCCCGGCACACCGGGTTCGCTTTTCACCTATGCGATCGTCACAGGCCCGAATGGCAGCGTGTTCCTGCGTGCCACGCCAGTCAATTTTGGCATTGCGGCGGCGCCGACCAGTGCCACCAACGCCGGCGCGGTCGCGGTGGCAATCGAGGCTCTCTACGGCATAAACCGCGACGCGCTCGATGCTGACCTGCATCTCTCGCCCGCATCCGGTTCTGGAATGGTGCCGGTTTCGGAAAGTTTCGGGGTCTTTGCTTCAGGCCAGTTCGCCCATACCGAGCATGACGGCTACAACATCAGCGGCGGCGGCTTGAACGGCTCCGGCCCGAGCTTCGATGCCAATGATTTTTCGGCTGCCATCAGCCTGGATTTCAATGCCGCCAAACACTTCCAGTTCGACAATGAGTACGGCCTGAACATCGGCGTTTTCGCCGGCTACGCCTCGACCGACGTCAACCTCGGCGCGTTTCGGGGATTTGATGCCATCGGCGAAGGTACCAACAAGGCCGGCCTGTTCGGCGGCTACGCGCTGTTTCGCAAGGACTACAATTACGCGCTCGTCTCGGCCTCCGGCTTCATCGGTGGAAGCGACGTGACGAACGGCGTGCTCGGCACCACCGGCAGCTATGATACCAAGGGCTATGCAGTGACGGCATCGGTCGGCCATATCTTCAAGCTGGGCGAGCGCACCCGCTTCGATCTGCGTGGCGGCCTGCTTGGCGTTTCCTTCCGTGGCGATCCCTATAAAGACAGCGGCGGCAACGAGTTCGGCAAGAGCAAGCTTTCTTTTGGCGCGATCAAGCTCGAGCCCGGCATCTATGGCGACTACACGCTAAGCAACGGAATGGTGATCAGCCCCTATGCGCGAGGCGAATTGCAGCAGCGTTTCGGCTACAAGAACACCACCGAAATCGACACCAGGGAGATCGACTTCAACGATGCCGATTTTTCCGCCGCGCTGTCGACCGGCTTCAACCTGAAGATGTCGGCCGCGACCACCGTCAACGGCGAAGTTCGCGGCAAGGTGTCATCGGACAGTTCCACCATCGGCGCCAAGCTCGGACTGAAGATCGCCTTCTAACCAAGACGATGAACCCGAGATTTGCATCGCTCGGGAGTGGTGCACCGCACCACGCGAGATGCTCGCCAAGCGACAGCAAGTGTTCTATGCTCCTCGCTGAGAAATCGTGAACTGCTCTAGGCAGGGGGTTCCATGTTCGAAGTCGTGGGAGTCTGGTGGAAAACACGGGCAAGAGGCTGGCTCGTTATAAACGCGCTTAGCTTGGTCGTTGCGTTGTTGGTGTTGATTTGGCCCGGACTGGGAACTGCGAAGGCAGAGACGAACTGGACGCTGGACTCGACCGCTTCGGTCCTGACCTACCAATCGGTCAAGAAGAACACGATCGTCGAAACCAACAAGATCAGGAATATTTCCGGTAGCCTCACCTCGGCGGGTGATGCGAAAGTCACCTTCGACCTCAATTCGGTCGATACAGGGGTTGACCTTCGCAACGTCCGCATGCGGTTCCTTTTCTTCGAGACATTCAAGTTTCCCTCCGCCGAACTGACCGCTAAGGTAGATCCCGCCGCATTTGCCGACCTGGCGACCAAGCGACGTGTGAAGGCGGTTCTTCCGTTCCGTCTCAGCCTGCACGGGGTCGACAAGGATCTTCAAGCCAACATCGTGGTCACCATGATCAGCGACACCATGGTGTCGGTCGCTTCGGAGGCTCCTGTCGCCGTGCATGTGGAAGACTTCGGATTGCTGCCGAACGTGGATAAACTCCAGCAGGCGGCCAACGTGACCAATATTGTTCCCACGGCATCGGTTTCATTCGATTTCGTTTTCGTCGCTGACGGCAGCAAGCCGGCTGTTGTCCAACCGGTTGCGGCGAGCACTGCGGATGTCGGGCCTGTCACCACCGATGCGGCGAAGACCAGCTTCAGCGACGAGGAGTGCCTCAACAGGTTCGCGGTGCTGTCGCGCACCGGAGCCATCTACTTTAGAACGGCGAGCGCGCGGCTCGATAGCCAAAGCCGGCCGCTGCTTGCTGAGGTCGTCGGCGTCGTGGGCAAGTGCCCGGGCCTGAAGGTCGAGGTTTCTGGACACACCGATTCCGACGGGTCGCCCATCGAGAACAAGCGCCTGTCGGAGCGAAGGGCCCAGGCGGTTGCCGACGCCATAGTTGCCGCTGGCATTCCGCGCACCCAGATCGCGGCGACTGGCTATGGCGAGGAGCGCCCGGTTGCCGACAACGACACGCCGAAGAACAAGGCGCTCAATCGGCGGATCGAGTTTTCCGCCACTAAGCTCGTCAACTGAGGGACGACCTGTTGTCCCGGGTGGGTTTTGATCGTATCGGCCATTGCGGTGGACTTGTGGGCGCCATTGCGCTTGTAGCGCTGGCACTGCTTTTGACTTTGTCGGCCGCCAGTGCTGAACGCCGTGTTGCGTTGGTCCTTGGCAACTCCCAATATGAGCATGCGCCGGCGCTGACCAATCCGGTACGCGACGCCCACGCCATGGCCGAACGCCTCGAGAATCTGGACTTTGAAGTCGTTTCCGGCTTCGATCTGACCAAATTGCAGACCCAGACGACGATTGCGCAATTCGCAAAGCAGGTGCGCGGCGCCGATATCGCCCTTTTTTTCTACGCCGGCCACGGGTTGCAGGTTTCAGGCAGCAACTACCTTCTTCCGGTCGACGCAGCACTCGAGGACGAGACTTCGCTCGATTTCGAGGCGGTGCCCGTGGACTTCGTCCTGCGGCAAATGTCGCGCGAGACCAGCATAAGGTTGATTTTTCTCGACGCTTGCCGTGACAATCCGCTTGCCGAAGTGCTGGCAAAGACCGCCGGCGTGAAGGGAGCAAGAAGCGGCCTTGCCGAAATTCCCATCGAGAATGGTGGCGCCGGCACGCTTGTCGCGTTCGCCACCAGTCCCAATCAGGTCGCCTTTGACGGGTCGGGCCAACATTCGCCGTTCGCTTCGGCGCTGCTGGCGCATATGGGCGAAACAAACGTTTCCATCACCGAAGCCATGAACCGCGTTACCGCCGATGTCTTCAAGGTAACCGCCGGCAAACAGCGCCCCTGGAGCAATGTCTCGCTGACCACTGAGGTCGTCCTGCACAAGATCGACCTCAACGCACCGCTGATCGTCGGCGAGGCGACCACTCAGAAATCGGAAGCCGGTTCGGATGGGCGAAACGTTGCGGCAAACCCGTCGGGCGCCGACGACGCCCAACTTTCGCTCGATATGCTTCGTCAGAAAATCCCAAGGCTTGCCTCCGACGAGCCTATCTTTTTTGACCATCCTGTCGATTTCGGCGATCCGGAAATCGACGGCAAGAGCATTGCGGAGCTGATCAAGGGCAAGCCACGCTTCAGTCCTGTGGAGGGGCTCGACAAGTCGGTATGGGAAGGAAAGCACTGCGACGGTTGCCATGAATGGAACGAGGCCCGGCTGTGTGAACAGTCGAAAAATTTCGCCGCCAACGACGTGTCTGTCTTACGGCTTCAACATCCGCTTGGAACGCGCTTCAAGGTGGCGCTCGCAAAATGGGCGCAAGGTGGCTGTAAGTAAGCCAGGATGATGACGGCATCCATCGGTTTCTGCCGGGCGAATGCTCTAATCCGCATCCGCTGCTTGGCTCAGGGCCTCGATCTCAGCCATCTGGATGCCCATTTCGACAAATGCCGAAAGAACGGTGAACCGGTCAGCCAGTGCGACACGCGCCAGTCCGGCCAGAATCCCGGCATTGATTGCGTGGGCGGCTGGAAACGGCAGCAACGCCGGTGCCATCGTCGCGGCCCTGGCCGAACCATTGTCACGCCATCCCGCGGCCAGAGCAATCCAGCCGACCGGCGTTGTTGGCGGCGTCGCGCCGGCTGTGCTGAGCGCCGCCTGGTGGCGGAGACTGTCCGGTTCGCCCACCCAGTTGTGGACCAGCGGGAGCAACTGATGATCGGTCTCATCCAACAGGTCGGCCAGGTGGCTCAGGCATTCATGGGCCCACCAGACCGCGGCTCGCTCGGGAAGCAGGTAGGCACAAAATGTAACCGCTTCCTCGGGAACGCGCCCTGCGAGAAGGTCGCGGCAAAACTCGATCGAGCGCTGGTCGGTTGGAAGGCTCCTCATGTCCCGCGCAATAGCAGGACACGCCGCGAAAAGATCCCTTGCCGTTTTGAACCGGAGCCCATTGGCCATGACCGCCACGCTTTCATCGAGAAGCTTGGCCACTCAAGCCTTAGGCGCGGCGCGGGTCAAGTCTCAACCGGTGACGCGGCAACAACTGTCACGCCCCCGGCGATTGCAGACAGACAATTGCCTGCGAATTTGCTATGATCCCAACATCGAAAATCGGAATACTCAACCAGGAGGAGCCGCTATGCAGTGGAGCAGTTCAGCTTTTGTGTTGGCGGTCGTGCTTTTCTCGACCCACGCTTCCGCCGACCCCGTTCAGAAATCGGAAGACATCGTGAAGTTTTTTGCTGGTGCGGCCGATCTCGGCAAGTCCCGCGGGATTTGTGTTGGCTCCGCGGAGGAGTGCAAAAGCAAGTCCAATGACGCGTCGGCAGTGAAAACCGGCCTCGACATGCTGATCAATTTCGGCTTGGATTCGGCCGAACTTGACGCCACCGCGCGCGCTGAACTCGACGAGTTCGCCAAAGCCCTGAAGGACAACCGGCTGAGCACGTTCAGCTTCGTCGTCGAAGGCTATACCGATGCCACCGGCACGGTGCACCACAACGAAGGCCTGTCGCAACGACGAGCGAAATCGGTAGCCGCCTTCCTCACGGCCAGCGGCATCGAGCCTGATCGCATCAACGCGGTCGGCATGGGTGAAAAGAACCCGCGCAGTTCCAACCCATACGATCCGCTCAATCGCCGCGTGGAAATGCGGATAAAGACACAATAGCCACGCAAAGCTGCGCCGCAGCTTGGGATGGGGCGAAGATTGTTCTACCCGATGGAATTTGGACAGGGGTGAGCATCTGATAGAGCAGCGCGAGCGTGGTTCAAGGCGTATTCTGAATTGAGCTTATGACGGCGGTGACGGCCTGCTTGTATTTTTCAAACTCCGGTGACGTCTGGCGGACCTCCGTGGTCGTTGTCTGCTGGGCGGCGCCAGTGGCCATGCGGCCCAGCTTCTGGCCCATTTTCCTTTCGGCCCAGTCCACGACGTAGCTGGCGGTCTTGCCGGTGAGAAACGGGTTGGCCTGGATGACGGCCGACCCCAGCACGGCGCTCAGTTGCGCCGAACCTGTGGCCGACAGCACCTGGTGCGCGCCTTCCATTCCCAGGAAATGACAGAGATAGAGTCTGCCCGCCGTAATCTGGTGACCACGCTCCCGAAGATAGGCCTCGCCTTCGCGAGCCAGGTTGCGAACCATCTCACGCGAGATCGTGGCGTCGTAGCGCAGTGCGAGCAGGTCGGCTGTCGACAGCGTGCGCGCAAGTTCCGGGCGGTAGGTGTTCATCATCCTGATCCAGGTCTTGCTTATGAATTGCCCTGCACCGGTTGCTGAGGAATTTGGGTTCTTGGCGCGAGCGCTGCCGCCGCTTTCGACATGAACGATACGGTCGGTGAGCGTCTCGACCGCGGAATCGTCGGAAGCGACCGCGGTGACCGTGCCGAGTGGGTCGATCGCTGCGCCATTCTGGTAGAGTTCGAAATGCAGGTGGGGCCCGGTCGAAAGGCCGGTGGTGCCGATATAGCCGATCACATCGCCGGCTTTCACCCTGGTTCCGACACCGGTCCCGATTGCAAATCTCAGCATATGCGCATAGCGCGTCTCGCGCCCGTTTGGGTGCGAGATCTTCACCAGATTGCCATAGCTGCCGCCATCGCCCTGGAAGGTGATGTCACCATCGAAGGCGGCTGCGATCGGCGTGCCAACGGGAGCCGCCCAGTCGACGCCCTTGTGGATGCGAACGGTGCCGAGAATTGGATGCTTGCGTGGCCCGAAGGTGGATGTCATCACCCCGTTGACGGGCGTGACCATGCCGTTGGTGACCGTCAGCGAGCGGACCTGATCGTCACCGGTAACGCACGCAAACTGGCCCTCGCTCAGCTGGAAGACGAAACAGTCGAGGCTCTTTTCGGTGCCCTGCACGCCGACATACAGCACACGCCCGTCAGTCTCGCCCTTGCCGCGCGGCGTTTGCGAGTAGATCAGCACAAGGCGCTGGTCCTCGCTGGCGAAGGCGTCCAGATCCTGCCCTCGCGATAGGTACATGATCGCTTCGCCGATCACGCCGGTTGGAACACTGTTGCGAGCCGCCGTCGAGTAGATCGCGTCGAGCAGGCGATACTGCCGCTTGTGCGTGCCTTCCCCCTGTGCGCCCGAATAGTTGAACAGATCTTCACGGACCCAGGGATCGACACCCGATACGAATGCGCCCGCCGCATTGCGTGTCAGCGTGCCGACAAAGACGTTCTTGGCGTAGATGGACACCTGCATCAGCGACATGGTCGTCCTCTCGCGCCTCGGCCTGAAACCACGCATGGCGATGACATAGCCCGGTTCCAGGCCGTCGCGGTTGAAAAGCGCCTTCAGCGCTTGCCCTGCCAGCTTGGCGTCCTCTGCGGAGAAATGCGCATCGAGCGCGACGCTGTCCAAAGAGCGGTCGTTGAGGATTTTCACGAACGTGTCTTCGGTCGCCTCGAACCGCTGATACTCATTCGAGACGGTTGCGACACTCGTGTTGTTTTCGATCTGCGTCTTCTGGAATGCGGGAAGGGCTGCATCGCCCGCATCGATGGTCTCGCCCCAGCCGGCTTCGGGATCATCGGCGTCCGCCCTTTGGTCGGGCGCTGCGGCTGGTTCCCCCTCTATCGGCGATGGCTCAAGATCATTCTGCAGATCACCGGATGGTGGGGCAGCAGTCTTTCGTTGCGCCTGGAAGAATGCAAAATCCTCTTGCGTCGACGGTATCGTTGTCATGAATTTTTCGCTCGCGCTAAGCATGACGTCAGACAGGATTTCGATCTGTGGAGAAACGCCGGCCTGGTTGAGTTCCGCCGGGCGCGGCATTGTCCGGCCTTTGGTTGCGGCGCTGGCATCGGGCGCCAGCGTGATCCACATCGGGTCCCCCGCCAGATCGATAATGGCTGGCACATACACGGATGCGTCCGCCGGCATATCGTCCGCCCCTTCGACCGCATGCAACTCCTCGTCTTCGTCTCCGAACGACCAATACTCGGCGGTGAGGTAGAAACCGGCGGCGATAGAGAGCAGCACAGCCACCGCGAGACCGGCAACAAGCCTGCGCCGAAGCGTGCGCCTGCGAAGGGCCGCGCGCGCCTGCTTTTTCTGCCTGAAGCTCGTGTCGATACCGTGCGTCACGGATTGCTTCCCGTAAGGAAGAACGTCCACCGCGCCTGTTCGAGGGTATCGACTTCAAGAAATTGTGCCGCGATATGGCCGCGCTGCCAGCACTCGTCGATGCCGCGTATCGAAAAACGTCGCCGCTCAATGCACATTTCGGTCGATCCTGTGAGGATCGCATGACCAAACACGTCCGTTGCGTAGATGTAGATGTAGCGGTTCGTGAGTTCCTCACGAATGACGTTTACGCATTGATTGGCGCCGATGGTCCACCAGCCATCGGTCTGGTCCGCATTGTCGACCTTCTGGCCGACGGCGAGATTGACGACATCCAGAGTCTGATTGCAGACCGTGAACTCGGCGCGCGCTTCGCTGGATGACAGCACGGCCAACAGGGCCGCCCCCCCCATGACCGCAAGCCTCATGCTGCCACGCAGGGCAGGGGCCCGAACCGGATCAAACTGCTTTATCGGCGGGTCAGAGCGGCTGAGTTGCATCGGGCGCCCATGCTATCCGCCGAGCCGGAAATACTGGGCGGTGGCCGAGAATTGAGACCCGTCGGTCTCGATTTCTTCGAGAATCTTGGGGAGCAGCACCGAGGCTGGCATGGGCGTGGAGAACGCGGCTGCCTGGATGTCCTGAGGGCCCGTGATCACCATTATGATCTGCGGCACCGCCTTTCCGGCGGCTTTGTCGGCGGCCCCGAGACCAATCGGGATGCTGAAAGTAGCCTTGCCGGGTTCTACGACGATGCGGTCGTCGAGATTGAACACCATGCCTTTATGGTCGATCAACAGCACGCTGGACCTGAGCCCGCCACGCGTCACCAGCGTTCCGCTGATCGGCGTACCGTTTGGCACCGATGTCCGATCGAGAACAAGCTGCGGCTTGTCTGATGCGGTCTGCCCGATAAAGCGCAGAAAATTGGTGACTTCGCATTGGCTTGGTTCAATGAGCCGGACGCTGATGTCCGGCTCGACATGGAATTTGGCCTGGAACTCGGCCAGCATGCCTTCGAATGGCTGGACCGATGTTCCAAAGCCTTCGATCGCGGCAGCCTTGTCGGTTGCTGAGGTCATCGTCGCATAGAAACAGTCGCCGCCGCCGAAGTCGCGAACCCATGACACCCGTTGGGCGATGTCGTCGACGGCCGGGGGAATCTCTGGTTTGGGCACGTTCAACGCGACAGCAGGTTGGTCCGGCTGGTTGCTTGTCGGCAAGGCAGGGCTCTCGGCGTTCGCGACAGCCGGCGGGGCCGCAGTGGGATTGGGCTCCCGCGTTGCGGGTGCCGCCGGCTTGCTGGCCTGCGGTTCGGGCTTTTGGCTCTCGCCAACCTTGGGCTCAGCGGGCGGCAGCGTCGAGGCTTTCTCTACCGGCGGCGTCGGGGCGGTTGTCTCACTGGAAGCGGCCAACGTTTGACTGTCGCTGGTCATCGTATCCGGCTGGATTGGCGGCGATGCCTTTTCGGGTGGCGGCCTGGCGTCCGTTGCGGGTGGCTTCGCGACGACGTCGTTCTGCGAGGGGACTTCGGCGGGCTTGGTTGGCTCCGGCTTTTGAACCCCCAACGTATCTGCCGGATTTTCAGCCGCCTGTCCGCTGGCCTGCACGGGCGAAACTGCCTTTGCCGGCTCAGGGGCGGCAGAGTCCGCCAGGGGCGGCTTTGACAGGCCGGGCGGGAGCTTGGACGGCTCCGGTGGCAAAAGCGATGTCTTGCCGGCAGTCGGTGTGGCAGGCGTCATGAAGCCGCCCAGGTAAAGGCCCGCGCCGGAGGCCACGGCCAGCATCGCCAAGCCAGCGATCGCCAGGGTTCGGGTCTTTGTGGACCTTCCAGGCAAACGCGCCGTGGCCTCGCGCGGCATCGGCGCCGGAGGCGGCCGTTCGAACAAATGCGCGGGCCGCACGTGCTCTACGAAGGGCTGTCCGCCTGGGCCCGCTGCGGCTGCGTCGTCGTGCCTCTCAACATTGTGTGATCGTGCCTGGGTTTTGCTGCCGGATGCAAAGGTTCGCGGCAAAGCCGACCGATCGCGGGGTGTGATGGACGCCGGCGGGGTTGTCTCCTCGTTTTCGTCACGCGTCATCCTGGCGATTTCCGCCATGCTAACCGGTCGGTCCTGCGGATCCGGTTGCAGCATGGGTTCAACGATGTCACGAAAATCATCGTCGATGTCGGTGAGATCAGGCACGGTCCGGCGCTTTTCGATGACCTCGAATTGCGATCCGCTCATATCGATTGGCTTGCCGCGCAAGGCGGCAACCAGCACCAGCCCCAGGCTGTAGATATCGGATTGCTCACTGACATCGCCGCTGTAGAGCCCGAGCTGTTCGGGTGAAACATAGTTGTATTTTCCCGCAAACTTTCCGCCGATCAGGGTCTCACCGCCGACACTCGCCGACCGGGCGATACCGAAATCTATGATCTTCGCGCGGTCGACCCGGCCTCCCGGCAAGATGATGTTATCGGGCGAGAGGTCGCGGTGTATTGCTCCCGCCTGGTGCACGGCGCTCAGGCCGGAGGCGAGGCGGTGGCAGAGCTTGCGCACATCAGCCGCCGGCATCGCGCCACGCCGCATGATGTCGAACAGCGACTCACCGTCGACGAATTCCATGGCAAGGTAGGGACGGCCGATCCCGGGATCGATCGTGAAGACGTGGTAGCGCACGACCGCGTCATGCGACAGGTGATTGAGGATCAATGCCTCCTTGCGAAACAGCGACAAGATCGTCTGGTCACGGGCGAACTCGGGCAAGACGATCTTGATCGCGACATGGTCACCGGTCTGGATATTATGACCACGGTAAACCTCGCCCATGCCACCGAATGCGATGCGTTCGTCGAGCTCGTAGATGCCGCTGAGTTGCGTGCCTACGACGGTGTTGGCCATGCCCCCCGATATGCGCGTCTTGTCGTCGGAGCCCATCAACCTCAGGCCTTCGCTCTATGCAGATATGGAGGAGGCAATTGGCCATCGCGCTCGTGTCCTATCTTTACGAGGACGATCGTGACGTTATCCGTTGCGCCGCGCGCCAGCACCATGTCGAGCAGGTTCTCGCAGGCTGCCTGAGGTGTCGCCGACACCGTCGCCGCCTCGATCTCGGCGTCGGTGACATGCGCCGTCAGACCATCCGTGCTCAACACAAAAATATCCCCCGGCATGATTTCTCCCTGCTGGAAATCGATGACAATCTCGTCGCTGACGCCGATCGCTTGCGTGATGACATTGCGGCGCGGCCACGTGCGTGCTTCGGCTGCGCTGATGATACCGCGGTCGATGAGCTCCTGAACTTCGGTGTGGTCTCTCGAGATCTGCGAGATCGAGGCGTTGCGGACAAGATAGACGCGGCTGTCACCCGCCCACAGGCAGGCAAACCGCCCGTCCATCGCCAGCAGGGCGGCAACGGTGGAACCGATGGTTATGCCGCGGGATTCAGATATGCCTCGGATCTCGGCATTGGCCCGGCCCAGCCTGTCCTCGAAGCGGGCGCGAAGATCGGGAGCTGAGCTCGCAATGCCGATTGTTGACAGATGATCGACGATACTGGCGGAAGCGACCTCTCCGGCGTCATGTCCACCCATTCCGTCGGCTACCACCCAGACGCCAGTTTGTGGCTCGACCAGATAGCTGTCTTCATTGAGCTCACGGACACAGCCTTTGTGGCTCACGCCGAAGCTCTCAACGGAAAGGGCGACAGTATTCAATTTGCCACCAAGCGCTTTTCAAGCGTCCTTCTGCGGCGCACCTTTGGACGCTCGCTGGCGCCACTTTGCCACAGGCTCGAACATTAAAGTATCGAAAACTAAGGAAAACCAGGCTTTGAACGCCGTGGTCAGCGGACCGACGCCATGTTCAGCAGATGAACCCTGTTCAAAACGCCTTGGGACAGCTGAATCCGGACAGGGCCGGGAGGAAGAAGGGGTTGGAGCCTGAGCCTGTCTGGAGAGCATAAGTAACGTCGCGTCCGCCGATCACGAAGCGCGCTTGCATGTTGCTGTCGTCGCCGGTGACGGCAGCCTTGTCCAGAAGTCGTTTCAGCGCCCAGGGCCCTTCGAACTTGATGGCGGATTCGCGGCCTGGCATCTCCGGCGTCAAGCTTAGGCTGGCGGACGCGGAAGCTGCCTCGCCCGGCCAGGTGACCGCGCTCGGCGCGTTGCCCGTCTGATTGCTCCAGACGATCTGGCCTTCGGCGTCGAGTATCGCCGTATCGACATCGCCATTCAGTGAGAACGGTGTGAAAGTGATGCTGACCGAAGGCAACGAACCGCCCGATGGGAAGAAGGCGCTGCGGATTTCCGCCGCAAGCTGGAAGTCTTTCAGGGTCGATTTCGACAGGTCGCGTCCAAAGCGCGCATCCTGTTTCCAAGTCCAGTCCTGGCTGGTCATGTCGATCAGCGATGCTAGATTTTGTGCGAAGAACCGGTCCAGCAAGCCGCCAGGGGCGAACAATTTGGCGAAATCTGCCATCGCAACATCCTCGGTGGCGTCGCGGGCGAAGGGATAACGGCCGCTGATTGCGGCTTCACAAGGGGCTGTGACCGTCTGGTCAAGTATCTGATTTAAGTTGGTCACCGAGGTTTCGGCAACGTTGCCTTCGAACTCATCCGCCGTCGCGTTGACCATCTGGCCGAGTTGCTTGGGCAGGCGCGAGACATTGGCGCGAAGCGTGGCTATCTGCAGCTGCAGGTTCGAATTGACGCGTTCCGTCTGCGAAGGAACTTCGGCCGCCAGTTGCAGGCTCTGATAGATATCGCTGAAGTTTTGGGTCAGAGCATCGATCGGGCGATGTCCGGCAGGGCCGTTCACCAGGGCCTGGAATGGTCTGAATTGCGCTTCGATGTTTGCTCCTGGACTGAAGTTCCGTGCGTCGGCGGCCCCGGTGCCGGCGCGGCTTTGCGATTTGCCGCTGGCGATTGTTATGCCGATGCGGGCCAGGCCCTTGGCCAGATCCGCGGGGTTGCGCGGCGGGTTCTGGACCGTGCCTTCGATCTCGGTGCCGGGATCGGGGCCGTCACCTGAGTCCCGCGTCAGAGCTGTTTCATCGGCGATTGCCGCAAAGAGCTGATTCATCGGTGAGCTTGGGGAGGCAGCGGCCGAAAGCGCGATGTAGTGCGGCTTGTCCGTCAGCATCGCCTTGAATTTCAACTGGCCGAGAACGCCGTTCCACGCGGCCGCGAACTCCTTGCCGTAGCGATCAAGAAGTTCGGGGCCGAGCTTGAGCAATTGCTGGTTGATGTCGCCTTGTTCGCCGCCGCCCCCGAGAACCCACTGCTCGTCGACAAGCATCTGCGCAATGCGCGACAGTTGCCGGAGATAGAAGGTGTTGAAGCCGGAATGAGTATAGATGCCGGGAATACGAAGCCCTGACAGATCGCCGCCATCGATGCGCTCGAACAGCAGCTGCGCTTCCGGCCCGCCTTTCTGAGACAGTGAAAAATCGTCCAGCACCGCTGCGTATATAGCCGACTTGATCAAGGCCGAAGCGCGATCGGCAAGGCTCATACGCCCGAGTGAACGTTGAGCGGCTTCGACAAGCGGCTGGTTGAGTTCGAAGACCGGATCATAGGCGTCGTCCAATGCAAGCATGGCGCGCAGGTGCTTTTCGAGCTGCTCGCGTCCTTCGCGATTGTTTTCGCCCGGATATCGGTTCTGCTCCCAGTCCCGCTTCATCCACGAAACGATCAAAGCGTCATCGACCTTCGGTGCCTTGCCGCCAAGCATCAGATAGATTTTCAACGGTTCGTAGAGTGCGACGGGATCGGCCATCTTGGCCTGGATCGTCCGCTCGGCCTGGATCAACAGGCGCGATCGGAGCAGTCGCTCCAGCGCCTGCCGATAGGCTGTTTTGGATGCCGAAAGAAGTCTCTCCCTCTGGCTGAGGCCGAACGTCTCCTCTAACGGTGTCGGCAAGTCACCGGTTTCATACCCGGCCGGCAGATCGCGCAACTGGTCAAGCGGGCCGATGACGTTTTCAAGGTCGACATCGGTGACCGTGCTGGCCTGGAGCAACGGGGCCGCCGTCTCGCGATACTGGCCCATGGCCAGCGTTGTGGAGGCGATCAGCGACCGGTTGGAAGCAAAGCTCAGGGCGAGCGTACCCAGTGCGGCGGCGGCGATCAGCGTTATGGCACCCAGGCCACCAAATCTGACGATCGCCGCACGCCTTGCAGCCGATTTGTCATACGAAACCCAGCCCGATTCGGCAAAAATGACGTCCGTCAGCAGATCATGCAAAAAGAAGCTTTTGCCGGTTCCAGAAAGGTGAGGGCGGGAATTGCCGCCGAAATTGCGGCCGATCGCGCCCAGCACCTGATCGATAGGCGTGCCCTCTTGCGTGCCGGACGAAAAATACAATCCACGCAGGCTGACATTCACCTGGCTGCGTCCGGGATCGAACAGAGCGGCGACAAAGCTGGTAACTCGGCCCTTTAGTGCGCCGAACTGTGCCGGAAAACCGAAGATGGAGATGCGCGTGACGGGATCAGCCTCTTCCTGGAGGCGGTCGGCCATCTCGTCGGCCAGTCGTTTTGCCAGCGCATCGAATTCGGCAGGGGCTCCAGCGGCCATGTTCCTGTCGCGCTCCGCGGTCTGGAATGTCGCGCCCCACACCTTGCGCCTTCGTGACTCGTCGAAACCGCCGAAGTAGTCCAGGAAACCGGAGACAAGATCGGCCTTGGTGAAAATCAGATAGACTGGAAACTGAACTTTCAGCGTCTCGTGGATTTCCCTCAGCCGGTTGCGTATCTCGGCGACGTGGGTATCTAGCTGCCGGTCGTCGAAGCTCATCAGATCGGCAAGGCTGATGGCCAGGATGACGCCGTTTATCGGTTGCCGGGCGCGGTGCTTCTTGAGCAGTGACAGGAAGGAGAGCCAGCTCTTCTTGTCGCTCTCAGCATTGGAATCCTGCGTCGTGTAGCGACCTGCGGTGTCGATCAACACGGCCTGGTCGGTAAACCACCAGTCGCAGGCACGTGTTCCGCCAATGCCGGCCACCGGTTGGGCGTCTCCTGAACCGGCAAGCGGAAAATTCAGCCCCGAATTGACCAGTGCCGTTGTCTTGCCGGCACCCGGCGGGCCTATGACGACGTACCAGGGGACGTCGTAGAGGAAGTTGCGCTTGCCGCTCGACCCTTTGAGCGCCGCCAAGGCCTCATTCATGCGGGCTTCGAGCAGCCGCCCATCGTCATCATCGCGGTCATCATTGTGCGCAACGACGGTTTCGAGCGCTTTTTGCGCCTTCCTCGCCTGCCAGAAACGAAGCCCGTGAACAAGCGCCAGCGTCGCCACGATTACACCGATGATCGTTGCACGCAGCCAGGCAGGCCCGAGCGGCCGGCTATCGGCAAAGCGGATCAAGGGGCCGGCAAACCATATGGCGGTCGCGAAGCCGATCAGCGCGGTCATGCTGAATATCCGCAGCAGCCAACGCGTCATGGATGCTTCCAGCAGGTCGTCACAATGTCTCCTCCCTGGGGATCATCACATCGACACGGCGGTTCCTGGCGCGGCCTTCCGGCGTCGCGTTTTCGGCGATCGGTTCGTCCTCGCCCTTGCCGTCCACCGTCAGTCGCGAGGGATCGCTGAATTTCGCGGCCATCAGCGCTTCGACGGCTTTGGCCCGGGCCAGCGAAAGGTCGAAGTTGGATTTGAAGGCGCTCGACCGACGCGGTTTGACATTATCCGTGTGGCCGACGATCCGGATCGGTCCAGGCTCGTGCTCAAGAGCCGCGGCGATGTCGGCGGCGATGGGCTGAAATTCCGGCTTCGTCTCGGCCCTGCCGGACTGGAACAGCAGCAGATTGTTGATTTCCACGACGATGAAGTCGCCCTTGGTGCCAATGGCCAGTCCGCCGCCTTCGACGTCCTTGGCCAGCGCCGCACGAATACGATCGATCTGAGCGTTGGCCGCCGGTGGGGCGACTTTGGCTGGCTCGACCAGCGGCGCCACGCTGGCGCGCTCGATAGCGACGGGTATTGATGGGTTGAGTGCCAGCAATTCACCTGCGGCGGCGTCGCCTTCATTGGAGATGAAGACCCGCAATGCGAAGAACGCTGCCGCCAGCAGCGCCGACGCTGACGCGGCAACCACCCAAAGCGGCAGGCGGGCCGAGGACTGCGTCATCGTCTCGGCCAAGCCCTGCCAGCGCGGCGAGATGTCTTCACCCGCACGCGTCCTGAAGTAGCGAAGCGTCTCGTAGACGTCGCGTCGAACGCGCTCGAGATTGTTGTCTTCGCGCCTCACGCCGCGATACTGGCCCTCGAACCCCAGCGACAGACAGACATGCATCAGTTCGAGCAGATCGTAATGTGTCTCGGGATGGGCCAGGATCTTGTTCAGTGCTTCGTAGAAGCCTGTGCCGGAGGACTGGGTATGAAAGAACTGCCACGACATGCTGCGTTGCGACCAGTCGTCTTTCCCAGGCCAAGGCAGGTTGCCGATGAGATCGTCGGCTGTTTCGCACAGAACATAACGCGCAATCCGCGCATCCTCTTCGGCAACGTCCGATTTCTCCACCGTCCGGTCGAATTTTTCGATGGCCTCAGCGACATGTTGCGCCAGTGGCTCCGCCTGTCTTTCGACAGGCATCAGCCTGAGTTGCCCAAACAGCATCAGCAAAGGAGCGGCCGCAGCGAGAATAGTGTTTGCCGCGCAGTATCTGACCACCTCGGCGGCGCCGAGCAGCATGCGCTGCTCGATGGGCGGCTTTGATGCGGCGGCCGAAGAGCTGGTACCTGCTGGGGCACCCAGGGCCGGGCCTTGATAGATGACGGTTCCTGATACCCAGCCCGGTGGCCGCACGACGCCAGGATCGAACACGGTTGAATCCTCGATCCTGGAGGTGTCCGCGATGGATTGCTCCGGAACCGGCGGCGGTTTTTGCGTGCGCCGTGGATTTGCGCGAATGACGGTCTTGCCCGCCGGACCGAAGGGGTCGTCCTTCGAGCTCATCGCCGATCACCCGTGCAGGCGGGACACCCGCGATTGGGCGAGACAGGCGCAAGACGGTTTCTGGTCGGGTAAAGGGGCAGCTCCGGTCGGCCGCGGCAGTGTCCGCAGAAGGATTGGCCAGAAAATCCTGTCCCGCCGTAGCATGACATTGCCGCAGACCCCCAGGTCAATGAGTCTTACCCGCTTGGCGAACTGTCGTACGCGATTGTAATCTCAGAAATTGTTTATTGGAACCGGATGCCGGGCGTCGGAGGACTTTTCTGATTGGCCTGCCAGGCGTTTCCTGGATCGCCTATTTTTGCTTGTCGGCTTTGGCGTAGGCCTCGCTGAAATACGCCAGGTAGATGTCCAGCATGCCGTTTTCATGTGCCTCCTCCATGGTCCGCCATGTCGCGACATAGGCGTCCCAGGCCTGCCCCTTCTTCGATGTGAACGACGTAGGCGGGAGTTTCCTGCCGATCGCCTCGGGCGACAGGTCGTCAAGCAGTCGGGAGAGCGCAGCTTGCATGGCGGCATAGGTGGCGAATTCGTGCGTCTTCAGATCGCGGAATGCGTCCTCGATACTGCGCCTGGCATCAAGATAGCCGGCCCTGCGACGGGCGAACATGATTTCGAGGATTTCGTCGGTTCCTGGAACGAACTTCAGCGGATTGTTGTCGGCGGCGCTGATCATCGTTCGTTGTGTGCTCTTGGCCAGCATTTTCGCGGCCGCACGTGCTTTCAGCAGCAACGTCAGTTCCTCGACCACCGCCCGCAGGACCGCGCCGATTTCGGCGGCAACTTCATGCGGGTCGCGTAATTGAAGCAATTCCGGCGAAATGCCGGCTCCGATCGCGATCTCCCGCAAGACCTCGTCTCTGGTCGAAGGCAGGGGTGGGGAGTGCGGCGGAATGCGCTGCCCGGGCCGTTGCTGCGCGGGATCGAAGAAAGGTGCATCTTTGAATTCCAGCGGTCGGCCTGTCGCGGGCGGCATGTCTCGCTGCTCGGATTTGTAGCTGGGGTAGCCCGCCGTGGCGCGCTCTTCGTCGATCGATACCAAGATGACATAACGGCCGATCAGTATCCGGTCGCCATGGCCAAGCCGGTGTGGCCCGGTCATGCGCTGGCTCGATCCGTTGATGAAAGTCCCATTGCGCGAGATGTCGTGCAGCCAGAACGCGCCCGCCTCGTAGCGAACCTCGCAGTGTCGGCCCGAGATGAACTTGTCGGGATCCGGCAAGGTCCAGTCGCAAGCATCGCGTCCGATTTCGAAGCCGCGATCACGCGCCGCGTAGCTGGTCGAGGTACCAGCGGGCAAGGCGTCGACATTGTTGATTTCCAGACTGATGTGCATCCGAGATCGCCGTCGATCGTTGATCGGTACTCCGCCATTCTAGCAGCTTGCGGGTAAAACAGGACAGAAGCGTTTCAAGCCGATGAACCGGCTGGTTAATGCATGTCGCCCAAAAGTGCCCTCCGTTTGAGAAAACGACATTGCATGAAACAAGACCTGAAGGTGCAGCGCGTGAATCCGACCAACCGCGATACGGTTTAGGTTTCTGTCGCCCCATGTCCTCTTTGGCCAGCAGGAAAACATGTGGTAGGCTCAACATGGCCTGGCGTGGCGGATCTAAGAAGTTCCTGAACGGAATGCTGTTAATATAGCGGGAACTTCAAATCCATCACATTGGCGGCCGCGTCCAGGAGGGGGCTCGACCCATGCCCAATGAACGTGCCACCGTTGTCCGCACACCGGTTGGCTCCGAGCTGTTGACCTTCACGCATCTTGTCGGACGCGATGAGATCAGCCGTTGTTTTGCCTATACGGTCGGATTCGTGAGCACCGACTCCGATATCGATCCGTTGAAGATGCTGGGCGGGCCGCTCTCGATCGAAGCTGAATCCGATCCGAAACGCTGGTTCAGCGGCATCGTCTCCGAGTTCCGGCTCACCCGGCTGGAAGATCGGCTGGCCTACTATGAGGCGGTCATCAGGCCGTGGCTCTGGTTTCTCGGCAACACCACCGATTGCCGTATTTTCCAGAACAAGAGCGTCCTCGACATCGTCAAAGACATCTTCAAGAAGTACGGTATCGCGGAATTCGACCTGCGCCTGCAAGGGTCTTATCCCCCGCGCGAATATTGCGTGCAATACGACGAAACCGATCTGGATTTCGTGCAGCGGCTGCTGGAGCATGAAGGCATCCTGTATTTCTTCGAGCATGGTGACGGCAAGCACACGCTTGTCCTGGCCGATGCGATGAGCAAGCTGAAGCCCGCGCCGGGCTGCGAGAAAGTGCTCTATAACTTTGAAGGTCAGGGTTCGCGGCGCGATGTCGAATACATCACTGAATGGATACCGGGCAGTTCGGTGCGCCCAGGCGCCTATGCCCACACTGACTATGATTTCACGAAGCCGGGCGCCGATCTCATGGCCAAGTCGGCCCAGCCGTTCAGCCACAAGGAGGCAGCGGGTGAGAACTACCGCCAGCCCGGCGCGCATCTCGAAACGGGCCGGGGAGACAGCCTGGCCGCGATCCGGCGCGAGGAAATCCAGGCCGTCCACCAGCGCATCGCCGCCGTCGGGACCGTGCGCGGCCTCTATTCGGGCTGCACGTTCAAGCTGGATAGCTTTCCGCGTGAGGACCAGAACCAGGAGTATCTGGTGGTCAGCGCCGAATACAGACTGTTTGATCCAGGTTACAGAGCCCATGCTGACGTCAACAGCGAGAATTTCAAGGTGATCCTCGGCTTGGCGCCGACCGCCTTGCCCTATCGTCCGCCACGGATCACGCCCCGGCCGATCATGCGCGGCCCCCAGACGGCGACGGTGGTCGGTCCGTCGGGCGAGGAAATATTCACCGACAAATATGCGCGGGTGAAGGTGCAATTTCATTGGGACCGCTTGGGCAAGAAGGACCAGAACAGCTCCTGCTTTGTGCGGGTGTCGCAGACCTGGGCCGGCAGCGGCTGGGGTTTTATCCAGATCCCGCGCATCGGCCAGGAGGTGATCGTCGACTTCATCGAAGGCGACCCGGACCTGCCGATCATCACCGGCAGGGTCTACAACG
This sequence comes from Mesorhizobium sp. WSM1293, assembly GCF_000513875.1. Lineage (NCBI taxonomy): Bacteria > Pseudomonadati > Pseudomonadota > Alphaproteobacteria > Hyphomicrobiales > Phyllobacteriaceae > Mesorhizobium > Mesorhizobium sp. WSM1293. The sequence goes on along the minus strand of NZ_AZUV01000024.1, from coordinate 56,806 downwards.
CCTCGCAGATGCCGCCCTACGGGCTGCCGGGCAGCGCCACGCAATCGGGCTGGAAGTCCGACTCCTCCAAAGGCGGTGGCGGCTACAACGAGCTGATGTTCGAGGACAAGGCCGGCTCCGAACTGGTCAATTTCCAGGCGCAGAAGGACCATAACCTTCTGGTCAAGCACGACCGCACCAAGCTGGTGCAGCACGACCAGTCCGACCGCATCGACCACGACGCCAAGCACTCCGTCGGCCACAACCTCGACGAGGACGTCGGAAACAACAAGACCGTCAAGGTCGGCGTGGGCCAGACCACCAACATCGGCTCGAACGACACCGAGACAGTGGGCGCCAACCGTTCGCTGACGGTCATGGCCAACGAGACCATCCATGTCGTGTCGAACTCGACGGAGAACATCGACGCCAATCACACGCAGACGGTGGGGATTGTGCAGACGGTGAGCGTTGGCGCTGCGCGTGTCGATACGGTCGGAGCATCGGAGACCCGCAGCGTTGCCGGGGTTCAGAAAAACACGATCGGGGCGACCCGCTCCGTCAGCGTGGCGCTGGGACAGAGCCATGACATCGGAGCTTCCGACAGTTGGACCATAAAATCCAATCAGACGGTGAAAGTTAATGGAAATCAGACATTCAATGTAGACGGCGATCTTACTTCGACGATCGGCAAGGGTCGGGCTGCCAAGATCACGGCGGATGACGGCACTCAAATCGATGGAGCGCATTCGCTCAAGGTCGGCAAGGGCAGCGCCATCGACGTCGCTGAAGACATGTCTATCGCTTCGGGAAAGAATATAATGATCAACGGGAAGGATTCGATTACCTTTGAATGCGGAAATGCATCGATTACTATGAAGAAGGATGGAACGATTTTGATCCAAGGCAAGGATATCGCGATAAAAGGCAGCGGTAAGATTGATGTCAGTGCTTCCAGTAACGTGAGTATTAAGGGCAGCAACGTTCACAATAATTGAGGACTGGCAATGAATGTAGTCAACCGGATTGACGGAGTGGCGATAGGGCTCCTGATCGGCTTTGACGGCGGAATGCCGTTGGTGGTCTTTGTCGGCAATCCCCGCGAGACCGCGATCCCGGCGCGTAGCTTGGCTGAGCTAGATTCCACCGCGATAGGTTCGGAAGTGGCCTTACTGTTTGAAGGCGGCGATCCAACGAGGCCTCTTGTGGTGGGACGCATCGTCGAGCCGCTACGCAAAAACAGGGATCTGCAGATCATCCGCGACGGTGAACGGGTGTCCATAGCCGCAGACCAGCGCATCGAGCTGCGCTGCGGCCAGGCGTCGATCATCCTGGAGAAGGATGGGCGGATCACAATTCGCGGCAGCCAGCTGACGAGCCACGCCAGCGGCACCAACCGCATCCGTGGCGGGGCCATCCATCTCAACTGAGGCGTTCACGATGCAGCGCATCGCGTCCATCGCTGACATCGTGGACCAGCACGCTAGCGACGCGGCCTTCCTTTGGTTCCGTCGCCGCCATGAAATCGATCGCCCCATCCTGGGTGAAACCGATATCGGCCGCATCGACCAGCGCCTGAATGCAAATCTCGACGGGCTGATGGCATCCGGAAAAGCCGGTTGGGAGGCAGCCCAGGCGCATTTCGCCGACTATTCCGAGCCCGGCGAGCTTTTCGTGCTCGGCGTGCTGGCGTTGCGCTGGGGCGATGCCGAAGCCGTTGCCTTGGCGATCGACGCCGCGGCGACGCTAGGCGAGGTTGGCGTGTCGGCTCTGTCCGGCGCGATCGCGCGCACGCCGCGCGAAAACCTGCGTCCGTTCGTGGCCGAATGGCTGGACGCGCGCGATGCGCGGCTGCGTGGCCTCGGCCTCGCGGCACTCTGGCATCACCGCGTCGATCCCGGTGCTCGCCTCGGCGATTTGCTGAGCAATCCGCATCCGGATGTTCGCAGGCGTGCGTTTCGGCTTGCTGGTGGGCTCAAACGGCGAGACCTCCTTCCGGCGGTGCTGGCCGGACTTGACGGACTTGACGGCGACACGCCGAAGGAACGCCTGACGGCCGCCCTTGCGGCTTGCCTTCTTGGCGAAGCGCGCTCGGCTCACCCGGTGCTCGACCGGATCGTGCTAGCAGAGCCGGGCCTCGCGGCCGCGGCGATTGAGATGCGCCTTCTGACGACGCCCCTGAAGACCGGCCGAAGCTGGTTGCAGGATGGTCTGAGGCAGCCTGCCTTGCGCGCCACCGCGACAGCGGCGATCGGCCTCGTCGGCGACCGGTCGGTCATGCCCTGGCTGATCGCGAGGATGCGTGAGCCGGAGCTTGTCTTCGCTGCCGGGCTGGCGCTGCGCGATCTTCTCGATGTGGATTTCAATGATACCGACCTCTTCACGATAGACCCGGTTGTGCTCGGCAAGGAATTTGAACCCGTGACGGCCAGCCCGCTTCCGGTAGCCGACCGCGTGACGGCGTGGTGGGACGAGGGGCGCGGCGGGGGCAATCACGAGCCCTTCCATTCTATGCGCAGGCTTCGGCTGGACGCAATGCGCGCCGCGCTCGCCAAACCGGATGCGCCGCTGACCGATTGGCGCAGGACGCGCCGGTTCCCGGCTTGGATGTAAGTTAAGCTCAAAGCTTAAGGGCGGGTCATGCCGGCCATCACCGCGGCCGCGCGCAGGCCGCCTTCGGAAGCCACCTCGCACATGGCGGTCGGCCCCGGCGCATAGTCGTTCATAAAACTGTCAGCGGCCAGCATCAGGGCCATCGCCCCCCCGGCAGCGCCGATATCGCCGATCGTCATCGCCGGATAGGCGGTGGGCAGGACTTCCCGGCGGGTACGGTAAAAGCGCTGTCGCACCATGAGTTGCTCCCAGCCGCTGTAACGCTCGCCATTGCCGTTGCTGACGACGAAATTGATGTCTGGTTCGGCGGGACCCGATCCGCTGATAGCATCGCGCAGGGCACCGAGCATTGCCCGGCCCTGACTGAACCGCTCCGACAACACGCCATCGCTCTCCTGCGCCGTGCCGACCCCGTGGATCGCCACATGGACAGGACCCACCGTCTTAGGCTCGCGGGTGAGACATACGAAGACGGCGGCTTCGCCTGGTACCAGACCCTGCGCGTTGTCATCCCCAACAAGGCGTCCGGCGCGAGCGAGCCGGGCTAGATCGGTGTCGTTGACAAGGCTGTCGACGCCGCCGAGCAGCACCTGCTCGGCGCCCTCAGTTTCCAGGATATAGATGGCGCGTTCAAGTAGGCCAAGACTGGCCGCCGCGCCGCCGTCCACAGCGCGTGACGCGGGGTGGAAATGCTGCCCGGTCGCCGCGATGATCGCACCAAGGAAGGCTGGCGGGCGGATGTCCCCGTAGGCGGAATGCTCGCGAAAGCTCTCTGGTGGAGTCATAAGAATCGCCGTCGCCTCGGTGCGCACCTGGCCGGTGCGCATCGCTTCGTTGATCGCGCGGGCGGCCATGTTGGCGAGCCACTCGCCTTCGTTTTGGCGTAGCCGGGACCGCGCCGGCACGCGGGCAACTGTGATTGTTTCGCCATCCTTGGTCATCCAAGCATCGACGGCTGATAGACCGGCACGTATGGCGGCGAGCGTCTGCGCAGCGTTAAGGCCAGCAGCTGTGACAGCGCCTGCGCCCGTGATATAAAGCGGTCGCCTCATGGCCGCCACACAGGCTGGTTGAGTAGCGTTCCGTCGCCTCCGATTCCTGTGTATTCCTTGCCCTTGCGGGCGGCGGTAAGGAACATCGGCGTCACGTGGCCGAAGACGATCTCCCGCAGCGCGGGCGCGTTGCGTCGCGTCAATACAGCAAGACGGGCCTTGAGCGTAACGCGCCTGAGATCGGGCTCGATTACTACCGTGTCGGCCCGGAACGCGGCGTCCTCGATGCGATCATCGAAGATCAGCCGCACCGGCGCGGTGACGGATGGGAGGCGGAATTCCCAGCGGCTTTCGGGCGTTAGGCCGATTAGCGTCACATCCTCCCCACCTAGTATCTGCGGCAGATGCTGGTCCGGCGGCGTGCAAAGATAATGCTGGGGATTGAAATCCTTAGGTGGAAGAGGCCACTGGGTGTCAGTCCAGGCTTGATCGTAGGTCCCAGCATAGCGGATTCGAGGCTGCCACCCCCGCCCGATTGCACCGAATCCCGCAGGCTTCGGCCGGTCGGAAGGGCTGAGATAGGGCTCCCCCGGATAGGTTATATTTGGAGCATGAGTCTTCACCGCAGGGTCGGCCGAGCGAGCATGGTGGAAGCCAACACCAACCGGGTTGCGAATTTCGACGCGTCCGTCCTCGGTCGTGCCGCCATATGCGCGCTCATAGACCAGCGACATGGTGCGGAAGGGGTGCGGCGTCGAATAGCTGCCTGCGTCGTAGATACGGTCGCCAGCAACCTGAAGCGTCTTGCGCATTACGCCAATTCTCAAGCCAACTTGCATCTCGCGAACCGGCTTGCTGTTCGGCGCGTATGCGGTGCCATTGACGATGACCTCGGCGACTGGCTTTACTGGCGCGATATCCGCCTCATAGCGTATCGAGGACGCTGCGGGGTCGCCGAACGGCTCGTCGCTCAATGCCACGGGAAGTTGTTCGGCGGCCGGCCAAAATGGGGCGCCCGCGTCGGCCGCCTCGAAACTCGCCGAGAACATGGCCACCATGATCTCCTGACCCTCGGCGTCGACCTGTACCATGGTGGCGACGGCAAACGGCGTTCGGTTCTCTATCCAGACGTTGAAGGCAGCCATGTCAGCACCAACGCCTCTCTTTGGACAGGCCGACAGGCCAGTAAGGTTGGCTGGCCAGCACTTCGACGCAAATGTTCTCGCCAGCTTCGATCACCCATGCGAGTAGGAATTTTGGCGGGTCGACGGATTCGGTTGCACCCAACCCGTGGTTGAGCGCGTCGCAGGCCAGCCAGAACTTGCGCACCACCGCGATGAAATGCATGTCGGCGGCAGGACCAGCCGGATATTCCTGGATCAGGAAGTCCCGCGCGGCCTCGGGGCTGCCGAGCCTGCCAGTCTGATAGGTCATCGCCTCCTGCCAATCAGAGGCGACGCGCTCCACGTGCGGCCGCAGTTCATCGAGATACGTCGTGAACAGTTCGCGATAACGCGGCGCTCCCGGCTGTGGCACGGCCGATCCGGCGAGCGGTGCGCCGGAGAGCATGAGGTCGTCCGGCGCTTCCAGAAGGCGACGAATGTTCTGCTCGCGTCGATGCGGAGTAAGGATCGGGGACATGGCTCGGCTCCTCTCAGACGACGTGGTCGCTGGCGTCGAGACCGACCGGCTGGTAGACCAGCCAGACAACGGCGTCGACGAGGTCCTCGTCTTCGCCATGCAGGGCGTCCACGAGCAGCAGCCAGGGAGCGATTGGAACACCGTCTTCAAATCGCCGATTGTCTTCATCTTCGTCGTCGATACCCCAGTCGTCCTCCGACGGCGGAATCCGTTCAACAGAACCATGTGCGTGGCCGTGGGTCTCGATTTCCTCGTTGATCGCCACCACGCTGAGGTAATATTTGCGGAAGACCGCCAGCACGAATGGATGCGAGGACGGACCGAACGGCCAACGGGTCTCGATCATCCGAGCCGCCTCCTCTTTTGAAGAGGTTTCTCCGGCAATCTTCACCTGAAGCTTTGCCCACCACTCGTTGGCCGCGCCCAAGGCTTCACGCAGGTCAAAAACGTAATTGCCATACAGGCGATCGAAGGCATTCATGCGCGTGTATCCTTATGCCAGATAGGTCTTGATGCGCTGCTGAACCTGGGCAATGGTCGGATTACCACGCGTAAAATGGGCCATACCTTTCTGCACATTGTTAAGACTGTGGTTGGCGCATTGTGGCTGAACCGCAGCGTTGGATACTGCCCATCTCTTAAACGCCGCTCCGTTCCGGCAGCCACCCTTGTACCATGCGATGACGATCGGGGGCTGGTGGTCGGCCGTCTTGCCCGGTTTTCCGCAACGTGCTCCTGTTGGCCCGATCACCCAGCACGGCTTGCCCTGGATATGGGCAGTCTGCGTGGTAGTAGGACCATATCCCTTGCCTGCGCGCTCGTAATGGCGGGAGCACTTCTTCTTTCCTGAGAAAGCCTTTCGTCGCTTGAACCGGACAAGGGCGGACATGTCGCATGCACCCGCGGGCGCGGATGCTGCCGCCTGGCCCATCGGATCGCCGTGGCGGCCAACCCCCTTGCCCTCAACTTTCACCAAGAAGGACCAGAGCATGAAGAAGCCCTTGCCCTTGATCTTGTGCGTAACGACGTTGCCGCCCTGAACGCCGCCTTCGTCGCCGGAACTCATCATGATCTCGGACGCGTTCTCGAGCGCGGTCGGCTCGCCATCGATTTTAACGCTCTTGCTTCCCTTGATAAGGTCACTGGCCTGCAGCATGTTTACATAGGGCACAGGCACAGGCCCGGCCGGCGGCGGAGGAGGGCTGAGACAGACATCGCCCGGCGCAATGCCCTTGCCACCACTGCCCTTGTGAAAAAAGCCCATGCTCTCGGCGAAGACAGTAAGGCCCATCGTCAGATATCCTCGATTGCGGGCTTGGTGGCGCGCAGCTTCGGCAAGGCGTTGTCGGCGAGATCATGGATATCAGCGAAGTTAAACTCGGTGACGTCGAAGTCATCGCACCAGAAGGTTATGGCAGACGCGTCGCCCGTGCTCGTTTCTCTGAGCAAGGACAGCGTCTCTGCCAGCTTGGCGGTTGACCAGTTACCTTCTACAGCGCCATTGAGGCAGGCGGCGATTTCGTCAAACCATCCGGCGGTTGGCTCCGGCGGCGGTCCAAGCCTTACGATGGCAAAGGGGTATCGTCGCCCGACGCGGTCTTCGCTCATCCGCCAGACGCCAGCACATGGCTGGTCGCAGAAAATCGCGGCGGGTACGGTAAAGCGCCAGACACGCGAGTCCAGTTCACCCTCGTCCGGCCTCGCCAGCAGTTCCATCGACATCCAGCGGTCCCAGCGGTCGATGAAAGTCCGCGGCAGGTTCGCGGAGACGAAGTCTCCAGTCGCCGGAATCTTACCGAAGAAGCCGATGATCATATCTGCGGTGGACATGTGAACTTCTTGAACATTTCCAGATTGTAGGGGTTTTCGACGCTGGCGGCCTTGAGTTCGAAATCGGCATACATGCCCTTCGTGCCCAGGCGCAGGCTGTAGACATCGGTCAGCGAAGTGCTGGCGAAGCGGCCACTGCGGAGCATCCTCAGCCACGCCCAGCTGCCGGTTTCGTTGAGCATTATTTCAGGCGATCCGTCGATCGGCTGGAAGGCGAGCGAGATGACGCCCGTGCCGTCCTTGCCGGGCCATGTCATGGGTTGCGGCCGCGTTGCGTTGTTGTAGTAGACGAGGCTCTGGCCATCGAGATTGAGCGTGACGCGCGTGACGTTGGGAGACAGGTCCTTCGGTTCAAGCGTGAAGCTCATCACGGGTCCGCTGCCGCCCGCAAACAGATCGTCGCGGATGTGCCTGGCCTGCTCGAATGCCGCCAGGGCCGAAGCATCAAGGCCGAAATCGGCGCGCCACTTCCACGGCTGGCTGGTCATGTCGACATAGTTGATCAGGTGGTCGTTGATGAAACCGTCGATCAGCCCGGCCGGTCCGAACAGCCTTGCGAAATCCCGCACGTTGACGTCCACCGCGCTCTCGGCGCTGAACGGATAGCGGTCGTTCAGCGCCGCCTGGCAGAAAGGCAGGATATCGGCCCGCCAGATGGCGTTGAGCTCCGAAGTGACCGCCTTCTGAGTCAAATTGCTGGTGTCGCCGGCAATCCCGCCCAGCCAGGCGTTGATAGGGTCGGGCAGGATCTGTGCCTGCCGGGCGACCGCTCCCGTCAGCTCGGCAAGGCCGCCCTGCTTCTTGATGGCATCCTGCGGATTGGGGTTCGCGGTGACCGTCTGCAGCACGTTGGAAAGTGCGGTCAGCGCGACGACCGCAGCATCCAGTGCCGGCGGCTGGCCATCGACCTCGGCAATGGTGCTCTTGAGTGGTTTGAAATGCTCGGCCACAAGATTGCCGGTCAGGTCCACCTCGCTGGCCGAACCCGCCCGTGGCAACAGTTTTGCCCCTGTTTTCACTATCTTGCCAAGCTTGCCCAGTTTGCCGAGCAGTTTCGAGCCGCCTTTGGCTGCCGCCTTGTCATCTCCGGCGGGCGCGTCATCCGAACGGGTGAGCTCCATCTCTTGCACCACTGCCGTCAGCAGGCGCTTCAGCGCGGAATCGGCGCTCGAAAGATCCTTGAGGTTCTCACTGGCGACGATGAGATCGGTCAATGGCGCGAGCCTCATGTCGCGCAGGAAGCTGTCCCATTGCGCGATATAGTCGTCATAGTAGAGCTTCAGAATATCCTCGGACAGCGCCGAAACCGAGGTTTCGGAGTTCTCCGAGCAGCCGCCAGCGAAAACGGCACGATCGAGCGCCGCCTGTGCGGCGACATCGTCGATGCGATCGAGAATGACGTCGTGGAATCCGGCATAGGTGAAGGCGCCGGAAATGCCGACGCGAAGCGTCTTGGCTGAACGGCGCGCAAACACCTTGCCGCCGTTTGGGCCGGCGAAATTCGCCGGGACCCACTCCTTGAGCCCGGCCACTGCCGGATCGGCCAGCAACTGTTTGTAGGCGCGCGCCGGCAACGAAATGGTGCACACCGTTTTCAGCGCTTCGGCAACCAGGGCCTGGTCGGGCGCGACATAGCTCTCGTCGACCGTCATCCGGCGGATGGCGGCAAGCTGATGCTCTTCGGCATCGGCGGTCGGAAATGGTGCCGCGGCCGCGAATTCGGGCAAGCTGTTCGCCCACCAGTCTTGGGCGTAATCGGGATCCATCTGAGACAGGCCCGTCATCATGCGATAGGTTTTCAGCGCTCCGAGCATGAAATCCGGGTCGCGGATCTGCCGCCACATCGTCGCCTCGAGCAAGGCGATCATGCGTGGCTCAAGAATATTGCGCAGAGCATGATCGTACGTGTCGGTCTGCGCCCGCACCATTTCCGCGGAGGCCGATGGTCCCAGCAGATCCTGTGCGGCGCCAGGCGGTGCTGTCCGGGCGGTTGCGACCGCGTCCATCGCACCGAGCGCGCCGTCCATGGCGGGCTGCTCCACCGATGCCGGCGTTGCAGCGATGGAGGTCAGCGGCGTCTGCAGCGCTTCGAACTGGCCTGCCTGGGCCGTTATCGCGTTGCGGTTGTCAAAATAGGACCAGGTGAACAACCCGCCGGCCAACAATGCCGCCGCCGCGCAAGCGGCTGCCGCACCCCGCCAGATCCAGGCGCGGCGCCGTTGCGCCAGCGGATCGAACGTGCCGAGGCCCGCTTCCTTGAAGATGACTTCGGTCAGCAGGTTCTTCAGGAAGAAGCTGCGTTTTTCGACCCTTGGTGCGGGCAGCGCCCGTCGCAGCGGCAGGCCGAAGGACGAAGACAGCGCCGCGGTCAGCCGGTCGATGGGCGCTCCTTCCTGCGTCGCCGATGTCAGATAGAGCCCGCGCAGCCAGGCGACCTCTTCATACCGGCTTTCGCCGAACATTGCCTCGACCAGCACCTGTATCGGTTCGGACAGGCTTGCCAGTTGGGCGGGAAAGCGGAAAATCTCGGCACGGGCGGCGAGTTTGTCCTCATCTTCCAGCCGCGGCACCAGCCTCCGCTCGAGTTCCGTCGCCAGCGCGGAAATTTCCCGTTCAATGGTCTTGGCATCGACACGCGCTTCCAGCGCGAAGGTGGTCCCCCACACCTGCTCGCGCGAAGCCGTGGACAAGCCGCCGAAGAAAGCCTCGAAGCCCTTGATCAGATCGGCCTTGGTCAGCATCAGATAGACCGGAAGGCGGATTTCGAGCCGGTCGTTGAGTTCGGCCAACCGGCGGCGGATCTTGCGGCCGTGCGCCTTGATGGCTTCATCGCCCTCCCAAAGCACGTCGATCGAAAGCGCGACGATTACGCCATTCAGCGCGCGGCGTCCGCGGTGCTTTTTCAACAGGTCGAGGAAGCCCAGCCATTCAACCGCGTCCACATCGGGCTGGCTCTCCTGCTGGACATAACGGCCGGCCGTGTCGATCAGAACCGCATGTTCTGAAAAGAACCAGTCGCAGTTGCGCGTGCCGCCGACCCCCTGCAGGTCGTCGGTGAGGTCGATCGGAAAATTCAGCCCGGACTGCCGCAAGGCCGTGGTCTTGCCGGTGGCCGGCGGCCCGACGATCACATACCATGGCATTTCGCGCAGAAACTTTCGTCCGCCCAGCTTGCGGCGCTTCAGTTCGGCCATCACCTCGGCGAACTTGGCACCGACGGCCGCGACATTCTCTTCGCCGGGTCTGAGCGGCTTTTCCACCACCGGCGCGGCGATCTCGGCGACGAACATGCGGTTGGCGCGGATCGCCCGGCGCTGGGCGACGATCAGCCAGATCAGCCAGAAGATGACCAGCAGCGCAATGATGACGATGCGCACGTTATCAGAGGCGAACGGTTCATAGGGACCGACCCTGACGATCGGACCGAACACCCAGATGACCAGGGAAAGCAGCGTGAGGCCGATCAGCGTCCATAGCCAGCGTGATGTCAGGACAGCCCAAAGGAAGCGCAGGATGAACATCTCACAGCCTCTTTTCGACAAGCACCTCGACGCGGCGGTTCAAGGCCCGCCCCTCGCGCGTGCTGTCGGTGGCGACTGGATCGGTGGCCGCGCGGCCCTCGGAATGGACGCGATCCCGCGGCACTCCGTTCTGGACCAGCATGTCGGCAATCGTCTGGGCGCGAGCCTCCGACAGTCGCTGGTTGGTCGACAGCGGATTGGTCTTTTGCAGGGGAACGCTGTCGGTATGACCGACGACGGTGATGTTTCCGATCAGCTCCTGGTTGGCGAGGATCACCTTGGCGAGCGACCCGATCAGGGGCTCGAAGCCTTCGGTCAGTTGTGGCCGTGACGACTGGAACAGTTCGGGATTGGAGGCCTGGATCGTCAGCTTGGCCAGCGAAACGCTTTCGGTGCCGCTGAGGGCGGATTTGAGGTCGGCGGGCGCCCCGGCCTGAAATTCCGGCAACAGCGCAAAATCCACCTTCTCCGGCGGCGGGGCATCGACTTTGGGCGAGGTGCGGGTGATGTCGCCGCGCGCGGGCGGCGGCAGCGCGCGAACAAGTGCGGAGAGCTCGACCGCCTGGCTGCTCAGTGCCATCGAGAGCCCGACATGGATTGTCATGGCTGCAACCGCCGCACCGAGCGCCATGACCCAGATCGGAACGATGAAGCGCTGCGGCTCGTCAGATGCGATCACGCCTTTCCAGTTTGGCGACAGTGGCGCGCCTTCGGCGTCGGCATCGCGTAGGAAGCGTGCCGCCGCCACGCGAACGGCATTGAGCGAGCGGTCGCCGGATCGGGCCGACACGCGATATTTGCCACGAAAGCCAAGCGCCATGCATTGATACTGCAGTTCCAGCAATTCGCGATCACGGTTGGGATGGCGCTCGAGTTCGTCGAGACGGGTGAAGAACTGCGTGCCGGCATCGACATCGCCGCGCAGCATGACCACAAGCGGCTGCCGCGGCCAGGCGCTGGCACCGCCCCATGGCGTGTTCAGGGCCAGATCGTCGAGCAACGCCGCCACCACCCAGGCCGCCTGGTCGGCGCGCTCCATTGAGGATCCGACCGACATAGCCGTGTCGCGTGCCCGGACCAGTTCTTCGAGCAATCGGGTACGCAATGCTTCCGGATTGTCCGGCGGCAGCGCACTTTCAAGCTCGGGAGCGAATTCGAGCAAGGGCGCAAATGCGTTGACGAGTGCGTTCGGATGGGTGCGGGAGCGCTTTACCGACGCGCTCGGCAAAGGTGGCGCCATCGGCCGCGGCATCGGCGCGCCGGTCAATCGAATGCGGGTGCGTTCGCGATCCTCCGACAGTCCGAACGGATCATCGCGGCTCATGATCTCACCTGTTCACCGAATAGCAGTCCACCTGCGGCTCGCTTGGCAACACGCCCGAAACGCCGATGACGAAGCCGGGAGCGTCGAGCAGCGACGCCCAGTGCTCACTTTTCTGGTCCAGTTCCAGACATAACCGATCGCCATCGTAAGGAATCTCGCGCGGCTGAGAATGAAGCGGTTTCAGCGGAATGCCGGGCAAGCGCGATTTCCACAGGCCCTCGAACTGGTCGGCCGAGCCGACGGTTGCCTGATTGACGAATATCTTGCGCAGCGCGTCTTCCGACAACTCCGAACCGACCCGGATGACGATCCGGCTGGCCACCAGCAGCTTCGGATTGTCGATACGGATCTTCCAGACATTGGTCGAATGCCGCATGACAGGCAGCGCACGCGATTTGGGCTCGATGTAACGCAGGCTGAGGATGAGCGAGCGCAGCGCATCCGCCAGCGCCGAATAGGCGGGGCCAGGCGCCATGTGATCGTAGGCGGGCAACTCGCCCAGCCGCCGCGCGCTCGATCCGTAGGTCGCCATCGAACCGGCGAGACCGGCAAGTTCCAGGTAAAGCTCGGCTGGATGGAACACATCCTGAGCCAGCATGTGGGCCAGCCGCGGACGTGCCGCATTGGCGAGATTGAGCATCAGCAAATCTTCGACGCTGCGCCCAGGTCCGCCCATGACCATCTTGCCATGCGCCTCGGCGATCTGGTCGAGGCCGGTGACAACTTCCAGCAGCAATTGCCGGTACCAGGCCACGGCGCCCGTAACCAAGGTCGGTGGCAGGAAGGTCTCGTCCAGGGAGACGCCGCCATCGGCTCGAATCCCCTTGAGGTCGGCTATCGGCAAGGCCGTGTAGCCACCGACCGACTTGCCGGGTGCGAGCAGCAGCGCCTGCGGCCGGGCAATTTCGATTTCTTCAGGGTCTGAACCGCCCTGGACGGCGTCACGCACCGAAACGATCCGCCCATGATATCGCGCACCCGAGGCGGCAGCGTGTGCCGGATCGAAGCCGACACCGCCCGGAGGCTCCAGCGGCAAGGCGATCAGGACCGGTCCGGCGCCCGTGTCAGGGGTGACCGGCAGCGGTCGCGGCGCGTCCATCATGTCCGGGATGGAAAAAGGTGTCCCATCCGGAAAGATGCCCCGCGCGGACAGGATCGAGATCTGGCCGGCTTCCAGCAACGCCTGGTCCAGTGTCAGCTGTTGGAAACCGAACGTATGCAATTGCCCGGCCTGCAACGCGCCGCGCACCGTCGCCTCGAAAAAGCGATCCTGCTGCTGGAAATGCTGGGTCCGCAGGAAAAGCCCTTCGGACCATAGCACCCTGTTTGCATTGCTCATGCCGCTACTCTCTGCATCGAGCTCCCCTTGCCCTTTGCCGCTAGGCGGAAATGCCGCCGCTGCCAAGCGTGACGTTGATCGTGAATTTCGATCCCGACGACACCGACTTGGTTGTCCGCCAGTTCCGGCCGCCGGGCTCGCGGATCAGAGCAACAAAGCCCAGCGCCGTCGCGTCCGGCTCGACCGTGATGGTTTTGGATGCGGATTTTCCCGGCCCGACGGAAATCTGGTCGGATCCGATGAGATCGCCCGCCAGCGCCGTGCCGGCATCCCCCTGCAGCGCGAAATAGTCGGCGGAATTGAATTTGCCGGTGCTTTTCAGCCGCATCACCAGGATCGTTACCGGCCGGTCCCCGCCGCCTGGTCCCGGGTTCATGCCAGCACCGCCGTTTACGTTGACGGTGATCACCGATGGTTTCGGCGGACCACTCTGGCAAGCCGCAAGCAACCCTGTCGCGCCCAAGGCAACAACAAATTCACGTCGATCAATCATCTCTCACTCCTCCTCATATGCATCTCGAAAATCAGCGCCGATTTCGCCAAGGAAGCTCTTTTCAGCACTCTCGGCGATTTCACGATGGCGCTTCTGGTAAAGTTCCCACAGCTTGGCGCCCCGCCCCCCAGAGAGAAGGGTTCCGATCGCGGAATTCGATTTCAGCTCTTCCTCGATCACTACCGGGTCAAAACGGTCGATCATCCGCCGCATGGCGGTCTGTATGCCTCGCCAGGCGCGTACGTGATGTTGCGCGAGATCGCGCACCGCATCGGTGATTGCCGCTTCACCGCCGAGAAATCCTGGGCTGCGCTCAGCGATAAGCGTTATGATGGCGTCGTCGACGGTCGGCAGGAACTTGAGCGGATTGACTTCGGAGGCCCCGACCATGGTCTGCGCGACGCGCGCGTTTCCCTTTTCCTCGGCCCGCTTGCGCAGAAGCTGCATCAGGCCTTCCATCATCATCCGGTATTCGCGACCGAACTTCTCCATTTCCGCGATGCTGTCGCGTCCGGGGAAATCGGCTTCCTCGACACCCATGCCATGCAGGAATGCGGCGCGAAGCGCCATCTCCTCCGGCCGCGCCGCACCCAGCGCCGGGGCGGCTTTGGGAGCAGCACCCACACGTGGTGAAGCAGGGGTAGCTGCGGGCTGCACCGGCAAATCCCAGGGATTGGCTGATTGGGATCGCTGGGCGATGCGCTCGCGCTGTTCGATCGAACTGGCGCCGTTCGCCGAACTGAGCGTGGCGGCTGGTCCGAAAGCAAAGTCATCATGGGTTCCGGACGGCTTGTCACGGGCGGCTTGGGCTGCGCGGTCGGGGGACGGTACCGCGTCGAGGCTGAACGGGTCCGCTTGGCTCGCCGCGCCGCCCGGTTCGCGATAAGGGGCGGGATTTTTCGACACCGGCGTCGAAACCGGATCGAGGCTGAACGGGTCATCGAAAGCGGCCGAGTGGCGCTGGTCGGAGTTGGCACGTTCGAATGCACCCGCAACCGGCTGCTCGAAAGGGTTCGGCAGATCGGCCGGACGTGGCCGTCGCGGCTCTTCTTCGACCTTGGCGGAAAAGAAGTCATCGCGACCGATGCTCACCGGGGCCCGGGATGCTGGCGGCGCGCGTTCCGAAACCGGCTGGCCGGCCGCTGGTGCTTGAGTGGCTGGCGTTTGCAGGTCGACATGGACGACGTAGTCGCCCAATCTCAGCCGCATGCCACTTTGAAGGCGCGTCGACTTGCCGGCACCGAGCGGGCTGTCGGAGTCGTTTATGAACAATCCGCTGCTCGACGTGTCGGTGACGAAATATCCATCTCGCCCGCCAGAGATCTTGCAATGTGCCCTTGAAACGAACATGTCGGGATCGTTGATCTGCCAACCCGCGTCCGCGCTGCGGCCGATCACCAGCTCACCCTCGTCAAGCCGGGCTTGCCGCACCGCCTGGGTGCGTGGCCCTTGCTCCAGTGTCAGCAGCAGGCTCATGCCGCGACCCCCGTCATTTCCGGCCGCCATCCGACGATTGTCCGCAGCCGCATGTCGTCAGCATCGCCCCTTTCGATGGGTCGCGCAAGCCAGGCGGTCCGCCCGAGCCGAACCGCTCCGATTTGGGGCGGCGGTACGGCTTCACGCGCAAGCACGATGCGCAGATCGACGTCGAGCGACTCCCCGACCATGTCGCGAACGGCCTGCTTGAACAGCTTGAGCCGCTCGCCGCCAGGCAGGAACGCCTTGAACTCCTCATACCCCAGCGGGCCGACACGCAGTTCGATCCTGCTTTGGCGGCTGAAAACGCGTGGGCCGATCGTCGCGCCCTTGCCGAGCCCTGCAAAGGCCTTTGCAAGACGGGTCTGGAGACCGGTTGGTACTGTTATCCAGGCGGAGATGAACTCCTTGATCTGTACCGGCGCCTTGAACGCTTCCGCCAGGAACAGCGTCAGCCGTTCCGGGCCGTCGACCTGATTGGCCAGCGAAGCCGCCTGGCGAAGCTTCACCGTATCGAGATTGGGGTCCTGCGTGCCGGGAAGTCCGATCCCGGCCATGGCTTCAAGCATGGCGCGAACGCGCCCGCCGACCGCGCGTTCGGCCTGCACGGCCGGGTGCGCATCCGCCCACGCCCGATAGTAGAGGGCGATCATACGGTGCTGCAGAATGTTGACGAAGTCGACGAACGTCGTGTCGCTGGTCAGTTGTGCCTCGGCGCCGGCGAACCAGCGTTGCGAGAGCCGGTCGAGCACCCAGCGCGTCAGATGCAGCGGCATTGGACCCTCGGGTCCCAGCAGACCAAAATTTGCCACCGTGACCCGGGCCGGTGCCGCATCGCGGGCTTCGCGGAACACAACCAGGTCCCGTGCGGAAAAGGCGAGGCGTACATGCTGGCCGAGCCGTGCCGGCTCACGGTCGGGACGGCCGGAATGGCCGAACAGACCGTTCCGTTGTTCGAGGCGGCGCAGCAGTTCGAAAAAGTCGAACGTCTCGGACAGACCTTCGGCCCTGTTCGGGCCGGGCGTGTCTAGATCAGGTAGCGATTGCCGGGCGTCATCGGCCATGGCACATCCTCCTGCTTCTGCAGCAGCCGCGTGCGAGTTCGCACGAAGCCGTTTATCCCGGCGTGACGAGCAAACAACCGCGCCAGCAAGGCCGAAAGCAGCAAGGTACTTTGGCCGGCCAGGACCGATTGATCAACATGCAACGTGACTTCGGTACCGCGTCCAAAGCACATCGGTCCATCGATTTGCAGACGTTCGATGACCGGCTGCGAGTCGATACGCACGATCGAATGCACATTTCGGGCAAGGCTTGGATCGCCGCGATCGGCATAAAGGTCGAGTAGCGCATGCAGGGGATCGATGCCGCGGCCTTCTTTGGCAAGACTGAGAAAGTTGAGCGCGAGCTGCGCCACCAGCCGCCAGGCGAGATCATCGGCCCGCGATTCCCCGTCGGCCCCAGCAGGCAGTGCCGCAGGAATAGCTGGCTGCGGCGCACGCAAGGCGCCAAGAAGCCTCACGGTTTCGACCGGGTCGCCGGCCTCTAACGTCAACGTCGGATTGTCATCGAGGATCGGCAGATCACGATTGGTGCAAAGCGCCATCACGTCGAGCCGCTTCAGCGGCCGGGTCGCCGGCCTTACGAGCGGCCGGGACACGGCCAGGAAAACGTCATCCCCGGTATAGGACGTTCGCGTCAGGCCTTCGCGGCGCTCCTCCTCCATCGCGCGGCGAGGGCGCCTTTCGGTCGAATAGACCCAACCACTACCGCCGTTCTGACCCAGGCTGAAGAGCTCGGGGATTTCAGCGTCGTTACCTTCCGTGTCGGCGTCCTCGACGCGGATGACCCGGTAGATTTCGAAGTCACGCGCCCGCGTCCGGTCCGCATGCAACACCTGGCGCGTCTTGCGTTCATCGACTTCGACGACGTTGCACTCGCGTTCGAACAGATTGATGATCGGTGTCGCGAAAAGTTCGAAGTCGGCCGGCGTCAGATCGGCCAGCTCGGGAACCGTGCGTTTGAACAGGAAAATGATCTCGAGTCCGGCCGCGCATTGGCGCACGACAGGCTGCAATCCCAAAACCCGTGCATAGTGAAAACGCTCGGGCATCATGAAGTATTCGCGCAGCAACCGGTATCCTTCGAATGTCGGGCGGGTGCGCGGCATCAAGGCCTCGTCGTCGCTGATGCCGATCATCTCGGGTGCCGGCAACGGCGACAGCGGGTTGGTCTTGCCTTCCGGTCGCGCTGCTGTGGCCGCGCAGGCGCCGAAAATCGCATCGAACAGTAGCGGCGCCTTGGTGCGTCCGGCAAAATAGAGGTCAAGCCGGTCGAGAGCCAGTTCGTCGAGCTTGCCTTTTCCGGTCCTGGCCAGCGTGAGGCGGAGCGCCGACTCGCCGCTGACACCGCCGATCGGTCCTATGCCAGCCATCGCCATCGCACTGCGGTCCTGAAAAAAGCTGACCGAAGTGACCGCGATCGGCCATAGAGTCATTTCCTGGGCGGTTGAGAAAATGCAGCGCGTTGACAGGCCTGGCTGCAGGCTGGAAACCAGCCGTGTGTTGCGCTTGACGACGTGGCCGGCCAGCATGGTCTGGACCTGCTGGCCGGGTTTCAGCACCGCCATCGCCGTTGCCGGCGCCGGCGTGACCAGATCGGGATAGAGAACGTCGAGCACACTGCGGGAAAATCGCGAGCGCTCGGCATCGACCTTTAGCCGGGTGCGCGCGGCCAGGAAGGCTACGCCATCGAGCAGGCGCTCGACATATGGGTCCGGACACGGCACCGTATCGAGGGAAAGGTTGCGCGCCACCGCCGGATGCATGTCTGCGAATTCCGATGCAAGAGCGCGGATATGGCTCAGTTCCTCCTCGTAATATTCGACGAAGACCCGATCCATCTCAGGCCTCCCCAATTTCGGTCCGCGCCAAACCGTTGTCGAGATTGATCGTGGTGCGCAGGCGCATGCGTTCGGGAGTCGGGGTCATGATCAGAACGGCGTCTATCTCGATCTTCAGGCCGACGGTGTTGTCGCCAAGCGTGACCGTTACCTTTGTTGCGCTTTCCTTCAGGCGGGGCTCGAAGGTCGCGAGCACCATGCGGATCTCACGTGCCAACACCTCGCGATCGAAGTCGCGCGACGAGCGGCCCGAGAAGGAGGGCACGCCGTAATTGACCACGCTGCGGCGGACCTCCGGGAAATCGGCAAGCGAAGGGGGATTGTCCGCAACCTGTTCATTTTCCAGGTCGGAAAGAAGCGGCGTCGCCTCGAAGCGCTCTGTGTTGAAGAGCGCCTCGATGTCACGCCGTACCGCTTCCCTGAGCACGCGCGCCGATACCACCACGCCACGGCTTTCGATTTCGACGCGGTGCTGGGTCTGAACGGCCAACCGATGCAGACGGCGTTTCTGATCCGGTGTCAGTACCACATCGGCGTCGATGGCACGCGTGCTGCCGGCAACGAGTGTGTCGAGACGGTCCGCGCCAAGCTCGTCGAGCAGGACATGGCGCAGCCCGTCTATTTCCGAGGTCAGGCCCGGCAGATCATTGACGAGACGATCCCAAAGCGACGGCTGGACGGCTTCGCTTTTCGCCCGCAAGCTGCCAGTGGTCTGCTGCATGCCCGCGCCGGGTCGCCGAACCTCACTTGCCGACATAGACATCCATTTCGGCTTCATCATTGCCGTCATAGACGAATTTGATCTTCTTGTAGGCGAAGCTGACCTCTTCCTGGATCAGGTCTTCCTCATCCTCGGCCTGCGACATGTCGTATTCCATGATCGAGGCGTCGGTGAGGGTAACGACCAGGTAATCCTTGGTCTCGCCATCGATGGTCCGGCGGGCCGAGAACACCACCTCATCAAGGGCCTTGTTTTCGAACAAAGCCTTTTTCAGATAGGGCGATGATTTGTCGTAGTGCTTGGTGAATTTGATCATCCCCATGGAGACGCGGCCACGGCGTGACAGCGAATTGGGATCATAAGGTGCGACCATCTTGTAGTCGACGCCATGGATTTCAATCTCGTCATCGTGGCCGTCGCGGGTGCTGGGGCCTTTGATATCGGGAACCTTCAGGAAGCCATCAATCTTCGTAGTCGGCATTGTGTTTCTCCACCGCTTTCAAAAAACCAGGTTGTCGTTGCTGCGATCAAGTCTTAACGGACGGTAGTTCCGAGACCAGTCGGAGCGACGCATTGATGCCCTCCAGCTGGTAATGCGGGCGCAGATAGAAGCGGGCATTATAATAGCCCGGCCGCCCCTCCACGCTGTCCACCTGGACCTCGGCGGCGGCAAGCGGGCGCTTGGCGCGCGCCTTGTCGTCGGCAAAGGCCGGGTTGGCCAGCACGTATCGATTGATCCACTCGGTCAACCAGATCTGCATGTCGGCGCGCTCCTTGAACGAGCCGACCTTGTCGCGCGCGATCGCCTTGAGGTAGTGCGCAAAGCGCGAGACCGGGAACAGGTAGGGCAGGTTGGCGCTCAGCCGCTCGTTCGACTGTGCATCGGGGTCGACCAGCCGCCCCGCCCGCGTTTCGTCGTCCTGCAGCGAGTGTGCTCCGATGAAGGCCGCGAGATCGGTATTCTTCCGGTGCAGGATGGGCATCAAGCCAAGCTTGGCCAGTTCCGCCTCGCGCCGGTCGTCGATGGCGACTTCCGTGGGACATTTCATCGCGATCGAGCCATCATCGGTCGGGAAGCTATGCACCGGCAGGTTGAGCACCGTGCCACCATTCTCGACGCCGCGGATCTGCGTGCCCCAGCCGAAAAGCTTGTGACTGCGGTTGATGTTGACGCCCATCGGGAAGGCGGCGTTCATCCAGACATATTTGTTGTGATCGCCCTCCACCTCTTCCTCGAAGGTGAAACCCTTCACCGGAACGGTATCGGTGCCGTAGGGCAGCCGCGCCAGGACGCGGGGCATGGTCAGGCCGATGTAGCGAGCGTCCTCACTCTCGCGCAACGACTGCCACGAGGCATAGGCGGGGTTGGAGACGATCTGCTGCAGGTCTTGCGGGTTCGGCAGTTCCTGCCAGCTGTCCATGCGAAATAGGCGCGGCGAAGCGGCCGCGATAAACGGCGTATGCGCGGAAGCGCAGATGCCGGAGATGTTGCGCAGCAGGCCGACGTCACGTGGGTGATTGGAGAACTCGTAGGCGCCGATCACGCAGCCGATTGGTTCGCCGCCAAGCATCGAATACTCGTCTGTGTAGACTTTCTTGAAGATCGGGCTCTGGTCCCACATCTGACCTTCATAGTCTTCAAGCGTATCGGCCAGCTGCTCTTTGGAGATGTTCATCACCCGGATCTTCAGCTTCTGATCCGTCTCGGTGTTGTTGACGAGATACCACAGCCCTCGCCATGTGCCTTCCATCTCACGCACTTCCGGCGCGTGCAGGATTTCGTTGACCTGTGTCGTCAGCATCTTGTCAATGCCGGCGATCAGCGACTTGATCGATTTGATGGCATTGGAAGAGATGGTCGTGGTGTCGGAACGGGACTGCGCCGCGAGCGCGAGATTGCGCACGAGCTGTTGCAGCTTCTCGCTGTCGTCCTTCTTGACCTTGAAATCTTTTTCGAGGAGTCCGCTGAATTCATCGAGGTTTATGGCTTCGGCCTCCGCGGCGACTGAGGCGGTCTTTTGCTGTTCGGCCATGATCATTCCCCAACCTTGTCGTCGTCGGCCAGCGCCTGGCTGGCAATCTTGCCAAGAAGCGGTTCGTTGTTCAGAAGCTGCGCGATGCGCTTTTCAGCATCGACACGGCCATCCATGAAGCCGAGCAATTCCTCGAGTTGTCGACGCATCTTGAGGATCTCGGCCAGTTGCGGAACTTGCTCGGCAATCTTGTCGGGGGCGAAATCACCCATCTTGGAAAATGTAAGATCGAGCGCCAGTTCCTCGTCACGCTCCTGGCCCTCGGCCTGCGGCAGCGTGTTCTTCACCCGCGCTTTGACGCGGGGGCCGAGCGCCTCCATGAATTTTGGGAAGCGGTTCGCGTCGGTCTCGACAAAGGAGCGGTCCAGCACCGACTTTGACGCTTCCTTGGTTTGCGAAGCACCGGCAAGGTCGGCCATCACGCCCATGACAAACGGCAGTTCGATCGTCGTCGGGCTGCCGTAGGTTTCCACATCGTAGGCGATCTGCACCCGCGGCGCGCGATTTCGTTCGATGACCTTGGCTTTGCTTTCGGCTGGCATGTGTTGTTACCTTTCATCCTTCTGAGCCGTCTTCTTGGCATCGGGAACGCCGGCCAGCAGCCTGAACTCCTTCAGCCCCGAAGGGGCGAGATCTTCCATCAGTTCAACGAAATCCATGTGCACCATCCGACGGACCCGCCGAGCCAGGTGCGGAATTGGGCTCGACGGTTCGGTACGGTCATAGAAGGCGACGACCAGGTCGAGGCATTTCACCACGTCGTCGCGCGAGGAGATCCGGTCGGGGAGTCCCGTGCTCGAGTCCGCATAGCTTGCCATACTTGCCATAGCATCGGCTCCATGACCGTTTCGAGCAGGCGTTGCCAGTTCCGTCGGCACCGCCTGCGTGGCTGCGCCATTCGTCACCGCGCCGGCCGCTGAATTCCGTTCAAGTGTCGTCAGCAAACGCTGCAGGAACCGTTTTAAGTCCGGAACGGGAGTGCCGCTGCCCTCGAGACGAGCGTTGAGCGCAGTCTCGAGCGCATCCAGTGCCGTGATCGTCGCCCGGGCGTCGGCGATGAGCTGGACCATCTCCGCATTGGCCTGATCGATCTGTGCCGCACATGCGGCACGCACCCGATTCAAGAGTTGTCCGTGCGCACTGACCAGCTGCGCTTTTTCCGCCGCATTCAGCCCCGAGGCGGCTTCCTGGAGCATGACGCGATCGTCGAGCGCACCCTTCTCCAGGTCCTTGCCCTGAACCGGGCCGATTGCGCGCGGCGCGAAGAACGTCATTTGCCGCAGATTCGCCAACAACCCGTCCTGACCATTCTGCAGGTCGATCAGCGCGTTGATACGGCGCAAGGCGGCATCGCGCGGCGAAGCGTTGGGCCGCATAGCCGGATGCATGGTGTCCCAATGCTGATCGAAGGTCTGCGCGATCAGCGTCAGACCTTGCGCCAATCCGGCCAGCCCGTCTTCATTGGCCAGCGCGCGCGTGACGATGACAAGCAGGCGCAAGTCCCTGCCATGCGCGCGCAATTCCTCCGCCTTTGCGAGCACAGCGGGCCAGTCGACTGGAATCGTGCTTTGCGAGCCGGCCTTATTGTTGCCGTCGTGGACGACCTTGAGTTGGGCTTCGGTCAGGCGCTCCAACTCATGGAAAGCCGGGTCGTTGCGCAAATCTTCCCCGGACGGATTCTCACCGTCTAGCGAAGAAAGCCAGAGTGCGAGATCAATCACACCAACCCCCAGCGAAGGCCCTCAAACCTTATGTGACCTTACGTTATCACACCGGTGCACTTTACCACAATTCAACGAGTGCTCCAAAATTAACAGAAGCTGAACACCGCCATGAGTACCGAACTCCGTGGCGCAATTGTCAATCCGTATGAGAAATGCATCGCGCAGGGCGCGCAATTCCGCTGTTGTTTGCAGCCGGTGGTGCAAGACTTCCACAATACGAGGAAGCTGGCTGAACCAGGCATTGAGGCCTCGTCCACAACGCACTTTGTCAAGTGGCGGCATCTGTGGCAGTTTATCGGCTGGCAGATTGCAGGAGCACGTTCGATGGAACAGCGCCGGTCGTCGCAGAGCTTCAAGCGTAAGGAACTGGTCGGCAAGCTTGATCCTGTCGGGGTGCGCGCCTTCAAGGCCGCGGCCGATAGCGCCAAGCTGCGCGGCAATCCTTACGTCGAACTCGTTCACTTCATCGAGCAGCTGGTGCTTTCCGACCGCTCCGATGTGCAAATGATAATCGCCGATGCGGGACTGGATGCCAGCCGGCTCACGGCAGATATGACCCGTGCCGTCGACAAGTTGCCCTATGGCGCAACCTCGATCGAGGAATTCTCCGATCATATCTTCCATGCAATCCAGGAAGCCTGGAACCTCGCGACGCTGGAGTTCGGCGTCGAGGAAGTCCGCAGCGCCCATATTCTGCTTTCCTGCCTGAAAACCCCGGTTCTGGAAGGCCTGCTGTCGAAGATCAGCGGCGAGTTCGACAAGATCGACGCCGATGTGGTTGTCGCGCGGTTCGCCGATGTCGTGGAAGGTTCGCTCGAAGGCGGCGCAGCCATCGCGGTTCCCGCGGCTGAAACGCCGAAGCGGACCATGGGCGGAGATTCGGCCTTGGCGAAATTCGCCACCGATCTGACCCAACGCGCCCGCGAGGGCAAGATCGATCCGGTCGTCGGCCGCGATCCGGAGATCCGGCAGATAGTCGACATCCTGATGCGGCGTCGGCAAAACAACCCGATCCTGACCGGCGAGGCCGGGGTCGGCAAGACGGCGGTCGTTGAGGGCTTTGCCTTGCGTATCGCTCAGGGCGATGTGCCGCCCACGCTGCAAGGCGTCAGCGTGCGCATGCTCGATGTCGGATTGATGCAGGCGGGCGCCAGCGTGAAGGGCGAATTCGAAAAACGGCTGAAGGCTGTGATCGACGAGGTTCAATCGTCCGAAACGCCGGTCATCCTGTTCATCGACGAGGCCCACACCTTGATTGGCGCCGGCGGTGCTGCCGGAACCGGTGATGCCGCCAATCTCTTGAAGCCGGCGCTGGCACGGGGCGAACTTCGCACCATCGCCGCAACGACCTGGGCCGAATATAAGCAGCACATCGAGAAAGACCCGGCGCTGACCCGCCGTTTCCAGGTGGTCAAGATCGACGAGCCGTCGGAGGCGGTGGCCGTTCTGATGTTGCGCGGGGTGGCAGGGGTTCTGGAGCAACACCACAAGGTGCAGATACTCGACGAGGCGATCGAGGCAGCAGTCGGCCTGTCGCATCGCTACATCCCGGCACGGCAACTGCCTGACAAGGCGGTGAGCCTCCTCGACACCGCCTGCGCCCGTGTCGCCATATCGCAGCATGCTACGCCAGCCGAGGTCGAGGACATCATGCGCCGCCGCCAGGCTCTGGAGGTCGAGCGCGGCATCATCGGGCGCGAGGCCGCGATCGGCATCGAGGTGGCTGAACGGCAGGCGCGCGTCGACACCGGGCTTGCCGAAAGCGAGATCACCCTGGCTGCGGCGCAGCAGCGTTGGGATCGTGAAAAGGTGCTCGTCGCCGAGATACTCGAACTGCGCGCCAGGCTGCGCGGCGAGGGTGTGGCGCTCGATGCGGCCACCGTTGGGGCCGATGCCGAACCGGCAGCGGCGAACGCAGAAAAGACCAAGGTAGCGGAGTCGTCAGAGACTGAGCCGCCCAAGGCCGCCCAGACGGACGCGGAGACACAGGCCGCTGCCGATCCTGCCGCCGATCTCGCCCGATTGCGCGCACTGATGGCCGAATTGGCAGCGGCACAAGGCGAGACACCGCTGATTCTGCCCTCGGTTGACCGCAATGCAGTGGCCGCCGTGGTCCAGGACTGGACCGGGATCCCGACCGGACGGATGCTGTCCAGCCAGACCGAAAAGGCGCTCAAGCTCGCCGCCACGCTTTCGGAACGGGTCGTCGGCCAGGATCACGCCATGGAGATGATCGCCAAACGCGTGCAGACCAGCCGCGCCGGGCTTGGCGCGCCTGAAAAGCCGGTCGGGGTCTTCCTGCTTTGCGGCCCCTCGGGCGTCGGCAAGACCGAAACGGCATTGGCGCTGGCCGAAACGCTTTACGGTGGCGAGCAGAACCTGATCTCCATCAACATGTCCGAGTTCCAGGAGGCGCACACCGTCTCGACACTGAAGGGCGCACCGCCCGGCTATGTCGGCTACGGCAAGGGCGGCATCCTGACCGAAGCGGTGCGCAGAAAACCCTATTCGGTGATCCTGCTCGACGAGGTCGAGAAGGCGCATCCCGACGTCCACGAAATCTTCTTCCAGGTCTTCGACAAGGGCATGATGGACGACAGCGAGGGCCGCCGGATCGATTTCAAGAACACCCTGATCCTGCTCACCTCGAATGTCGGCTCCGAAGTTATCATGGACCGCACAAGGAATGGCACGCTGCGGACCGGGCTCGACGATCTGGATACCGCCTTGCGCAGCCCATTGCTGAAGGTCTTCCCGGCTGCCTTCCTTGGCCGGGTGGTGACCATTCCTTACTATCCGCTCTCTGATTCGATGATCGAAGCGATCACTGGCCACCAGTTCGCCAAGATCGCTCGCCGGTTGCGGGCAACCAACGATGCGGAACTGGTGATCGGCGACGGTGTCATGGATCTGGTCAAGGCCCGCTGCACCGAGATCGAATCCGGCGGGCGGATGATCGATGCCATCCTGACCAACACGCTGCTGCCGGAACTGAGCCGCGGCGTGCTTAACCGGTCGCTCGAGGGCGAAAAGATGACCAAAGTCACCGTCGGCGCCTCCAAGGAAGGTTTCACTTATTCCTTCGAGTAGGTTCTGATCGTGTAGAACCTCGTCGCCCTCGGCTGCCGGCCCGCTATTCGCGATCCCCCGTGGCGCCGCAATTCGAGAGGTGGCGGTCTTGCCCGTGCGCGAGAACGACGTGCGCAGCCGGTAGCGGATCGTCCCCGACAGCACCGGCCCGCCGGTAGCATCGCGCCTGGGCTTGAAAGAAGCTCACTGGCTTATCCGATGTCGCCTAGACGCAAATTCCGCAGGCAATCCCGAAGGAGATCAACAGGGCGGGCGAGATGGGTAAGCGGTGCAGGGATTGGCTGGGCCTCTTTGTTGCAGACCCGCCCAAAACCTCCTGCAACCGGATCGGTTCGACATAAAATATTTACCGTGTTGGCATGGTTTACGAATGGTTTCGCGGGCCATCCACCTCATGGCCGCTTTGGCTTTGGCCGGACCGGTTAAGGTTGAGCCGGATGATTTGACCGGCTGCGAAACTCCTCGCAAATTCCTCGTTGTCGAAAAGCTGTTGGGTGGTCACGCCATCCTCGATGATCTGCACCGCCCATTGGCCGTCTATGTGTTCTACCCGAACACCGTCCTTCTGATCGTCGCCCACGCCCGCACTCCCACACAACGATGTGGGAAAAAAACCATGTGATCGGCAATCCAGCAAGTCACAAAACCGTACGAATCCGGCCGCTGGTTAACTTTGTAAAAGCGTCGAAATTTTCGCAAATGCCCGCACCCGCAGGAAACCAATTTTGGAAGGCCCGTAGCTCACACGGCCGCAGCCCGATCATCATCGATCCAGAGAAGCTGTGGACGGCATGTTGCGAGTACTTCGAATGGGTCGACGCGCACCCGCTCTATGAGGCCAAGCCCTTTGCGTATCAGGGCGAGGTGAAGATAGAGAACGTGGCGAAGATGCGCGCCATGACGATTTCACCAGCCAGGTCGAGGAAATCATCCGCACCCAGAAGTTCGAATCGGAACTCACCGGCAAAGACGGCGAACCGTTGCCGCTGGTTCCCGTGGTCAATGTCACAGTCCGCAGTTCTTGACCTGGAGCTGCATCCCAAGCAGGGGATAGCATTCAACACCGAAGCGACCGAAACGCTGTATGGTGGCGCGGCCGGCGGCGGCGGCTCCTCATCATGGCGCCGATTGCTCGGTCGGCCGCGCTCCTTCGACACCAGCCCGCCGGCGCCGTCCTGGTCATAGGCTTGCAACAGCCGGTGAACCTGACTGCGGCTGAGATGAAGAAGCTCCGCCGCCTGGACGCTCAGCCGCCGGTCGCGGATCTTCTGGATGGCTTCAAGACGATGCAGCTCTTTTTTGCGACAAGGTGATCAAAGGCATGCCGGCTCCGCAATACGCCCGGTCTCACGCCAGGCAGTGTGAAGTCGTCAGCCTTCCTTTCCAGCTTCGAGTTGGCCAGAGCATGAGCTGTGAAAGTCGGGGACTGTCGCATCTCTAAATTGCTCAAGTGTCGCATCTCTATATAACTGCTACATCCAGAAGTCGCATAACATACATTATGGAACATGAAATTATGATTTGAAATCAATGTGTTGGTAAAATTTATCGGCTGTTAGCCACCCGCTCCATCATGCTTTCGCCGCACAAGAAAAGCAAAATGCGTTTCATCGTTGGGCCACCGGGCCCCTTTTGTTGCGAATAGCTGCTTTGTGCCGCGAGGACCTTGGGAAGCTATTTCCTTTCGAAAAAACAGATTTTTCCTTTCGGGTAGAGGTTGGGATATGATTGCGCGACAGGAGTGCGATCTATGCAGAGTTTCACCGTCGAGCTGATACGCGACGGCAAAGCTGTGGAACGTGCCGAGGTTCAGGCCGAAAATGTTGTTGAAGCTGCGAAGACGTGGGGACCAGTAACCATCCCGTACGCCGAAGAGCCTGACATCGGCGAATGGATCAGGGTAACGCACCCTTGCGGCAGCACGACAAGTTGGTTCGAGCCGGATCGTTAAGCGCGGCCAATTTAGAGCTCACTGGCCAGGATGCGTCAGGGCTGTGGGTAAGAGCCGTGACGAACGTCACGGCGTCGGGATCATAGCAGAAGATGGACGGATGACCCGGTGCGAACCAGCGATGACAGCATGTAGTAGGCTAATCCATCTTCCTGATGTCGATCTCGCCCCTCCCCTCTCCCAGGCTGTCCGTCTCGCTTTCCCTACCCTTCTTCCGCCCGAGCAGGACGACCCTGCTGTTCGGCGCAGCAGGACTGGCCGGCACAGGCCCAACGGTACTACGCGCAGCGCCCAAGCGCAGCCTTTCGAAACTTGGTGGCACAGACCAGAAGCTTTTATGCAGATTGGAAGTCCAAATTTAAACAGTTCATCCTACGTTGGCCGATGGGCTTTTTGTCAAGGAAACGCAATTGAGCCGGTCGGGCAGAACGGATTTTGACTTTGATGGTGCAAGAAAGGCGGTTTTTTCGACCGCCAACTTGCCGGCGGCAATTGCGTTGGCCGTGCTTGTGATCTGCGCGGTCCTTGCGGACTTGCAGAACACGAAAGTGTCCGATCAACTCGCGCGCGCCGAAGTCCAGGCCAAGGTCAACATCATAAGGGCCAAGCTCGAAGGCAATGTAAACGGTAATCTCCAGCTTGTTCAGGGCCTCGTCTCGGCCATAGTTACAGAGCCGTACATGGGACAGCAGAGATTTGCGTCCCTGGCAAGCAACCTGTTCCGACAGAGATCGCAACTGCGCAACATCGCCGGTGCGCCCGATCTCGTCATCTCGCTGATGTACCCGATGGAAGGCAACCAGAAGGCGATCGGGCTCGATTACCGCAAGAGCGAGGCGCAACGGACGGCGGCGCTTCGCGCGCGAGACCTCGGCGTTCTTGTGTTGGCAGGCCCCGTCGACCTGGCCCAGGGAGGGCGGGGCTTTGTCGGGCGCATTCCCGTCTTTGTGCCGACGGCGGGCGGCGGCAGCCGATTCTGGGGCATCCTCTCCGCTGTCATCGATGTCGATCAGCTTTACGCGGCGAGCGGCTTGAATGACCCCGGGATTGATATTGATGTCGCCCTGACGGGGACCGACGCGCTTGGCGGTGGCGGCAAAAAATTCTTCGGGGGAGACAATGTCCTCGCCGGCAAGCCGGTGTCGGCCGATGTGCAACTGCCTTCGGGCTCCTGGCTGATTTCGGCTATACCGAAGGGAGGCTGGCCGGCCATTCCGAACAATGCGTGGATGTTGCGGGGGCTCATAGCCTTTGCCGGCGCGCTGGTGGTGCTGCCGATCCTGGTGGCCGGGCGACTGTTCGGCGAACGACAGAAAAACTATGCCGAGCTCAGACGTCTGTCTGGCCGCCTTGAGTTGGCCCTGGAAGCTTCTGGAATTGGCGTGTGGGAGCACGACCTGGCCACAAAAGAACTGCTATGGGACGACCGCGTCAACCAGATCTACGGCAAGCCAGCCGATGGCAAACCGCGCGGTTATGAAGACTGGGCGATGGCCATTCATCCCGAAGATTTTGACAGGGCGCGCCAGGAGTTCGACGCGGCCGCCGAGAGGGAGGGACCGTATTCTTCGCAATATCGAGTCCTGCTAGCGGACGGTACCACGCGCCACGTGCGCACGCGCGCAGCCTTCTTCCAGGACATCGGCGGCACGCCGAAGATGATCGGCGCCGAGTGGGACGTCACCAGCGACGTGCTGCTCAATGAGACGCTCATTCGAGAGCGCCAGCTGTCGGAATCGAAAAATGCCGAACTCAAGGTCGCAAAGGCGCATGTAGAGCATGTTGCGCTGCACGACCCGCTGACCGGCCTGCCCAACCGCCGCTATCTCGATGAGTTGCTTGCCGAAAAAAGCGTAACGGGGACCCGCACAGCGCTGCTGCATCTGGACCTCGACCGCTTCAAGCAGATCAACGATACACTCGGCCACGCAGCCGGTGACGCCATGCTGGTGCACGCCTCCAAGGTCATCAAGGTCAACACGGGTCCCGGTGATTTTGTTGCACGCATCGGCGGTGACGAGTTCGTCGTGGTGAGCCATGGACGTGATGACAAGCAACTTTCCGCGCTCGGCGACCGCATCATCACGCAGATGCGCCGACCGGTCGATTTTCAGGGCAACCCGTGCCGGTTCGGGGTGAGCATCGGAATTGCCGCCGGAACCGACGCCAAGCAACTGCTCGTCAACGCCGACCTCGCTCTTTACCGGGCGAAAGGAAGCGGTCGCAACCGACACGAATTCTTTGACGAAGAGCTGCAAAGCGAGATCGTGCGGACCAAGCAAATTGCCGACGAAATCCTGGGCGGGTTGGAGCGCGCCGAATTCACAACATACTATCAGCCGCAGTTCGACGCCAGGACACTTGAGATCGTCGGGGTCGAGGCGTTGTCGCGTTGGAAGCATCCCGAACGCGGCATCCTGGCCCCACAAAGCTATCTCAAAGTGGCCGAAGAACTCAACGTCGTGGCAATCATCGATCGCGCTGTCCTGGAACAGGCGCTTGAGAATTTCGACCAATGGTCGAACAGCGGTCTCAAGATCCCGCACGTCTCGGTCAATGTCTCCGCCAAGCGGTTGGAGGACAAGGATCTGATCGATGGCTTGCGCAAGCTTGCCATCAGGAAGGGCACGGTGTCGTTTGAGCTGGTTGAGTCCATCTTCCTCGATGAGAATGACGACCTGGTCACCTGGAACCTGGAGCACATTAAGGAACTCGGCATCGACATCGAAATCGATGACTTCGGCACCGGCCATGCCTCGATCGTGTCCCTGCTCAAGCTGCAGCCGCGCCGGCTCAAGATCGACCGCCAACTGATCACGCCCGTCACCCAGTCGATCCCGCAGCGTCAGCTGGTCTCGTCGATCATTGAGATCGGCAAATCGCTCGGCATCGAAGTCATTGCCGAGGGTGTCGAGACGAATGATCACGCGCGCATCCTGAAGGAGCTTGGTTGCGATATTCTGCAGGGCTATGTTTTTGGCCGCCCAATGGACGCCAAGGCCTTCACGGCGTTTGCCCAATCGCGCAAATGGTTGGCCGTGGGGTAAGGTCATGCCTCGCGCGGTAAGGCAGGCAGGCCGAGCGGTTCAACCGGCGCCCAGTCGCGAATTGGCTCGAGCACACTGCACTTGCATCGGCAAACCCACCGCCACCCTTGTCCCCAAAGTGCCCGACCGGCTCTGCGTGCCGGTGAAGTGACCGAAAGCAAATTTCTCGTCAGGTCTCTCAGATCTCATAATCCGACGGTCCGGTGGCGCGGCATGGGCTGTTAGCTCCAGACAGCTGAAGATAGCCAAAAGCGTCCGGCGTTATGGGCGAAGGAGCGCGGCACCAAATTGCGCCCACAATCGATCGCAGTCATTTGCCCTGAGGCTTGGCGTTCCCGGTTCGCCGTAGAAGACCATCGCCGAACGGACATCGTAACCGAGCACCGAGGCATTGGCCACGAACTGAATTGCCATTCCCAAATTCATCGCGTTGATCCTTACCTCGGCTTTAGTGCTGAGATCGACCACGCCGAAAATTTCCGCACCCCCACTTCTGCCGGCCATAACCGTCGTCGAGAGCGCGTTCCCCAAAGCGAGTAGCATTCGTGTTCAGTCCCCGCAAAGGCCGCTCTCGAACGCGCGCGCGGCGAATTTGTTCCTTGGCAGTTCAACGCCGGGCTATCGAACTGGCCTTTTCAAACTTGCAGCTTGCCTGATGCCGCGCCTTTAACGGTCCAGCAGTTTTCTTAGCGTAAAGCAGCCTCATGACGCTGCTCCGGCATTTCGGCGAACCAACACGTCGCCTTTTTTTCAAGCGAACGGCTTTGCCCATCATTGTCGTGACGCTGCTTGTTGCGACCCTCACCACAGGCCTTTTGCTGTGGTCGGCGACCCAGTCCGATGGTGTTGCCGTGTCGCGGCAGAAAAGCTTGGTCGCCTTGATCATATCCAAGCTGGAGAGCGGAATAGCCCACGATCAGGAGAGCGTCACCGTCTGGGACGACGCGGTCAGCGCCCTGCGGAGCCAGGATGCCAAATGGGTCGACACCAATCTCGGCACCTGGATGCACACGTATTTCGGCCACGATGAGGTCTACATTCTCGATCCGAAGGACGCGCCAGTCTACGCATTCGCCGATGGATCGGCGGTGGATCCGGCGAGCTATCAATCCATACGCCCGACCACTGCGCCTCTCGTGGAGAACCTCAGGGCGAGGCTGAAACAGGGGGACACCGACGGCGTCACCGAGCAGGTGCTCACGATAGGTGCTTCCGACATGGTCGTCATCTCCGGCCATCCTGCCATTGTCAGCATCAAGCCAGTCGTTTCCGACAGCGGCCACATTGCACAAGTACCAGGTCAGGAATTCCTACACGTTGCCGTTCGCTATCTGGACGGCAGTCTGCTTGCCTCCTTGCGCCAAGACTATCTGCTCGACGACGCACACTTCTCCTGGTCAAACATGCTTAGCTCTGAAGAGGCGTCCTATCCCCTCGTCGGTCGCTCTGGTTCGACTGTCGGCTTCTTTGTGTGGCAGCCATATCGGCCCGGGGCGTTTGTCCTTTTTCAACTGGTGCCAACACTCGTGGCGGTGTTCGGACTGGTACTTGGCGGAATTATTGTAGCTCTGGCCGCTTTGCGCCGGCGGACTTTGAGGCTGATTGAGACCGAGAATCACATCTATCACCTGGCCCACTACGACCTGCTTACAGGGCTGCACAGTCGCGGCCATTTCAACAGTCGTTTGGCTGATGCGCTGACACTGCTGCCCGCGACGGGCGAGCAGCTCGCGATCCTCTATCTTGACCTCGACCGGTTCAAGCAGGTCAATGACAGCTTTGGCCACCCTGCCGGTGACGAGTTGCTCAGGGAGTTCGCAGACCGGCTGAGGCGGCTGACCCTGGAGGTGGACACGGTGGCGCGCCTGGGCGGTGACGAATTCATTATCATCCAGCGCGCGGTCGCAGGCGAGAATGAGGTCAAAACATTGTGCGAGCACTTGATCGAGTCCGCGCGCCGGCCGTTCGAGGTCGCCGGAGTTCAGGTTTTTGTCGGGGTGAGCGTCGGCGTAGCTCTTGCTCCCAGGGACGGGGTGGACCAGGTCGAGTTGGTGCGGAAAGCCGACCTCGCCCTGTATCACGCCAAAGCCGGCGGTCGCAGCGGCTATGCTCTGTTTGAACCCGAGATGGACCAGACGCTGGCAAAGCGTAAGGGTCTCGAACAGGACCTGCGCAAGGCGCTGCAAACGCCCGGCCACATCCGGGTGCATTATCAGCCGCTTTACACCGCCGACACCAACAGGATGACGGGCGTCGAAGCCCTCGCGCGCTGGTCGCACGCAGAGCGTGGTTGGGTCGCCCCTGACTTGTTCGTACCATTGGCAGAGGAAACGGGGCTCATTGAAGTTCTAGGCGAGCTGGTTCTGCGCCAGGCCTGCCTTGACGCGGTGCATTGGCCGATCGAGACCCTGGCAGTGAACGTATCGGGGTTGCAGCTGAACAATCCGAGCTTTGCCATGAAAGTGACGAGCATCTTGTTGGAAACGCAAATGGATCCACGGCGGCTCGAGCTGGAGGTTACGGAAAGCACGCTCTCCCAGCGCCCCACCGAATGCCAGCAGAACATGGCAGCGTTGCGCAGTGTCGGGGTGCGCTTTGCGCTTGACGATTTCGGTACGGGATTTTCCTCATTGGGCCGACTGCAGAGCCTGGAAGTGGACAGGATCAAGATCGATCGAAGCTTCGTGCAGGGCTTTGGCGGCTCGAACGGTGACGAGGCCATCGTTCAGGCGATTATCGACCTGGCTCGCGCGACTGGCCTCAGCACCACAGCGGAAGGGGTCGAGACCGAGAGCCAGTGCAATTATCTGCGCAAGCTCGGCTGTGACCAGCTACAAGGCTTTTTGCTTTCAAGACCGGTGCCAAAAGAGGACCTTCAGGAACTCCTCGACGGCGGATCAAGGCGGGCGACCGCATGAGAATGCGTCTATGTGATTCCCGACGGTCGACGATGCCGCACGCGGATGCAAGCAGCGAATCTTGGCGGCCTGGGACAAGGTGCGTCGACACTCCCCTGGCCAGTGACGCCTGACGATCTGTGTCACCCGCTTCGGGCCAGAGCGATTGATGCGGCTGCGCATGACGTTGGGCTCAACTCTCAACCTCAGCGCACATCGGGCTCTAGGTCGAAAATGGTAGGTCGAGATCAACTCGCGCGACGGCGTAAGCGTCAAGCGAGATGAATTGGTCATCCAGCGGTCTTGCGGTACTTTCCATGAAGTTGGGATCGGTTGCCGCCCGTTCGAACTGCTCGGCGCCAAGAAGAGCTATACGGGCACTGCTCGGCGCATCCGGAAGTTTCACAGATTGCGCCTTGGAGGTGAGGTTGGCGACCCACAGTGTCACGCGCCAATCTTTTTCAGCTGCGATCGTCGCAATGGCGTCAGCGCCGGAAGTTCCTACGGACAGCAGGGTGGCTCCGCCGAGCCTTGAGAGACCCGCCATGACATGGAAAGCGGGATAGACCGTTCGGCCGTCCTGCTGGTCATACCATGGCTGGACGAAATCAGCCTTCCTGTGGATATGGCCAAAGGGGCCGGTGAAGTCCCCTACCGCGACGGCCTCGACCCCTCCGCGAGCGCAGGCCGCGAAATAGCCGAGCGTCCATGCCGCATTGAACAGCCCGCGCTGCCGCGGATCGATGCGGCTCAGACATATGCGGGCGTTCGCTTTGTTCGGCGCGGTGCCCTTTCCGTAGGGGTTCTCGCGGCAGCCGAGCTGACTGGGACCGATGCGCAGCGGCACGCGGTCGCCCGTGAAAGCATGTGCCGAGCGTATCTGATGAGGGATAGCCTGAAGCGTTTCCATCACCGAAATATCATCCGCCGCGTGCACGCTTGGACAGGTGGTGAAGGTCACGTAGTCGAGCGCTTCGGCTGGCGGACGCTTGCGATTGAGTTCGGTGAAGTAAGCGGCCATGCCTCCGCCCAGCCCGATCCCCGGGAAAGCCCGGCGAGCGGCGGAGTAGCATTCGTGGAAGCTGGGCATGACCGGCCGCGGTGCTCCCGGCTGAACGGATTTCATGTCCTGCGCCGGAAAGACGGAGACAGCTTCCAGTTTGAGGCCGATTGTATGGACCGCATCAGCGACGGGCGCCAATTCGCCGAATGGGTCGAGCGTGCCCTTGGTGATGATCTCGAGGACCACGCCTGCGCCGGTCAGCCGTGCAAGCGCGGCGTAGCTTTCGAGTTCATCATGGCCGTGTCCGAATCGGAGATCGACTTGGCAGACCATCCACTGCGGAGCCATTCGTCGTAGAAGCTCGGGGGATTCAAGCGCGTGCCTTGCCTCGTCGCCAGCGACGCCGACGCCAACGCGAGGCACTTGGCCGACGGGTCTGCCGATCGTCAGGTCGATGAGTGGATTGCGGTTTTC
Source organism: Mesorhizobium sp. WSM1293 (assembly GCF_000513875.1). NCBI lineage: Bacteria > Pseudomonadati > Pseudomonadota > Alphaproteobacteria > Hyphomicrobiales > Phyllobacteriaceae > Mesorhizobium > Mesorhizobium sp. WSM1293. The sequence goes on along the minus strand of NZ_AZUV01000024.1, from coordinate 21,756 downwards.
AGACGCCCCGGCACGAAGCGTTCCTGACACGTGTAGCCGGACGACCTGGGTGAATTTCTGGCCCTTGGGCAGTCGGTAAGGCCACGGGCGACGCAGAGGGCGGACATAGGTTTTATAGGAAGCGTCAGACCAATTGCGTTGATCCTCCATCTCGAAGGCATCACCGTCCATGGTGCATGTGGCCCAGATCCCAGGCGCGATCTCATGCGACAACGCCCGGATATCGGTGAACGGACATTTAGGGTCGATGTGGTCCGGAAAGAGCGATAGCTCATCATGACCATCCTCATGCAGCACCTTTACCGGCTTGCCCGCCAAGGCTTCGATCGGATGAAGGACGATGAAGCCGGTCCGATTCGTCAAAAGGTCAGTCTCGGGCTCTGCCTCGGCCGCAAAAGCCAGCGCACCATCACTACTGCCCGAGATCCGTACCTGATAAACCAGGCGACCGGATGTTGCGGAACATGTTGCACGGTATGCGACGCTGAACACATCCAGCCTTTCATCGATGTGGAGATCATCGAGAACGGCTGTAGCGGTTCCCCAATTTTCGTCCCGCACAAGGAACGAGATTCCGCGCAGAATCTCAATTCCGTCAAGGCGGATGTAGCGTAACGCCCCATTGTCGAAGTCGACCGACAACGGTCCCGCGCGAAGTGTGCGCAAGGGTGGCTCGACCTGTTCGGTTCCACACAAGCGGATGGCTCGAGATGCTGCCAAGGTCAAATTGCTTGCTCCGTCGCAGCGTCAAAAATCGACGCCCGGTTCATGTTGATGTCGATCGGCAGTCTCTCGCCGGGACGGCTGACGTCGTGCGCCTGAAGCTCCGCCACCACTGGCGCGCCGGCAAGGCGGAAGGTCGCATAGCTGCGCGAGCCAGTCGGCTGCAGCAGGTCGATGGTTGCATCATAGCGCAGCGTGCCCGGCTCGGGGGTAGCAGCGTGTGCGCGTGTCAGATGTTCCGGGCGCAGCCCGAGCAGCACCGACTGCCCATCTATAGCGCCATTTAGAGTCCGCCCGGGGGCGATCGGCAGCAGACCATCGGCCAGCCGGATGGCGGCGGCGCTCCCGTCCAAAGCCAGCGTGCCCGGCAGGAAGCTCATGCGTGGGGAACCGAGAAAGCCCGCGACGAAGATCGAGGCGGGGCGCTCGAACAGTTCGAGTGGCGCGCCCTGCTGCTCGATCAACCCGTCGCGCATCAGCACGATGCGGTCAGCCAGTGTCATCGCCTCGATCTGGTCATGGGTGACGTAGATCATCGTCGTGGCGATGTCCTGGTGAAGGCGCTTGATCTCGCCGCGCATTTCGTCGCGAAGCTGGGCATCCAGATTGGACAGCGGCTCGTCGAACAGAAAGATGCGGGGGTTGCGGACTATGGCGCGGCCGATGGCGACGCGCTGACGCTGCCCACCGGATAACTGGCGTGGAAATCGCCCGAGCAAGGGGATGATGCCGAGCATACGCGCTGCCTCGGCAACGCGCGCCTCTACCTCGGGCTTCGGCATCTTGCGCGCCTTGAGACCGAAGCCGATGTTCTTCGCCACGCTCATATGTGGATAGAGCGCATAGTCTTGAAACACCATCGCCACGTCACGATCGCGCGGCCGCAAGTCATTGACCACCTCGCCGCCAATCTCGATCGTGCCTTGCGAACTCTCCTCCAGTCCTGCAATCGTCCTCAAAAGGGTACTCTTGCCGCATCCGGAGGGGCCGACCAGAACGGTGAACTCACCGTCGCGAATGTGGAGGTCAATGCCGCGCACCGCATGGAAGGCGCCGTAGCGCTTGTGCAAGCCGGTGATCCTGACTTCAGCCATGCCTGCCTCTTTCTATCCGCGAACGGCGCCGAGCGTCAGCCCGCGCACGAGATGTCGTTGAGCAAGGACTCCCAGAGCGATGGATGGCACGAGGGAAACAATGGCCAGGGCCGCCGCTTCACCATATTGCGCGCCCTGGAAGCCGATGAAGGAGCGGAATACGGTTGGCAGCGTGAACGCAGTTCGACTGGTCAAAATGAGCGCGAAGAAGAACTCCGTCCAGCAAGCGATGAAAGCGAAGACGGCCGCCGCGACGATGCCCGGGGCGGCAAGCGGCACGGCAACACGCCAGAACGCCTCCCAACGCGTGCAGCCATCGACCAGGGCCGCCTCCTCCATCGACTTCGGCATGCCGCGGAAATACGCGAACATCATCCACACCGACACCGGCAGCGTGAAGACCGTATAGGCGATGATCAGACCAATATGGGTGTCGTACAGCCCGACGCCACGATAGATAAGGAATACCGGCAGGACGATGCCGATCGGTGGCAGGAAGCGCTGTGACAGCACCCAGAAAGACAGGTGCTGGCCGCCCGTGTTGTAGCGCGCCAGACTATAAGCCATCAGCGTGCCCAACAACGCTGAAAGCACGGTGGCCGACAGCGAAATGATCAGACTGTTGATGAGCCCGTCGAGGCCGCGATAAGCGAACAGCGCAGCTTTGTAGTGTACAAGGGTCGGCTCGGCAGGGAACCAGACGGGCGGCACGGTGAGGTAGTCGTCGCTCGGCTTGATCGAGGTGTTGAACATCCAGTAGAGGGGCCACAGCACGAACACGAGGAAGAAGCCGAGCAGCAGCATGCGACCGATCGGCACCGACCGGCGTTTCCTGCGGCGGGCGGGCGCGACGGCGGCCATCAGACCGGCTCCACCTTCAAGAGCCGCCGCACCAGCAGCGTCACTACCAGCGCGGTGAAAATCAGGAATAGCCAGCTTCCGGCCGTCGCCTGCGACAGATGAAACTGGGTGAAGCCGACCGTGTAGAGATAGTAGGAAGCCGTGTAGGTTTGCGTACCCGGGCCGCCGCCGGTCATGATAAAAATGGTATCGAACATTCGGATGGCGTCAAGCAGGCGGAAGGTCAACGCCAGCAGCATCATAGACCCGAGATGCGGCAGCGTGATCGCCCAGAAGGCCTGCCAGGCATTGACGCCGTCGAGTTCCGCCGCCTCGTAGAGGTTCGGAGGGATTGCGGTAAGCCCGGCGAGCAGGACGACAAACATGAACGGAGTCCACTGCCAGACATCAGCGATGATCAGCGAGACATAAAGCCATGGGCGCTCGGTCATCCAGCCGATCGTCACCTCCTGCCCCAACAGTTGCGTCAGGATGTAGTTGGTTGGCCCGAAAGGCCGCTGAAGCAGCAGCGTCCACGCTTGGCCGACTATCACCGGGCTGATGAAAAGCGGCACGATCAGGATCGACATGACGACACCGCGCCCCGGAAAGCTGCGCACCATGGTGAGCGCCACCAGAAGGCCCAGCACGAATTCGATGGCGACGCTGATGCTCGACAGGCAGGCCGTCAGCAAGAGCGACCACCGTGCCACGGGATCGAACACCACCCGCTCGAAGTTTTTCAAGCCGACAAAGGCGTGGCCCGGCACCTGGAAGTCGTAGTTGATGAAGGACACGACCAGTGAGAACAGCAGCGGATAGATCGACAGCGCCAGTATCAACAGCACCGCGGGCGCGACCAGAAGCCATTTGAAGTGGCGGTCCGCCCACTGTGCGAGGGTCGAAAGCCGAGGCGGGGCGCCGGTGGTCGTCATGCGACTGATCGTGGTGGTGTGCGGCATCGATTTATTCCAAAGATCGCCACGCGGTTGAGCCAGGGTGTTGCGAGCAAAGCGCCCGCAACACCGGTCTGGTGCTAGAAACCCGGCTCCCCTCCAGGCGAGTCTCAGAGGGTGACTGCCATGCCAAGCTTCTCCACTGTGTTGTCAGCGGTGGCGCCGGGCAGTTTCAGGAACTCGGTGTAGAATGCCTTTTGCGACTCCATCCCGAGCCGATCGGTCGTCTCGTTCCACTCGGCGGCCGCCGTTTCCAGCGATGCTTTCGGATCCGCACCAGCCCACACTGCGGTGCACATGCGGTCGATGCTCAAGAAATAGTCCTGCGCACCTGGCATGATCGGGTCGAGCAGGCCGACATTCGCCGAGTTGTTGAGGTTGGCCAGGTACTCCTTGGCGCTCGGGAACAGTGCTCCATAGAGCTCCGACTTGAAATGCGAAATGCGGTATGGGTCGCGCAGCGCATAGGGCAACATGCAGCGCGCCAGTGAGACGGGAGGCGAGCAGGCCCACTGCATGAACAGATACGCCGCCTCCGGATTGGGCGAATCCGCCGACAGCGCCTTGTTGTAGCCGGTGGCATGTTCCGGATTGCCCGGCACGACGGCATAGCCAACCTTGCCAGCGATCTGCGACTGGGGAATGAAGTTGATCGCCGTGGCGGATTGCGAATAGTTCGCCGCCATCCGGCCGCTTGGAGGCCAGGAATAGATCATCGCAACCTTCCCCGTCAGGAATGCCGCCCAAAGGGAGACGGCGTCGAGCTCGTTGTTACCGGGGATCGAGGCCTTGTTGGCCGCGAGCATGTTCGTCAGCGTCTTGACGCCCGCATCCGACACCAAGCCGGCCTTCATGTCGTCGCCGAACAGTTTCCCGCCGTTGGCACGGTACTGCTGCAGAAAGTCGAACTGATTGCCCGGGCTGCCCGCCTTGCGGAAGTGGCCTGCACCATAAACCTTCGGTGCCATCTGGTCGGTGATGAATTGGGCGATCTGAGCATATTCCTCCCAGGTCTTCGGTGGTCCGAGCTTCGCGTTGAACTTGGTCTGGTAGGCCTCCATCATCTTCGGATCCTCGAAGATGTCCTTGCGGTAGTAGAGAGCGAACATGTCGCCGTCGTCGAAGAAGCCCCAGATCTTTCCCTTGTAGGTCGGCAGCGCCTTGTAGAGAGGATGATAGTCCTCGAGGTCTGCAGGGTTCATATATTTGGCGATATAGTCGTCGAGAGGTGCGATGACGCCGCCATCGGCGAGCGACGGTGTCCAGGCTGGCGAGATGTCGAGCACGTCATAGGCGCCTGAGCCGGCAATGTGCTCGGCGACCGCCTTGGAGTATTGATCGGGATTCGACAGTTCGACCACATTCGACTTCATGCCCGTAAGCTGCTCCCACATCGGCCCACTGAAATTGCGTGGATCGAGCGCCTGCAGGCCTGCCTCGTAGGTCATGTTGATCGTGACGCCCGCATGCGCCTTGGCCGCCTCGACCGCGCGGAAGGCGGAGCCCTCCGCCGGTCCTTCCTTAGATGCTTTCAGCGCAGCGGCCTGCGCCTGTCCCAGCGGCGACGTGGCGTCGGCCAGTTCGAGCTTCTGCTGCGCCAGCGCCCAATCGGTCATCATACCCAAAATGGGTGCAGACGCTGCCAACATACCGGTCATCTGGCCGAAGCGGGTTATGAAATTCCGGCGGGTCGTTTCGCCACGCATGAAGGCGTCGACCTCTGCTTCGAGACCGGCCTGAAAGTCACGTTTTTCACGATCGTTCATAGTGCTTGGTCCTCCCGTTTCTCATTTGCTCACTCGTCCGCAGGCGCGGCGGTCGAGCATTCCTCCCGTAAGGCCCCCGCAATGGCCGCGGCGGCGCGCCAAATTCTCGCACTCCTAGCTTCCGAAGCGGCCCGCGAAAACGGCCAGCCTATCCTTCCACCGCTCGCTCGAAAGCACCTCGCGATTGACCACACCGCGCGGCTCGCGACCATGTTGAACCTCGATTACCGCTTTGACGTCTGCAGCGCCGTTGCCGGCAAAGCACTGGTCGGTCCAGCACAATGCGTGCGGCGCAAGGATGACGTTGTCGAGTTTGAGGATTGCATCGTCAGCATCCGGCGGCTCCTGCTCCAGCACGTCGAGACCGGCGCCGGCGATACGACGCTCCCGCAGGGCTTGTGCCAATGCCTTCTGGTCGACGATCGGGCCGCGCGCTGTATTGATCAGGTATGCAGTAGGCTTCATCAGGGCGAGCCGCTCGGCATTGACGAGATGGCGCGTGTCAGGCGTCAGCGGGCAACTTACCGACAGCACGTCGGCGCGACGAAACAGATCTTCCAGTCCGACCAGCTCCACGCCTAGTTCGGCAGCGACCTTCTTGTCTGCAAATGGGTCATGGGCGATGAACCTCATATCGAAGGGCTTTGCCAGGCGAAAAACTTCGGCGCCTATGTTGCCGATGCCGAGCGACCCCAGCGTACGCCCCACGAGCCCGACACCCATATGTTGGGAGCGCTCCTGGAAGCCATGAGGTCCCTTACGGGTGAGGGCGTCCTTCGTGAACAGCTTGCCGGTGAGTGCCAACATAAAGGTGATGACGGATACGGCGACCGGCCGTCTTACCCCATCGGGCGTGATGACCAGAGCGATGCCGGCGGCAGTGCAGGCCTCGACGTCGACAGTATCGTAGCCGACGCCGAAGCGGGCAACGACGGCCAGCCGACCGCTCTTGGGGACACTCGTGGAAACGAAGCGATGAGTGAGAAGGATCAGCGCATCGAAGTCCTCAAGCTGGTCGGCGCGAAGCGGGTTATTCGATTCCAGGAATGTCATCTCGAGGCCTGGCGCCTTGCGCAGAGGCTCCAGGTCAAAGTCGGGATAGGTCAGCGAGCCGTCCGGCATGCGGAAATCACCGGAAAGCGCCACCTTGAACTTTAGGTCGCCCATTCTCTCCTCCGTTCTTACTGGCACCCGGCCCGGATTTTGGAGACCGCGTCGGCGATCGCGTCGTGCAGTATCCAGACGTCGCCCGAATAACAAATGAAGTCGAAGCCTTGTGCGTAGAACTCGTGGCCCTGCTGGACGTTGGGCACCAGGCGCCCGAGCGACTTGTTGTGCCTTTTGGCGGCGGAAACGATTTTGGCCATCGCGGCGATGAAGGTCGGGTGCGCGAAGTCGCCGGGAATGCCGAGCGAGACCGACAGATCAAAGTGACCGACCCACAGACAATCGACGCCGTCCAATCCCGCAATGCCGTCGATGTTCTTGACGCCGTCGGCGGTCTCGATCAGGCAGATGAACACCGAGCGCTGGTTGGCCGCCTCGAACTTATCTGCAACCGAGCCCGGACGGTAACGGTCATGCGCGATCTGCAGCGCCACGCCGCGAGCGCCAGCCGGATGGTATTTCATGGAATTGATGATGTGCTGCGCCTGCTCGACGGTACTCACCATCGGCGCGATTAATCCTTCGGCCCCCATATCCATGGCGCGGGCGAGGAAATGGTAGTCCTGCGATGGCACACGCACCATAACCGGCAGGTCGGCCGCCTCGAAATAGCGGATCGCGCTCTTGACCGTTTCCAGGCTGAAGCCCGAATGCTCCATATCGAAAAAGGCGAAGTCACAGCCAGCGGACTTCAGGATGTGGCCTATCCCCGGCGTCGCGAACTCGGCGACAAGGGTCCCGAGCTTGACGCGTCTGTGAGACGCTAGCGCCTTGAGACTTGGCTCCGACATGAACTTCCCTCCCGTTCGCCCACAAGGGGCGCATTGCGCCTACGCGTTCTTCAAGACGAAGCTTCGACAACAAGGTCGCAGATCGTCACCAGCTTGGTGTCGACGAGCGGCGCGCTCTGCGAATTGAATTCCTCGAAATGGGCTGTCCGGCAGTGGAGCATGAATGCCGCCTCGCTGTCGTAAATCTCGTAGAGCAGGACCCGGTCGGGCTCGCCGCGCGCCTGCGTCACATCAAAGCGGCGGCAGCCGGCTTCGCTGCGAACCGACGCGGTCGCGTTGGCGTCCACGAGCTCTCGGAATCTGCCCCGGGCACCCGGCTTGAGGCGGAAATCGACCCAGACTACGAAGCCGCTCATCCCTTGCCACCCGCAATTTCAAGATAGCGTCTGGAGACATATTCCAGATGCCTGCGCATAGCCGCTTCGGAGGCGTCTGGATCGCGCGCGGCGACGGCATCAAAGATTTCGCGATGAGCCTCGTAGGCCTTTCGGTCTTCACCTTTGGCCAAAGTTGTGCGCCGCTGTTCCAGCAGCCATTCGGCCAACGCCGCGTGAATGGCTGTGAAGATACGATTGCGGGTGATCACCGCCAGCACGTAGTGGAAGTCCACATCGGTGCGCTCGAAGCGCGTCAGGTCCCCGATCGACTGCCGGTTGATTTCGAGCGCCTCCTTGAGGCCCTCAATATCCTCTGACGTGGCATTGATGGCGGCGTTGCGGGCAAGCCCGACTTCGAAAAACAAACGCGCGCTCTGGAAGTCATGAACCCCGCCAGGAGCCGAAATCATGTGGCGCGCCGGCCCCGAGAGGGCGTCGATCACGAATTGGGGGGTTGGCCGAGTGACGCGGGCGCGCTCACCGGATTTCACCTCGACAAGCCCCATCTTGCTCAGATGCAGCAGGGCCTCGCGGATTGAAGGGCGCCCGACCCCGAACTGCCGCATGAGTTCCCGCTCGGATGGGAGCCGGTCGGCTTCGGCCAGCTCTCCCTTGCGGATCATCCGCTCGAGGTGCGCTGCAACCTCCTCCGAAAGCTTCCGCGGTTTGATCAGAACGCCGATCATGTGGCATACCTGTTATACCAGTCAGGTACGCTAGGCTCCCAGAGCGCCTCTGTCAACGATCAATTGGGCTGGATAGAGACTGAACAGAGATGCCCAGGCTCGCGCGGCCCGCCTCTTGGATGGCAAGGACGACGATGGGCTGCTCGTAGCAGATCAGCGGCGCAACCTTCACGCCCTCGACCTCGACCACAGGAGTGGCACAGACATGTGCCCTCGCCCCGCTGCGCTGCCCGACCCAGGCAAGCCAGGGCTGCCAAAGGGCGAGCGGATTTCCGCTCCAGCCGATCGCGCCAGCGGCCACACCGCCGGTGATGAAACCAAGCGAATGCAGCGCTTCAGGCATGAAAGTGAGCAAGGCCGAGAATGCCGTCGACCTGAACCCGTCCAGCGTGAGTCATATGAACCTGGGAATCTGGAGTGAAGGAAGCCATCGCCCGGAGGAACCACACCGCCGACAAGGCTGTGATGATCCTACCCTCCGTAGATTGTGCGAAGTTCGGAATTCCCAAAGCGGACCGGTTCCGCGGGCGCACAGACCTCGCGGGAGATAGCCGCGCACAACCGCAAGGTCAGAGGCCTGCGACCGGGGCGGACAGATATGGCGATGTCACCGACTCTGGGCTCGTGCTGAATTGCTTCGATTCGCCGAAGGCCAAGCGGATAGCTCGGTGTCATGTTCAGCCGACACCCACTCCATGCGACGTGGTCGAACCACTGCTGCGCGGCGTGACGCAATGGGTTCCGGAACCAAAACTGCGACCCGATTGCAGGATTGCGACTCGTCGCAAAGCGCATTTGTCCGCGAAAACGTCGCCCGCTTCATCAACATGACACCGGAGACATTCTCGGGCATCTATGGGGCCGCATCCAGGGAAACGCACTGGCTGTCCTACGAGAGCTACGCCGCGCTCGTCTCGGGCAGAAGTTTGCGACCGACGAGGTTGCAGCGGGCAAAATCGACATCTTCATCAACGTCGACTCAACACACTCGAGAACCATCCGGACCTCGCCCGGGTCATCATTGGCTCACTGATGAATGCCATCTACAATCGCAATGAAGCAGGCCAGTTCGGATCTTGTCGATGAGCTGATTTCCATGAAATTCGTTCAGGAGATGAAATCCACCCAACAGCGCGTTGGCAAGCCTCCGACCCCGCTTGAAGATGGGCCCCCCTCCCCTTCCCGAGATCAGCTGTTCAACGGTGTCCGCGGCAGCCTACGGCGACAGCGACCTCAAGGGCCAAGAGTGACACCATAGAGCCGGGAATGATGGTCTTGGCATCGTTGTTCCCGAGCCGACAAATTCGGTTTCTACCTCAGGCCGGATTTCATCACCAAGCGTCTGCTATCAACGCTCGGGTGGCACCCTCGTCGGTTGCGAACGCTCCCTTGGCGAGCAGATAAAGGAAGTTTCGGGCGCTCGCCCGCACCGCTCAAAACGATGGTGCGCGAACTGCGGTCTCCAGCGATCGGCTTTCAGTCGGGTAACGGTTGACCTCCGCATGCAAACGCACCTGCAGGAGGCACGCTGACCTACCCTATGTCAGCGAATATCGTTTGAGGCCGCTAGAGACGAATTGGGGTCGGTCCGAGCTTTGGACGTTTGCGTCTCGTCATGATGGAGGAGGTCGGCCATTGCTTTTGATGCCTTCGACCAAGCCTCAGCCGGCAAAGCGAGCCCGCCTACCGCCTTGAGCGGGTGGAAGCGCCCTCCCCTCCCCTAAGCCGCTCCGCTGATGGGGCGGTTTTTACTGCCGTAAAGACTGCTCTTTGTGTCAGAAAAACCAGGCGTTTAGCCAGATGAGCGGGAGAGTTCCAGTCGAACGACAACCCGCCATTATCCGACGACAGCAGGAATCGGCCGCAAGGAAGCCCGCTAGTGCTGTTCACCTTCTGTTAACCTAAAACTTCTTGCCGGGCTTTCCGAATCGGAGCTTAATGGCGCTTGTTGAATAATTTCATCGCAAAAAGCGCCAATTCAGGTTTTCGACGAGAATGAATATCGCCATGCGGCTACCGAGCTTCGAGTTCGATGAGAAAATCCTCGAGCAGGGTGCTGAGATATCACGGCGCCTTAACCAGCTTCGGATGGAGAAATTTCCCCCCGATGCGGCGAAGACGCTGCGTTCGTTTTCGATGGCAGAAGTCGCTCACTATCTTGGTGTCTCGCAGAACAATCTGAAGCGCCTTCATCTGGAGGGCAAGGGCCCCCTGCCCGAGCAGATCCCATCGGGACGCCGGTCCTACACTGCCCAGCAGATGCTTGAGCTGCGCCATTTCCTGGACCAGCATGGCAGGACCGAAGTCAAGAAGTATGTCCCGCACCGCAAGTCCGGCGACAAGCTCCAGGTCGTTGCTGTCGTCAACTTCAAGGGGGGCAGTGGCAAGACAACGACTGCCGCCCACCTCGCCCAGCATCTGGCCTTGACCGGCCACCGTGTTCTTGCAATCGATCTCGATCCTCAAGCCTCACTGTCGGCCCTGCATGGCTTTCAGCCGGAACTTGATAACAACCTCTCGCTCTATGAGGCGATTCGTTACGATGACGAACGCCGCTCGATTGCGGACGTAATCCTTCCGACGAATTTTCCAGGTCTCGATATCATCCCCGCCAATCTCGAATTGCAGGAATACGAATACGACACGCCCCTCGCCATGCAGGATAAGACGTCAAATGCCGGGCGCCAGTTCTTCACGCGCATGGCGAAGGCGTTAACGGAGGTCGACGATCGCTATGACGTTGTCGTGGTTGATTGCCCGCCCCAGCTTGGCTACCTGACGTTGACGGCCATGTCGGCGGCGACGTCGGTTCTCATTACAGTTCATCCGCAGATGCTCGACCTGATGTCTATGAGCCAGTTCCTGCTCATGCTCGGCGGCATATTGAAAACCATCAAGGCCGCCGGTGCGGCAATCGAGCTCGATTGGTTTAGATATCTGATCACACGCTACGAGCCGACGGATATCCCGCAGGCGCAGATGGTAGGCTTCATGCAGTCCATGCTTGCCGGCCAGATCCTGGAGAACCCGATGTTGAAGTCGACGGCGATTTCGGACGCGGGTCTCACCAAGCAGACGCTCTACGAGGTGGAGAAGTCGGCCTTTACCCGTTCCACCTACGACCGTGCACTGGAATCCCTCGATGCGGTCAATGCTGAAATCGCGACGCTGATCCATCGTGCGTGGGGACGGTCATGACGGCGAAGTTTACGGCAGTAAAAACTGGAAATTTTGTCTTTGAAATCAAATCGCTAACCGCGATTGGAGGCGGTTAAATGGCACGCAGGGACATTTTCGGCAGTGTGTTGGGCCCTGCGACGGCAGTGGCTGATGCGAAGGACGTATCCGGGTATGCCGTTCGCGGGGCGTCGCGCTCCATCATGCAATCCTTCGAGGAGCTCTCCAAGAGCTCGGTCGTGGATCTCGATCCGGCATTTGTGGATACCTCCTTCGTTTCGGATCGCCTGGACGAAGACGATGAGGCATATCAGGAGTTGCTTGCGGCCATTCGGGAAAGAGGACAAGATTCTCCGATCCTGGTCAGGCCTCATCCTGAGCTCTCCGGTCGCTTTCAGACCGTCTTCGGGCATCGGCGCGTCAAGGTTGCCCGCCAGCTGGGACGGCCAGTACGCGCGGTCGTCAAGAAGATGGGCGATGAGGATCATGTTATTGCCCAGGGCCAAGAGAACGCCGCAAGGGCCAATTTGTCCTTCATCGAAAGGACCCTGTTTGCCGATCGCATTCTCAAGCGCGGCCACACGCCCGACACGGTGAAGTCGGCTTTGGCGCTCGATGACACGACCTTCTCGAAGATGCGTTCTGTTACCAGCAACATTCCAGAGCCAGTCATTGTGGCCATTGGCGCCGCCAAGACTGTTGGTCGGGACAGATGGTGGCAGCTCGCCAAGCTCATGGAGCATCCGGATAGCGCGGGCAGGGCGGCCGACTATGTGGCAAGTCCAGAGTTCGCCACGTCAGGCAGTGACGCACGATTTGCGCGTCTGTTCGACTTCATGAGCGCGCCGGCAAAACGCGCGCCAGCAGCATCGAAGACACAGGAAAAGGCTTGGGCACCGCACGACAGATCCGTGCGAGCCAAGATCACCGACACAGGAAAAGTGTTTACGCTTGCCCTGAAGGCCAAGGAAGCCTCGCCGTTCGGAGCGTTCATAACCGATCGGCTGGACGAGCTTTTCGAGGCTTTTCGGCAATCGGAAACAGCCAAGAAAACAGGAGACTGAAACCGCAAAAGAAAAAGGCCCCCGAACGTCGCCGTCGCGGAAGCCCTTCTCGTCTGTAGCAAGCTGAGAATCGCACTTCCCCGAATCACTGTCAAGAGTCGTGGCGCCATTTCGGCGAGCAGATTTCTTTTGCCTGATTGAAAGGTGAGGCAAATGGAGAGTGGGTTTGCGACGACGCCCTTCGGGCGGCGGCCGATGACGCTTGCGTTGGTGAAAGCCAACACGGCGTCAAGGCAGATACCTCAGGGGTCTGTCGTCGAGAAATGGCAGGTTTATCGGTGGCTGTGCGAGGGCAAGTCGATTGTCGGCGTCGGCGATCGCGCCCTGGCGGTGCTCAGCGGGCTTTTGACGTTTTATCCAGACGACCAGATCAGCGAGGAAAACGGGTTGATGGTCTTTCCGTCCAACGCTCAGCTATCGCTGCGGGCGCACGGCATGGCCGATTCCACGCTGCGCAGGAACCTGGCGGAACTGGTAAGTTGCGGCCTCATCATCCGCAGGGACAGCGCCAACGGCAAAAGATTTGCCCGCAAAGGGCCGGGCGGGGCTGTGGTGGAGGCCTTCGGCTTCTCCCTGGCCCCGTTGATCACCAGGGCAGCGGAGTTTCAGCAGGCGGCCGACCAGGTTCGAGCCGACGGTCGGGCGCTCAGACTGATGCGGGAGCGCATCACGCTGCACCGCCGCGACATCCATAAGCTGATCGAGGCCGCTGTCGAGGAGGATGTGCCCGGGGACTGGGGAACGCTGTGGAAGCGGTTCCGGGCCATTGTGGACGCAATTCCACGCCGGGCAGGCCTGTCGGAGCTGGAAGGGGTCGTCGCCGAGCTGGTAGAGCTGCACGAAGCGGTCAACAAGATGCTGGAAAGCTTCACAAATGCCAAGAATCCTAGCGGCAATGAGTCCCATAATGAGCGGCAGCAATCTGATTCAAACACAGACTCCGCTTTTGTATTTGAACCGGCTTTCGAAAAAAGCAGGGCGGAGGCCGAGCCAACATCCCACCCCCCCGAGAAGCCGAAAGGCTACCCGATTGGACTGGTGCTGCGGGCCTGTCCCGATATTGCCGACTATGCCGTCAACGGGATCGGAAGCTGGCGCGACTTGATGATGACCGCCGCCCAGGTGCGAGGATACCTTGGCGTGTCGCCTTCAGCCTATGAGGAGGCTTGCCATGTGATGGGCCAGGAAGTTGCCGCGATCGTGATCGCCTGCATTCTGCAAAGAGCGCAGCATATCAACTCGGCTGGCGGTTATCTGCGCGTGCTGACCGAAAAGGCAAAAGCGGGTGAGTTTTCTGTTGGACCTATGCTCATGGCGGCGCTGAAAGCCAATGGCGCGTCAGCACGGATGACCGGATGAGCGGCAAGATATCGCGGGGCAGCGGCGTAAGGATGTGACCGGTGCTGTTGAGGTGGCCTGGCACATTCCCACCTGTCGGCGGGGTTTGCGGCGCGGCCACTGAACGGGTTCGTTCTTGAAAACAGTCTACAAGTGCCATATCTTCTGCACACGAAATATGACTCCCGATATGGTAGGATGAACACCATGGGCCAGGCACTCAAGATAGCCGAGCAGAATGGACCTCTCATCTTGTCCTACATGGACCGGAATGGGAAGATTGCGATTGGGCAGGTCGCGGACGGTTTTGGCATGTCCAAAGGCCAGTTGGCCCAGACTGCAGGTCTTGCACGCGAGACGCTTTATCGGTCAGAGCGTAGCGCCACGGTAAAGACCCAGGGGCGTCTGCGAGAAATGCTCGAGATCATCAGCCGAGTGACGGAATGGGCGGGTGGCAAGGAGCAGGCGATGGCCTGGTATCGGGCTCAGCCGCTTCCGGCATTTGGGGGACGCACCGCTGAGGCGCTGGTGAAGGACGGCAAGGCAGCAGCGGTCCGTGATTATCTCGATCACATGGCCGTTGGCGGGTTTGCGTGAGGTTCGTCGGAACCTGCTACCGCGCACATGATCCACGTTGGGCATTCAAGCCGACTTCCGGCGAAGGAGCGGCGATCCGAGGGGCTCGATTCAATCCCAAAGGCGTGCCGGCGCTCTATCTGGCGCTGACCATCATGACAGCGATCAAGGAAGCCAACCAGGGCTTCGCACAGCGGATCGATCCCTGCGTGCTTTGCTCCTATGAGATCGATTGTGACGACATCGCGGATCTGACAACGGAAGAGCGGAGAGGAGAGTTTTCTGTGACGCTCGAAGAGATGGCCTGTGCCTGGGCGACGGCTCTCAGCAACGGAGAACGTCCAGCGTCCTGGTCCATCTATGAGCGGTTGCAACCCCGAAATGTTGCCGGCATCGTGGTTCCGAGCTTCGCGCCGGGGGCCGAGATGGAGGATCGCAATCTGGTCCTTTGGAACTGGGGCCCCGATCTCCCGCACAAGGTGGCCGTATTCGACCCCAGTGGTCGGCTGCCGAGGGATCAGCTATCCTGGCAATAACGCACTTCTCGGCATCCGAAGGGCAGGGGAGAGGCGTGCCCGGCCTATAGTCCGCTCGCCTTGGTGAGATTGATACGGAAGCGATCGCGTCTGCGCTGATAGCGGCGAGTCATTTCCGCAGAGGCGTGACCAAGGTGCTTTTGCACGTAGCGCTCATCGACCTCTGCCGACGAGGCGAGGCCGGCGCGTAGCGAATGTCCGGCAAAGAGCTTTGCTCGTTCGCCTTCCGACAGATCGCCTCGCACGCCGGCCGCCAGCGCAGTGCGCTTGACCAGGCGCGCGACCTCCTGGTCGTGAAGCCGATCGGCGCCGACCGCCTTGCCCTGGCCGGTGACGCGCCTGAAGAGGGGACCGTGCGCGATACGGGCGAGCTTGAGCCAGGTCTGCACCGCGACAACCGGGCAGGTGGCATCGGACGAGCCGCGCCCGACTTCGACCTCCCGCCAGCCGGTCTTGCCGCGAAGAGAAACGAGCATGCCCTTGTCGAGGATCTCTATCCAGCCGCGGCCGTCCTCGGTCTGGTCGCGGCCGACATCCAAAGCCACGATCTCGGAGCGCCGCAGGCCGCCGGCGAAACCCAAGAGCAGCATGGCGCGGTCGCGCAGGCCGCGTAGCGTGCCGCGGTCGAGCGTCTCCAGCATGGCGATCAGATCTTCCGGCAACACCGCCTCCTTCTGCCGGGGTGGGGAGGCGTGCTTGTTGCGAATGCCGGCCATGACGGTCGCGATATGGCGGTCCTTCCTGTCGAGCGGCTGGCCGCGCTGCGCATAGTTCCACGTCAGTGAGGACAGGCGGCGCTCAATCGTCGCCACCGATTTTTTGTCCCCCGCGGCCGTGCCTGCCGCACCGCCAGATGCCAGCGCGGTAATGTAGAGCCCGACCACTTGGGGATTGGGCGGCAGCGTCGAAAAACCCTGCCGACGGCACCAACTCGCAAATTGCTTCCAGTCCGAAGCGTAGGCGCGACGGGTGTTGGCTGAACTCGCCGCCTCGACATAGTCGCGGGCGCGATCGGCCAGCGCGTCGAGATGCGCCGGCAGGCGGGGATTGGCGACGGCCGGAACAGGGGAGGGGGCTTCGGCCGGCGGTTCCTCCGGGATACAACCCATCTCCATGACGACGTCGACGATGTCGGGCAGGTCGTCGGCGATCGGCGTGTCGTGCCCGGCCGAGGCCACCGGCGCGATTTGGTCGACACCTGACGCCGTTTGCTGTGGTCGAGCGGGACCTTGCCGAGCACGTTTTCCGGGGTTCTGATCGACGAGAGAGGCCATTTCCATACTAGGCGCCAAAATGCACGATAATGCAACATTATCATTCATTATATCTGCACGACAGGCTGTGCGTTTTGGGTCGAAATTGATGGCGCAAAGCGCACGGGCGCTTTACGCTCCAATCATGATTCGCCTCGATCCCGCGACCGCCAGCCTCGCCGCGCCGCCGACCGTACCGGCCTGGGCGCTCGCGTCCGGTCGTGACGCCAGCGAGATCGACGCCGCCTTCCAGGCCGGCGCCGCCCTGGGTGCCCTCGACACGCTTGCCCGCGCGCAAGCCAGTTGGGCCGGGACCTGGCGGCAGCGGCTGGCGCTTCGCTGTGCCGCCGCCAGCATGCGGTTGGCTGGGCGCGCCGAAGACGAGGCCGCCCTGCGCGACGCCTGGCACCTGCGCCCGGCCGGCGCCGATCCCGGCCCCGCCGGCGCCATCCTTGGCGCCTGGCGGCAGTTGGCCGGGCAGCCGCCCGGTGCCAGCGCCGATCGACTCGAAAACATCGTCGGCCAGCTCGGCCTCCATTGGGAAGGCGCCGCGCTTGCCGACCTGGGCACGGAGATCGAACAAGTGGTGAGGGCGCAGCGGCCGGCGCCGTTCGCCGCGGCGGCGATCGCCGCTCACGTCGTCGCCGTACGCCCCGACTGCGAGCTTTTGGCTTGGTGGCTGGCCGACCTGGTGCTGGCGCACGGCCTGCGCTGGCCGCGGCCGGTGCCGCTGCTGATGGCGCAAGCCTTTGGGCCGACTTTTCGCGGCGAGGCCGGCGGCAAGCGCATCCGACCCGCGGACAAGAATTTTGAGCGCGCGGTCTGCGTCGCGCTGGTTCACGCGGCGGCGGACGCGTGCCGGCTGGCGGCCGAGCTGTCGCGTCGCGCGGAGCGGCTCATCGCCGTCGCACCGAAGCTCAGGGCGAAGGGGGCGGGCGATGTGATCCAAAGACTGCTCGACGACGACGCCGTCTCCGGATCGCTGACGACCAAAAGCCTGTCGCGCTTTGCGGCGCGACGCCTGTTCGAGCGGCTGCAACAGCTCGATGCCGTGCGCGAGCTTTCCGGCCGCACTACTTTTCGGCTGTTTGGGCTGTAGCGATGAGCGAAGCGTCCGCCCGCCGCAAGCCGAACGAACAGCCTGTGCTGCTCGACACCGAACTCGCCCACCTGCCGCCGGAGCTGCGCTGGCGCGAATGGATGGGCCGCGTCGAAGCGGTCATTTTTGCGGCCAGCGAACCGGTGACACGCGGTGTCCTCGCGCGGGTGGTGGGAAAAAACTGCAATCTCGAGCTGATCATCGACGACATTCGCGCCGAGCTCGCCGGCCGCCCCTACGAGCTGGTCGCGGTCGCCGGCGGCTGGCAGCACCGGACCAGACAGATCTTTGGCGACGCCATCCGCGCCGCATTCGGCACGGCAGCGGGCGAGCGGGCAAAAGAACTGTCGCAGGCGGAGGCGCTGGTTTTGATGTGCATCGCCTATTTCCAGCCGATCACGCGTGGCGAGCTGTCTTCCTTCTTCGGCAAGGAGGTGTCGCGCGACCTGATCGGTGTGCTGCGGGGGCAGGATCTCATCGCCTCGGGGCCGCGCAGTCCGCAGCCGGGCGCGCCCTATACCTATGTGACGACCAAAAATTTTCTGTCGCAATTCGGGCTCGACACGCTGCGCCAGCTGCCGGATTTCGAGGCGCTCGAGGACGCCGGGCTGCTGTCGAAGGAGAAGCTGCTGGCCGGGGATATACCGACCGGTCTTGTCCGGGGGGAGGGCGACTTCGAAGAGGGCGACCCAACGACTGGCGTCGTTGAGGATGAGGCGCTCTGAACTGATCGGAAATCGGGTTGCTTACGACAGCTAGCAACTCAGGGCCATGATGACTGATCGGTCGGTAGCCGGTGATCGGGATCGTGAACCGCGACCTTATCACCGTCGACAAGATTGGCCGGAAAGATCACCAGATTGGTGCCGCCGGCGTGACGCAGCGACGGAAACAGAATACCGCGAAGCCCGGTCGTAACGACCAGGTCCGCAAGCTTCCAGGATGACGGTATCTTGCTGTCGATGCGAGCGATCTGGCGCCAGGCACAATCCCATTCCTTCCAGGCACTATCCCAAACATTCGGGTCGAACCCCTGAGAAAGATCGGCGATCTCGGAAAGCGTGATCTTGTAGGCGGCAAGGGTGGCGGGCGGGGTGATGCTGGCACCCTGCTTGTATTCCTCCAACGCTGTCTGAGGCGCGCGGGACAGGTAAACGGCTTCGACGCCGGGCCGATTGAAGCGCCCGCCATCGATCGCCGCGCCCCCACCACTGGTGGGCAGGAAGGCCCATTTGGGTGTCAGATAGCGATGGAAGATCTCGTCCGGCCCGACGCGGGTGACCTTCACCCGCGCGCCCCGTTCTCGAGATCCCGGATGAAGGCCAGCACTGCTTCGACCTGGCCGCCCGCGACGAGTTCGGCCGCCGTGCGATGGCCATAGTCGGCGATCGGCTCATTGCGATACCAGTAGATCGCCTTGTCGACGTCGCCGGTGAGTTCCGTTGCGGCCGAAATCACCTTCACCATCTCGCGCATCCGACCCTGCAGTCGCTCCGACGACGGGTTACGGAGCGTGTTGCGGTGGACGCCGGTCAACTGCGCCAAGTTGGCCACCTTCACGCCCAGCGCCTGCGACAGGCGCTTCGGCGAGATATAAGGCGTGCGCGGCTCCTGCAGGCTGTCGACAAAACCTGAGACCACTTTCGATTGTGCGAGCTGTGCGTGGGTCATGACAAATCTCCGACCTCTCTCTTACGCACAATATATGCACATTCCTAGGCATAGCAAGTGAACAGAGCCCGACGCCATTTCCAGCGCACTGCTTGTGCTTCCCCATCCTCGTAGCGGATGATAGCTAGCTGTGAGCTAGCGGCAGCAATGCGCCTCATTACCGCCGTACAAGCCAACATCGATATAGACCGAAAGCGGACGTGGGAAATCAGCAGCTCTCAAGGCGCACCGGCGCGCTGCTTGATGGTCGATTCGAGCCCGGCGTCATCCTTTTGAAAGCGGCAAGGTTGGAAGCCCAAGCTCGCGCAAGAATGTGTTGTGCTTCGCTGTCGCTGCGCGAAACTGCTTCTGACCAAGTCTTCATTGGCGGCTATTAGATCGATTTCGAGCTCATCCTCAGCCGTTCTGATGTAGCGGGAAATATTGAGGTTGTGACCCTCGTCGGCGATACGATCGATGCTGACGCGCTTGGAATAGGTCCTCCTCCTTACGGAACTTGTAGGTTTCGATGATCTTGCCGATATGGTCCGTTGTCCCGTTCTTGCCATCCCCTAATTTGTTCTGACGCTTGTCCTTCAAAAAGTGCTCGGCTGCGTTGATGAAGAGAACATCGTCGGGCTTCTTACACTTCTTCAGAACAAGGATGCAGACCGGGATACCCGTCGAATAGAACAGGTTGGCGGGCAGTCCGATGACGGCGTCGATGTGACCGTCCTTCAGCAGCTTGGTTCGAATGCGCTCTTCCGCCTCACCTCTGAACAGCACCCCGTGGGGGAGGTTGATGGCCATTACGCCTTCATCCTTCAGGTAGTGGAAACCGTGCAACAGGAAGGCAAAGTCCGCGGCCGACTTGGGCGCCAGCCCATAGTTCTTGAACCGCACATCGTCGCCCATCGCCTCAGTCGGATCCCAGCGCAAACTGAAGGGCGGGTTGGCCACAAATGGCATCGAAGGAAGGCTTCTTTGCAGGATTCAATTCGCGCAGGATGTCCCAGTCATTGGAAAGCGTATCGCCGTGGTAGATCTCGAATTCAGTGTCCTTCACGCCATGCAGCAGCATGTTCATGCGCGCGAGGTTGTAGGTGGTGATGTTCTTTTCCTGCCCGTAGATTCTGCCGATGCCGTGCGGCCCCATGCGCTTGCGCACGTTCAGCAGCAGCGAGCCGGAGCCGCACGCGAAGTCGAGGCGCAGATCACCCGGTCTCTCTGGAGCGAATATTCGCCAAACCGGAAGCCGCCGGCAGAGCCGGCTCGTGGCGTTGTTGAAAGGGGCGTAGGCATTGTGCGGACAGAGCTCTGACGGGTGGCGTCAGCTCTGCCTGCCACTATTTTCACCTTGGTCGATAATTAGCACAACAGAATATGTGGCCAGCCGGCAACAAGCCGGCCAGCAATCTATTGCTTACCCACAAACCGACGAACAGTCGTCATATGACGACTGTTCGGTCCACGGCCTTGGCCGCAGTCTCCGCCGCATTCGAGAATTCGACGGGAACTGAGCGTGATGGCAAGAATGATCGGGCACAGGCAGGCTGTTCTTTCGCCTTCGATTCCGGGAAAGGCTTCCACGAATTCGGCTTTGCGGTGGAAGCTGCGTTCTCAAGTGAGCCGGCTTGCACTGCGATCCGCTGTTGGCGTTGCCGCAGCTGCGGGCGCGACCCTGCTGGCACCGGGACAGGCCTGGTCGGCTTGCTTCGTTGTTGGCGCCACGATCCAATGCGACAATACCACCACCATCGACACGACGTATCCTGATAACCCGCCCAATGACCGAGCTTACTCTGGTGCCATCGCAACACCGATCATCCTCAACATCGATGCAGGAACGACGGTAAGCGGCAATGGCCTCGCAGTTTCCAACACTGGCGCCGGTGGTCTCAACGTCACCAACAATGGCACGATCAGCATTGATGCCGGCAACATGCCAACAGCTGGCGGCACCGCGGCGCTCTCGCTCTCGGCAGCCGGCGGCGTGATCACCTACACGGGTGGGAGCATCATCAACAACGGCACCGGCAATGCCTTCGATGCGGCGCAGACGGGAGGTGCCGGTTCGGTCGACATCAACATCGCCGCAAGTGTCTCTGCGGCAACAGGCGAAGGCATCACCGTCCGCGACGTAGCGACCAGCACCGGCGTTTCGGTCAAGACCAACAATGTCAGCGCGCTGGCGTTTGGCAAGGACGCGATCGATGCGCAGAGCCAGTCGCTGACCGGCAACATCGCGGTGACCGCCAATGGAGACCTTCAGGCGGGTAACGCCGGTTTGGTGGCGGTGATCGTTCCAGGTGCGGCAACCGGCAATATCGAGGTGACCACCAANGGGTCGATTGACGCCCGGTTCGGCATCGACGCCGAGAATCTCGGCACGGGCAGGACGACGGTGGTCGCAGGGGGTCCAATTGCCGCGACCGCCGGCAACGGCATCTTTGCCGCATCGGTCGGCAGCCATGTAATAGTGGCAGCGCGCGATGTCACCGCCACCGGCAACACGGCGATCGTAGCCTGGCACGCCGGAGCTGGCGCGGGCGCGGTTGACATGAGCGCGAACAATGTCTCCGGCACGACGGGCATCGTGGCCACCAACAATGGCACGGGCACGGTTGGCGTCACTGCCACCGGCACGATCACCGGCACCCTCG